>NZ_JCASIC010000029.1:0-2890 GCF_059685695.1 Telluria sp. PB2R4 | reverse complement strand
TGCGAAGCGTTGTGTTCGTCAGCAGCAGAGAAGTGAGATTATGCAGTGCTTCGCTTAACTCGTCAACCCCTCGTCTCCTTCGCTTTCGCTGCCTTACAGGCTGCAATGTGCGTCGGAAGAGCGAGACTATAGCAAACGCCGATATCTCGCGCAAGTAGCGCGTTAATGAACAAGCTGCTTTTTTTCAACTTCTGGACTTGCATCCAATAGCTAAGAACTATCAATTCATTCAATTTATTTGGCTTTCGACTATGAATGAGAATCGCTATCATCTGGCTTCAGTAGTGACAACACAGCACAGGAAGAACCAACATGGTCATCGCCGCCAAGAAAACATCCCAGGTCATCGCCCACATGGCGATCGCGTTTGCGATTACCTATGCCGTCACCGGTTCCGTCATGCTGGGCGGCCTGGCGATCGTCATTGAACCCGTCATCAATGTGCTGTTACTCCCCCTACACGAAAAGGCATGGGCCGCCGTTCGTGCGCGCGCCACCAATGCGCGCGATCGTTACCTGCGTCTCGGCGCCGAAAAGATGAGCCAGACTGTAATGCACATGGGCGTTGCCTTCAGCGTCATGGTCCTGGCGACCGGCTCGCTCGCCTTTGGCGGCATGGCGGCCGTGCTCGAACCGGTCTGTAACGTCTTGCTCCTCCCTGTGCATGACCGCTTCTGGAACAAGCTGGAAGTTCGTTTTAACGGAAATGGTATTGCGCACGCAGCCTGAACACCGGTTGGCCATGCAGATGAGTTACTAAGCAGTCAATATCCAGCGTCATCAGTGTTGCACTGTGACACTGGTGCGGACACGTTGTCCGCAACGCCGACCTCCGGACAGCTGCCCGACGCTGCGTTTGTCGAGACCATGGAACTGCTGCTAAAGCCCTACAGCCGGGAACAGCTGGCCCAGGCGGTCCGCGGCCAGCTGGGGGCGGCCAGCCTGTCCGTGCCAATGGCGGCGCCGGCCGTCGCCCAGGACATCGTCCGCAACACTGCCGTGCCAAACGATACACGCCGCATCATGGTGATCGAGGACGCCCCTGAATCCGCCGCACCTGTCAGGCCTCGAGCTGGCGGCGCGCGTGATCCTGACCTCGGGCGAGGGGAACAACGTCCGGGTTCCCCAGGACAGCGGCATCATCGTACTGCCCAAGCCCTACGACCTCCTGCAGCTTGAGCACAGCATCCTCCGGACCGCGCCCGAGGCAGGCGCAACCCAGCATTAATACGCGGCCTCAGGGCCGTATGTTCACCAAAAGTGATCCGGAACCTGAAGAAGGACGCACGCGCGAACTGGCCCGCACGCAGGCCTCGCTGCACGAAGCGGAAAAGATGGAAGCGATCGGCCAGCTGACCGGCGACGTGGCCCACGATTTCAACAATGTCCTCCAGCTGATCAGTGGGCACTGGGGGCCATGCGCTGATCCGCCGACAATGGAGCCGGCAGGAGCGACGAGGTGCAACGGCCCAGTACCTGCCACGGGCGAAGCTGCTGTTCGCATCCGGATACGCGGGAGAAGCCGGTGCGGACAGCGACATTTCGAGCGTATCCCGCTGCTACAAAAGCCTTGTCGGCTCGACGAGATGTCGCGGGCGGGGTTGCAGCTGTTGGATGATTAGTTCAGCGGTTGTGGAATCACCTGCACCGAACCGCGTTTTCTGGGCTGCGGCGTAGTGATCGGGGAAAAATAGATGCGCTTCTGCTCCATGGCGATATAGACCCGGTGCCGATGCAGGAAATCCGCCCCCAATACCAGTACCTCTCCTTCATGGCTCAGGTCCATCAGGCGCAGTTCCAGGTCTTTCACCTCGAATCCTCCGATCGACATCAGCGGGACCGGGACCTTCCATACCGGCTTGTCGGCAGCGTGTCCCGGCAGGGGTGCCTCGGGTGTCGCTCCGGGTGAGTCTGGCGACAATCCGAGCCTGACCGCAGCGGCTTTCGGTACATAGGAATAGGGCGTCGCCGTGGATAACAAGGCATGAATGGGCTTTCCGCCGATCGTTGCGGTGAACACGACCCGTGCGTCGCGTTTCCACGGGTCCCACATGGCAAGCACAGGCACGGCCTGCGGATCCCAGTAGGCCAGGTGCGCGCCGATGCAGCCACTCGGATTGAAAGACTTCAGGTAACCGGCATCGAGGGCGATTTCGAGGTCGTTCTTGAGGAGCATACCGGCGCCGACCCGGACGCCGTAAGTGTCGTCCAGGAAGTCCTCGACCTTGTAGCTGCCGCCTTTGCCCTTGAACGGTCCGAGCGAGAAGTGCTTGATGTTTGCGTGCGAAGTATCCACGTACAGATCGACCTTCGTCGGGTTGCGCGCATCATCGGCATCCAGCTTGCTCGTCGAGGAGCGAACCTCGATGCCGAGACGTTCCAGGACCTTCTCGTTGAACACGAGGGACTCTCCGGCACCGGTGCTCAGCATGGCAGGAACCGTGCGGCCGTTGATCATGGCTTCGCCGACCGGGCGCAAGTCTTCGGTGAGGCTGAGCGGGAAAGCTGCCAGCTCGCGCATGTCGCAGCCTGCCGGCAAGGAATTCGCCCCGGCGGCATGCGAAATGAAGAGACCGGCGCAGATGGCGGTACGGAGCAAGGGAAAGAGAAAAGCCGGGCGCCTGATGTTCATCGTATTGTCCTGTTGAGTACGCACGAAATACAGTATAGGGACTCGGGTGAGCACAAACGGGCGTGTCGAAAATTACCCTTGTGTCATACAAACGATGAATGCGGGCGGTACAAAGCAAAAAACCCCACCAGAATCATCTGATGGGGTTTTTCTTATAACTAGCCTGACGATAACCTACTTTCACACTGGTTGCAGCACTATCATCGGCGCAAAGTCGTTTCACGGTCCTGTTCGGGATGGGAAGGGGTGGGACCGACT
>NZ_JCASIC010000028.1:1334-3062 GCF_059685695.1 Telluria sp. PB2R4 | reverse complement strand
TCTATAGCCTACCAAGGTTATAGGGACAAGCCGTACGGGCAATTAGTACTGGTTAGCTTAATGCATTACTGCACTTCCACACCCAGCCTATCAACGTCCTGGTCTCGAACGACCCTTCAAGGAGCTCAAGGCTCCGGGAAATCTCATCTCAAGGCAAGTTTCCCGCTTAGATGCTTTCAGCGGTTATCTCTTCCGAACTTAGCTACCCGGCAATGCCACTGGCGTGACAACCGGTACACCAGAGGTTCGTCCACTCCGGTCCTCTCGTACTAGGAGCAGCCCCCTTCAAATTTCCAACGCCCACGGCAGATAGGGACCAAACTGTCTCACGACGTTTTAAACCCAGCTCACGTACCACTTTAAATGGCGAACAGCCATACCCTTGGGACCGGCTACAGCCCCAGGATGTGATGAGCCGACATCGAGGTGCCAAACTCCCCCGTCGATATGAACTCTTGGGAGGAATCAGCCTGTTATCCCCAGAGTACCTTTTATCCGTTGAGCGATGGCCCTTCCATACAGAACCACCGGATCACTATGTCCTACTTTCGTACCTGCTCGACTTGTCGGTCTCGCAGTTAAGCACGCTTATGCCATTGCACTATTAGCACGATGTCCGACCGTACCTAGCGTACCTTCGAACTCCTCCGTTACGCTTTAGGAGGAGACCGCCCCAGTCAAACTGCCTACCATGCACTGTCCCCGATCCGGATAACGGACCAAGGTTAGAACCTCAAACAAACCAGGGTGGTATTTCAAGGATGGCTCCACGAGAACTGGCGTCCCCGCTTCAAAGCCTCCCACCTATCCTACACAGATTGGTTCAAAGTCCAATGCAAAGCTACAGTAAAGGTTCATGGGGTCTTTCCGTCTAGCCGCGGGTAGATTGCATCATCACAAACATTTCAACTTCGCTGAGTCTCGGGAGGAGACAGTGTGGCCATCGTTACGCCATTCGTGCAGGTCGGAACTTACCCGACAAGGAATTTCGCTACCTTAGGACCGTTATAGTTACGGCCGCCGTTTACTGGGACTTCAATCAAGAGCTTGCACCCCATCATTTAATCTTCCAGCACCGGGCAGGCGTCACACCCTATACGTCCACTTTCGTGTTTGCAGAGTGCTGTGTTTTTATTAAACAGTCGCAGCCACCAGTTTATTGCAACCCGTTCACCCTTCCACAGTAAAGTGGTCAAGCTACAAGGGCGTACCTTATCCCGAAGTTACGGTACCAATTTGCCGAGTTCCTTCTCCCGAGTTCTCTCAAGCGCCTTAGAATACTCATCTCGCCCACCTGTGTCGGTTTGCGGTACGGTCTCGTATGACTGAAGCTTAGAGGCTTTTCTTGGAACCACTTCCGATTGCTTCGTAGCACATGGCTACACGTCCCAGTCCCTTGAATTCCGCGCCCGGATTTGCCTAAGCGCCTTCTATGAACCAGAAACCAGCTATTCCAACAGCTGGACAACCTTCCGCGATCCGTCCCCCCATCGCATCATACGACGGTGCAGGAATATTAACCTGCTTCCCATCAGCTACGCATCTCTGCCTCGCCTTAGGGGCCGACTCACCCTGCTCCGATGAACGTTGAACAGGAAACCTTGGGCTTACGGCGTGCGGGCTTTTCACCCGCATTATCGCTACTCATGTCAGCATTCGCACTTCTGATACCTCCAGCATCCTTCACAAGACACCTTCGCAGGCTTACAGAACGCTCTCCTACCATAT
>NZ_JCASIC010000028.1:0-1234 GCF_059685695.1 Telluria sp. PB2R4 | reverse complement strand
ATATCCGCAGCTTCGGTGACTGGCTTAGCCCCGTTACATCTTCCGCGCAGGACGACTCGATCAGTGAGCTATTACGCTTTCTTTAAATGGTGGCTGCTTCTAAGCCAACATCCTGACTGTTTTAGCCTTCCCACTTCGTTTTCCACTTAGCCAATCTTTGGGACCTTAGCTGGCGGTCTGGGTTGTTTCCCTCTTGACGCCGGACGTTAGCACCCGACGTCTGTCTCCCAAGCTCGCACTCATCGGTATTCGGAGTTTGCAATGGTTTGGTAAGTCGCAATGACCCCCTAGCCATAACAGTGCTCTACCCCCGATGGTGATACTTGAGGCACTACCTAAATAGTTTTCGGAGAGAACCAGCTATTTCCAGGTTTGTTTAGCCTTTCACCCCTACCCACAGCTCATCCCCTAATTTTTCAACATTAGTGGGTTCGGACCTCCAGGGCGTGTTACCGCACCTTCATCCTGGCCATGGGTAGATCACCTGGTTTCGGGTCTACACCCAGCGACTGTCGCCCTGTTCGGACTCGATTTCTCTACGGCTCCCCTATTCGGTTAACCTCGCCACTGAATGTAAGTCGCTGACCCATTATACAAAAGGTACGCCGTCACCCCATAAAGAGGCTCCGACTGTTTGTATGCACACGGTTTCAGGATCTATTTCACTCCCCTCCCGGGGTTCTTTTCGCCTTTCCCTCACGGTACTGGTTCACTATCGGTCGATTACGAGTATTTAGCCTTGGAGGATGGTCCCCCCATGTTCAGACAGGATTTCTCGTGTCCCGCCCTACTTGTCGTACGCTTAGTATCACCGTTTGAATTTCGTGTACGGGGCTATCACCCGCTATGGCGCTTATTTCCAGAAGCTTCCACTATCCAATCGACTATCACGTACAGGCTCATCCCATTTCGCTCGCCACTACTTTGGGAATCTCGGTTGATTTCTTTTCCTGCAGCTACTTAGATGTTTCAGTTCGCCGCGTTCGCTTTGCATACCTATGTATTCAGTATGCAATGACCTATAAGGCCGGGTTTCCCCATTCGGAAATCTGCGGATCAAAGTGTGTTTGCTCACTCCCCGCAGCTTATCGCAAGCTACTACGTCCTTCATCGCCTGTAATCGCCAAGGCATCCACCATGTGCACTTATTCGCTTGTCCCTATAACGTTGGCCCCTACTGACAGCAGGGAACGTCATAGAAATCAAGAGTACAGCTTGTTGCATGTTTGTTGAT
>NZ_JCASIC010000027.1:0-3772 GCF_059685695.1 Telluria sp. PB2R4 | reverse complement strand
CAACACGGTGACGTCGTCGATGACCGGCATCATCGTCGGCGGCGGCGACTTCTACTTCACCTCGGCCGGCGCCAACAACGTCCACGTGCACAACAATATCGTGTACGACAACCAGTACGGCATCTCGGAGCAGGGCCGGACCGGCAAGGGCAACACCTACAAGAACAACCTGGTGTTCCAGAACCCGAAGTACAACTACCGCCTGTTGAATGGCCTGACCTACACCAACACCGTCACCTCGAACCCGTTGTTCGTCGCTTACTCGCGTACTGCCGTCACGCCGAACTACAAGCTGAGCGCCAGCTCGCCGGCGATCGGCCGCGGCATCTCCACCTACGCACCGTCGGCCGACATCGAAGGCCGTTCGCGCACCGCAACCCCTGGCATCGACGTCGGCGCCTACGAGCGCTAAGCCGACAGCCCGGTCCTGGCGAAGCAGGTCCGGGTAGCACCAAGCAGCACCAAGCAGCAACAAGTAGTGCCATCCCGTGCAGGCGGCCTCCGCCGCCTGTGCATCCCGAGGGCCACGCAACGCGTGCGCCTGATCAAGCAACCAGGAAGACGCCACCGCTTTTTTACAGGTGGCCGGCTGTACCGGATCTCCCGGTGCACGGGGCACTTTTTGCCCGTCATTCCACGCCCACTCATTTCGGGCACACAGGAAAAACACAGATGAACAAGACTTTCGCTTTCGCTTCGCACATCCGCCACCACGCCGTCCTCTGCGGTACCGCAGCAGCCCTGCTGGGTGCGTTTGGAACACTCAGCGCCGGCCACGCTGTCGCCGCCACCTCGGCCAACGCGCCGACCCTGGCAGCCGCCACCACCGCGCAGAAAAACCAGATCAACCAGCTCTACCTGGATATCCTGGGCCGCAATGCGGATGCCGCCGGGCTGGCATGGTGGGCGCAGGCACTGGACAACGGCGTCTCGATGGACTACATCGCCGCGCAGCTGAAGGCAAGCGACGAATACAAGAGCCGCAATAATAATTCCGGCCCAACCGCAGGCGGCATGCCGACCATTCCGGCCACCACCTATAATTACTATGTGTCGCCGACCGGCTCGGACAGCGCCAACGGCAGCAAGTCGGCGCCGTTCAAGACCCTGGCGCGCGCCGCCCAGGTCGCCACCAAGCCGAGCACCACCGTGTTCGTGGCGCCGGGCACCTATGCCGGCGGTATCAAGACCACCGGCAGCGGTACCGCATCGGGCCGCATCTACTGGGTCTCGACCACCAAGTGGGGCGCCAAGATCGTTCCGCCGGCCAACTCGACCAACAAGACCGCCTGGGACAACCGCGGCAACTACGTCAGCATCATCGGCTTCGAAGTCGACGGCAGCAAGATCGGCTCGGGGCTTAAGTGGACCGCCGGCATCTACACCGGCGGCTCGTACAACGTGATCCAGGCCAACCACGTGCACCACACCGCCACCACCATCCCGTGCAACAGCGCGGGCGGTTCGGCGATCGGCGTGGACAGCTACTACAAGGGCGTCAAGGGTGACGTGATCGGCAACGTCGTGCACGACATCGGCCCGGCCGGCTGTACCTACGTCCAGGGTATCTACCACTCGACCTCGGGCACCATCATGAACAACCTGGTGTACCGCGTCGGATCGGCGGCGATCCACCTGTGGCACGATGCGACCGACATCAAGATCATCAACAACACGGTGTCCTCGTCGATGACCGGCATCATCGTCGGCGGCGGCGACTTCTACTTCACCTCGGCCGGCGCCAACAACGTCCACGTGCACAACAATATCGTGTACGACAACCAGTACGGCATCTCGGAGCAGGGCCGGACTGGCAAGGGCAACACCTACAAGAACAACCTGGTGTTCCAGAACCCGAAGTACAACTACCGCTTGTTGAACGGCCTGACCTACACCAACACCGTCACCTCGAACCCGTTGTTCGTCGGCTACTCGCGTACCGCAGCCACGCCGAACTACAAGCTGAGCACCAGTTCGCCGGCGATCGGCCGCGGCATCGCAACCTACGCACCGTCGAGCGACATCGATGGCCGCGCACGTAATGCGACCACCGGTTTCGACGTGGGTGCATACCAGCACTAATAGCGCGTTGTAGGGAAGTAGAAAAACCCGCACGTGCGAGCGTGCGGGTTTTTCTTGCGTCCGGTAAAAAATAAAGGACTAGTCGACGAGCGGCAGGGCCATCTGCGGATCCTGCGCGCCGGCGCGGTTCACTGCCGTGCTCACCTGGTACCATTCGAAGGCGTCGCAGGGCAGGGCGGCGCGGCGTGCCAGGTCTAGGGCCTCCTCGGGCGACAGGTCCGGGTTGAGCCATAGTTCGGCATCTTCCGCTTCGAGCACCACCGGGCGGCGGTCGTGGATGTCGAGCATGCCCTCATCGGCGGCGTCGGTCACCAGCACGAAGCCGGCCTCGGCCCGGTTTTCGGCGCGGTCTTCACCCAGGCTGCCGAAGTTGGCCAGGGCCAGGAAAAACAGCGGCGCCCGGTCCTTGCGGTGGATGTGCCAGGGCTGTTTCTTGCCCTTTTCGCCGGTCCACTCGTACCAGCCCTCGGCCGGCACGATTGCGCGCCCTTTCTTGAGCAGCGGCTTCCAGTAGCGGTTGGTGAGCTTGTCCATGCGCGCATTGACCATCACCGGCACCTTGCCTTCGGCCCAGCGTGCGCGGTAGCTCCAGAACACGTCGTCGATGCGGCGCTCGCCGTCCTGCAGGTGCATCACCGGGCGGTAGCTGCCGGGCGAAACATTCCAGGCAGGGGAGGACTCGCTGTCGTAGACCGCGTCGGTCCAGCCGAATACGCTGGCGTAATAGCGAGCCGTCTGGCTCTGGTCGAATCGTCCACACATGGGCGCATGGTAGCGCAGCCGGGCGTGGGGTGCGGCACGGTACAGACCGGATGAGTTCGTGTACCAGGAGTCCGCGGTGGTATGCTCGCGATGAATCGACCCGATAGGAGAACTAGGTTATGGCAACTGGCTGGTGGAGCGTCCTCAAGACCGTCCCGTGGAGTGAAGTGATCAATGCGGCGCCCCAGGTGGCGACCGGCGCGCGCAGGCTGTGGGACACGGTGGCGCGCAAGTCCGGCGGCGCGGCCGGCATGGCGCCGGAGCCGATGATGCGCGACGAGCCGCAGGAAGATTATTTCGGCACGCTGGTCATGCGCGTCGAAAAGAATGAAATGTCGCTGGCCGAACTGCGCACCCAGATGCTGCAGGCCTCCGAAATCATCGCCAACATGGCCGACCAGAACGCCCAGCTGATCGCCAAGATGGACGCGGCGCGCGATCGCATCCTGTGGCTGAGCGTGGCCACCGGCGTGTCGTCGGTGCTGGCGCTGGTGGCGCTGGCACTGGTCATGGCGCGCACCTAGCGGGCAACGGCAGTTCCCATGAAAATCGTCCTGATCCTGGCGACCTTGTTCGTCTTCATTTCATTGCTGTTGAACTCGGCGCGTCGCAAGGGCAAGCTGGACAACAAATCCAGCCGCGCCGTCGCCGAGCTGGCGACCTCGATGCGGGTCTTCGTCTACGGCTTGCTGTTCTTCGTGGGCCTGGTGTGCCTGGCAGTGGCCTACGAGTCGCTGCGCTGAGCCGTGGAAGCAAAATTTTTGGCGCTGTCACCTTTAGCTATGGATGAGGATTGAACTGCTGAGCTCCGTGGCGGTCGAACACCCGTCTGCATCGACGGGAGCCGGCCATGAAAGCACCCAGTTTCAAGAAATGGTTCGCACGACTGCCTGCGCTGAACCAGCCGCAGCGCCTGCAAACGCTGGCC
>NZ_JCASIC010000026.1:0-3813 GCF_059685695.1 Telluria sp. PB2R4 | reverse complement strand
GGTCCCACCCCTTCCCATCCCGAACAGGACCGTGAAACGACTTTGCGCCGATGATAGTGCTGCAACCAGTGTGAAAGTAGGTTATCGTCAGGCTAGTTATAAGAAAAAGCCCGCTAGCGATCTAGCGGGCTTTTTTGCGTCTGCACGCACAACCCCACCGCTCGAATTCGCACTGCGAATTTTCGCCTGGTGGGGTTTTTTGCTTTGGATGGCCCATTGGTGTCCAGGGATCGAAAAAAGAAAGCCCCGGCTTTACACCGAGGCTTTAGTCTGGCGGGCAGTCCGCCAGGTTTCCCAGCTGTGCGTCACCGCGGCGCGGCGGGTAGCGAATCTGCAGACTCGCTTTCCCATTTCGCCGTCGCCGCCGGTACTGTGCACGGCTGGGCCAACACTCGCCTCCGTATATGCTCCCCCCGATACCGGAACTTTGGGTTTGGCGAGTGCAGCCCAGTTCAAGAAACTTGTGCTGCGTCGTGCAGCTGACGTGCTTCGACCATGGCGCCCAGGTCTGAGTTCGATCGTACGATCTTCGCTTTGACCTGACGCATTATCCGGGTGCACGAAACCTCATCTGTTCGACAATTCACACATGGCCGAGCTGTTCAGTTCTTGTGTGCGCGACGCGGCAGAGCGAACCAGAAGCCCGATAGCAGAGCCAGCGTGCCTACTCCCGCACCTACGCTCAGGGCCATGCGCGCCGACATGCCTTTCACGACGACGTGCATCACCGTAAACATGTCGAGGGCCAAGCCAGCGGCAGCGGCCAGAGGGCGCCGCAGATCATCCTCGATGAGAGCTTGACCATCGATGACGTCGCGTGGCCGTGGCAGCTGCGGTAATGGATCGCCGGCGTCATGACCATGGCAATCGAGATGACCACCATGATCATCCCCAGGGCGTGGCAGGCCTTCGCGTAGTGAGCCAGTTCGGCAAAGCGATCGTTGAACACGGCAATCTTCTTAAAACCGAACAGGGCTTGGACTCCGGGGAGGACGACGCGCGTTCCTCAATGATGTTGCGCATCTCCATGTCATGTCGTTCTTGCTCTTTGTGCATTTATTCCATGGCTCAACAGTACGCCCAAAGCCCCGGAGCATCAATGCGCGCACTGTTGAACCCACTATGGAACATGGCGCCTTGCACGCCAAGGGGAATCTGATACCGATCGCAAGCTCAGTCGCGGGCCGGTCACACCGTGCTGTCATCGAATCAGAATGGCAGGATCAGGCAACCCTTCACATGGATCTGGATACCGCTGGGAACCGCGCACCTCCTATGATGGCTCGACCACTTTTTGTAGGAGGAAGCATGCAAACCATCGACAGCATCTATATCAACGGCGCATTCGTCACGCCGCACGGCACGGATGAGCTGACCCTGATCGACCCGGTCAGCGAGGCGCCAGCCACCCGTGTCGTAATTGCCGATGAGGTCGACGCGCAAGCGGCGATCGCGGCCGCCTCGTTGGCGTACCGCGCGCAGCAGGGCAGCAGCCGTGCGCAACGCATGGAATGGCTGCAGCGCCTGCACGACGTGGTGGCTGCCGCCGAAGACGAGCTGAGCGCGCAGATGGTCGAAGAATATGGCGGACCGGTGCGCACCTCGACCGCGACCGCAAAGCGTGCCGCGGCCTCATTTGCTGCCGCGCGGACGCTGTTGGCCGACTACGCTTTCGAACGCCAGATCGCGAGCGCCCGGGTGAGGATGGAGCCGCTCGGTGTGGTCGGCCTGATCACGCCGTGGAATGCCAATGTGGGCTTCATTTGCAGCAAGCTGTCGATGGCAATTGCCGCCGGCAGCACGGCGGTGATCAAACCCAGCGAGCTGAGCGCCCGCCAGACCGCGGTGCTGACCCGCGTCCTGCATCGCGCCGGGCTGCCGCCCGGGTTGTTCAACATCGTCACCGGACGTGGAGACACGGTCGGCGCCGAGATCGTGCGCCATCCGGATATCGCCAAGATCTCCTTTACTGGCTCCACGGCCGTGGGCAAGGCCATCGCGCGCGGTGCGGTCGACACCATGAAACGCGTGACGCTGGAACTGGGCGGCAAGTCGCCGACCATCCTGCTCGACGATGCCGATTTTGCGAAAGCCATCCCGCTTGCAGCGATCGCGGCGACCATGAACAGCGGCCAGGCATGCCTTGCCGGATCGCGCTTGCTGGTACCGCGCGCCCGCCTGGAGGAAGCGCATGTCTTGATCGTCCGCGCCTTCGACGCCTTCCGGGTTGGCGACCCGCGCGATCCGGCGACAGTGATTGGGCCGATGGTGACGCGAACGCAGTATGAACGCGTGCAAGGCTATATCCAGCGTGGCATGGACGAGGGCGCGCGCCTGTTGACGGGCGGCCTCGGCCGGCCGCGAGGACTGGACCACGGATACTTCGTGCGGCCGACGGTGTTCGGCGACGTGCATAACGACATGGGCATTGCACGCGAAGAGATCTTCGGGCCGGTGCTGTCCGTCATCGCCTATGAGGACGAAGAGGAAGCCGTGCGCCTGGCGAACGACACCATCTACGGCTTGCACGCCTATGTGTTCTCGGGCGACCTCGCACGCGCGAACCGTATCGCCTCACGCATCGTGGCCGGGCGGGTCTTCATCAATGGGCTGTATGATGAACCGGCAGCGCCTTTCGGTGGTTTTAAACAGTCCGGTCTCGGACGCGAGTTCGGGATATTCGGATTCGAACAGTACCTGGAACCCAAAGCATTGCTCGGTCATGAACACGCTCTCTGATCAATACGCGCGCCTCTCGCTGCTGCGTGCGGTGCACCGGTGTTTTTCCAGCAGCGCCGGCACCGTCGACGATATCGGCACTGCGCTTCCCTGGCTGACCCTGATCCGCCGGTCCGCACCGACACCGGTGGGGAGGGGCATGCTGCAGCCCTCGATGTGCATGATCGTGCAGGGGCAGAAGGAAATGCTGGTTGGAGACCGCGTGCTGCACTACGGACCTGGACAGTATGTGCAGACCGGGGTTGCGATGCCCGTCGCCGGACGCATTGTCAGTGCGACGACCACCGAGCCGTATTACGGATTGCGGGTGGATCTCGACCCCAAGGAGATCGCCACCTTCATGCTCGAGATGGGCTTGCCATCCTTGTCTGAAGCGGGCGATGGATCCATCGTTACCGTACATCCCGCAAGCGAGGCATTGACCGACGCTTTCCTGCGCCTCATGCGTCTGCTCGAACGTCCTGGCGACTTGCCGGTGCTTGGGCGCCTCATCAAACAGGAAATCATGTACCACCTCCTCACCGGACCGGGCGGCCATTCGATGCGTCGCGCCGTGGCGGGAGGCCATCAGGAGCAGGCTGTCAACAAGGCGATTTCATGGATCCGTGAGCATTATGACGCGCCGCTCCGCATTGCCGAGTTGGCCCAGATCGTACACCTCAGTCCTTATGCCTTGCATCGCCGCTTCAAGACGGCGACGATCATGAGCCCTCTGCAGTACCACAAGCAGGTGCGATTGCTCGAGGCGCGCCGCCGCCTCATGAGCGGCAGCCAGGAAGCGGCGGCAGTAGCCTATGAGGTCGGCTATGAAAGCCCGTCCCAATTCAGCAGGGAATACCGCAGGCTGTTCGGCGCCACACCGCTGCAGGACGCGCGGCATCTCCGCAGTCACGTACTCGACACCTAAGCGGCGCTGAAACAACACCCGCGATTTACTCTTGCGCGAACGCACTGCGATTTGCTATAGTTCGCCTCCGCTTCGGTGTGAGCAAAAAACGTTAACGTAATCAAGTGCTTACGGTAACAAGCTCAACAGGAAAATCTGAAAAACGAAGCGGACGAGGGGTTGACGAG
>NZ_JCASIC010000025.1:0-4537 GCF_059685695.1 Telluria sp. PB2R4 | reverse complement strand
CTCGTCAACCCCTCGTCCGCTTCGTTTTTCAGATTTTCCTGTTGAGCTTGTTACCGTAAGCACTTGATTACGTTAACGTTTTTTGCTCACACCGAAGCGGAGGCGAACTATAGCAAAGCGTGCGTCTACTTGCAAGCCCCGCGTGATCAAGGCGCCGGTACAAGTTCAATGAGCTGCGTCGCAGCCTTCTCTACCGCCGCGCGGGAGTACAAGAGCGGGAAGTATTTGCCCTCGGCCCAGGTAGTGGCGAGGTCGCGATAGTGCGGGCTGGCCGGATCGCCGGACTGCCCCGGCGTGTTGACCGCACGCGAGTTGTCCCAGTTACCAACGTCGAGCACCATGCGGAAGGAAGGTCCATGCGCCTGCCAGAAACTGTCGGGGTGATAACTGGACACGTTCACCGTGTACGCACCACCGCCGCGCGGGATCGGCCCCACGTTCACCTGGGCGCGGGAAGCCCGATCGAGGATCGGCGTCATCGGATGCACGAAGTAGCTGAAGTGCAGTTTGCCCCACTGCCAGCGTGAGGGATCCGGCCCCTGCAGCCCCTCCACTTCCGCCCACGCCCGACCGAGACTGGAGAGCAGGACCTCGTTACGCTTGCGCAGCGCATCCGCACCGAAGCGGTGCGCCGGCTGTTCCAGCGACTCGAGCAGGACGCTCGCATGCGGCGCATCGAAAGCATGCGCCGCCGCCGACGTGAGTACCGCATCCTTGAACGCCTGCCCGAGGTGCCGCGACCACCAAACTTCATACAAGGCCGCAGCTGCGGAGCTGGCCTTCTCCTCGCCGTCCCAGCGCGAGAGCAGGCGTAGCGCGGCCTGTGTCTTCTGGTCTGGCGACGACAAGGGCTTGAGCAGGGCGACCAGCCGGCGCGCGTTCAGTGACACCACGTCGTTCTGCAGGCGCTCCATGTCTTCCATGCTGGCCCTGGGCGTCTTTGACAGCACCTCGGCGATCCGGCGCGCGCGCGCATTGTCCGGCCATTCGAAACCGAGCTTGTGCTCCTTGTAGGGGAAGCCGGCCGGCAGGTTCATTTCGTTGGCCGACGCGAACCAGCCCTGCTTCGGATTGAGAACATAGGGCAGCTTGGCGCCGTCGAGGAAGCCCTTCCATTCGTAGCGGCCATCCCCCGGCACCGGCATCAGGCCGTCCCAGTTCGGACGCACCGGCGCCAGGCCGCCCGCCACCCAGCCGATATTCCCGGCCGTGTCGGCATAGACCTGGTTTTCGGTCGGCGCGCCCCAGCGCTCCATCGCGCGGCGGAACTGCGGGAAGTCCTGCGCCTTCATGTAGTCGATGCTGCCGAAATAAGGCGCCATGCCGGGAGCGGTCCAGGCGGTGCGCACCGCAAGTGCGCGGCGCTTGCCGGCATCCTGGTAGATCACCGGTCCGTGGCGGGTGAAGCGCAGCTCGACCGTCGTGGCGGGCCGGCCGCGCACGGCGAGCTTCTCGCGCACCACGCGGAAGTTCTCCCAAGCGCCACGGTAGCGATACTGCTGCGGATTTGCAGGATTGGTCTCGTAGACGTACAAATCTTCCTGGTCGATGCTGAAGATGGTCAGCCCGAACGCGACCTTGCCGTTATGGCCGATCGACACACCAGGCAGCGCAGGCTCCCCCGCGCCGATGACGTCGAGGCCGGGCGCGCTCAGGTGAACGATGTAGCGCAGCGATGGCGCGCCATAGGCGCGGTGCGGGTCGTTGGCCAGGATCGGACGGCCAGTGCTCGTACGCGACGGGGCGACCACCCAGTTATTGCTGCCCTCGAGCGTTTCCTCGTTCGGCGCCGCGCGCAATGCCTGCAAGGCGCCGCGGTCGAAGCGTACGTTGTCGGTCGCGCGATGGAAGACGTCGAGTGCATCATTGGGCAGGCAGGGATCGAGGCCGTCGGGGATGCGGGTGGTCCATGCGGGCGACAGCTGGGCGCGCACCGCGTCCGCCGCCAGGCCCGCGCTGCAGACCACGCGTGCTCGGGCGAATTCCTGGGTCAGGTTGCGCGTCAGTCCATGGCTGCGAATGCGCACCACGTCTTCCGGGCGCCACTTCGCCGGCTTGTAGCCGAGCTGGCGGAACTCGAAGGGCAACAGTTCCGGCTTGCGCACGATGTGGTCGATGTAGGCGTTGATACCCGCGACGAAACGCGCGCTGGTCTGCTGCGCGTCCTTGCCGTAGGCAGCCCATTCAGGCGCCATACCGCCGCGGTACAGGAACAGGCGCGCGGCCCGGTCCTGCTCCACGTAGGAAGGGCCGAAGACCGAGGCCAGTTCGCCCAGTCCACGGCGGCGCCACAGGTCGATCTGGAACAGGCGGTCGCGCGCGGCGTTGAAGCCCTGGACAAAAAAGGCGTCATCCTGGCTGGCGGCATAAATGTGCGGCACGCCCCAGCGGTCGACCAGGATCCGTGCCGGCTTGCCCAGTCCCGCCACCTTTACCGGCTGGGCCGCCCCAGCGTGTGCGAGCGTCGATGCGGCGGCGCAGGCCAGCAGCACCGCGCCGGTTCGGAGCATCCCCTTCACGCCGGCGTTGCCACGGCGGCCGCGGCGGCCGGGCTGCCGATGCGCATGCGCGGAATTTGCCAGTAGGTGACCGCGCGCCACAGCCATTCCACCGGGCCGTAACGGAAGCGCGACAGCCACAGGTGGCTGAACACAATCTGGGCCGCCGCGAGCACCACGACGAACAGCATCTGGTCGACCCGTGAGACGCCCCAATTGCCGAAGCCGTAACCAAGGAAGAAAGTGGAGGCGACCAGCGATTGCGTCAGGTAGTTGGTCAGGGCCATGCGGCCGAACGGTGCCAGCACGCTGACCTTGTTCAGCGGCGAGGCGCTGTACAGCATCAGGATCACCAGGCTGACATAGCCGATCGAGGCCGGCAAATTGCCCAGCATTTGCAGGCCGGAAGCCAGCTGGAAGCCGTCGGCGCCGCGCGAACCCGGGATCGCGTGCATGGCGATCGCGGAGCCGAGCACACCCATGCCGATGCCGAGCGGGAGGCCGAACATGGCGAGCTTGCGGAACAGCGGCAGGTGGGCCTGCGCCCTTTCCATGATGCCCGCCCGAACGAACCAGCTACCGATCAGGAACATGCCGATCAGGATCGTCGCGAAGCCGACCTCACCTGGCGCGTTTTCGGCGAAGTGTTTGGCGCGCAGCGTCACGACGTCCGCATAGCTCCCCTTCGAGAGCGCGGTCGTTTCCTTCTTGATGCGCTCTTCGCGTTCCTTCAGGTTCTTGGCGCGTTCTGCGGCCTGCTTTTTCTGTTTCTCGGCCTGCTCCTTGGTGGCTACCGCCGGCGGCTTCTCCGGGAAGAAGTACATCGATGCGCCCGCGCCGGTCATCATCAGGAACGAAAAGCAGTAGATGCCCACACCGATGCGCCACGGACGTGCGGCTTGGTCAGCGTGGTACTTCCGGGTGAACAAGCCGAGCGTGACGAGTGCCGCGCCGAGGAGCGGCAGGCCGAAGCGCGCCTGCGGCGGCATATCCGGAACGGCCCAGCACACTGCGCCACCGATCAGGGCCAGGGTCCCGACCAGGATGAACACGAAGGACACCGCCAGCGGTTTCCCGAAGTAGCGAATGCGTTGCTCACCGCGCAGCCACCAGGCGACGAAACCGAAGAAGGCCAGGCCGCCGGCAATGCCGAACATCCAGTCCATGCCGGGAATGAACCCGGCACCGATGCTCGCGACGATCGCCACCAGGATCCACTTGGCCCTGCCATACAGGACGATCAGCAGAGCCGTAGCCGCTACCGCATAGCTGAACAGGATATCGCCGGAGAACAGGAAGATGTGATGCAAGGCGCCAAAGATGGCCAATGCGGCGATGCGGCGCATGTAGGGAACGAGGAAACTGCGGCCGGCGCGTTCTGCCCTGGTGAGCATGACGGCGAAACCCATGCCGAACAGGAGGGAGAAGATGGTCCAGAACTTGCCGACGACGAAATATTGGACGAAGTAACTGACCCAGAAGTTCGCCCCGGTAAGGCCGGCCTGCATGCCTGATCCGATCGTGGCCGTGGCGCGGTTGAAGAACTCGACGTTCATCAGCAGGATGCCGATGAGGGCAAAGCCGCGCACGACGTCGAGCGCCTGGATGCGTTCGTCATTCGCGACCGGAGTCAACGCTGCCGGTACAGGTGGTCTATCCATGGCCATCTCCTTCTGGTTTTTGATCAGGTAATCGTATTCCAGAGGGTGTCTGAGACAAGGCCTAATGCGACGAAACGACGTAAAACACGGACAAAGTGTGTTTTGGCCCCCATTATTAATATTGCATGAAGGTACCCCGGCCCGAACAATAGCGCCGGCGTGTAGTTTTTCCGCGCACAAGCTGAGGCGATTGGCGGGTGCTGGCTACTGATGGGCAAAAACGGCGGTCCAAAGCAAAAAACCCCACAGAGATCACTCTGCGGGGTTTTTCTTATAACTAGCCTGACGATAACCTACTTTCACACTGGTTGCAGCACTATCATCGGCGCAAAGTCGTTTCACGGTCCTGTTCGGGATGGGAAGGGGTGGGACCGACTT
>NZ_JCASIC010000024.1:0-7702 GCF_059685695.1 Telluria sp. PB2R4 | reverse complement strand
GAACAGGACCGTGAAACGACTTTGCGCCGATGATAGTGCTGCAACCAGTGTGAAAGTAGGTTATCGTCAGGCTAGTTATAAGAAAAAGCCCGCTAGTGATCTAGCGGGCTTTTTTGCGTCTGCACGCACAACCCCACCGCTCGAATTCGCACTGCGAATTCTCGCCTGGTGGGGTTTGTTGCTTTGTGCCTGCGCTCCTCACTGAGCGGACAGTTCAACCATGTAAGCCGCCGCGAGGCGCGCGAACTTCAGCGCGTGCGCAGTCTGCCCGCCCGAATTCGCCAGCGTATCCCGCGACGTATGAATGACCGGGTTATCGCGCGCCATCGACGACTCGAAGGGCATCGACGCCGCATAGCCCTGGGCATCCCAGCTCGCGTGGTCCGAACACCCGTAACCGCACTTGTCGTAGGCCACCTTCAATTCCGGAAGATACACAGCGGCCAGCTGGGCCAGGAAGGCGTTCTGCTGCGCATTCGTGTAATCCGTGATCAGGTAGATGTCGTTCGGCGCGCCCTTGTAATTGGTCATGTCGAGCTGCAGCACGCCTGCGACTTTTCGACTGGCTTGTCTGAATTGCCTGGCGATCTCCTGCGAGCCGCGCAATCCCGCTTCTTCCGCCGCATAGGCAATCGCGTGGATCGTCCTGCGCGGACGGTAGCCGCTTTCGATCAGCGCGCGCAGGGCTTCGGTCATGCTGGCGACGCCGGACGCATCGTCGTCCGCGCCAGGCGCGCGTGCCGTCTCGCTCATCCCGTACGCGATGATCGAATCGAGATGCGCGCCGACCACTACGTACTCATCCGCCAGGTCTGTCCCGGCAATGGTCATGGTGACGGAAGGCTGGGGATAGCCCCGGTGAACGACCTGGGCCACCGCGATGTCGTCGCGGCCGGCGCCGAGGGTTTGCCATGCCGCCTGCAGCCAGTTCGCCGCATCGACGCCGGTCTGGCTTCGGTAATAGCGGTTGGTGAATCCGCTGAGGGCCTGGATCGTTGTCTCGATCTGCTTATCCTGCATGCCCGCCAACATGGGTTCGACGACATCCCGCCGCGAGATCGAATACGCCTGCACAGGCGGGGCGGCAGGATGCCGGCCGAGGGCGCGCCTGGCCTCGGCTTCACTGGCGTGGTACATGAAGCCGCCGCATTGCCCCATGCGTTGATGGATCGCACCGGCAATCGCCGCCAATCTGCCCTCATCCAGGACAATGGCATGGACCTTTTCCGAGGCCCCGGCCACGCGCACCTGGCGGCTGTCGATCGACACCGCATCGGGAGCCAGCATTTTTATATGCCGGAAGGCGGCGTCGCCGATGGTGATCCATGCCCGTCTTTTCATGGACGGGCCAGCGCTCGCGGCCAGGCTGAGGCCAAGGGCGAAGAACAGGCAGAGCGTCAGCAGGCGCGGCTTCATTGTATTTCCCTTTGGCATTCTAGAGAAAAATGCTAACAGCGCCGATTACGCTGCCATTTGCCTCGCCTCAACATATTCAGAATCGGCACGCCCCGACAACACATGCCCTAGGGGGGGGTCTTTCGCTATCTGAACGTTAATCGTACGTTCATTCCTACATTGGCTCGGATTCTTTTCCTATACAGCACCCTCTTATCGGCGCGCATGATCGGTCTTCGGTTCAGCGAAGCGAAGGAGGAATCATGAAATCTAAAGACAAAAGCTTGGGCGGGGACAACCGTTCGCGCGGGATCCACAAGCCGAAAGGTGTCACGGTTGCAGAAGGAAGCATGCAGACGCGCGCCCCCGGCGCGGTGATGCCCGGCGGCCCGGAATCGCCTTTCCGAATGGCTGGCACTGGATCACAACAATCGGACATGAACGGCCGTAGCCAGCGCACCGGCGCCGGCACTGTCCACCAGGGCTGGAGCGCACGCCAGCGTGGTGAACGCATGCAGGCACAGGCAGAGCAGGACCGCCTGGGCGAGTCCCGGCAATCCCGCCAGGGTGGCGCCGAGCAAGACCAGCAGGCCGGCTCCCAGCAGTCGGACTCCGGCAAGGGCGGTTCAGCCTCCGACTCTGGCAGCAAGCGGAACGAGAAGAATCCCGGCAGCTGAACGCCGGCGCACACATTGCGAGCCCGGGTCTCCCGGGTTTTTTTACGTCCAGCGCCCGCCATCTCAAGCGCCGCAACCGTCCCCTGCGCCAATCTGGGGCACAATGCACCTGTCAGCCTTGCCATTTCAACCATGACAGGAGAAGCATGAACGAACAGGTCGCACGCAATGTCGTGCTGGTGCGCGCCATCGAATCCGCCGACGTCAACCACGCCGTGCTAAGCGACGATGACCGCAAGTACGCGAGCCGCAGCGCGAAGGAACTCGCTGCCTGGCAGGCTGCCGAAAGCAAGTCTGCCGTCACCCAGCATCATTTCCTGCAGCAGCGCTCCGAGCAGATTTTAAAACGGCTGGGCGAACGCTCGCCCGCCTTCGGCGCTTTCGCCAGGCGCAGGCTGGGCCTGGGCGGGGTCTGGGTGGCCCTGCCTTTCCTGGCCTTCGTCTCGGGCGCCGCCATCGATCGGATCGCCGATCCGCACCGGGTCGACCTGCTCTCGGGCCCCTTCCTCTTGATCATCGGCTGGAACCTGCTGGTCTATCTCGCCATGCTGGTGTGGGCCCTCGTTCCAGGAAAACGCCATGGCTGGGCCGGGCCGAAGCTGCTGGCCCGCCTGAGTGTGGGCAAAGCCGCGGTGCCGCGCAAGCTGCCGGTGCCGATGGCCGAAGGCCTGGCCGTCTTCATGGGCGAATGGGCCAAGCTGAGCGAACCGCTGACCCGTGCGCGCCTGCGCCGCACCGTTCATCTGGCTGCCGCCTGCTTCGCGCTCGGCGCCATCGCCTCGCTCTACGCGCGCGGACTATTGACCCAATACGCGATCGGCTGGGAAAGCACCTTCCTCGACGGCCGCCAGGTGCATACGCTGCTGTCCTGGCTGTTCATGCCGGCGATGAGCGTGTTCCACTTCTTGCAGGGCTTTTCGCTGGCCGAGATCGAACTGCTGCGCTTCGAGCGCGTGGTCAACCCTGCCAGCGGCGAGCGCTGGGTGCATTTGTACGGCGCCACACTCCTGCTGCTGGTCGTGCTGCCGCGGCTCGTGCTCGCCGGCTTTGCCGCCTGGCGCGCACGCCGCCTGGCGCACCACTTCCCGCTCGACCTCGACCAGCCTTACTACCGCAAGCTGGCCGACAGCATCGGCGCCGGCACCCCGGCACTGTTGCGCGTGCTCCCCTACAGCTACTCGCTGGATGAAGCACGCGACCGCGGCCTGTGGGCGATCGCCGCCAATGCGCTCGGTGCGCAGGCGCGTGTGCAATTGCGGCCATCGAGCGCCTACGGCATCGAACCGAAGGATGCCTTGCGCGACACCGCGCTCGACGAGGCCGGCGTGACCGTCACCGCCGTCCTGTTCAGCCTCGCGGCCACGCCGGAGAAGGAAAACCATGGCGCCTTCCTCGACTACCTGACCAAGCGCGTGCGGCGTGGCGTGGCGGTACTGGTCGACGAGTCGCCCCTGAGCGAACGTGGCGGCGAACAGCAGGGCAATGCCGCGCGCCTGGCGGAACGCACCGCCCTGTGGCGCCAGTTCTGCAGCTTCCACGGCACCTCCGCCACATTCGTGAACCTGCTCGAGCCGGAGAAGTATCCGCTCGAGCTGGGCGCCGGGCTCACCTTGCCGGAGCTGCGATGACACTGGTGAAGAACCCCGAGCCGGTCAAGATCCAGTTCGCGCTGGTCTCGCACACCAACAACGGCAAGACGACGCTGGCCCGCACCCTGGTGGGCATGGACGTGGGCGAGGTGCGCGACGCCGCCCACGTGACGCAGTTCGCCGAGGCGCACCCGCTGCAGCAAAGTGAGGCCGGCGACACGCTCCTGTTGTGGGATACGCCGGGCTTCGGCGATTCGGTGCGCCTGCTCAAGCGCCTGTCGATCGCCGGCAACCCCATCGGCTGGTTCCTGCGCGAGGTATTCGACCGTTACCGCGACCGCCCGTTCTGGCTCAGCCAGCAGGCGCTGCGCGCGGCCAAGGAAGAAGCCGACGTCATTCTTTACTTGGTCAACTCGTCCGAGTCGCCGCAAGACGCCGGCTACCTGCCGTCCGAAATGAAGATCCTCGAGTGGCTCGGCAAACCGGTCGCCGTGTTGCTCAACCAGATGGGACCACCGCGGCCGGGCGCCGAAGAGTCGGGCGAGCAGGGGCGCTGGCGCCAGCATCTGGCCCAGTTTCCGGTCGTGAAAGAAGTGCTGCCGCTCGACGCCTTCGCCCGCTGCTGGGTGCACGAACATGTCTTTTACGAAGCGATTGGGCGTCTGATCGACCCAGCGAAGCAGCCCGGCTATGCGCGCCTGCTCGAGGCCTGGTCCGCCGCCAACCGCCAACGCTATGCCGGCGCGCTGCGCGTTGCGGCCGAGCAGCTGGCGGCGGCCGCGCGCGACCTCGAACCGATCGGGGAAGAAGGGCGCAGCATGTTGCGCAGTGCCCTCAAGGCGGTGGGCATCGGCAAGGATGAGCAGCGGCGCCAGGAGCTCGCCATGGCGGCGCTGGTCGAGCGCCTGAACCAGCGCATCAACGGCGCGACGGCGCGCATGCTGGCCCTGTACCGGATCGACCCCGGCCAGGCGCTGACCATCAACGCGCGCGTGCGCGACAACTTCGCGGTGCACGCGCCGGTAGACAAGGCGCAGGCCGGCCTGCTCGGGGCGGTGGTGTCGGGCGCGGCGACCGGGCTGTCTGCCGACATGATGGCCGGCGGCCTGACCATGGGCGCGGGCGCGTTGCTGGGTGCGATCGTCGGTGGCCTGACGATGGCCGGTGCCGCCTGGGGCTTCAACCAGCGGCTCGACCGCGACAAGCCAGGCGTGCAGTTCGCCGATCCATTCCTGCAGTCGCTGCTGGTCAGCGCGGTGCTGCGCTACCTGGCAGTGGCGCACTTCGGCCGCGGTCGCGGCAACTGGGTCGAAGGCGAGGCGCCCGCCTTCTGGCAACGCGAAGTGGAGCAGGTCCTGGACGGGCACGCCGCCAGCCAGCCGGACCTATGGAAGTCGGTGCGCGCCGCACCAAGCGAGGACGCGGCGGCGCAGCTGGTGGAAGCCGTGCTGCGGCCCGCCCTTGATGCTACGCTGGCGAAACTCTATCCCGGCGTTGCGCTGCCTGCACGGGCGGACATCGTCACTGCCTAAGAGCGTCTAACAATTCCCCCATGGCGGCGTTGCATTGTCTCGCCGTACTAGCGTACTGTCTTCGACAATGCGCCTGGCCCTGGGGGGTTGTTAGGCGCTCTAGAACTGATATTGGGCGCTGGCGCCCAGTATCCAGTTGCGGCCGGGCGCGGCTTCGTAATAGCGGCGGTTGGCGTCGCCCACGATGACCGAGCCGACGTAAGCGCGGTCGAACAGGTTGTTCAGGCGCGCGAAGCCCTTGAGGCGCCACCGGCCCAGCTGGTGGCTGCCCTGCACGCGCGCATTGACGATGGCATAGCCCGGCGCGGGCGTGGCGGTGTTGGTGTCTTCCGCATAGACGCGGCTATTCGCGATCGTCTCGAGTGCGGCGCCGAAGCGGCCCGACTGCTCTTTCCAGCCCAGCTCCCCGTACAGGCTGGTCTTCGGAATGCCCGGCAGGCGGTTGCCCTCCGCGACCGCGCCGAAAGCCTGGTCGTAGGTGGCGCGCAGCGCCGTGAGCGCGAGGCGCGCGTTCCAGCCCGCTCCCAGTTCCGCATCGAGCGACAGCTCGCCGCCCTGGCGCAGGGTTGCGCTGGCATTGCGGTAGCTGGTGCGGCCGCCCGACGAGCTGTCGACCACCAGCTCGCCCTCGGTACGCACCTGGAACACGGCGGCGTTGACGCGCACGCCAGGGGTGAGCATGGCCTTGACGCCGGCTTCGAGGTGCTTGCCGATGGCCGGGCCCAGGCCATAGTTGAAGCCGCCGCCCGTCCCGGAGTAGAACAGTTCATTCAGGGTCGGGGTTTCGAATCCGCGCGCGGCGCTGGCGTAGACGTTCAGCGAAGGCGACACCTTGTACAGTACCCCGAGCAGCGGCGCGGTGTGGCTGTAGTCGACGCTGCCGCTGTCGTTACCGTTCGCCACGAAGCGGTCGGTGACGTCGAAGCTTACGCGGCTACGGCGCAGGCCCCCGCTCAAGACCCATCGGCCGCGTTCCCATTCGAGCTGGGCGTAGGGATCGACGGTGCTGACTTCGTTCTGTTCGTCGCGCCGCAGGCTGCCCTTCACGCCGAAGGTATTGCCGACGAAGTTCTCGAAGCCCTGCCGTGCATCGCGCGAGCGGGCCACTTCGATGCCGACGGTGGCGCGCAGGGTGCCGCCGGCCACGGTACGCACCGCGCGCCAGTTGGCATCGATGCCATGGAAGTCGCGGTCGAAATCGATGACGCCGCCGGAGTGCGTGGGCGGCGCCTGGAAGCCGCGCGAGAACGACTGGTACTGGATCACGCGGCGGTTACCGCCATAGGCGGTCAGCAGCAGGCGGTCTGGGCCGAAGCGGTTTTCCCAGGTGAGGCCGAACTGCTGGTGGTCGATGCTCTTGCGCGTGTCATAGCGCTCGGCCAGGGTGCGCTGGGGCGACTGGGTGTCGGTGGTGTCGATCTCGCCGGCGCGCGGGTCGCGCTGATAAGTGGCCCAGGTCACGCCGAGCGGGTCCTGGGTATCGTCCTGGCGCAGGCCGCTGGCGGTGAGGACCAGGCGGCTGTCGCCCGTTGGCTCGACCACCAGCTTGGCATAGGCCTGGTCGCGCGTGGCGGCACTGTGGTCGCGGTAGCCGTCGGTCTCGAAGCGCGAGGCATCTAGCAGGTAGCCGAACTTGCCGCTGCTGCCCTGGGCATTCACATCGAGCTTGCGCAGGCCGTCACTGCCGGCGCTGAAACTGGTTTCGACCGCAGGCGCGCCCTTGGGATCGCGGGTGAACAGCTGGACCACGCCGCCGGAGTGGTTGCCATACAGGGCGGAGAATGGACCGCGCAGTACTTCGATGCGTTCGGCCATGTCGAGGTTGAAGGTCGCGGCCTGGCCCTGGCCGTCGGGCATGGTGGCCGGGATGCCGTCCGCCACCAGGCGCACCCCGCGCACGCCGAAGGCCGAGCGGGCGCCGAAGCCGCGCGAGGAGATCTGCAGGTCTTGCGCGTAGTTCTGGCGGTCGCGTGCGACCAGGCCGGGCACGGCGGCCAGGGCTTCGGAAGCATTGACGCGCGGCTGGGTGTCGCGGATCTGCGCCGCATCGACGACGTCGATGGCGGCCGGAAGGTCGAAACTGCTGTGTTCGGAACGGGTAGCGCTGACGACGACTACGTTGGCTGGGGTGACGACGTTCTGGGCCAGCGCGCCGAGTGGGACGCACACACACGCCGCGGCGATGGCGTGCCGGCGGAAAAGGTCTTGCTTCACTTGATCTCCAATTGCTTGCTATTCAGGCATGCAATATACCCGCCATTGGCAAAGTGCTCACGCACCGCTCTCGCGGAAGCTGGTTGAAGACGGGCTTGCGGACCGTGAAAAGCTTTGCTATAGTTCGCCTCCGCTTCGGGGTGAGCAAAAAAACGTTAACGTAATCAAGTGCTTACGTTAACAAGCTCAACAGGAAAATCTGAAAAACGAAGCGGACGAGGGGTTGACGAGTTAAGCGAAACACTGCATAATCTCACTTCTCTGCTGCTGACGAACACAACGCTTCGTACGGTAC
>NZ_JCASIC010000023.1:0-14091 GCF_059685695.1 Telluria sp. PB2R4 | reverse complement strand
TTGACACTTTCGTGTCACCATCATTTCTGATGGGTCGCTCACTCAAGATACTGACCGTCGCCCATTGCTGGGCAACGTTAATACTTTTGTGAACATTTGATAATTTAAGTAATCAGTGACCGAAGTCACTGGCACCCTCATCAAACGCCCACACTTATCGACTGTTGATTGTTAAAGAACTTTGTTCTGTACTACCTTGCTGCACCGTGCGAAGCGTTGTGTTCGTCAGCAGCAGAGAAGTGAGATTATGCAGTGCTTCGCTTAACTCGTCAACCCCTCGTCTCCTTCGCTTTCGCTGCCTTACAGGCTGCAATGTGCGTCGGAGGAATGAGACTATAGCAAACGCCGACGCCACTTACAACGCTTGCGATTATGCTATCGTCGCGTTTTTTCCACCTTTTCGTCCCAGTAATGCACCTCTCCCACATCGCGTCCACCGCGGATGCAGCCCTGTTGCAAGCCCTGCTCGATGCCATCAATAACAAGACGAAGCCGCTTGGCAGCCTTGGACGCCTCGAGTCCCTTGCGGCTCAGTTGGGCCTGATCCAGGGTTCGACGAAGGTTCGCATCACGGATCCTGCGATCCTGGTCTTTGCCGGCGACCATGGCGTCGTCGCCGAAGGCGTGTCGGCCTATCCGCAGGATGTCACCTGGCAGATGGTGGAGAACTTCCTGGCCGGCGGCGCCGCCATTAACGTGTTCGCCCGCCAGAATGGATGCGCGCTGCACGTCGTGGATGCCGGCATCAACCATGATTTCGGCCCGCGACCCGGCCTGCTCGACCGCAAAATCGCAAAAGGCACCCGCAACTTCGCCATCGAAGCGGCGATGTCGCGCCAGCAGCTGGAAAGCGCACTGGAACACGGCATGTCCCTGGTGCGCGGCCTGTCGGGGAACGTGCTCGGTTTCGGCGAAATGGGCATTGGTAACACGACCGCCGCCGCGGCCATCATGCACAAGCTCACCGGCTTGCCGCTCTCCCAATGCGTCGGTGCCGGCACGGGGCTGTCTGAGGATGGTATCGGCCGCAAGCAGGGAGTCATCGCTGCAGCCGTCGAGCGTCATGCCGATGTTGTCGAACCGCTCGACGTGCTGGCCACCTTTGGCGGTTTCGAGATCGCCATGATGACCGGTGCGATGCTGAAAGCGGCCGAGCTGCGCAAAGTGCTGCTGATCGACGGCTTCATCGTCACCAGCGCGCTGCTGGTGGCAAGCCGCCTTCAGCCGGCCATCCTCGACTACTGCGTCTTCGCCCACGCATCCAGCGAAAACGGCCATCGCCTGATGCTGGACGCGCTCGGGGCCCAGCCGCTGCTGCAGCTTGGCCTGCGCCTCGGCGAAGGCACCGGCAGCGCGCTGGCCCTGCCGCTGCTGCATGCGGCTGCCAACTTCCTGAACGAGATGGCGACCTTCTCATCGGCGCAGGTGAGCACCAGCGCACAACAGGAAGAATAGGACATGCAGCAGCTGCGCCTGTTCTTCATCGCGCTCCAGTTCTTCACACGCCTGCCGATCCCGCGCTGGGTCGGCTTCGAGCAGGAGTGGCTGCACCATGCGTCGCGCTACTTCCCTTTGGTCGGGATCGTGGTCGGCGCGATTGCCGCCGGGGTGTATGCCGCGGCCGCGCTCGTCTTCCCGGCGCCGGTCGCCGCAGTACTGTCCACCGCAGCGACCATCTACGCCACCGGCGCCTTCCATGAAGACGGTTTCGCCGACAGCTGCGATGGCCTCGGCGGCGGGATGACGCGCGAGCGCGTGCTCGAGATCATGAAGGATTCGCGCATCGGGGCGTATGGCGCCATCGGCATCGTGTGCATGCTGGGGGCGAAGTGCAGCGCGCTGGCGATGCTGCCGCCGGCCAGCGCCATCGGCGCCTTGCTGCTTGCCCATCCGCTGTCGCGCCTGGCCGCGAGTTCGCTCATCTGGCGCATGGAATATGCGCGCGCCGAAGGCAAGGCCAAGCCGCTGGCGGAACGCATGACGACGGCGGAATTCGCGATCGCTGCGGCCACCGTGGCGATCGCCGCCGCGCTGCTGCTCGCAAGCGGCACGCTCGACGTGGGCGCCCTGCTTGCCGCACTCCTCGCCGCCGGCGCCGCGACCTGGTGGCTGGCCCGCAAGTTCGCGCGCCGCATCGGCGGCTATACCGGCGACTGCCTCGGCGCGGTGCAGCAGCTGGCGGAAGCCGTGATCTATCTCGCCGTGCTGGCCACGCTCGGCCACGGCGCACTGGGGTAAGCATGCGGCTGGTCCTGGTCCGCCACCCGCAGCCGGACATCGCGCCCGGCCTGTGCTACGGCAAGACCGACGTCACCGCCTCCGCCAGCGCGGTGTCGCTGGTTGCCGACCGCCTGCGTGCAGCCGGCCTGCCCGGGCCCCTGCCCGTCTACGCCAGCCCGCTGGCACGCTGCGCAGCGCTCGCGTACGCACTCGAGGTTCCCGTCACCTTTGACGCCAGCCTGGCCGAGATGGACTTCGGCGCCTGGGAGATGCAGCCCTGGGATGCCATCCCGCGCTCCGAAGTCGACGCCTGGGCCGCCGACCTGCTGGGTTACCGCCCCGGAGGCGGCGAGAACGTGCTCGATGTGGCCCTGCGCGTTGCCGCCTTCCGCGACCAGCTCCACGCGTCAAGCCTCCCTGCCGCCCTACTCATCTGCCATGCCGGAACGATCCGCCTGTTGGCTGCCCTCCACGCCGGGGGTAGCGTCGAACAGGCGGCACTGCGCGCCGCCTCCAGCCCCAACCGCATCGGCTACGGCGAAGTCATCGTGCTGAAGGACTGACAACTTCCGCCAGTCTTGCCATATAATGGCGGCGTTTTGGTGCTCGCGGTTGTGTTCACGACCGCAGTTAAACGGGAAACACGAAGCCCTTCAACAAGGCCAATGTGTGCTGCCCCCGCAACGGTAAGCAAGTGCCGCGCTCGATGAATGACAAGCGCGGCGAACCGTCTTCCATGACCACTGTGCAGATGCATGGGAAGGTCGGACGGCCATACTTGCCAGCCCGGATACCGGCCAAAAGGTGGGAGCGTGCCAGCGGTGCGCTTCTGTTCAATCTGGCCTACGGGGACGTCGGCTGGTTGTCTTGATGTGAACATTTCATGAACTTTCCTGTAACCCGGCAAGCGGCCGCGCTTTCGCTTGCACTCGCTTGTGCTGCACCTTCCTTCGCCCAAACCCTCGACGCCGATACCGTCCTTGTCACCGCCAAACGCATGCCGCAGCGCGCGGCCGACGTCATCGCCGACACCACCGTCATCCATGCCGACGAGATCGCACGCTCTGGCGCCGGCTCGGTGGCCGACGTGCTGCAGCGCCAGCGCGGCATTGAAATCACCCGCAACGGCAGCGCCGGCGCCGCGACCAGCGTGTTCCTGCGCGGCGCCAACAGCAACGGGGTCGTGGTCCTGCTCGACGGCGTGCGCATCGGATCGGCCACCAGCGGCGTCGCCGCCTGGAACGCCGTGCCGCTCGGCGCCATCGAGCGCATCGAGGTCGTCTACGGCCCGCTCAGCACCCTGTACGGCGCCGACGCGATCGGCGGCGTGATCCAGATCTTTACCCGCAAGGGCGGCGGCGCCCCGGCGATCAGCGCGTCGGCCGGTGCCGGCAGCAATGCCACGCGCCAGGCCGACGCCAGTGTGCACGGCGCGGCCGGCGCCTTCCGCTACGCGCTCAGCGCGGGCCACGAAGAGTCGGATGGCTTCTCGGCCACGCGCCCCGGCGCCTTCGGCTTCAATCCGGACAAAGACGGCTACCGCCGCCGCAATGCCAACGGCCAGCTCTCCACTATCCTGGCGCCAGGCACGGAAGTCGGCGTCCAGTTCCTGCACAGCGGCCTGCGTGCGCAGTACGACAGCGGCAGCGCGGCCTACGACGTCCACAACGAGCAAGACCTGAACACGGCCGCCGTCTACGCAAGCACGCAGTTCACCACGCACTGGCGCAGTACCCTGCAATTTGCTCGCTCGGACGACAAGTCGGGCAGCTTCACCAGCGCCTCGGCATCCGGCGCCAGCCAGATCGACACCCGCCAGGACGAACTCACCTGGCAGAGCGCCATCGCGCTCGGTCCCGATACGCTGCAGCTGCTGGCCAGCCGCCGCGAAGAAGAGGTCGACTCCAGCGCCACTGCCGCCCTGTCGCGCAGCCGGGCGACCAATTCCTACGCGGCCGCCTGGTCGGCGATACGTGGCAAGCATCTGTTCGACGCCAGCGCGCGCCACGACCGCTCATCAAGCTACGGCAGCAGGAATACCGGCGCCGCCGGCTATGGCTACCGCTTCGGGAACGGTCTGTTGGCCACCGCGAGCGTCGGCACCAGCTTCCGCGCACCGACTTTCAACGAGCTGTACTACCCGAACTTCGGCCTGCCGACCAACCGGCCGGAAAAGGGGCGTAACCACGAAGCCGGCCTGCGCTACGACGCCGGCAGCCTGCGGTTTGACGCGACCTACTACCGCAATCGCCTAACCGACATGATCGTCTCGAGCACGCCCTGCCCGGGCCGTGCCGGCAGCTGCGCCTACAACGTTAACCGGGCGAAGCTCGAAGGCGCTACCCTGGCGGCCCAGACCCGGGTCGGCGCCGTCGATCTGCGCGGCAGCCTCGACTGGCAGGACCCGAAGGACGAGACCACCGGCAAGCGGCTGGCGCGCCGCGCGAAGAAGCATGCCAGTTTCAACGCTGACGGCAGCTGGGGAGCGGTCAAGGCCGGGGCCGAGCTGCAGCTCTCCGGCGAGCGCTTCGACGACGCCGCCAACCGCAACCGCCTGGGCGGCTACGGCCTGCTCAACCTGTACACTAGCTGGCAATTCGCACCGGGCGTGTCGTTGCTGCTGCGCCTGAACAACGCCGCGGACAAGCAGTACGAGCTGGCGCGCTACTACGGAACAGGCGGACGCACCTGGTTCGCAGGCCTGCGCTACGGCATCCGCTAGAGCATCCGAGAGGACACGCATGCATCACCCCGCTCATGCACACCGCCAACGCGCCATGCTCGTCATCGGCGCGCTGCTGCTGTGCGCCGTCGCCAGCCTGCTGTTTTCCGGCATGACCGGCTCGATCGCCGTGCCGTTGGCCGAGATTCCGGACGCCCTGCGCCAGCTGGCGCGCAGCTCCAGCAACAACGAGTCCGGCAGCCTGGCCGCATCGCTGCTGGAGCTGCGCGCCAGCCGTGCGCTCACTGCTTTTGTTACCGGCGGGGCGCTGGCACTGGCCGGGGTGATGATGCAGGCGCTGCTGCGCAACCCGCTGGCCGATCCCTATGTACTCGGCATCTCGGCCGGCGCATCGGTCGGCGCCCTGCTGGCACTGCTGCTGATGGCGGCCGCCATCGTTGTCGACCTGGCCGCGCTGGCCGGCGCGGTGGCGGTGTCGATGCTGCTGTATTTGCTGGCCCGGCGCGACCTCCGCGGCGGCTTGGCGCTGGAAGGCGGCACTTCGATGCTGCTGCTCACCGGCGTGATCCTGTCCTCGGCCTGCATGGCCCTGGTGACCCTGATGCTGTCGGTCGCCCCGGAAGGCCGGCTGCGCAGCATGATCTTCTGGATGATCGGCGACCTGGCCGGCGCGCCGCTGCGCCTGGCCCCCTGGCTGGTGCTCGGCGCGGCCCTGCTGTATGCGCTGCGCAGTGCGCGTGCCATGAACGTGGTGGCCTTGCACGCCGAGGCGGCCGCCACGCTGGGCATCCGCGTGGGCAGCCTGCGCAAGGGCCTGTTCTTCGTCTCGGGCGTGCTGACCGCCAGCGCCGTCACCAGTGCCGGCTCGGTCGGCTTCGTCGGGCTGATCGTGCCGCACGCCTGCCGCTTCGCCTTCGGCCCCGACCACCGGGTGCTGATCCCGGCGGCGGTGCTGACGGGCGGCAGCTTCCTGGTGCTGTGCGATACGCTGGCCCGCACCGTCATCGCACCGCAGCAGCTGCCGGTCGGCGCGATCACCGCGATCATCGGCGCGCCGGTGTTCCTTTATCAACTGCACCGCCTGCGGAGGTGACATGATCCGCACCGAACACCTCGACCTCCAGGCCGGCAGCCGTACGCTGGTGCGCCAGCTCGACTGGGCCGCGCGCCCCGGCGAATGCTGGAGCATCATCGGCCGCAACGGCGCCGGCAAGAGCACCTTGCTGCGCACGCTCGCGGGCCTGCATCCCCCAAGCGCCGGCACGGTCTTCGTCGGCGACCGCGCACTCGATCGCTGGGCGCCGGAGCAACTGGCGCGCGAGCGCGCCTTCCTGGCACAGTCGCGCCACGATGCGTTTTCGTACAGCGTGATCGAAACCGTGCTGTCGGCACGCCATCCCTACCATGCCGACCGCTATTGGGAAGGCAGCGACGACCACCAGGCGGCCATGGCCGCCCTGGAAGCGATGGAGGTGCGCGAGCTGGCCGGACGCGACGTGCGCACCCTGTCCGGCGGTGAACGCCAGCGCGTCGCCATCGCCGCGCTGCTGGCGCAGGACACGCCGCTGCTGCTGCTCGACGAGCCAGCCAACGCGCTCGACCTGGCGCACCAAGTCAGCGTCATGGGCCTGCTGGCACGCCTGTGCCGCGAACAGGGCAAGACCGTGGTCATGATCGGCCACGACCTGAACCTGGCCTACCGCATTTCCACCCACGCCCTGCTGCTCATGGGCGACGGCCGCTGGCAGGCAGGGCCGGTCGACACGACCATGCAGCCGGCGCTGCTGGGAGACTACCTCGGCCACCCGATCGACATGATCGAGCACGGCGGCCGCCGCATTTTTCTTCCCTATGAGGCAAGCGCATGAACGACATGACCCCAGACGAGATCGCGGCGCTGAACGAGCGCCACCGCCAGCGCATGGAGCGCAAGAAGGCCGTCATCGACGCCAAGATCGCCGCCGCCGACAAGGAGATCGGCATCCTCATCGTCAATACCGGCAACGGCAAGGGCAAGAGCTCGAGCGCCTTCGGCATGGTGACGCGTGCGCTCGGCCACGGCATGAAGGTCGGCGTGGTCCAGTTCATCAAGGGCGCGATGTCGACCGGCGAAGAGAAATTCCTGCGCCGCTTCCCGGATGAAGTCAGCTTCCATGCGATGGGCGAAGGCTATACCTGGGAAACCCAGGACCGCGAACGCGACATCGAAAAAGCCGGCGAGGCCTGGGAGCAGGCCCGGCGATTTTTGGGAGACCCGGCCTACGGCATGGTGGTGCTCGATGAACTGAATATCGCGCTCAAGTACCAATACCTCGACGTGCACACGGTCATCGCCGACCTGCTCGACCGCCCGGTGATGCAGCACGTGGTGGTCACCGGCCGCGCGGCACCGCCCGAGCTGGTGGCGGTGGCCGATACGGTGACCGAGATGAACGTCGTCAAGCACGCCTTCAAGGCGGGCATTGCTGCGCAGGCCGGGACGGAGTGGTGATGAACGGGGAGACGGGACGAGACTCCGGCGCCCGCGCCGTACTGGTCGCAGCAATGGCCTCCGGCCAGGGCAAGACCAGCGTCACCGCCGCCCTGGCGCGCAAGCTGCTGCGCCAGGGGCTGCGGGTACGCGTGTTCAAGTGCGGCCCCGACTTCATCGACCCGATGCTGCTGGCGCGCGCTTCCGGCGCGCCGGTGCATACGCTCGACCTGTGGATGGTCGGCGTCGACGAATGCCGGCGCCGCCTGCACGACGCGGCGCGCGAGGCCGATGCTATCCTGATCGAAGGCGTGATGGGCCTGTACGACGGCTCGCCCTCGGCGGCGGACCTGGCGCGCGAGTTCGCTGTGCCGGTGCTGGCCGTGATCGATGCCTCGGCCATGGCGCAAACGGCCGGTGCGGTGGCGCGCGGCCTGCGCGATTACGGCCCGGTACAGCTGGCCGGCGTGGTGGCCAACCGCATCGCCAGCGAGGGCCATGCCGCCATGGTGGCCTCGTCGCTGCGCGACATTCCACTCGTTGGCTGGCTGGCGCGCCAGGACAAGCCGCTGCCGGAACGCCATCTCGGCCTGGTATTGCCCGGCGAAGTCGACGGCCTCGACGCCCTGCTGGACGGGCTGGCCGACGATTTGCACTTCAACGACGAGGCCTGGAAGGCGCTCCCCAGGCTGGCGCAGTCGGCCCCGGCGTGGCCGGACCCCGGCCGCCTGCTCGATGGCCGCACGGTCGCCATCGCGCGCGACGCGGCCTTCTGCTTCCTCTACCCTGCCAATCTCGAGCTCCTGGCGCGGATGGGCGCGCAGCTGCGCTATTTCTCGCCGCTGGCGGACGAGCCGGTGCCGATCGATGCCGATGCCGTGTTCCTGCCGGGCGGCTATCCGGAACTGCATTGCGATGCGCTGGCGCGGGCCGGCCAGTGGCAAGCGTCGATCCACGCGGCGCAGCAGCGCCGTGTGCCGATCCTGGCCGAATGCGGCGGCATGATGGTGCTGGCCGACGGCCTGACCGACCAGGATGGCAAGCGCTGGCCCATGGCCGGGCTACTGCCGGGCGAGGTGCGGATGCAGCCGCGCCTGGCCGGACTCGGCGCCCACGCGATGCCGACCGACCAAGGCCCCCTGCGCGGCCACAGCTTTCATTATTCGACGCTAACGACGCCGGCGCCGGCGCAGATCCACACGGTCAAGACGACCAATGGCGCGCAGGGCGAAGCCGTGTACCGCGTCGGCTCGCTCACCGCGTCCTACTTCCACGCCTACTTCCCGTCCAACCCGCCGGCCGCCGCCGCGCTGTTCGGCGGAGGGGAACCATGAGCTGCACCCTGATACTGGGCGGAGCGCGCTCCGGCAAGAGCGGCTATGCGGAGCGGCTGGCGCAGGAGTCGGGCAAGGAAGTCGTCTACATCGCCACTTCCCGCGCCGGGGACGCGGAAATGGCGGCGCGCATCGTCCATCACCGCGAACGCCGTCCGGCGCACTGGCGGACGGTCGAGGAAGAACTGTCCCTTGCTGCAGCGCTGCGCGAATACTGTGCGCCGCAGCGCCTGGTGCTGGTCGATTGCCTGACGCTCTGGCTGAGCAACCTGATGTTCTGCGACGGACGCGATTGGCCGGAGGTGGGCGACGTAGCGCTGCCCGAGCGCTTTCACCAGGAGCGCGCGGCGCTGCTGGAACTGCTCGACGCCCGGCCGGCGGGCGACATCGTGTTCGTCTCGAACGAGGTCGGCATGGGCATCGTGCCCTGGGGCGCGCTGTCGCGCTGCTTCGCCGACGAAGCGGGACGGCTGAACCAGGCGGTGGCGGCGCGTGCCGACCGCGCTGTATTTGTCGCGGCCGGGCTGCCGCTGGTCCTCAAGGGGCATGCATGCTGAGCGGCTTGTCGATGGCGCAGCTGGCCTGCCTGCTGCTCGCGGGCGTGTGGCTCGACCTGCTGCTGGGCGAAGCGCGGCGCTGGCACCCACTGGTCGGTTTCGGCAAGCTGGCGCTGGGCATCGAGCACCGGCTGAACCACGGCGGCCGGCCCTTCGCCCGTGGACTGCTGGCCTGGGTGCTGGCCGTACTGCCCCTTGCAATGCTGGCGTGGCTGGCCACGGAACATGCCGGCCTGTGGCTGCACGCGATCCTGCTCTATGTGTGTATCGGACTGCGCAGCCTGCGCGACCATGCGCTGCCCATCGTCGATGCCCTGCGCGCGGGCGACCTGGAGACGGCGCGCATGCGCACTTCCAGGATCGTCAGCCGCGACACCCACGACGCCCAGGAAACCGATCTGGCGAAAGCAGGTGCCGAGTCCCTGCTCGAGAACGGTAATGACGCGGTGTTCGGGACCCTGCTCTGGTTCCTGGTGGCGGGCGGCGCCGGCGCCGTCCTGTTCCGGCTGGCGAACACCCTCGATGCGATGTGGGGCTACCGGAACGATCGCTTCCTTCTGTTCGGCCGGGCGGCGGCGCGCATCGACGATGTGCTGAACTATGTGCCCGCGCGGCTGACCGCACTCTCGTATGTCGTCCTGGCGGGAGCGGCCGGCGCCCGCGCGTGGCGGTGCTGGCACACCCAGGCTCCGGCCTGGAGCAGCCCGAATGCCGGGCCGGTCATGGCGAGCGGCGCCGGTGCGCTCGGCGTGTCGCTCGGTGGCGCCGCGGTCTACGACGGCCAACTGGAGCAGCGCCCACTACTTGGCACGGGACCGGCCGCCACCGCAACCGACATCGTGCGCGCATGGCGCCTGGTGCTGTGGACTACCGCACTGTGGCTCGGCCTGGCCTGCGCCGCCGCGCTCGTCCTCGCCTGGAGACAGCATGCTTGAACACGGCGGCGCCCTGCGCGAAGCCGCGCGCCTGTATGGCCGCGACGACTGGATCGACCTGTCGACCGGCATCAACCCGCATGGCTATCCCGCACCCGCGCTGCCGCCGGATGCCTGGCACCGCCTGCCCGAGCCGGATCCGGCGCTTGGCGCGGCCGCCTGCGCATACTACGGGGCGAAATCCCTGCTGCCGGTAGCCGGCACGCAGGCGGCGATCCAGGCGCTGCCGCGGCTGCGCGCGCCCTCGCGCGTGACCGTGTCGGCGCCTTCGTATGCGGAACACGCGCACGCCTGGGGACAGCATGGGCACCTGTTGCGGCTTGCCTCGTATGCGGAGCTGGAGTCCACGATCGACAGCAGCGAGGTCGTGGTGGTCGTCAATCCCAACAACCCGACCGGCGAGACGATCGCACCCGTACGCCTGCTGGACTGGGCCGCACGGCTGGGTGCGCGCGGCGGCTGGCTGGTGGTCGACGAGGCCTTCGGCGATACCGATCCGACACTGAGCGTGGCCGCCCACGCGGGCCAGCCCGGACTCATCGTCCTGCGCTCGGTCGGCAAATTCTTTGGACTGGCCGGACTGCGGCTGGGATTCGTCGGCGCCGATGCCGCGCTCATGGGCGCGCTCGCAAGCCTGCTGGGGCCGTGGGCCGTCAGCGGTCCAGCACAAGTCGTGGCGCTGCAAGCATTGCGAGATACGCAATGGCAGCAGACGAGCTTCGCCCGGCTGCAGAAGTCCGGCCTGCGCATGCGCAGCTTGCTGGAAGCGCAGGGCATCCGGGCGGCGGGCACCCCGCTCTTTCACTGGTGGCCGGAAGCGCGGCCGGAAGCATTTCACGCGCACGTGGCAAGCCACGGTATCTGGTGCCGCCTGTTCCGCGAGAACGCGCGCGGCATCAGGATCGGATTGCCCCCAAGCGAAGCCGGGTGGCAGCGGCTGGAAACAGCACTTCAGGAATGGAACAACCAACGATGAAACGAATGATCTTCCTGGCCCTGGCCCTGGCGGCGCCGCTGGCCGGCGCAGTGACGGTGCGTGACGACGCAGGCAATGCCGTCACGCTCCACAAACCCGCCGCGCGCGTGATCTCGATGTCGCCACACGTCACCGAAGTTCTCTTCACGGCGGGTGGCGGCAGCCGCATCGTAGGCACGGTCAACTACAGCGACTTCCCGGAAGCCGCGAAAAACATCCCGCGCATCGGTTCGAACCGCGAGATCGATCTCGAACGCGTCATCAGCATGAAGCCCGACCTGATCGTCGCCTGGATGCACAACAATTCGGAACGGCAGATCGAGCTGGTACGCAAGCTGGGCGTGCCGGTGTTCCTGAGCGATCCGCAAACGCTCGACGGCATAACGGAAAACGTGGTGCGGCTTGGCCAGTTGATGGGAACCGAGGCCGTGGCACTCCCCGCCGCGGCGGAGCTGCGCAAGCAGCTGGCCGGCCTGCGCACCCGTTACGCCGGCCGCCCGACCGTGCGCACCTTCTACCAGGTGTGGGACAAGCCGCTGTACACGCTCAGCGGCAAGCACATCATCACCGATGCGCTACGCCTGTGCGGCGGCGAAAACATCTTCGACCAGCTGGCGACCGTCGCGCCGATCGTGTCGATCGAAAGCGTGCTGCAAGCGGATCCGGAAGCGGTGTTCGGCACCGCCGAAAAGAACTACGGCGGCGTCGCGCTGTGGAAGCCGTACACGACCATGACGGCGACACGCAAGGACAACCTGTTCACGGTCGACGGCGACCTGCTCAACCGCGCCGGTCCACGCATGATCGCCGGGACCGCCATCTTGTGCGAGAAGCTCGAGCTGGCGCGCCGGCGCCTTGCCCCATGAGTGCCCTGCCCTTCCGTACCCTGATGGTGCAGGGCACCACCTCGGACGCCGGCAAGAGCACGCTGGTGGCGGCGCTGTGCCGCCTGCTGCTGCGGGAAGGCGTGCGGGTGGCGCCCTTCAAGCCGCAAAACATGGCGCTCAACAGCGCGGTGACGACGGACGGCGGCGAGATCGGGCGCGCCCAGGCACTGCAGGCGATCGCCGCCGGCATCGAGCCGCATACCGACATGAATCCGGTCCTGCTCAAGCCCTCGAGCGACACCGGCGCCCAGGTGATCATCCATGGCCGCGTGCGCGCCGAAATGAATGCGCGCGACTACCACCAGTACAAGAGCGTCGCCATGGGTGCCGTACTCGAATCGCATGCGCGGCTGTTGTCGCAGTACGAGGCGGTGGTGGTGGAAGGCGCGGGCAGCCCTGCCGAGATCAACCTGCGCGACCGCGACATCGCGAACATGGGCTTCGCCGAGGCGGTCGACTGTCCGGTGATACTGGTTGCCGACATCGACCGCGGCGGCGTGTTCGCCCATATCGTCGGCACGCTGGCCTGCCTGTCCGAGTCGGAGCGCGGACGGATCGCCGGCTTCGTCATCAACCGCTTCCGGGGCGACATCGCCCTGCTCGAGCCGGGGCTCGAGTGGCTCGAGCGGCAGACCGGCAAGCCGGTGCTGGGCGTGCTGCCCTACCTGCACGGCATGTACCTGGACGCCGAAGACGCGGTGCAGCCGGCGCAAATGGGCACGGGGCGCTTCCGCATCGTGGTGCCGAGCCTGCCGCGCATGAGCAACCATACTGACTTCGACGCGCTGCGTGCGCATCCGGAGGTCGACCTGCGCTTCGTGCGCGCGGGCGAGGCAATTCCAGCGGCCGACCTGGTCATCCTCCCGGGCAGCAAGAACACGCGCGGCGACCTGGCCTGGCTGCGGACCCAAGGCTGGCCGGCGCAGTTGGCAAGGCACCTGCGCTATGGCGGCAAGGTGATCGGCATCTGCGGCGGTTTCCAGATGCTCGGCCGTTCCGTCGCCGACCCGCATGGGCTGGAGGCCGCGCCTGGGGTCTCGGAAGGACTTGGCCTGCTCGGCATCGACACCGAACTGGCGCGGGACAAACGCCTGGCACTGGTCAGCGGACGGGCAAGTCTGCCGGACGGCGCAGCGTTCGACCTACGCGGCTACGAGATCCACATGGGGGTGTCGAGCGGCCTTGGGATGGACAGGCCGGCCTTCGTCATCGATGGCCGCAACGAAGGCGCGTGCTCGAGCGACGGCCAGGTGCTGGGGAGCTACCTGCACGGGCTGTTCGATCATCCTGAAGCTGGCAGGGCACTGCTGGCCTGGGCCGGACTGCAGACCGCGCAGGTGGTCGACACCGCGGCCCTGCGCGAGGCCAGCATCGACCGCATCGCCGACGCAAGCGCGCCGGTGCTCGCCCGGCTCCTGACAGTGTTGCGGGGGACGCCCGGCAATCAATAAGGCTGGGGAATCTGCGACAGCGCGTAGTTCGACGCCACCAGCGCCTTGAGCATGGCAAGGTCGGCCGACGCGAAGGGGTTGAATGGACGGATCTGGCGGCGCTCCCTGCCTTCGTCGAGTTCGCGGGCCACGCCGGTCGACACGACCTCAGGTTCGCCGTCGCGGATCAGGAGCGCTTCGGGCCGCGCGGTATTGCTGTTGACGTCGATGGCCCAGACTTTGCCGTCGTGAAGCGCGGTGACACGCTCGACCAGGGTATGCCCGACAACGATCGTGTTTGCGCCGAAGTGCGCAAGGACTTCGCCGATCTGGGCACCGGTCGCGCGCGCGAACCGGTCTTCTCCATCTTCGAGATAGCCGCGGTACTGGGTCAGGCCCGCCGGACCGATGATTGCATCCAGTTCCGCCTTGCCGGGCATGTCGCCGGACCAGTAGCGCCGCATCGCACTGTTGAGATTATTTGATCTTGCCCCGTTATTCCCGGACACAGCCTGATGCTTAGTTAGCGTCAGTTTCCAGAGCCTGACACGGTCGCTCTTTTCTAAACATGCACGGCGATTTATAGCCCAGCGCCGAGT
>NZ_JCASIC010000022.1:0-40589 GCF_059685695.1 Telluria sp. PB2R4 | reverse complement strand
GTGGTGTTCTGCAGTCGACGACTAGGTGAGATCGACCTTCGGATGAAGCGGTAGAATGGCTTGGCATGTGTAACCTATGTCCCTAGACATGTGTAACCCATGTCCCTGTGCCATACAGACCCGCCCACCCTACGTTCTCGCGGCTCTTCTGGCGTGCAGCGCCGCATGCACCCGGTCCAGCAAATCCTGGTGCTGGTAGGGCTTGGCCAGCACCTCCAGCGACTTGTCGCGCACCCCGCGCGCCGGTAGTTCGTCCATGTAGCCGGTGGTCACCAGCACCGGCATCCCCGGCCGCGTGGCGTGCACCTGCTCGACCAGCTGCAGTCCGTTCATCCCGCCCGGCATGATCACGTCGGTGAACAGCAGATCCACCGGTTCCCGGGCCAGGAGCTCGAGCGCGCGCTCGCCGCTCGGCGCCGACAGCACGTCGTAGTCGGCTGCCGCCAGCATGGCCTCGGCCAGCTCGCGCACGTCCTCGTTGTCTTCCACCACCAGGATGCGGCACTTGCGGCCCGCCGCGCGCGCCTCGCTGTCGGCGTCGCTGCCGTCTTCGCCTTCCTGGTGCAGCGATTGCCGCGCCACCGGGAAAATCATCCGCACCTGCGTACCTTGTGCGGGTTCACTGTCGATGTCGAGCCGGCCCTGCGACTGCTGCACGAAGCCGTGCACCATGGCCAGGCCGAGGCCGGTGCCCATGCCCTTGGTGGTGAAGAAGGGTTCGGTGGCGCGCTTGAGCACCTCGGGCGGCATGCCGTCGCCCTCGTCCATGACGCAGATGGCCACGTACTCGCCCGGCGGCAGGCGGTTGGCCAGGCGCCGTGATTCGTCGACCACCGACGTGCCCACCGTGACGGTGCCGCCGCGCGGCATGGCGTCGCGCGCGTTGATGACGACGTTGAGCAGCGCCATTTCCAGGTAGGTCGGATCGATCGAGCAGGAAGGCAGTCCGGGCCGCAGGTCGAGCCGCAGCTCGACCTTGTCGCCGAGCGTGCGCACCAGCATGTCGGAAAACTCGACCACCAGCGCATTCAGGCTGACGCGCTTATGCTCGAGGCGCTGCTTGCGCGCAAAGCTGAGCAGTTGCTGGGTGAGCTTGCCGGCTTGCATGGTTGCGCGCTGGGCGCGGCGGATCGGCTCGGCCGCCGCCGGCGTCTTGCCGGCCGTCAGCAGGGCCAGTTCGAGGTTGCCGTTGATCACCTGCAGCAGGTTGTTGAAGTCGTGCGCCATCCCGGCCGACAGCTGCCCGATCGCCTCCATCTTCTGCGCCTGCAGGTTCGACTCGAGCATGCTGCGGCGCTGGGTGATGTCCATCTGCGACGCGAAGAAATACAGCAGCTTGCCATCCTGGTCGAAGATCGGGCCGATGAACAGCGCATTCCAGAACGCTTCGCCGTTGGCCTTGTAGTTGAGCAGGTCGACCGCTACCGCGCGCGCTTCTTGCAGGGCATGGCGCACCTCGGCGACGGTGGCGCGGTCGGTGTCGGGGCCCTGCAGGAAGCGGCAGTTGCGGCCCAGCACGTCATCCTCTGCATAACCGGTGAGGTCGAAGAAGGCGCCGTTGGCGAACACGATGGGATTGTCTTCGAGGTTGGGGTCGGTGACGACCATGGGCATGCGCGTCATTTCGACGGCGGCGAAGAAGATATTGCCGCGCTCGTCCAGGCCGCCGCGCGCGATATAGCTGGCCTGCCAATGGTTCACCCCGGGCCCGCCGGTGGGCGAGACGGCATTGCCCTCGACCTCGCCGACGGCCTGCACGCCCATGCTTTGTCCACCACCTTGAACATCCAGTGGTTTGCTCAGGCGATCTTCATTGTCCGATCCAGTTGCCATGGTATCCCGGTGCTGCAGTGCGGCAGTGCCATCGTTCACGCCGGTGCAGGAGTGCGCCCGGCTTTGGTTCACTGTAGCCGGGGTAGGGGCCGCCATTCCGTACGTGACTTCACACAGCCAGCCGGGACACGCGCAGGTTTGCGCCTGATCAACGAGCTGCCTGGACCGGGCGTGCGCCTGCGGCGCCGTCGGTGATGATGATCTCGCCGATGCCGATGCCGAGCTTGCGCGAATCGCCCGGGTAGCCGAGCTCTTCCGGCGAGACCGGCTGCGGCACCTCGATCACCAGTGAGCGGGCGGTGCCGTCGGTGTCGAAGTGCAGGCCGATTTCCTGCTGGTGCCAGCCGACCTTGAATTCCTTGGTCTGGCCGCCGACGTGGATCTTGAACGGCAGCGTGGCATTCACGTCGTAGGCGCGGGCGGCCAGCACCACGCCGGCGCGGAGCGGCAGGGGCTGGGCGAAATGGATCACCACGCGCTTCGCATCCGACCAGCGGCCCCATTGCTCGATAAACGACAGGCCTTCGATGCCGGTGACGACCCGTGGATCCGGCGGGGCCGACAGTTTCACGTGGCTGAGCGTGCGCTCGGGTTCCGGCAGGCGCACCACTGTATACCAGGGCGTGCGCAGCACGGTGGTGGCGATGTGGCCGGGCACTTCGTATTCGCCCAGCATCAGCATCCACTTCTTGTTCAGCGGCAGCTGGTATTCGGCGACCTTGCCGAACTCGAGCACCATCGTGCTCGTGTCCGGGTGGTCGATATGGAATTGCGCCCGGATCATCATGCTCAGGTCGACGCCCGCGATCACTACCTGGCTGCGGTCGGCCGGCGGGACATGCTGGTGGACGAAGCGGGCCGCGTCGTCGGTCTTGGTCGGCGGGCGCAGCGAGGCCAGGTGCTTGTACACGCCCTGGTTGCTGGCCGCGTAGGCCGCCGGCAGCGCGAGGCACAGGAACAGCAGCGGCGCGACGCGCACCCGTGCCGCCCAGGCCAGGAGCACCAGCAGCTGGAGGCCCACCACGATGGGAAAGGCCTTGCCCTGCAGGTTGATGCCGTAGATGTCGGGACCGTCGACCACATTCATGGTGTAGTCGGGCAGCCCCCGGAACGACAGCAGCAGGAACGCGCCCAGCACCAGCGCCGGTACCCAGCGCAGCCAGGGCGTCTCGCGCGTTCCGCGCTCCTGGTCGCGCTGTGGCGCCACCGCCGCCGCGGCCACCACGGCCAGCAGCGGGAACACGAAGCTGTAATAGCGCAGGTGCAGGCGCAGGCCTTCGCGGCTGCCCTCGACGTGCAGGCCGGCGGTGTAGACGATGGTCAGTCCGGCGGCAGCGCCCAGCATCAAGAGCACGTACAGGTGCAGCAGGGTGCGTTCCCGCGCCGCCGGTTCGGCGCGCGTCCATGCCTCGCGCCGGCACAGCGCCCAGACCAGGATGGCCAGCGGCAGGGCATACATCAGTGCCAGCGTCATCAGGTGGCCGCGCGCGCTGACCAGCGCCGCTCCCAGCAGCACGAGCTTGTCGCTTCCCACCCTGGTCGATTCGTAGAAGTAGCCGAACAGGCTCAGGCCCGCCTTGCCGGCGAATACCCAGCCGAGCCCGTACTTGATGGCGAAGGCGCACGCGGTCGCCGCGGCCGCCATGGCCAGGCCGCGCAGGAACCAGGCGCCGCCGCGCTGCCAGCTTGCCGCCAGCAGGAACGGGACCAGGGCCGGCAGCAGGAAGACCGCATGCACCTTGACCAGACTCATCAGGCCAAGGACTGCGCCGGTCGCCAGCGCCTGCGATGCCGGGCGCCAGTCGCTGCCCTTCAAGGCCACATAGCTCAGCACACAGAAACCGAAGTAGTAGGTCGACTCCGGCATGAAGTAGGCGGTGAAGCTGTTCAGCGGCGCCAGCGCGCTCAGCACCGCGACACCGCACGCCACCGGGCCGCTCGCGTAGCGGCGCGCGAGCAGGTAGACGAAGGGGGCGCCGGCCAGGAAGAAGGCCAGGTTGCCGATCCGGACGCACTCGAGGAAGCCGTCGCCGCAGGCGCTGCTGGCGCTGAACATCCACAGGTAGAGCCAGGACGGCAGCATCGAATCGGCCAGCGGCGTCAGGCGTGCCATCTTACTGTAATACCACTCGTCGGCGAAGACGCTGGGTTGCAGGCCGGCGTTGCGCCCGTACAGGAGCCAGGCGATGCAGGCGAGGACGATGGTCAGGGCCAGTGGCCAGATGGGACGGCTGGTCTTGCTAGTCGTTGCAATCATGTCTCGTCTTTATTGTAGGGTGGGCGGGTCTCCCGCCCACGCGGTCAAATCACGGTACTGAGGCCTGCTCGGCTGTTCCATTGCTGCTCGAACGCGTGGGCGGCGAAGCCGCCCACCCTACGGGCCGGCTCTTTCCTCGATCCGCAGCCGGGTCAGCGAAATCCCCAGCAGGCGGGTATCCGTCGAATTCCCTTGCTCGCTCGGCCGCTGCGGATGCGGCACCTCGATGACCAGGGTCTGCTGGCGGCCGTCGGTATCCAGGTCGAGCACCACTTCGCGCGCTTCCCAGGGCAGGCGGAACTCGGTACTGGCATCCCCCACGCGCAGTACGAAGGGGGCCCCGATGTTGGCGCCGAAGGCGCCGGCCTTCAGGATCACCGTCAGGCGCGCCGGCAACGGCTGCGCAAAACCCAGCTCGACGCGCGGGCCTTCCGACCAGCGCCCCCAGGCTTCCACACCCGCCAGGCCGGTGCCCGTCACCACCGGCTGGCCCGCACCCGGCGCCACGTTGAACGCGAATTCGCTGACCAGGCTGCGCTGCGAACGCGGCAGCTTGACGATCGTGAACGCCTCGTTGCTCACCGTCGGGACCAGCTCCGGCGGCAGCGGATGGCGGCCCACCGCAACCAGCCAGCGCGCCTGCGAAGGCAGGCGGTAGGCCTCGACCGGGGCGCCGTCCGGCAGGTCGAGGAACAGCATGTCGGGATGGTCGATGTGGAACTGGGTGCGGAACAGGTCGGCCCCGTTGGCGACGATCATGGTGGCGCCGCGCTCGGCGCGCGGAATCAGGTCGCGCGCGGCGATGCCGGCGCGGTCCGCCGGCGTCGGCTGTTCGAGGTGGACCAGGTAGCTGCGTACCTCGAGGTCGGTGGCGTACAGGGCCAGCGGCAGCGCCAGCAGCAGCGCGCCCCGGGCCGCGATGTGCCGGTAGCGCAGCCACAATGCCAGCAGCAGCGCCTGCACGACAAACAGGACGGTGGCCGCCTTGCCGTGCCTGACCAGTGTCGTGAATTCCGGGCTGTCCGTCACCCGCGGGTCGAAGCCAGGCAGCAGGAACCATGCCGCCGCCAGCAGGCCGGCCAGCGCCAGGGCGACCAATGCCGGCGCCATCGGGACACGACGGGCGCCGGCGCGTTCCGGGTCCTTGCGTGTTGCAGCGGCGGCAGCGACGACCAGCAGCAGGGGCAGCGCGAAACTGTAATAGCGCGAGTGCAGGCGCAGGCCTTCGAGCGGTCCCTCGTGGGCAATCGAGGCGGTATACAGGACGGCAAGGCCGAGCGCCGAGCCGAGCATGAGCACGGTGAAGGCAAGCAGTGGTCCGAGCGGATTGCCATCGCGCCAGGTATCGCGGCGCAAGAGGGCGTGCAGCAGCGCCGCCAGTGGAATCGCCAGCAGCGCCGCCAGCGCCATCGCATGGCCGCCCGCGCTGACCGAAGCGGGAGCGAGGCGCGCCAGCAGGCTGTGCTGCGAGGCCGAGCTGGCGCCGGCCCCGTAGAAGGCGCCGAACAGGGTCAGGCCGGCCTCGCCCGCCAGCAGCCAGCCGAGCAGCAGCTTGACCACGGCGGCGCTGACGGCGGCCAGTGCCGCGGCGCCCAGTCCGCGCGCCAGCCAGGCGCCACCCGAAGCGCCGCCGGCGGCACGCACATGGCTGGCGTACAGCAGATACAGGCACAGCGCCGGCAGCAGGAAGACCGCGTGCACTTTCACCAGGCTCATCAGGCCGAGGGTGGCGCCGGCGGCCAGCGCATGCGTCCACTCGCGCCACGCCAGCCCGGCCAGGGCCACCCAGGCCAGTACCGCGAAGCCGAAGAAGTACATCGACTCCGGCATGAAGAAGCTGGTGTACAGGTTCAGTGGCAGCAGCAGGGCCAGCAGCGCCACCGCGCAGGCCAGCGGCGCCGTCGTCACGCGCCGCGCGACCAGGTAAAGGAAAGGGGCGGCGCCGACGTGGAACACGACGTTGCCGATGCGGGCGCAATCGAGGAAGCCGGGGCCGCAGCTGCTGCTGGCGCCGAATACCAGCAGGTAGAGCCAGGACGGCAGCACCGCTTCCGACAGCGGGACCAGGCGCGCCAGTTTGCTGTAGTACCACTCGTCGGCGAAGACGCCGGGCCGCAGGCCTAGGCTGCGCTGGAGCAGGTACCAGCCGACCAGGGCCATGCCGAGCCCGAGGAGGAGGGCGGGAATGCGCCCCTTGGCAATGCGTGCGCCAGTGTTCACTTGAAGATCCAGTATTTACCGAGCAGGAAGCCGTTCACCGCCACCAGCGGCAGCGACAGGATCTTTCCGAGCAGGGGATTGCCGAGGGTGGACTGGGCCAGCGCCACGCAGCCCAGGGTGAGTGCATAGTTGAGGGCCACCAGGCACAGGTAGCGCGCGAAACTGGCGGGGTTGGCGGCCCTGTTGAAGGTGACGCCGCTGTGGAAAGCGAAGTTGACCAGCAGCCCGGCCGCGAAGCCGGCGCTGGCGGCCGCCGTGTGGTGGAACCCGGCCTCCAGCAGCAGCTGCATCAGGCCGATGTCGACCAGCGCGCACAGCAGGCCCCCGGCCACATAGACGGCGAACTGGCGCGAGGCGAGCTTGGAAGCAAGCTTGGCCGGGCTCATGGCTTGCTGCGGTACAGCGTCTTCTTGTGCAGTGGACGGCGCGGCACCGAGGCGACGTCGTGCGCCAGGAAGGCAAGGATCAGCTGCACCCCCATGATCACGGGCAGCGCGGCCAGCATCACGGTGCCGGCCGGGGTCTCGACCCCGGTGCGCGCCGAGGAGATCCAGTGCGACAGGCCGTAGACGGTGCCGAACAGGCTCAAGAGGATCCCCAGCGGCAGCTCGATCGAGGCCACCGACATGTTGCGCAGGTAGTAGTTATAGAAGATGCGCTTGCCGAAGTTGCGCAGGTGCTTGCCGAAGAATTCGGTGGCGACCTTCGAGATCTTGAGGTTGCTGACCTCGTCGCCGTAGACCGCGTCCATCGGCACGTCGGTCACCACCCCGCCCAGGATGTTCAGGCGGAACAGCATGTCCGACTCGAAGAAGTAGCGCTTGCTGATCTTCTCGAAAGGCAGGAAGCGCGCGCAGTCGGCGTGGATCGCGGTATAGCCGTTGGTCGGGTCGAACAGGTCCCAGTAGCCCGAGGACAGCTTGGTGATCAGGGACAGCACCGCATTGCCGAACAGGCGCATCGGCGGCATCGCGCCCAGGCGCTCCAGGTTGAAGAAGCGGTTGCCCTTGGTGTAGTCGGCTTCGCCGGCCAGGATTGGCGCCACGAAATTCGGGATCAGGGCGCCGTCCATCTGGCCGTCGCCGTCGATCTTGACCATCACCTTGGCGCCGTCCGCGATCGCGGCGCGGTAACCGGTCATGACGGCGCCGCCGACGCCCTGGTTCTCGGCGTGCTCGAGCACCACCACGCGCGGGTCGCTGCAGTGTTCGCGCACGAATGCGCCGCTGCCGTCCGGGCATTTGTCGTCGACCACGTAGATGCGCGCGACTTCGGGGCCGATGCCGGCGATCACACCCAGGATGTGGCGGGTGACCTTGTAGCTGGGGATCACGACCGCCACCGCGTCGGGCACGCCGATGGGCGAGGTGGCGAAAGGAAGATTCACGGTAGTGGCGTCTGGAGCGTTCATGGCTTGCTGGGGGATTGTCGTACGCTGATCTCGCGCAGGAAGAAGGCGAGAGGGCGCGGGTCGCCCGGACCGGGAGCGGTGGGCGAGGCGTGTTCGAATTCGATGTCGAGGGTGGCGGCGCGCGCTGCTTGCGACACCGGCGCAGGAAGCGCCAGCGGACCGGTCTGGTCGAGCGCATGCCAGCCGAGATCGATCCCGTTCACGAGGACGCGGGTCTGGCGGTTCGGCGCCAGGTAGTTGCCGGTGATGAGCAGGGCCTGGATCGCGCCGCCGTCCACCTTCACGCGCACGCGCGAACGTGCGCCGACTGACCAGGCGCCGTCCCATCCGGGACCGTTCGCTTCCAGATGGCTCCATCCCGATCCCAGGGTGACGGCCTGGCCGGCGCGCAGGGCGTCGAACCGGAAGCTGCGCTGCACGTGGCCGCCGGCGACGCAGCGCAGCGGCCCATCGATGTAGCGCCAGCCGCGTGCGCTCTGCACCGCCGGCAGGCTGGGGTCGAGGCTGGCGCCGCGGCCGCACAGCTGCTCGTCCAGGTGGGCGTTGGATGTATGGACAAGGGTTTTCAGTTCCTTGCCATCGGGGCCACGCAGGACGTAGTACTTGTCTGACTGGATGTAGTCGTCGTGGTGGCCGGCGCGCTCGGCGAAGATCTCGGGCTCCGGATGGTAGAACTGCGGTGCGCGCTCCAGCACCCACTCGGCGGCCGGACTGAAATGGACGTAGTTGTATTCGGATGCATGGTCCACGGCCGCTGCCTGGCTGGCCGCCAGCAGCACGACCGCCAGCTGAGGCCAGCGCGGCATGCCGCGCAGCCGCACCAGCAACGCGAACACCAGCGGCATCGCGGCCCAGAAGGCGTAGCGCATCGGGCCGGTCGCGCCGGAGTTCCAGTTCAGCACGGCTAGCGCGGGCAGGGCGAGCGCCAGCGTGAGCAGTGCGGACAGCAGCAGCACGCCGCGCGCGCGGACGTCCATGCGCGGCAGCAGCAGGAGCAGCACTAGCAGCAGGCCGGGCACGCCAACGATCATGCCCTGGTTCAGGTCGAAGTAGAACGAGGCCAGGCGCGTGGCGCCGATCAGGCCCGGGTCGGAGAACAGCTTGGCGATGATGTTCGGGACGCCGAACTGCCACAGGTTGAACAGCGGCGGCAGCGCGAACACTGCCACGCCGGCCGCCAGGCCGAGGATGGTGCGGCGGGTCAGCTGGGCGCGCAGGTTGGAAACAAAGCCTTGCTGGCGGTCGTAGTCGAGCCACACCTTGAACAGGGGCGCGAAGGCGAAGAAGAACACGATGGTCGGATTCTGCTGCCCGGCCAGGCCGGCCAGTACGCTGCCGGCGATCGGCGAGCCGCTGGTGTAGAACAGCAGGCCCGCCAGCAGCAGGGCGGCGCTGACGCATTCCGGGCTGCTCCAGTGCAGGTAGAGGGCGCCGCCGCACAGCATGAACAGCCCGAGGCCGAGCCAGGCCTTGGCCTCGGAGCCGAAGAAGCAGCGCAGCGCCAGCCCCAGCACGAACACGGCCGCCAGGTTGACCGCCTGGAAGGCCTTGAATGGCTGCATCCCGAGTGCCTCGAACAGCTTGAACGGCGCGGCGGCCAGCAGCGAATAACCGAAGTAGTGGACCGGGAACACGTCGCCCTCGCGCCCGCGCACGAAGGCCGCGTACAGCTGCTGCTCTCCCGCGCGCATGCCGCGCTCCAACAGGTCGTAGGGGCCTGCGAACATGCCGGGCAGCAGGGTGCGTACGCGCGCGATATCTTCCAGGCGGATGTCGGGCGAGCCGTGGTCGGCGATCGCCACGGTGGCCACCGTGTATTCGACCACGTCGCCGCCGAAATACGGCTCGTACATGGCCAGCAAGGCGCACAGCGCCAGCGCCACCAGCACCGGGAAGCGCCAGCGTTCAAGCACGGCCGTTATCCGTACCGGGAAGGCTGCGATACCACTGCTGGCGCACCAGGCCGTCGAGCACCTGCCGGGCGCTCCCGTCCCAGGTCAGCCATGGCATGCCGGTCGATTGCGGCGCCTTGCCTTCGCCCAGCAGGCCAAGCCAGGCGTGGATCGCATCGGCCAGGTCGGCCGGGGCCAGGCCGTCGAAGTAATAGGCGTGCTCGCCCGCCACTTCGCGGAACACCGGCAGGCTGCGCGCGATGATCGGAATGCCGTGCTGGGCCGCCTCGATCAGCGGCAGGCCGAAGCCTTCGCCTTCGGACGGCGACAGCAGGGCCGAGGAGGCGGCGTACAGCTTGAGCAGCATCTCGTCCGAGATGCCGTTCATCCAGAACAGGCGTTTCGATTTCTCCGGGTGGTTGGCCATGCGCTCGCACAGCTTTTCCATCATCCAGCCCTGCTTGCCGACCACGACCAGGTTGACGTCTTCGCCGCGTTCCCACAGCAGCTCGAAGGCGTCCAGGGTCTGGGTGTGGCCCTTGCGCGGCTCGACCGTGCCGACCATGATGAAGCTCGGGCGCTGCTTGAGGGCCGACAGAACATGGTCGGCGTCCGGCGGCAGGCCGAAGCTCGGCGCGCTGGCGTCGATGTCGGCGCCCAGGTGGAAGTGGCCGAGTTTCAAAGGCGCGCGCCGTTCCAGGCCCTGGGCCGCGATCCAGCCGGCCAGCTCGTCGGCCACCGCGCGCGAGATGCACAGCACGCCGTCCGACACCTTGTGCACGGTGCGCAGGAAGTCGCCGAAGTACTGTTCGGTCCCGAAGGGGAAGACGTCCGGGCGCAGCATCGGCAGGATGTCGAACACCACGAAGTAGATGCCGACGCCGCGGTCGCGCATCGATTGCAGCAGGTTTTCGTTTTGCGAGGTGCCGTTGGTGAACAGGTCGAGGCCGAAGAAGATGTCGCCCGGGCGCAGGTCGACCGGCGCGTCTTCCATGGTCAAGCCGGTCTCGCCCACCATGTTCAGGCCGAACTGGCGCGCGTACTGGTAGCTGCGGTTGCCGCCGTGCGAGTAAACCGGCTCGATCCGGAAGCCCGGCGGCGGGTCGGCGACCAGGGACAGCAGGATGCTGCGCACCACGCGCTGGATGCCGGTCTTCAGGTCGGACTGCACCACGGCGGACACGTCCACCAGCAGCTGGCGAGGCGCGGTGGCCGGGCGGTTGAAGGCGATCGCCGCCGCCAGCTGCGGCAGCTCGGCGTCGCTTGCCTGCGGCGCGGTGGCGCGCACCACCTTGCGGTAGGCGGCCTGTGGGCTGCGCGCGGCGTAGCCCTCGATGGCGTCGAAGTACAGCTTGCCGACATGGGCCGGCGCATGCTCGCGTTCCATGTGAGCGAGTGCTCGCTGCGACAGGCCGGCGCGCAGGCCGGCATCGCTGCGCAGGCGTTCCAGCGCATCGGCCAGCTCCGGCGTCGTGAAACCATCCCGCAGCTTCACCAGCAGCGCGTCGCTGATGGAGGCGGTCGAGCCGTGGGCGTTGACGACCGTCGGGATGCCGTACAGCAGGCAGTCGAGCACCGAGGCCGAGGTTTCGCCGCGGGTCGCCGCGCGCAGCTGCACCGCGCAATCGCTGGCGGCAAGATAGTCGGCATAGGTGGCGGCATCGACGAAGCCGGCGATGCGGATGCGGCCGGCGGCTGCGCTGGCGGCGATTTTCTTCAGCAGGCCGGCTCCGTACAGGCCGGGGTCGTTCTCGCCGACGAATACCAGGCGGCACTGGCTGTCCGCCGCCAGCGGCGAAGCCTGGTAGGCGTCGAGCAGTTCTTCATTGAGCTTGGTGCGGCCCAGCATGCCAAAGCTGGTGACGAGGAATTCGTCGTCGCCGATGTCCAGGCGCTTGCGGGCGGCCGCGCGCGCATCAGGCGTGGCCGAACCCTCGGGACGGCCGCGCAGCAGCGGGATGGTCTGCCAGCCATCGGCGGCGCCCGGTCCGTACCATTCGGTCGCCAGTTCCTTCGAGAAGTCGGCGTGGACGATTACACCGGCGGCATTGTCGAGTACACCCTTGTTGACCGGGTACTTCCAGATCGACGGATTGCGGCCTTCCTTGCGGTGGCTGAGCAGGCCGGTGTAGCCGTGCGATTCGTACAGCGCCTTCAGGAAGCCCTGCGGCAGGTATTCCTCGCGCTCGAGGTTGTCGAGCACGCCCGAGAAATAAAAATCGTGCAGCACCACGATGCCGGGCACCTCGCGGATCAGCGCGAACATGTGCTGGTGCGCGTGCGAATTGCCGACGTGGTAGACCACGCGTTCGAATTCGTGCGCATGGTGGCGCAGCCAGTCGGGGGCGCGCAGCGGCAGGCCGTCCAGGCGCGCGTCCTCGACGCGTTCCTGGTCCACGACCAGCGTGATGTCATAGAACTTCGCCAGCTCCGGCACCAGCTCGGCGCTGTAGTCGGCGATCCCGGATTTGACCGGCGGCAGCGGAGAGACGTAGGCCAGCTTCGGACGCGTGGCTTGCGGATGCGCGACGCGCTCGGCGGCGGTGGCATCCAGCTCGGCCAGCAGGGCGGCGGCGTCCTTGTCCAGGTCGTTTGGTGCCAGCACCACGTCGGGCGACAGGCTGGCCAGCGCGTGTTCGCGCAATGCCGGGTGCAGGCGCGGGTTGCCGGTCAAATCGACCGCGCGGACGCGGCCGGGGAAGGCAATGCGCAGGTCTTCCAGCAGGCTGGCGTTGGACAGGGGAGCAGCAATCCACAGTTCGCGGCTACCGGCGGCGGCCGCGAATGCCTTTGCACGATTCAGCGAGGGCGCGATGCCGTCCTGCGCGTGAAGAAAGTCGATGACGATACGCATTGTTAGTTTCCAGCCTGGCCGCCGCGGGCGCGCTGCAGGTCGCCCAGCACCGCGCGCACCGAGACCGGCAGGCCCTTGAGTTCTTCGGGAACCGCCACCGCGCCCGCATGCTCCACCGGGTCCGGCACGGCCTGCTTGATGGCGGCGAGCGAGCTGCTGACCTTGTTGCCCAGCGCGGGGTAGCGCAGCAGAACAGGGATCAGCAGGCGGCGCAGGCGCTCGTTGGAAGTGACACGGGTGACCAGGCGCCTGGCCAGGCCCGGCCGGCGCAGGACCCGCAGCACGCTGCCTGCGCCACGCAGCGGGCGCGTGATCCTCCACGAGGTGCTGGCATGCGTGGCGACCAGCTGTTGTTCGAGACCGCGCGCCCATTCGGTGAGATGGTGGCCGCTCGCCTGCGATGCGGCCAGAGCACCGCTCACCGCACCCAGCTCGTGCTGGGCCACGAGCAGCGATTTCTCGGCTTCCAGGCGGCCTTGCTCCGACTGCGCCAGCCCGAGTTCGGCGGTGCGGCGGTCGTGTTCGGCCTGGCGCCGCGCCAGATCGGCTTCGCGCCGCTCCTGCTCGGCCATGCGGCGCTCTTGTTCGGCAGCGTCGGCGCGCACCAGGGCGTAATCGAGTTCCCTGCGCAGCGTCTCTGCCTGGCGCGCCTTCTCGTTCACTGCGGCCGATAGTTCGGCCGCATGGCGTTCGGAGTCATCCAGCGCGCGGCCGAGCTTCCTGGTGGAGGCCCAGGCCTTGTCGAGGTGGTGCGAGATGTAGTCGTCGAACACGTTCGGCTGGATGCCGAAATGCGGCAGCAGCTCGGGGTGTTCGTCGGCCACGTAATAGCGGTTCAGGCCATCGAACCACACGAAGCGGTAGCGCTGGCCCGTGACCAGGGCGTCCCAGGCCTCGTGCCTGGTTTCCCGGCTGTTGGGCAGCGTCGCCTCGATCACCAGGATCCACGGGCGCCAGCGCGCGAAGTCCATCCCCTTGATTACTTCGCCTTCGAAGCCTTCGACGTCGATCTTCAGGAAGTGAATGTCGCCTTTCACGTGCTCCGCGCACACCGAGGCCAGGGTGCGCACCGGCACCTTCATCTCGACGACTTCATGGCCTTCGGAACGGTGCAGCTCGGCGACGGACTGCTCCGGCGAAGCCCAGCCGCGTACCTGCGGGGTGTCGTACAGCGTCAGTTCGCCATTGGTGGCGCCGGCGGCGATCGCCAGGTTGACGTCGCGCGGGCGCTGCTCGGTGAAGGCCTGGTGGAACGAGGGCAGCGGCTCGATGCTGATGCCGCGCCAGCCGGCGTCGTAGAAGGCCTTGGTGACCGAATGCTCTTCCGGGTCGTTGGCGCCGACGTCGATGTAGAAGCCGTTCCTGACGTGGCCGAGCGCGCGCCACAGCAGCACGTCTTCGGAGTTCTGCGAATAGGAGATAAATGTCATGAGCGTTGGATGTCGATGGCCGGGTCGAGCCAGGCCGAGCCCTCGAAATGGGGGCGGCGCATGTTCATCACGGTGAACACCAGCGCCAGGTCGCGCCATTCGTAGTTGTTCACCAGGTGGGTCTCGGTGCTGACGATCGCCGTCGCGACCGAATAGGTGCCGGGGCCGAGGTTCATCGGGAAGGCGAAGCGGTACACCACTTCCTCGCCGGCCGCGACGTTATCGAGCGGCAGCTGCTTCAGGTGGGTATTGGTGCCGTACATTGGCTGGCCCAGGCGGTCCTTGATCATGTAGCCGAGCACCATGCGCGGGATCGGCGCATTGACCTTCACCTTCACTTCCAGAGTGACGGCGGCGCCCACGTCGACCACTTCGGCGCGCTGGCCGGTTTCGTCGAGCAGGGCGATGTCGCTGACCTTGGCTTCGCCGGTGCCGGAGATGGTCTGCACCTTGCCGTCGTCGAGCGCGTTGATGCGCACCGTTTCATTTTCGCGTTCCGCGATCATGGCGTTGTAGTAGTCCATGATCTCTTCCGGCCTGCCTTCTTTCGCCAGGCGGCCGCCGTCGAGCAAAATCGCGCGGTCGCACACCGACTGGATCGCCTGCTTGTCGTGCGAGACCAGCAGCAGGGTGGTGCCCTCCTTGCGGAACTGGCGGATGCGGTCGAAACTCTTGTGCTGGAAGTAGGCGTCGCCCACCGACAGCGCTTCGTCGACGATCAGGATGTCCGGCCGGCGCGCGGTGGCGACCGAGAAGGCCACGCGCATCTGCATGCCGCTCGAGTACACGCGCACCGGCTGGTCCATGTATTCGCCGATGCCGGCGAAGTCTTCGATCTGCGGCATCAGGGCGCTGATCTCGTCCACCGTCATGCCCAGCAACTGGCCGGCCATGTAGACGTTCTGGCGTCCGGTGAAGTCCGGATGGAAACCCATGCCCAGCTCGAGCAGGGCGGCCACGCGCCCCTCCATCCAGACCGCGCCCGTGGTCGGCTGGGTGGTGCCGGTGATGAGTTTCAGCAGCGTGCTTTTACCGGCGCCATTGATGCCGATCAGGCCCACGGCCTCGCCCGGCGCGACCTGGAAGCTGATGTCAGTGAGCACCCACTTGAGCTTGTGGCGCGGCCCGCGCAGCGGCAGCAGCCACTCGCCCAGGCGCGACCAGCGCGTCGGATATTGTTTGTAGGCCTTGCCCAGCTTGGAAACGACAATGCTGCCCATCAGAGTTCATCCACCATTTCGCCGGAGCGCTTGCGGAACAGGCGCAGGCCCAGGATGCACAGCAGCAACGCCAGCAAGGTCGCCGGGATCAGCGAATTCCAGTCGGGCAGGCGGCCTTCGACCAGGATCGCCTGGTGCGCCCGCACCACGGCCGCCATCGGGTTGTAGTCGAGGATGGGACGCGCTTCGAGCGGCAGGATCGAGGCCGGATAGACGATCGGCGTCAGCCAGAACCAGAACTGCATCGCGATGGTCACGAACTGGCCGACATCGCGGAAGAACACATTCAGGATGCCGCTCACCATGCCCAGGCCGATGGCCAGCAGGATCTGCAGCAGCAGCACCGGGATAATGGCGACGAACACCGCGCCCGGGAAGTTGCCCGAGGCGACCAGGTACACCAGGAACAGGCCGAAGATGACGCCAAAGTTGACCAGTGCGTTCATCACGACGATGATCGGCAGGCAAATGCGCGGGAAACTGATCTTCTTGATCAGGTTGGCCTGCTCGAGAAACATGTTCTGGCCGCGGGCGACGATCTCGGCGAACAGGCCCCAGGTCAGGATGCCGGCGCACAGGTAGATCGAATAGGCGGCGCCCGAATCGTTGCCGGGCAGCTTGGCACGCATGACCTCGGAAAAGATCACGGTGTACACGAGGATCATGGCGAGCGGGCTGAGCACCGACCAGACGGCGCCCAGCATCGCGTTCACGTATTTCGACTGGAATTCGCGCTTGACGCTGCCCAGCACGAAACCGCGGTAGGCCCACAGGCCGCGCAGCATCAGTGGCGAGATCATGGGGCGGCCTGCGCTGGCAGCGTCCCGGTGGGGTACGTCAATGTGATATGCATAAGGATGGGCAAAGCCGGATGAGCCGAAAATTATACTTCATCCAACTGCCCATCCGTTGTTACAGATGTAACATCTTGTCGCGAATCAACGAGGAATTGTAAGCTCGCTGCTCAGCTGCCAATGTTGGTGAAGATCCCGACCGCCATCTCTGCCCAGCAATACAGGAAACCCAGGCCGATCAGGCCGGCGGCGAGCAGGCGGCTTCGCGTGGTGCGGAACTTGCGCAGGGCGAAGGTCAGGACCAGGCCGGTGAACGCCAGCAGGATGCCGGCGGCGACGAAGTCGCTGAAGGTCCAGTTGACTTCCGAAGTGAACTGCATGGCGACGAGCGGGATCATCAGGATGGCGGCCGTCACCAGCGCCACGATGCGCAGGCTCTTGCCCAGGCCGGGTTTGACATCCATGCCACCATTGCCGGTCATCGTGCTCATGTCGTCTCCTTGAACAAAAAGTGTCATGACATGAATGTAGCACGCGGCTCGTGGGGTGGGCGGCTCCACCCGGCAATATGATGCGCTGACATGCTCTTGCCGCCCGCGCGTTCAATCGGCGGATGAACAAGCGCACGGGCGGCATCGCCCGGGTTTGAACGCGTGGGCGGCGTTTGTGGAAGGCGGATCACATTGTGCGGTGGAGCCGCCCACCCTACGACCCCTGCACCAGCTTTTGCAGCGCTTCCGGCTTCACGATGATCAGGCGGTGCGCATCCTTCTGCACGATCCCCTGCTGCGCCAGCGCCGTCAGGGCGCGCGTCACGGTCTCGCGGCTGGTGTTGATCATGTTGGCGATGTCCTGGTGGGTCGGCAGGTTCTCGACCACGGCCGGGGCACCCGGTTCGCCCTCCTTGTTCTTCTGCATTAGCACCAGGTAGGTGTAGATGCGCTTGGCAGTATTGTTGATGCTCAGCAGCGAACGGAATTCCGAGTCGCGCTGGATCTTTTGCGCCAGGTGCTTGAGCATGTGGGTCGCCACCGAAGGCGCGTGCGCGAACAGGTGCATCGCGGTCGCCGCCGGCAGGAAGGCCACCAGCGCTTCCGACATCGCCACCACCGAAGCCGAGCGGGTCGAATTGTTGATCAGCGCGATTTCGCCGAAGAAGTCGCCCGGCGCCAGCATGCGCAGGCCGATCGCGCGGCCGTCTTCGGTCACGTCGATCACCTGCAACTGGCCCGACAGCAGGAACATCAGGCCGTCGCCATGGCCGCCTTTTTGCAGCACGATGTCGCGCTTGCCGTACTGCCGGATCCGCAGGTCCTGCTTGACCCGGATGATCTCCTCGTCCGACAGCTCCGCCAGCAGTGGAATCTTGCGCAGGTGAATTTGCAACTGACGCTCTTCCGGCGCCGGTGCGGCATCGTTCACGGCGGCAGCCCTGCGGGCGGTGGCGGTCTTGGCGGGGACGGTCATGGGCTTCAGAAGAAAGTCACGTAGAGTTGGGCGCCGACGGCCGCGAAGGCGATGCCGCCCGCATTGGCCGCAATGTCGCGCCAGCAGAAGCGTCGATCCGGTACCAGTGACTGCAGGCACTCGATCAGCCAGCCTGCAACCAGCAGGCCCAGCAGCCAAAGCAGCGCCTCGGTACGGCCCTGGGCGACGCGCAGCGCCAGCGCCGCCAGCACGGCAAAACTGGCAAAGTGAAGAAATTTGTCGTTTGGCAATGGCGGTAGCCAGCGGTTCGGTACCAGGCATCCAACGCAAACGGCGGTCGCGGCCGTGCCCAGCAATACCATGTCTCCCACCACGATCAAATGTCCATTCCAATATTTCTGACAGCCGTGATTGTATACGGTCGAGCCTGCCAGCGGTGCGTTTGGGAGCGCCGTGTCACTCCTCTGGGGCGCGCCTGCAACGGAGCGTGGTCAGGCTGGCAAGCATTTATTTTGGCGGGTTGTGACTCATACCAGGGCTTGCTTGATTTGTATCTACTCTGTAGATACTTGTTGTCCTTCGAATTGGCTTGGGTATACAATGTATCTACATTGGAGGCATTGATATGGAACTTGCAATTCAAAAATGGGGCAATAGTGCGGCTGTTCGATTACCGGCTGCCCTGCTGGCGCAACTTGGCGTTGCCCCTGGAAATAAGCTGAGCGCTGAAATGCAGGAGGGGGCATTGGTGCTGCGCCCCGCCCGCAAGCAGTATTCACTGGCGGACCTGATGGCGCAGTGCGATATGAACGCGCCCGCTCCCGCTGGAGCGGCCGAGTGGGAAGGTGCCAAAGCGGTTGGTCAAGAAGTATGGTGAGGCGCACGACCTTCAATCGTGGGGACATCGTTCGTGTCAACCTCAACCCGACTGCGGGCCGTGAGCAGCAAGGGGATTTCCGTCCTGCCCTGGTGCTTTCTCCAGCCGCATTCAATCTCATGGGGGTAGCGCTGGTAGCCCCGATTACCCAGGGTGGCGACTTCGCACGGTATGCAGGTTTTGCGGTGCCCCTCAGCGGGGCGGGCACGGAAACGCAAGGGGTCGCACTCGTGAACATGGTCCGCACCCTGGATCTGGTGGCCCGGGGCGCGAAAAAGGTCGAGACGGCTCCCGACTTCGTCGTCGAAGACGCTCTTGCGAGGCTGCGCGCTATTCTGGAGTGACAGCATGCGTCACGCCGCTGGCCTATTTATCTTGTAGTCTGCTCCGTCACCGCTTGCGGCTGACCAAGCGGACGCCGTAACCACTTGCGCGCAGCCCGCAGCGCAGGCTGCTCCACCAGGTGCCAGCTGAGCATGGCCAGCGGCAGCACCACGGCCAGCGTCGCCAGGCTCAAGCCCACTGGTCCCACCGGCGGCAAGACCTCGCGCAGCATGATGATGACCGGCCAGTGCCAGATATAGATGCCATACGAGTAGTCGTGGCGCTGCACGTGCGCCGCCCATGGCAGGGTGTGCGACCCGACGCACATGGCCAGCGTCACCGCCACCAGCGCGATGCCGAACCAGGTCAGCGGGCTCGGGGTGAGGGCGCTCGAGCGGGTCCAGTTGAGCAGCAGCAGGGCCAGCGCGCAGGCGACGTGGCGCCAGCCGATGCGCAGGTCGGGCGCCCAGGTCTGCAGCAGCATCCCGACCAGGAACAGCGACCACATCCGCACTTCCCACACGTAGCCGCTGGCCACCTGCGGGAACAGGTTGGCGCCCAGCAGCAGGAACAGCGCGGCGCCGCGCATCCAGCTGCGCAGGGGAGTAGCGGCGGCCAGGCCGACCAGCGCCACCATCACGTACATGCGGCCTTCCCAGTACAGGGTCCACAGGGGGCCGTTCAGGTCCTGGCCGCCGAGCACGCCGGCGATGCGCAGTTCCTCGGCCGGGATGTTGTACACCAGCCCGTGCAGCACGGTGTTGCCGAAGATGAAGCGCCATGGTGCGGGATCGAGCAGGCCGCGCCAGCCGGGAGCGGAGAAGAACACCACCGCAATCAAGGTAGAGAGCAGCAGGCAGGCGAACAGGCCGGGCACGATGCGCGCCACCCGGCGCAGGGCGAAGCGGCCCAGGTGCGGGTCGCCCATCCAGCTGCGCGCGATGAACATGCCGCTGATGACGAAGAACACGCCAACCGCGAGCGCCCCGAGGTCGGTGTTCGGCGCCAGCAGCCGGGTCAGGGGATCGGCGTGCGGCGCGGCCCGGTTCATCATCCAGGTGTGGTAAACCACCACCAGCAGGGCGCATACCAGGCGTACCAGGTTAAAACCGTTGTCGTGCGAGCCGATCGCCGCCTCGAGCGAGCGTTGTTGTTTTTGATAAGCCATGTGTTGCGGGTTCACGGCAGCTGCCATTGCCAGCTGAGCTGCAACTGGCGGTTGTTGTACTGGAAAATCGAGATGTTTTCGCGGTTGCGCACTGCGCGCGCTTCGAGCACCACCGAGTGGCGCTTGTTGACCGCATAGCTGACGCTGCCGCGCAGCACTTGGGTGGCCTGTTCGCGCACCTCGTCGATGACGCCGGGCGAATAGGCCTGCTTGTTGTTCCAGGTCTGGCGCGAGTAGCCCAGTTCCGTGCCGATGCCGTACCCCAGGTGGCGGCGCAGCAACAGGTTGGCGAACGAGCCCTTGCGGTCGCCGCCCGGACGCTGGGCCAGCGCGTGGTCGTTCAGGTAGCCGAGCGTGGCGCTGGCGTAGGTGTCTGCGCCGCGCCACGACAGGTGGCCGCGCAGCTCCTGCGTGGTCGACTCGAAATTGGTCAGCGCCGGGAAGCTGTTGCGGGTAATGGCGCCCACCAGGTTGAACTGCACGCCCTGGGGCAGGCGCAGCGGCGGCACCACGCGCGCCTGCAGCTGGGCCTGGCGCTGGTAGAGCTGCCCGCCCAGTGTCACCAGGCCGAGGGTGCCGGTGGCGCGCAGGCGCCAGCGTCCCCAGCGGTAGGGCGCTTCCAGGCCCGTGAACAGCGAGCTGGTGTTGTACTGGTGCAGGCTGTCGTTGTGGCGCAGCTGGTATTGCACGAAACCGAGCACGCCGTTGGGCGTGACTTCGCGCATGGTTTCGCCCGCGAGCTGGGTGTACCCGTCGCTGCGCGGCTTGAAGTCGCCCGACAGTTCGTATTCCACCTGGCCATCGGGGGCGTCCACCACGTAGCGCGTGGTGCGGGCGCCCTGGTTGACGTTCTGGTCGAAGCCGCGGCTGGCCGTCACTACCGTACTGGAAAACACGTCCCAGCGCGAGCAGCCCTGCTCGCGCGTCTGCGCGATCAGTTCCAGCAGCGCCGGCGACGGATTGAAGCGTGTCTCGATGATCGCGAACAGGCGCTCGGCCTCGTCCGAATTGCCGAGCGCGCAGTGGGTGAGTGCCAGCTCGAGCCAGGCGCCGGCGTGGCTGGGCGATTGCTCGATCGCGCGGCGCAGTTCAGCCGTCGCGTCGCTGCGGCGGCCTTCCGCGATCGACTGCAGCGCCTGCAGGTACAGGTCTTCGCCGGGCGTGGCCTGGGCGCCGGTTTGGTCGCCAGCATGCGCGGCCGTGGCCAGAAGCAGGAAGGAAAGCGCGCACCAGGCGCGCAGCGATGCCAGTGTCATGAACTGCCTTTGACTGCAACCGGGCTCGCCGCCGCGCCCATGGCGCTGCGCGAGCGCGGGATGTCCGCCGGCGTGAACAGCGCGGTCGGCTTGCCCTTGCCGCGCAGGCGCCGCTCGCCCAGCGCGATGAATTCGTGGCGCAGCGCGCGTTCGACGGTGCCGGCCCCGACGATCACGTCGTGCGGGAAGTCGCGCGCCGCCTGCTCCAGGCGCGAGGCCGTGTTCACGCTGTCGCCGACCGCGGTGTAGATGCTGCGGAAGGAGGTGCCGAAGTCGCCGGCCACCGCCGGGCCGCTTTCGATGCCGATGCGCACCCGCAGCGGCGGGTGCCCGAGCGCCTCGCGCAGGCGCGACAGCGCGTCGACGCGCTCGACGATGGCGCGGGCCGCATCCAGCGCCAGGTCGGCATGCTGCTCGATCGGCAGCGGCGCGCCCCAGAACGCCACCAGCCCGTCGCCGGTGTACTTGTCGAGGGTGCCGCCGCCATTGATCACCGGTTCGGTCAGGCAGTCGAGGAAGTCGCGCGTCAGGCGCGCCGATTCTTCCATCGACAGCGACTCGACCTGGGTGGTGTAGCCCTCCATGTCGGCGATCAGGGTGGTGACGTCGAGCAGGCGCGGCGCCAGCGGGTCGGCCAGGTCGCTGCGCAGCAGTTCGCGCACCACCGAGGGCGCCACGTACTGTTGCAGGGTCCCGAGCAGGTGGCGCGAGCGGCGCTGCGCCAGCTGCCACTGGTAGGGCACGGCCACCGCCAGCAGGAACAGGTTGGTGGCGAGCGGCGCGGTGGTCGAGAACAGCGGGTCGTGCGGCGCAATGGCATAGGCGGCGCCAAGCCACAGCAGCGACACCACGCCCAGCAGCGCCACGCAGGCCCAGGCCGGCAGGCGCGGGAAGGCGAAGGTCGCGAGCAGTGCCGACAGCAGGGCGAAGGCGCAGGCGGCAAGGCGGCCCGGCCACGGGGATGGCGTGCTGCCTTCCTGGCGGTCGAGCAGGGCGGACAGGATCTCGGCCTGGACGCCCAGGCCCGGGCGCTTCGCCGCATGCGGCGTGGTGACACGGTCGCCCAGCCCGAGCGAGGACGAGCCGACCAGCACCAGCCGGCCTTTCGCGCTGGCCGGGTCGATGACTTCGTCCAGGATGTCGGCGGCGCTCACCAGGGTGAAAGCGTTCCAGTCGCGCTTGAACGGAATCCGCATGTGGTCGGCGTCCGGCATCGCCGGCGCGCGGCCGCCGCTGCAGCAATTCACCAGCGCCAGGGCGAGGGCCGGATAATCGCGTCCATCGAAGCGGGTAATCAGCGGCACGTGGCGCAGCACGCCGTCCTTGCCGGGCACGAAGCCCATGTTGCCGACGTGGCGGGCGCCGGCAAAACCGGCGTGGTTGGCGATGTAGCCGTCGGCCTCGCGGGCGCGCGGCGCCAGTTGCGGCAGCGCGCCGGCCGGCACGCCTTCGTGCAGGGGCTGGGGACGTTTTTTTTCGTAGTCGAAGTCGAAGACCTGCCCCAGTACCAGCGGTCCATGGGTGGCCAGCGCCTCGAGCCGCAGGTCGCCTTCGGCATCGCCCGCCTTCTCACGCACGATATCGAGCGCCACGCCGCGGGCCTCATAGCGGCCGAGCAGGATTTCCACCAGGTCGGCAATGCGGCTGCTCGACCATGGCCAGGGGCCGACTGCCGACAGGCTGGCTTCATCGATATCGACCACCAGGATCCGCGGCTCCGGTGCGGTCGAGGCGCGCCAGCGGATGAACTGGTCGCGCAGGATCTCGCTTCCGAAAGAGACGTTGCCGAAATGCGACACCTCTTGCGAGGGACCCCATTGCACCAGCACGGTCAGCAGCACCGCCACCGTGGCGATGACCGCGCGTGCGAACGCTGCATGTCCGCGTGGCGCCAGCCTGCGGTTGCTCATGGTGGAGGGGGAGTCTGCCACGCCTTGACGAATAATATATTAATCGGGGGAAACGAACAGTATAGCGCTAACGAGTTGCCGCGAGGGCAAGTGATACAAATTGTAAGCAGGGCGAATAGCGCATGAGTTTGCTCTAAAATGTGACGGTCATCACGGTAGGGAAACGCGCGGCTCCGGATAATAGCGCGAAAAGGGGAAATCCCGGGAGAAACTATGTTGCGTCAAATACTCATCATCAGCTCGTTTGCATGCGCCGCCGCCGCACACGGCGCCGAAGCCGGCAAGGTCATTTTCGCCGCCGGCGCGGCCCAGGTCGCCGACAAGGCCGGCGCCGAGGGCACGCCGGTGCAGGAAGGCGAGCTCCTGGTGACGGGCAAGGACGGCTTCATGTATGTGAAAACGATCGACAACGGCCTGTTCATCCTGCGCCCGAACACGAAGGCGAAGATCGTCTCCTACCGCGTCGACCAGAAGAATCCGGCCAACACCCGCATCAAGCTCGAACTCATCAGCGGCGTTGCGCGCAGCAAGTCGGGCGACGCCGTCAAGCTGGCGCGTCAGAATTTCCGCTTTAATACCCCAGTGGCGGCGATCGGCGTGCGCGGCACCGACTTTACTGTCTACACGGACCAGGAAACCTCGCGCGTCGCCGTGCTGACCGGCGGCGTGGTGGTGAGCGGTTTTGCCGGCGGCTGCAGCCCGGACGGCGTCGGCCCTTGCGAAGGCGCCGCCAGCCGCGAACTGTTCGCCGGCCAGCGGGGCCAGTTGCTGCAGGTCAAGCGCGGCGATACCGCGCCCCAGCTGCTGCAGTCTGGCACGACGGGTCCGGACCAGGTCTCGCCGCCGCGTACGGACGAGCCGGTGGCGGTCAAAACCGGCGGCAGCAGCGGCAGTAGCGCTGCTGCGCCGATCCTCGATGCGCGCAGGAGCGATGCGATCGACAAGCTGGTGAGCCAGTTGCCTGCCCAGCAGCCGCAACAGCCGCAGCCCCAGAATCCGCAGCCGCAGCCGCAGCCGCCGGTCGATCCGATCACGACGCCGCCGTTGCCGCCGCCGGTGGTGATCGGTCCGCAGCCGGAGCCGCAGCCGATCGATCCGCCGGTGGTGGTGGTGGAGCCGCCGCCCCTGCCCGAGCGTGCAATCCATTGGGGGCGTTGGGTAGCACTGGCAGGACAGCCGGCCAGCATCAGCCTGTCGGTGCCAAATGGTGCGAATGTCCTGCAAGGCGGGGACTATGCAGTCGTCCGCACGCCAGGCCGCGAATACCTGACGCCGGAACGTGGCAGTGCCAGTTTCGTCCTGAAAGACGGAGCAGCAACCATTCGCAACGACAATCAGATCGACGTGGTAACGACGGCGGCACTCAAGAATGGTCTGCTGACGTTTGATTTTGGAAAAGCCAGTTTTACGACCAGTTTCGATGTGGTCAATGGCAGTGAGGTCTTCAATATGATGGCGGACGGGCTCGTCGCGCGTGATGGCCGTTTCGGAAACTCGTCGAGCGACCGCTTTACGCGTGCGCAGACGAACAACATGGTTGTCAATGGCGTCTTGGGGAGCGAGAACGGTGGCACCGCTGCGTATCTGTTCGAGCGCCGCCTGGACGAGCAGCGCACGGTCAATGGCGTGACATGGTGGGGCGCGGCAAATAAGTAACAGGCTGGTAAGCTGCCGGCCGCGTTCTGACAGGAAGAGCCTCGGTAATCCGAGGCTCTTTTTTTTATCGCGTCATTTTAACGACAGCAGATTGTTTCAAGATGTAAGGCGAGCGCGGCAGTAAAAATCCCTGCATCGAGTCACTCCGCTATGCGTTCTGCATGGAAACGAAGTGAACACTAATTGGTGATCCGTCCTTTCCAAGCATACGATTATCGCCCGTGCATACGAATCACAATACGATCTTGCGCAAGATGGGCGCTTCTCTGATAATGACCGGCCACCAAAAGCGCGTGAAAAGCTACAACTTTGGGACAAAATTGTTAGTTCGTGTGATGACCATCACATCGGCAGCAGCGTTCCCTCTGTCATCATTCGCCCCGTTGGATTGCAGAAGTCCATAGCGCGACTGCAAATTTAAACCTTGACCGAAACTTAGGAGCATTACATGGGTATCTATACCGAAGCAGTACAAAAGCTGTACGTCGCCTACTTCAGCCGTCCTGCCGATTTCGGTGGTCTCGACTACTGGGAAAAAATCGTCACCGCCGCTAATGGCAACACCGCTGCAGTGTCGGCCGCTTTTGCTGCCTCGCAAGAATACAAGGACACTTACGCAGGTAAGTCGGCCTTCCAGATCATCAACACGATTTACAACAACTTGTTCAGCCGCGACGCTGAGCCGGCAGCTCTGCTGTTCTGGGGCAACGCCCTGAACACCAACGCTGTCACCATCGACAACGCTGTCACCACCATCGCTGCTGCCGCTCAGAACGCTGACGCGACCGCATACAAGAACAAGGTTGCTGCCGCTACCGCCTTCAGCGCCTCGCTGGACACCACCCCGGAAATCCTGGGCTACACCGGCACCAAAGCAAACGACGCCGCCAAAGTCTGGCTGTCGGGCGTGAGCACCGATGCAAGCCTGGCTGCTGCTACCGCACCGGCTGCCCTGGCAACCACCGTCAGCGCCGTGTCGCAGACCGGCCTGGCTGAAACCGGCACCACCCAGAACCTGACCGTCGGTATCGATACCCTGACCGGCACCGCCGGCAACGACACCTTCGTCGGCCTGGTCAACAAGTCGCTGGTTCCAGGCGTCGCTGACCTGACCACCCTGACCTCGCTGGACACCGTCAACGGCGGCACCGGCGCTGACACCCTGGTCATCAACGCGCTGACCGAGATCACTTCGGCACCGACTGTCACCCTGAACAGCATCGAAGCCGTCACCATCCGCGCAGCCGGCGCCGTCAATGCCGACATCAGCTCGTGGGCCGGCGTCGAGCAATTCAGCGTCACCGAAGCCACTGGCAATGTGAGCCTGGGTGCGAGCGCAACCACCAGCATCAGCGCCAGCCTGAAGGCCAACGGCACCTCGACCACCACCATTAACGGCGGCAAGGACGTGGTCGTCAAGGCAACCGACGTCAACGCTGCTACTCAGACCATCAGCGTCGGCGCCACCACCGCTGCCAAGGGCACCGTGAGCGTGGAATCGACCGGTGTCGCAGCTGTTGCTGCTGCCCCGATCACCATGGGCAACATCAGCGTCAAGGGCGGCACCACCATCAACGTGACCCAGAACGCCACGAGCAGCGTCGCTGGCCTGACCGTGGGCACCACCACCCATACCCAGGGCAACATCGCCATCACCGGCGATGCATCGACCACCACCGTCAACGTCAAGCAAACCGCCGCTGCCACCGCAGTTGCCGGTGTCGCAACCGTTGCAGCCGTGACCGAAACCGCAAGCGTGAAGTTCGCCGCTCTGGCCGCTGGCCAATCGTTCACCGCCGCCGGCCTGACCTTCACCGCCGCCAAAGCACTGACGGCAGCGGAAGTCGCCACCGCATTCTCGAACCTGATCAATGGTGTCCTGCCAGTCGCTGGCGATACCCAGGGCGCGGGCGTTGCCGCCAACGGCATCTACACCGGCGTGTTCACCGGCTGGACCAGCGGCGCCGCTTCCGGCGACACCGTGGTGTTCACCTCGACCGGCGAAGGCAACGTCGCTGACCTGGCCTTTACCGCCGGCTTCGTTGCTCCGGCTACCGCCGTAGCGACCGCAGCACCGACCGTCACGACCACCAACGGCGTTGCCGAAGCTGGCAAAGCTGCCGTGGCAGGCGTGGTCGCTGGTGTTGTGACCGTGGCTGACGCTGCTAGCTCGATCAAGACCGTGACCGTCGACTCCTACGGCACCGGTTCGGCCATCACCGGCGCATCGACCGTGCTGGAAACCCTGAACCTGTCGAATTCGAACGGCAGCTTCACCGTGGCTGACAGCGCCGCTACCCTGGCACTGAACCTGAGCAAGGTCGGTACCTCGACCGCAGCCGCAGCAATCACGATCACCACCGCTCCGACGACCCTGAACGTGAAGAGCACCGGCGCTAACGTCACCACCCTGACCGCTAGCACCACCGAGACCCTGAACGTCTCGGGCACCGGCACCCTGAGCACTGGTTCGGCTGGCCTGGGCGGTCTGAAGACCATCGCTGTCACCGAAACCGCTGGCCTGAACACCGGCACCGGCGTGCTGGCTGCAGTGACCTCGGTCACCACCACCGGCACCACCGGCACCGTTACCGTCGCTATCGACGGCGACATCGCTAGCTACACCGGCGGCGCCGGCGTCGACAGCCTGACCATCGACAACACCGCAACCACCGCCATCAGCAAGGCGATCAGCCTCGGCGCCGGCAACGACCGCCTGAACCTGAGCGGTCTCGACGCAGCCAAGCTGGGCGCTACCGGTGAAGTCGTGATGCAAGGCGGCGAAGGTACCGACACCATCGTGCTGAACGCTGCTGCTGCTGCTACCGCATCGCTGACCGCCGCATTCGAAGGCAAGTTCGAAGGCTTCGATCGCGTGGAAATCGGTGCCCTGAGCGCCAATGCAACCGTCAACCTGGACAACCTGGACTCGATCAACTATGTGATCTCGAAGGGTTCGGTTGCAGGCGTCGGTGCAGCTCCTGGCGTGCCAGCTACCGTTGTCACTCAAGGTGCCGCAGCAACCGCAGGTACCCAGGAAGCCGCAGCATTCACCTTCGCTGATCTCGCCGACACCACCGGCCTCACCATCGCTGGCATCACCGTGACTGCTACCGGCGGCGTTGCAACCGCAGCCGACATCGCAGCTGCATTCCGTACCGGCGTGACCGTTGGTAACGCAGCAGTTACCGGTACCCTGAACGCAGCCTACACCACGAGCGGCACCGGCACCGGTGCGACCTTCACCAGCGTTGCCGTCGGTAACCCGGGTGACCTGTCGGCAGCCGCAGTCGGCGCCGCAGCTGTCCCAGCTCCGGTCGTGACCCAAGGTACCGCAGCGACTCCGGCAGTCACCGAGTCGGCAAGCGTGACCTTCGCGGCACTGACCGCTGGCCAGAGCGTCACCGTGGCTGGCCGCACCGTGACCGCAGGCGCAGCAGGCGCTACCGCTGCTGACGTTGCAACTGCTTTCGCTGGCGGCACCACCACCGGCGGCGCAACCGTGTCGGGCACCCTGGCTGGCTACACCGCAGCTGCCGGCGCTGGCACCGCAGTGACGTTCACGAGCGGCACCGCTGCTACCAACGTGGCTGACCTGGTCCCAACCGTTGCCGGCCCGGCAGTGGCAGGTACCAACGTCCTGACCCTGGACAAGATGCTTGCTAACGCCACCGTCCAGCTGGACGCAGCAGGCGACGTCATCGTCAAGCTGGCTGATGTCACCGGCACCGCCGATGTCGTCAACCTGGTTGCCAATGCAAGCAGCGGCGTGAGCATCGGCAAGGCCACCGTGGCCGGCGTCGAGACCATCAACGTTACCGCGAACGACACCATCTCGACCGCACCTGTGTCGACCAACTCGCTGGCCCTGGCTGCTGACGCTGCCAAGACCATCAACGTGACCGGTGCTGGTAACCTGAATCTGACCCTGGACGCAGTCACCAAGGTGGTTACCCTGGTGGACGGCAGCGCCGCGACCGGCAAACTGTCGATCGCATCGTCGACCGCTGCTGACGCAGTTGCTGTCACCATCAAGGGCGGCGCAGCTGCCGACATGCTGACCGCGTCGGGCAACAAAGCCGACGTGCTGGAAGGCGGCGCAGGCGGCGACACCCTGGTTGCAGGCTCGGGCCTGGCAACGCTGACCGGCGGCGCTGGTAACGATCTGTTCCAGATCGGTACCGCTTCGGGCAACGTCAACAGCTACGCGACCGTCACCGACTTCGCAGCTGGCGACCTGGTGCAGTTCGTGGGCGCCAATGCCTTCACCTCGGCTAAGGTTTCGCTGGGTGAAACCGCGGTGTTCCAGGATTACGCCAACGCAGCAGTCAACGCGCTGAACGCTGGCCAGATCGGCTGGTTCACCTTCGGCGGCAACACCTACGTCGTCGCCGACATGGGTGTGGACAGTGCTAGCGGCTTCATCAACGGCCAAGACTTCATCGTCAAGCTGACCGGTACCGTTGACCTGACCAACGCATCGTTCAACGCCACCTACGGCACCATTGGCCTGGTCTAATCAATCAGGTAAAAGCCCTGCCTTCGGGCAGGTGCTTTAATTGAGCACTCAGCATCATTGTTGGATAAGGGGCGGGCGCAAGCCTGTCCCCCTATCGCCACGTTGGCGAGCTCGTGTAAATACGAGTCATTCTGCAGCACTGTCGAAAGCGACCGATTGGTTGCAGAGTTTCAGCGCAAATGGAATCGCTTCGTTTACATCACCGTCACATCGACAATGTTTGCTAAAAAGGCCGGGCGGCAAGCCCGGCCTTTTCTTTTTGGGTGCGCCCAGCATGGACGCACTCCCGCTGTCGCAGTCCTTCCGCGAACCGACCTGATCAGCAAGCACTGCTGCGGGTGCTGCAATCGATCCTCGACCCACTTTCAGAGAACACTGCTGTGCTTTCCATCCAGATGGAAGCCTCTACAACATTCACGGACGACCTGCTAGGATGCTTCCCATCTATTTACGCGAGGAGAACGTATGTCGAACTGGACTGATGGCTACGTAGCCGATATTGCCTACACCCATGGCTATTACACGGAACTCAATCCGCAGCGCCTGAAGCTGGCCTTCCTCGCGGCCGGCCATGCCTTTCCTGAAAGCGGAAACGCCTGCGAACTGGGATTCGGCCAGGGCGTCAGCACCAACGTGCATGCTGCCGCCTCAGTTACGCAATGGTATGGCACCGATTTCAACCCCTCGCAAGCCAGCTATGCGCAGGAATTGGCGGCGGCATCCGGCGCCAACGCCCGGCTGTTCGACCAGTCATTCGAGGAGTTCTGCTGCCGCGCAGACCTGCCGGACTTCGATTTCATTGGCCTGCACGGCATCTGGAGCTGGATCTCGGACGCCAACCGCCAGGTCATCGCCGACTTTATCCGCCGCAAACTGAAAGTCGGCGGCGTCGTTTATATCAGCTATAACACCCAGCCGGGATGGGCCCCTATCGCGCCGCTGCGCGACCTGCTGACCGAGCATGCGCAGGTGATGGGAGCGCCGGGCGCGGGGATCGTGCCACGCATTGACGCGGCCTTGGATTTCGCAGATAAACTGGTCGGAACAGGGGCGAGGTACATGCGCGCCAATCCTCAGGTGGCCGAGCGACTGGCTGCGCTCAAGACGCAGAACCGCAGCTACCTGGCGCACGAATACTTCAACCAGGATTGGGTCCCGATGTCGTTCGCGAAATTGTGCTCCTGGCTCGGCGACGCGAAACTGAGTTTCGCAGGTTCGGCCAGCTACATTGATCACGTCCCCGTCGTTAACCTCACTTCCGAGCAACAGGCGCTGCTAAGCGAAGTGCCGGACCGGATGTTCCGCGAAACCGTGCGCGATTTCATGGTCAACCAGCAGTTCCGCAAGGACTACTGGGTGCGCGGCCCGCGCCCGCTCAGCAACATCGAGCAGGCCGAGCTGCTGCGCCGGCAGCGCTTCGTGCTGGTCACCCCGGCCGCCAAGGTGACCATGAAGGTCAACGGGGTGCTCGGCGAGGCAGCGATGCAGGAAGACGTCTACCAGCCTATCCTGAAACTACTGGCGGATCACCAGCCGCATTCTATCCAGGAGATGGAAGAAGTGCTGAAGGAGAGCGGCACCTTGCTCAGCGGCGTGGTGCAGGCGGTACTGATCCTGGTCGCCAAGTCGGCGCTCGAACCTGTACAGGACGACGCCGTCATCGAAGCTGCAGCCCCCGCAGTGTCGCGCCTGAACCGCCGGCTCTGCGAGGAAGCGCGTTACGCAAATGCAGTTACCGTACTCGCTTCGCCGGTGACCGGCGGCGCGATTGGCATCGGCCAGATTGAGAAGCTCTACTTGCTATCGCGCGCGCAACAGGGCGAGGGATCCGAGGCGGCGGCCCGCTTCATCCTCGACAGTTTGCGCCAGGCCGGTCAGCGCATTCTCAAGGATGGTAAGGAACTGGCGACGCCAGAAGCCGAATTCGACGAGGCGATGCATTTGGTGCATAAGATGGAAAGAGATCTGCTGCCGATGCTTGAAGCACTGCGCATGACGTGGTAAGCGCTCCGAGCGGTCTTCGCTGTCGCTCCGTACCTGATAACCGCGATTAGGTTTGCGCCCACTCAGAAGGGCCGGTATGGTCCTCTGTAGTTGCCACGCCACGCACCTGCCACCACAGGTGGGGGAAACGCTTGTCGAAGTGTTTAAAAATGTGACGTGCATCACATTTCCCGCAGGATTTGAGCGATAATGTGTTGCTCCCTCCTGTCGAGTTCGCTTGGCGTGCAGGGTGCTCCCCTTAGCGTTCTCACGGACCCAATGAATACCAAACTCTTCAACAAGAAAAACGAAATCGAGCAGGCGCTGCTCGCTTTCAAGAGCACGTTCTGGACCATTGGCACCTTCAGTGCCATCTCCAACCTGCTCATGCTCGTGCCGTCCTTGTACATGCTGCAGGTCTACGACCGCGTGCTGGCCAGCCGCAACGAGTTGACGCTGCTGATGCTGACCGTGCTGATGCTGGGCGCCTACCTGTTGATGGTCGGTCTCGAACTGGTGCGCTCCTACGTGCTGGTGCGCGTGGGCGCCAAGTTCGACATGAACATGAACAAGCGCGTGTATACCGCCGCCTTCGAGCAGAACCTGAAGTCGGCCGGCGGCAATGCCGGCCAGGCCCTGAGCGACCTGACCAACCTGCGCCAGTTCCTGACCGGTAACGCATTGTTTGCTTTCTTCGACGCGCCCTGGTTCCCGATCTACCTGATCGTGATCTTCTTCTTCTCGCCGGCGCTGGGCTGGTTCGCGCTGGGCGGTACGATCGTCCTGATCATTCTTGCACTGGTCAACGAGCGCGTGACCAAGGCGCCGCTGAGCGAGGCCAACGGCATGGCGATCGCTTCGACCACGATGGCGACCAATAACCTGCGCAATGCCGAAGTCATCGAGTCGATGGGCATGTTGCCGAACCTGATCCAGCGCTGGTACAAGACCCATGGGCGCTTCCTGCATCTGCAGGCGGAAGCGAGCGAGAAGGCCGCACAGATCGCATCGGCCACCAAGTTCGTGCAGGTCTCGCTGCAATCGCTGGTGCTCGGCTTCGGCGCGCTGCTGGTCCTGGAAAACAAGATGACGCCAGGGATGATGATCGCCGCGTCGATCCTGGTCGGCCGCGCCCTCGCACCGGTCCAGCAAGTGATCGCAGTGTGGAAATCCTGGGCCAGCACCCGCAGTGCTTTCGAACGCCTGAGCAAGCTGCTGGAAGCGAACCCGGCGCGCGAGGCAGGCATGCAGCTTCCCAAGCCACTGGGCGCGCTGACGGTGGAAGGCGTCACCGCCGGGCCTCCAGGAGCACGCAACCCGATCGTCAAGGGCCTGAGCTTCGGCATCAACCCGGGCGACGTGCTGGGCGTGATCGGACCGAGCGGTTCGGGCAAGTCGACCCTGGCGCGCCTGCTGGTCGGTGTCTGGCCGTCCGCCATGGGCAAGGTGCGCCTCGACGGCGCCGACATCTACCAATGGAACAAGGGCGAACTCGGTCCCTACGTCGGGTACCTGCCGCAGGACATCGAACTGTTCAGCGGCACCGTGAGCGAGAACATCGCACGCTTCGGCGAGATCGATTCGGACAAGGTGGTGCAGGCTGCCAAGCGCGCCGGCGTGCACGACATGATCCTGCACATGGCGGAAGGCTACGATACCAAGCTGGGCGACGGCGGAGCCGGCCTGTCCGGCGGCCAGAAACAGCGCATCGGACTGGCGCGCGCCATGTATGGCGATCCTTCCCTGATCGTGCTCGACGAGCCGAATTCGAACCTGGATGACATCGGCGAACAGGCGCTGGTGCAAGCCGTGCTGGACCTGCGCCAGCGCGGCAAGACCATTGTCCTGATCACCCACCGGACGACAGTGCTGGGCGTGACCAACAAGCTGCTCCTGTTGCGCGACGGCTCGGCCCAGGCATTCGGCCCGACCAATGAAGTGCTGGCAGCTTTGCAGGAAGCCAACAAGAAGGCAATGCTGGCGCAACAGCAGGCGGCGGCCCAGCAGCAGGCAGCCCAGCAGCAGGCCCGGGTGCAGCAGCAGGCTCCTGAGCAGCAGGCAACCGCCAGCGCGACGACCGGAGAAAACAACTGATGAAACTACTCAAGAGTCAAACCTCGGATGTCGTCACGCACGACGTCACCCCGGTGGAAGTGAATACCGACGCGCGCCGTTTCGCACGTATCGGCTGGATCGTGGTCATTGTGGGCTTCTGCGGCTTCCTGCTGTGGGCACTGACAGCGCCGCTCGACAAGGGTGTTCCGCTGTCGGGTACGGTAGCGAAGGAATCGAACCGTCAGACGGTGCAACACCAGGGCGGCGGTACGGTTGCGGACATCCTGGTCAAGGATGGCGACACGGTCAAGAAGGGGCAAGTGCTGGTGCGCATGAACCCGATCATGGCCAGGTCCGCGTTTGAGATGACCGAAGGCCAGTACCTGACTGCGCGCGCCACCGAGGCGCGCCTGGAAGCCGAGATGGCCAACCGCCGCAGTATCGATTTCCCGGCCGAGCTCAAGGAGCGCCGCGGCGAGCCGCGGGTGGCGGAAATGATGCGCCTGCAGGAGCAATTGCTGCTCTCGCGCCAGATGTCGCTGCAGAGCGAGCTGTCGAGCATCGACGAAAGCACCGCCGGCCTCAAGCTGCAGATCCGCGGCCTGGAAGAATCGCGCGACAGCAAGAAAGAACAACTCGTCTTCCTCAAGGAGCAGCTGGGCGGCATGCGCGACCTGGCCAAGGAAGGCTATGTCGCCCGCAACCGCCTGCTCGACCTGGAGCGCACCTATGCCCAGCTCGGCGGCGCAATTTCTGAAGATATCGGCAACATCGGCCGGTCCCAGCGCCAGGTACTCGAGCTGGGACTGCGCCGTTCGCAGCGCAGCGCCGACTACCAGAAGGAAGTGCGTACCATGCTGAACGATACCCAGAACGAAGCGGTAGCGCTGGCCGCGCGCCTGGACGCCCAGAAATTCGAGCTGCAGAGCGTGGACGTGAAGTCGCCGGCGGATGGCACCGTGGTCGGCCTGGCCGTCTTCACGAATGGTGGAGTGGTCCCGGCCGGCTTCAAGCTGATGGACATCGTGCCGAGCGACGATCCGCTGGTGGTCGAAGGCCAGCTTCCGGTCAACCTGGTCGACAAGGTGCATGCGGGCCTGCCGGTGGAGCTGATGTTCTCCGCGTTTAACGCCAACAAGACCCCGCACATCGAAGGCGAAGTGGTCACCGTGTCCGCCGACCGCTCGGTGGAAGAGCGTACCGGCATGCCGTACTACACGCTGCGCGTGAAAGTAACGCCGGAAGGCGCCAAGAAAGTGGCGCAACACAAGTTGAACATCATTCCCGGGATGCCGGTGGAACTGTTCGTCAAGACCGGCGAGCGCACGATGATGAATTACCTCCTCAAGCCGGTGTTCGACCGCGCCCAGTCATCGATGAGCGAGGACTAAGCGTGAACCACATGTTCAAACGCCCAATCGGAACTTTGCGCACCTGCGCGCTGGCGGTGGCTGCGGTGTTCGCCGCCGGCAACGCCGGCGCGGTCAGCCTGCAGCAAGCGTATGAAGCCGCCCTGAAGAACGATCCGACCTACCGCGTCGGTTTCTATGCGAACGAGGCGGCCAAGGAAAACCGTATCCTTGGCCGCTCCCAACTGCTGCCGACGGTCTCTGCCAGCTTCAACGGCAGCAAGAACGTGGTGGACCGCGAAATCACCCAGGATTTCATGGGCACGCCCCGCACCACGACGCAGCATCCGAAGTACATCAGCCGTTCGTCGGTCGTGCAGATGCGCCAGCCATTGTTCAACATGGACGCGATCCAGCGCTACCGCCAGGGCAAGGTGCAGACCGCCCAGGGCGCCGAGCAGTTCGAGGCCGATACCAACGAGGTCGCGTTGCGGGTGATCAGCGCCTATATGGACACGCTGTTTGCCGACGATCAGGTAGCGCTTGCCCGCGTGCAGCGCGACACCTATGCCGAGAACCAGAAGGTCAACCAGCGCCTGTTCGAGAAGGGCGAGGGTACCCGCACCGACATGCTCGAGACCCAGGCCCGGCTCGACCTGGCCGAGGCCATGCTGATCGAAGCCCAGGACAATGCCAAGGCCCAGCGCGAGGTGCTGGAAGGCGTGATCGGCGGGCCAGCCGGCACGCTCGACCGGCTCGATGAAGCTTTCCGTCCTTCGCCCCTGGCGCCGGCCTCGTTCGAGGAATGGCAAAAACTGGCGCTGGCGAACAACAACGAGCTGGCTGCAGCCCGTCTTGGCGTCGAGAACGCGCGCCTGGAGATTGGCCGAATCAAGGCCGGGCATCTGCCGCGCGTGGACTTCGTCGGCACCTACAGCAAGGGCAATAACGAGACCATCAACACACTGGGCGAAGAGAGCACCAATCGCGCCCTTGGCGTGCAGGTGAATATCCCGCTGTATCAGGGGGGCGCGATCAATGCACAGACGCGCCAGATGGCGGCCAACTACGAGCGCGCCCGAGCCGACCTGGACGCGCGCACCGACAAGGTGACGGTCGAGCTGCGCCGCGCCCACAGCCTGGCGCTGAGCAGCGTGCGTAAGATCGATGCGCTGATCAAGGCGACGGATTCGGCCAAGCTGCTCATGACCGCCACCGAGCAGAGCATCAAGGGCGGGGTGCGCATCAATCTCGACTTGCTCGACGCCCAGCAGCAGTTGTTCACCAGCCAGCGCGATCTGGCCCAGGCACGCTACGCCTATCTGGTCGCCATGCTGCGCCTGCGCGGACTGGCCGGCAACATTGGCAGCCAGGATATCCGCGAGATCGCGGCGCACTTCCGCTGATCCTGATCGCGGGCCGGTGCAATGCCGGTCCGCGTTGTTCCACTGTCACCACATCTTGCGCGTTTGGAATAAATCAAGCGTTCGGCGGTGGCCTCTCGTTTCTTTCAATTAAGCATTATTTTCCGCCGCGCCAGCGCTCTGGAACTGATGAGTTGGCAACGTGCGCGAGCCCGCATGGGCAGGTGGTTTCGACCTTTTTGACGCCCCTCGAAATGTGTCGGATACGCGAATAAAATCTATTCTCTAATGAAATAAATTTCTGTATGTAATTGATTTTCTTGAAGAAATTAGGTGCGCACGGATGAGTAATTTGCGCCCTTGTTCTTTTTATTACGGTATATTTTCTTCACCATTTTGATGAGGAGGCCGTGATGGCAACTGATTACATTAACGAAGTGCAGAAACTGTATGTGGCGTATTTCAGCCGTCCTGCGGACCCGGCCGGGCTGGCCTTCTGGGCCAACCAGCTGCAGACCGATCCCAACGGCTACCAAAACATTGCCCAGGCGTTTTCGACGTCAGCCGAATACCGGGCGACCTATGGGAACATGGACAACCGCGCCGTCGTGGCCGAGGTGTACGAAAACCTGTTCAGCCGTCCAGGTGAAACAGCAGGTATCGACTTCTGGACAAACGCGCTGAACAATGGCTCGCTGAATATCGGTAACGTGGTCACCGGTGTGGCTGCGGGCGCCCAGGGCGCCGACCGCACCGCCTTCAATGCGAAAGTGGGTGTCTCCACCAATTTCACCAACCGTATCGATACCGATGCCGAGAAAACGGCCTACACCGGCACGAAACTCCAGGTCGCTATCGATTACATCGCCAACGTCAAGAGCCTGGAGACCGGCGCGATGTATTCGGATCCGGGCCAGATCGATCTGGCGATTGCGAAAATCGTCGGGACGCCAACCGGCATGTTCTACGACGGCGAGATGTATGCCTGAAATAATATTTCAAATTCAGCTTGATTTTGAAATATTATGAAAGAACGACGGATCGTCTGGCGATGCCGTTGGTGGTAATGCAAGTAATGAAATGAAGCGATCTCGCGCAGGTAGCGCACGATCGCAATGACGGTAATTGGCTGACTATCTGCCGGCTGGATGCGCGGCCGGCAGAGCCAGCCACTGGTCGTTACAGCGCAGCCGGCTCTTGCCCGGCAACGGCCGCATCAATGCGGCCATCGTTTTTGGCGCAATGCGGACACGACACGCCCTGCACGTACTCGGGAGACAGCTGCTGGCGCGGCGTCACCACCGCGCGGCAGGCGAAGCACTGCTTTGTTTCGGTCGGCTCCAGTTTCGGATTGAGCGCGGTGCGGTAGTCGAACACGAAGCAGTCGCCCTGGTAGTGCTCACCGCCGACTTCCTCGAAATACTTCAGGATGCCGCCATCGAGCTGGTAAACGCGGTCGTAACCGATGTTCTTCATGTGGATCGCCGCTTTCTCGCAGCGGATGCCGCCGGTGCAGAAGGTCACGACCGTCTTGCCGGCCAGCGCATCCTTGTTTTGCGCGGCCACTTCGGGGAACTCGGTGAACTTCTCGATGCGGTAGTCCACCGTGTTTTCGAAGGTACCGACGTCCACCTCGAAGGCGTTGCGGGTTTCCATCATCACCACCGGCACGCCTTCGTCGTCATGGCCCTGGTCGAGCCAGCGCTTGAGCGTCTTTGGATCGACCGACGGCGCGCGGCCGAGTTCCGGCTTGATGAGCGGCATGCGCATGGTGATGATTTCCGACTTGATCTTCACCAGCATGCGCTTGTGCGACTGCTCGAGCGACAGGCTTTCTTTCCACTCCAGGTCCGCCAGGCGCGCATCGCTGCGCACCCAGGCCAGGTAGCTGTCGATGTGTTCGCGCGTCCCCGACAGGAACATGTTGATGCCTTCCGGCGTCAGCAGGATGGTGCCCCTCAGGCTCAGCTCGTTGCACAGCGCCTGGTACTGCGGGCGCAGTTCTTCGAGATTGTCGAGGGTGACGAACTTGTAGGCGGCGATATTGACGTACATGGCTGCAGGAGACATTGAAGGACAGGCTGGAAGACAGCCGGATATTATAAGTCAGCTGGCGCAGGAAGCGGCGATCGGCGGCGATTCCACAGGGCAGAGGGAAAGTTTCGCATTAGAATAGATGGATTAGAACAACAGGCATATCGCCAGGCCGGTCCTTTCCATGCATTCGCTGAACATCCAGTACAACCCCCGCATCGACCAGCTGCGCTGGCTTGCCGCCACCCTGGTTTTCCTGTTCCATTTCCACCTCGAATACGCCGGCAATGGCGGCGTGCGCCTCACGGGACCGTGGACCGCCCTGATCACGGAAGGGCATACCGGCGTCGGCCTGTTCTTCACGCTGTCGGGCTTCCTGTTCATGCAGATCGCCCTGCACCAGCACGGGGCCGGGCGCGAGATCGTCTACCGCGACTTCCTGCGCAACCGGGTGTTGCGCATCGTGCCGCTCTACCTGGTGATCTTCCTGGTGGCGACCTCGATCGGCCGCGACAAGTTCGCCCCCGCCGACCTGCTCTACCTGTTCGCCTCCAATCTCGGCCTGGCCCCGACTTCGGGCACCGTGGTCACCGGCGCCGCCTGGACCATTTCGCTGGAGTTCCTGTTCTACATGGTCTTCCCTTTCCTGGCGCGTTTCACCCTGGAACGCGGCATCGTCTACCTGGGCGGCTGGCTGGTGCTGATGGCCTTCTTCAAGGTGGCGGCCTATACCGTCAACGAGAACAGCACGCTGATGTACTTCAGCACCTGGGTCGGCCGCTTCGACCAGTTCCTGATCGGCATGGCGGCGGCCATGCTGTTCAAGCGCTGGCACCTGCAATTGGCGCGCTGGGCGCCGCTGCTGCTGGTGGCGAGCGTGGCGCTGGTGATGTGGGATACCGCCCTGATGCACCGCGTCGCCCCGTTCGGCGCCACGCCCAGGTCCGCGTTCTGGATCTTCTGGCCGGCCCTGGAAAGCATCGGTTGGGCCGCGCTGATCCTGGCCTGGGTGGCCTTCCAGCCGCGCTTGCCAGGCGTGATCGAGCGCGCGCTGAGCCAGGGCGGCAAGATCAGTTTCTCTTTCTACCTGTTGCACATGGGCCTGCTGCACATCTTCGCGGCCCGGGTCGGGGTGGTGGCGCCCACGGGCGTTGTGTGGGTGGACGCCGCCATCATGCTGGCGGTGGCCTACGGCGCGACCTGGGCGCTGTCGACGCTGAGCTACCACATCGTCGAGGAGCCTTTCCTGCGCATGCGCCGCACGTACGGGGCTGGCCGGTCGGCAACAGCGCCGGTTTCGTAGAGCCCGTTTTCGGCTATGATGTCCGCCATTACTGAACAAGCGGACGCAACGATGGAGTACCTGACACAAGCAGGCACGGGCATGCTCGACTATGGATGGCGTATCCTGTACGCCTCCATGATCCTGCTCGCGCTCGAGCTGGTCTTTGGCTGGAACAAGTATTCGATGGGCTCGCGCCTGCGCGGCGCCATGTTCTGGGTGGTCTACATCGTCATCACTGTGGCCTTCATGACGGCCTTCAACGCCTTGTGGAACAGGCTGGGCGTACAGCCGCTGGTCGTCGTCAGCCTGGGCGAGTATTTCGCTTCCGATAACAAGGTCCTGACCGTGCTCGGCTGGATCGTGACGCCGATCCTGGCCGTCCTCGCCAGCGATTTCTTCTATTACTGGTTCCACCGCGCCCAGCATACCTGGGCCTTCCTGTGGGCCTTCCACGCCGAGCATCACGCGATTCGCGAGATGAGCGCCTGGAACAGCAACCATCATTGGACCGAAGAGATCTTGCGCATTCCCTTCATCATCATCCCGATGAGCCTCCTGATCCGCGTCGATCCGGGCTTCGTGCCGCTGGTGGCATGGCTGCTGATCGGCGCGCAGGGACAGTACATCCATTCGCACACCAGGGTCTCGCTGGGACCGCTGCGCTTCATCGTGGCCGACAACCGCTTCCACCGCATCCACCATTCGGTCGAGCGCCCGCACTGGAACCGCAACTTCGGCTCCTTCTCCTCGGTCTGGGACACGCTGTTCCGCACCGCTTATTTTCCCAAGAAGAACGAGTGGCCGGACACCGGCCTCGACGAGCATGACGAGGCCCGCAACCTGGGCGAATTCCTGTTCCGGCCATTCCGGAAGCTGCGCGGGAAAGCCTGAGCCGCAGCGAGCGCGTCAGCCAGCTGCCCGGCCGCCGAGAATCGCGTGGTTGTGCGACAAGCGGTCGTGCAGCACTTTCCTCCACTCCTGGTCGAGCGGCTGCGCCGCAATCTCGAAGCTTGCCGAGATACGCGCAAGCAAAGCGTCGAGATAATCTGCCGCATCCACCGCGCTAGCGAATCCGAAGCGGTTTGCGTCAGCCAACACAGCGTCTCTGGAAATGTCGAAGCGTCCTAACGATAGCTGCATGTGAAGGCGCGTTGGGGTTTCGACCGGGTTGGGAACAACATCGAACGCCGGCGCGAGTCGCCAACGGCGCTCCTCGGAGCGATAGACAATCGCGTGATTGCGCACATGGTCGTCATCGTTGCCGCACACTGCATTGAACACCATGCGGCCGAACAGTTCGATACGGTCTTCTGAGGGCGAGCCCAGCAATTTTAGCTCTTCAGCCAGACGGGATTTTTACTGTTAGCCAGGAACCTTCTCACTCATTCCCAGTCTTACTCATATGAGTAAGTTCGTACCCATCACTACGGCGGCAAAAGCCCTGGGCGTTTCGGCAACCACCTTGCGCCG
>NZ_JCASIC010000021.1:0-64517 GCF_059685695.1 Telluria sp. PB2R4 | reverse complement strand
TCCTCCGACACCGTCACTACTTCGATGGTTTGATTATTCCTAGTCATATTCACAGTCGTATTCCTATCCGTAAGGATACCGCATCGACTGTGTCTGGTGGATCAGGGGGCTATCTCAACGTAGGTCGTCGTGCACGTTCGTTACTCTTCGTTGAGATTCTTAAGTGTGCCATATTGGATCGAGCGTTTTGGACAGGATCCAAACTCACAGGCAGCTTCCGCAAGTCTCGCGCAGACTTTAATACGCCGCTTAAGTACGTGAGATCTATACTGATAGTGACGCCCGACGCGCCGGCCCTACGGCGGTCGCGCACGAACTTGGTTAAGTAGTCAGAGGTGATGTCGGCTAAGCTCACATGTCCGTGGTCGCGCTGCCACATTTTGAGTACAGCTGCCTTGTTTTTCCCCAATGGATGCGCTCCACCGATTTCCTCAACGTACCAAGCAATAAGGTCTTTTAGGGTATGATTCGCCAATCCGCGAGTGTCGTTGAACTTGCGGGCATCCATCTCAGCCTCGATCTTCCGTGCCCATGCAACCGCTTGGGCCTTCGTCGGAAATGTTTCCGAAATAGATTTGTGTCCTTTGCGTCGCACCTGGGCGCGCCAGGCGTCTCCGATCTTCAGAACCGATGCCATCTGTAGCAAATCCGTAGCAGTGAGGGGAGGAGAGAGAGGTATTTTGTGGGATGTTGCGGGAACTGACTTTGTTCCTTCACAGAGGGAAAACTAGGGATTCAATGAAGTACGGAAAGCGAAAATTAAGCGTAGCACCCATGATGGACTGGACCGACCGCCACTGCCGCGTCTTCCACCGCCACATCACCCGCCATACCTGGCTGTACACGGAAATGGTGACCACCGGCGCGCTGGTCTACGGCGACGTCGAGCGCCACCTGCGCTACGACGAGGCCGAGCACCCGGTGGCGCTGCAGCTGGGCGGCAGCGATCCGGGCGACCTGGCCAAGAGCGCAAAGCTGGGCGAGCAGTGGGGCTACGACGAGATCAACCTGAACTGCGGCTGCCCGTCCGAGCGGGTGCAGAAGGGCGCCTTCGGCGCCTGCCTGATGGGCGAGCCGCAGCTGGTGGCCGATTGCGTCAAGGCGATGCGCGACGCGGTGTCGATCGACGTCACCGTCAAGCACCGCATCGGCATCGACCACAACGAGGAATACGGCTTCGTGCGCGATTTTATTGGCACCGTCGCCGACGCCGGCTGCCGCACCTTCATCGTTCATGCCCGCAACGCGGTGCTGAAGGGCCTGTCGCCCAAGGAAAACCGCGAGATCCCGCCGCTGCGCTATGAAGTGGCCTACCAGCTCAAGCGCGAATTCCCGGACCTCGAAATCCTCATCAACGGCGGCATCAAGACGGACGAAGAGATCGCCCAGCACCTGCAACATGTGGACGGCGTCATGCTGGGCCGCGAGGCGTATCACAATCCCTGGGTCATGGCGACCTGGGACCGGTTGTTCTACGAGGACAGCACTGCGCCGATGAAGACCCGGGTGCAGGTGCTGGAAGCCATGGTCCCCTACATCGCCGAACAGCTGCGCCTGTACGGCCAGCATGGCCTCAAGCTGAACAGCATCACCCGCCACATGCTGGGCATCATGACCGGGCTGCCGGGGGCGCGCGCCTTCCGACAGATGCTGTCCGATCCGAAGAAGCTGGCGGGCGCGGACCCGGCCCTGCTGCTGGAAGCTGCAGCGCGCATGCCGCTTGCTGCCTGATCGGCACTACATTCCCCTCCAAAAGGCGTACTTCGGTACGCCTTTTTCGTTGCCTGTCGGCAAATTGAGACATTTTCTTGTCAGAAATGTATAGGCAACTTAGCTAAAGCTTGCCGGACGGAAAGTATGGACGCATAATTTCTTCCGCTCCCACGTATCTTGATGAACATCAAATCTGTTGTTGAGCTGAAACAGTTCGGATGCTTGCTTCGATTTCCGAGTTTCCAGGCGGAACTTTTGATTTATCCTGTAGGAATTATGCATAAGCTCATGAACAGCTTGTGACACGCGTCGCGCGGCGCAAGAATCCGGGCGAATTCGATCAATAGATACAGGGATGAACAGGAATGTCTTTTTTGAATAACTTGAAGGTCGGCACCCGCCTGGCACTCGGCTTCGCACTGGTGCTGGTACTGCTGATCGTCGTGACCGCAGTCGGCATCATGCGCATGGCGCAGATCCAGGACCGCCTCGACAAGGTCGTGAGCGTGAGCAACGTCTCGAGCGGCCTGGTGGTCGACATGCGCAACAACGTCAACGAACGCCTTGCCTCGCTGCGCGTCCTGACCCTGATGACCGATCCGGCCGACATGGAACCGGAAATGGTCAAGTTCAAGGAACAGACCCGCAAGTACGACGAAGCCCAGAAAAAGCTGTCGTCGCTGTTCGCAGCGCACGCCACCGACAAGGAAAAGGCACTGCTGGCCCAGATCAAGGAATCCGAAAGCCTCGCCATGCCGGCCATCGCCAAGGCATCGGAGCTGTACCTGGCCAATAATGCGATGGACGCCACCCGCGTGATGATCCGCGAAGTGCGTCCGGTGCAGAAGAAGTGGACCGAGGCGCTGGACCAGCTGGCCCTCCTGGAAGAAAAGCAGAATGCCCAGAGCAAGACCGACGCGCAGTCGGAATTCGAGAATGCCCGTAACTTCATGATCATCATGCTGGTCGCCGCCGTCGCCATGGGCGTGGCCGCAGCCTGGGTGATCTCGCGCAGCCTGCGCAAGCAGCTGGGCGGCGAGCCGGCCTACACCGCGAAAATCGCCGCCAGCATCGCCCACGGCGACCTGGCCGTGGCGATCGAGACCGAAGAATCGGACCGCGGCAGCCTGCTGGTCGAAATGAAAGAAATGCGCAACAGCCTGGTCGGCATCGTCGAGCAGGTACGCCGCGGCACCGAAACCATCGGCACCGCCTCGCGTGAAATCGCAGCCGGCAACATCGACCTGTCCTCGCGTACCGAACTGCAGGCCAGCTCGCTGGAAAAGACCGCCTCGGCGATGGAAGAACTGACTTCGACCGTCAAGCAGAACGCCGACAACGCCCGCCAGGCCAACGCCCTCGCCGCAACCGCGTCGGACGTGGCCCGCAAGGGTGGCGAAGTGGTGTCGCAGGTGGTTGGCACGATGGGCGAGATCAACAGCTCGGCCAGCAAGATCTCGGACATCATCGGCGTGATCGACGGCATCGCCTTCCAGACCAACATCCTGGCGCTGAACGCCGCGGTGGAAGCGGCACGTGCCGGCGAACAGGGTCGCGGCTTCGCGGTCGTGGCATCGGAAGTGCGCAACCTGGCCCAGCGTTCGGCTGCGGCGGCAAAAGAGATCAAGACCCTGATCGGCGATTCGGTCGAGAAGGTCGAGCGCGGCAGCAAGCTGGTCGGCCAGGCCGGCGTGACGATGGACGAAGTGGTGACGAGCGTGAAGCGCGTGACCGACATCATGAGCGAGATCGCCAACGCCAGTGCCGAGCAGAGCGCCGGTATCGAACAAGTCAACCTGTCGATCATCGAGATGGACAGCATGACCCAGCAGAACGCCGCCCTGGTGGAAGAGGCCGCTGCCGCCGCGCAGAGCCTGCAGGACCAGGCAGGCGAACTGTCCCGCGTCGTCAGCATCTTCAAGCTGAGCGAAGACGAGCAGGTCCAGGCCGCGACCCCGGTTGCAGCCGCCACCAGCACCGCCGTGGTGGTGCGTCCGGCCGCAGTCAAGCGTCCGGCACCGGCCTTGAAAAAGCCGGCAGTAAAGAAACCCGCAGCATCGGCTTCGGCCGCGGCCGCGCAGGATGCAGCACCGGCCGCCAAACCGAAGAAGGCCGCCACCGTCGCCAGCGACGAGTGGGAAGAATTCTAAGAGAGAAAAGTGCCGGCCCCAAGACCGGCTGCAGTGAGACTGCCAACCTTAAACAAAACTTTATTGGGGAAACCATGAAAAACCTGACCGTGAAACTGATCGCTGCAATGACCCTCGCAACCGCCGCCGGCGCAAGCTTCGCTGCCGAAGTGCCGGCATCGTTCGATCCGAAAAAGTGCTCGGTCGAATACCCGAAAGCGTCGCTGATGAACGAAGAGCAGGGCACCACCTCGGCATCGTTCCATGTCAGCGCCGACGGCACCGTGACCGAGTCGAAGCTGGACAAGTCGAGCGGTTTCAAGAACCTCGACAAGGCAGCCCTGAAGGGCCTGTCCTCGTGCAAGTTCAAGCCGGGCACCAAGGACGGCGCACCAGCAGCGACCTGGACCAAGGTCGACTACGCATGGAAGCTCGACTGATCGGGTTTTTCTTCCCAGCAAAACAGCCGGCACCCGCCGGCTGTTTTTTTATCTATGCCTCAGTTACATATTCGTGGCGGCATGTTTCTATTGTAAGAACTTCTTTCATTTCTCCTGTGCGCGGTCGAGCTTGGCTATAGTGGTTTCAACACAACCGAGAAGGAGAATCACCATGAAAAGCATTCTTGCCGCTACCGCAGCCGTCCTGATCTCTACCGCAGCCTTCGCGCCGGTCCAGGCGCAGGCCCAGGGCCGCACTGAAGTCATCGTGGTGCGCGAGGCGCCGCCACCGCTGCGTCGCGAGGCGATCCCCGCCGCCCGCCGTGGCCAGGAGTGGGTGCCGGGCCACTGGAACTGGAACGGCCGCCGCTATGTGTGGCAGCGCGGTCACTACGAGCGGGTGCGCGCCGGCTACGTCTACCAGCAGCCGGTGTGGCGCCAGGACCGTAACGGCTGGTACATGGACCGCGGCGGCTGGGTCCGCGCCGACCACCGCATGGCGCGCCGCGACCGTGACGGCGACGGTGTCCGCAACGCTGTCGACCGTGACCGCGATGGCGACGGCGTCCCGAACCGCCACGACAACCGCCCGAACAACCCGAACCGCTATTAATCGGGGTTGACCACGAAACCGCCTGCAGCGCAGGCGGTTTTTTTACGCCGAGTCCTTATATGGCGAGCGGCGGCGCCGGCGCCCCGTTCGGATTGTCGAGCTCGCTGACGACGCGGTTGCGTCCCTGGGCCTTGGCGCGGTAGAGCAGGGCGTCGACCTGCCTGACGAACGCTTCCGGATCGATGTCCGCAGCAGGCGTGCCGTGGAAGGTGCAGGCGCCCGCGCTGATGGTGGCGATACCGAGCGGATTGTCGGTATGCGCAATGGCCAGGTCCATGATCGTCAAGCGCAGGCGCTCGGCCACGTAGCGGGCGCCCACCTGGCCGGTGGCGGGCAGGAGGATGGCGAATTCTTCGCCGCCATAGCGCGCCGCCAGGTCGCTCGGGCGCGCCAGGCCCGCGTGCAGGGCGCTTGCCACCTGGCGCAGGCAATCGTCGCCGGCCACGTGGCCATAGCGGTCGTTGTACTTCTTGAAGAAATCGACGTCAAGCAGCAGCAGCGAGAGCGGCGCTCCGGTACGCCGCGAGCGCTTGAGTTCGAGGCGCAGCGTCTCTTCGAAATGGCGGCGGTTGGCAATGCCGGTCAGCCCATCCCGGGTGGCGAGCAGCGTCAACGCCTGGTTGCGTTCCTGCAGGTGTTCTTTCGCGTTGCGCAGTTCGGTCTCGAGCTGGTCGCGAATCATGATCTGCCTGACCAGGCGCGCCCCGACCCCGGCCAGCAGCAGCACCACCAGCAGCGTGGCGCCGGACAGCAGCAGGGTCGACTGCTGCCATTCGGCCAGGATTTCCCGCTTGGACTGCGCGGTGGCGACGATCAGCGGCAGCCTGTTCATGTGGCGGTAGCTGTACAGGCGCACCACGCCGTCGATCCTGGAGCGCAGCATGGCCGTCCCGTTCGGACCCAGCGCGCGGTAGGTCTGGAACACAGGTCCGTTCGCGATGCTGGTGCCGATCAGTGATTCCTTGAAGGGGCGGCGGTAGATCAGGGTGCCGTCTTCGTGTGCGAGGAACACGACGCCTTCCTTGCCGACGTCGAAACTCTCGTAGAGCTCGGCAAAGAATGCGACGCGGATCGTGCCCAGCGCCACGCCGGCAAAGCTGCCGTCCGGGTGCTCGAGCCGGCGCGACACCGGCAGGACCCAGACGCCGGTCGAGCGGCTGCGGACCGGCTTGCCGACGTGGACATCGCGGCTGCGGCTGTGCAGATGGTGCTGGAAATACTCGCGGTCGGCGTTGTTGCCGGCGATCGGAGTGGCGAGCGAGGAGACCAGCCAGTTCCCGTCCGCGCCATAGACGAACAAGCCGTGCAGCTCCTTTACCTGCAAGGCCATGTTGCGCATGTGCGTGCGCAGGCGGTCCGTCGAGGCCGGCGCCATGCCGTCATGCTCGACCCGCTCGACCACGCCGGCCAGCACCGTATCGACGATCCGGACCGTGCTCTCGGCCTGGGCCGCCAGCGCATTGGCCATGTTCGAGGTTGCTGCCGCGTTTTCGGCGAGTCGGCTCTGGCGCGAGGTCCAGGCGCTCCAGGCCTGCGCCGCGATCAGCAGCACGCAGAACAGCAGCAGCACGCGAATCGCGTACCGGACTGCCGGGCGCTTCTTTGCGGTCAGGCGTGTGATGGGCGTATGGGCGGGCTGGCTGTGGGGCATCAGGAGGGCCGCGGTGCGACGGGGTTGCCGGAACCTTGAGAATATCCATCCTGCATGAAAATGTCGAGCGAGCCGGCAGACGTACCCGATGAAGGCGCGCGATCAGCCGCTGCGCCCTATCACCTGGACGTTCTCCAGGATCGACAGGATTGCCCTGGGCTCGGCAGGCTTGACCAAATAGTCGTCGAAGCCTGCATTCAACGCGCTTGCGCGGTCAAACTGGTTACCGTAACCCGTGATCGCGACCATCGTGGCCCGTTCCGCACCTGGAACCCGTCTCAACTGCCGGGCAAGTTCGTTCCCGTCCATCCGGGGCAAACCGATATCCAGTAAATAGCCATCGAATGTCTCGTGGCGCGCGCGCTGAAGTGCGAGCAGGGGATCGTGTTCGACTAACACGTCGTGGCCCTTTGCCTGTAAAAACATGGCCAGCATGTTCGCGGCGTCGATATTGTCATCCACAACCATCAGCCGGAGCCTGGGGCCGCTGCCGGCCGGCACAGAAGCATCACCAGGCGCGCCGTGGCCTGCCGCGTCCAGTTTAAGCAGTGGCAGCCGTACCGTGAACTCGCTACCCTTGTTGGCGCCGTCGCTGTGGGCGAGGACACTCCCGCTATGCAGTTCGACCAGGCTTTTCACGAGGGCGAGTCCCAATCCCAGGCCGCCTTGCGAGCGGTCGGGTGTCCGTTCACCCTGGGCGAACAATTCGAACACATTTGGCAGGAGATCTGCCGAGATGCCGATGCCGTTGTCGATGACGCACACCCCGAGCCGCTCGGCCCCCGTCTCCAGCTTTACCGAAATGCTCCCGCCTTCCGGGGTGTACTTCGCGGCGTTGTTGACCAGGTTCGCGAACACCTGCACCAGCCGTTTGTGATCGCCAATGACCCGGGCCTGGCCGGGAGGCATTTGCAGATTCAGGCTGTGCTTGCGCTTTTCCACGAGAGGGCGGACTTGCTCGGCAGCATCCGACAGCACCTGCTGGATATCCACCTCCCTGCGTTCCAGGCTGACCAATCCGGTACTGACGCGCGAAACGTCGAGCAAGTCATCGATCAAGCCGGTCATGTGTGCGACCTGACGGGTAATGATCTCGCCAGCGCGCTGGATTTTCGATGGGACGAGCTCGCCCAGCTTGAGCAGTTCCGCCGCCGAGCTGATCGGCGCCAGGGGATTGCGCAGCTCATGGGCCAGCATGGCAAGGAACTGGTCCTTGCGCCGGTCCGCCAGCTGCAGGGCCGCCTCGGTGCGCACGCGCTCGACGGCGTTCCAGATGCGTTCGGCCGCATCCTGGAGAAGGTCCAGGTCGTCGGATGTCCAGTGCCGTGGCATCTTGTCGGTGATGAACAGGCAAGCGGTCGTCTGGCCGTTCCTTTTTAGCGGAATGGCAACCGCGGCATGGATCGCCAGCCGCTCGAACGTGGGCCAGATGTCCGGTCCACAGGTCCGCGGATCGACCAGCATGTTCTCGGACACCCAGAGGCTGCCGTCCTCGATCGAGGCGAAATTTGCGGCGCCGAAGGCATCCGAGGGAAATGGCCCGGACATCTCGCTGACCGTACCGTCGGTGTAGTTCGAGTAATAGGTCACCAGCTTCGCTGCCGAATCGTAGTCGCCGAACAGCACCCGGCTCACGCCGAAATGGCGTCCGATAATTGCGCTGGAGCGGCTGAATATGTCGGAAGGATCGAACAGCGAACGCAAGGTATCCGCCAGCTGCAGCTGGAATGCCTGGCGACCGCGCGCATCCTCCAGCTCCCGCAGCTTTTCGCCCAGTTCGCGTGTCGCTTCGTAGGCAGGCGTGACATCGTTACCTTGCGAAAAAATCCCGGTCACCCGGCCGTCCTCGCCGAGGATCGGCTGGTACACCAGGTCGACGTACAGGTCGGTCATGTCGCCGCCCGGTTCGCGCTGGACCGACAGTTTGCGGCCCCGTACGACGACCGGGCGCCCGGTCTCGAACACGCGGTCGAGGAGGCTCGTATCCCTGTCCCACGACGTCGGGCAAGGCGTCGCGCAGCGGCTTGCCGATAATGTCGCGGTGCCCCACCAGCTGGTAGTAGGCTTCGTTGGCGAGTTCGAATACGTGATCCGTACCGCGCAGCACGGAAATGAAGCCAGGCGCCTGGTTGAACAGCGTCTGCAATTGCCCGCGCTCCGCATTCAGGATGCGCGCCATGGCTTCGTGCATTTCCGGGCGGTTCATGTCCCGGACGTCGGGCACCGCGTTCGACTGCTGCCGGAAGAAGTACCGGTTGGATGACTTGTCGAACCGGTACAGGTCGGTAACGTCGACCGCGTTCTGCGACACGAAGGCGACGTCGCCGTTTTCGCCAAACACAGGCGTGTGGACCGCGCTCCAGTAACGCTCGTCGAAAACGGTGCCGTCGGCGGTCTCACGCGGTACGGCATAGCGCAGCAAGGCACTGGTATGGGGTTTGCGCGTGGCGACCGCCAGCTCGATCGAGGTGCGCACTTCATCGAGGTTGGTAGCGTCCAGATCGTCGGGATTGGCCGGAAAAGCCTCGAAGATGTGCCTGCCGACGACGTCCTGCGCCGTCTTGCCGGTCGCCCGGAGATAAGCGGGATTGGCGCCGATGATCGTGAAGTCGGGCGCGATCAGCAGGTAGGGATAGGGCGACGCTGCAAACAGTGCCGTGTAGTCTGGAGCCAGGATCATCCGCATTCCGTCCTTGGTGTGTGCTCCTGCGCGGCGCCACCGGCCACGGCCGCTCCCTCCGCGTCGTCCGCCTGCGCGGCGACCAGCGCTTCCAGTGCCGCGGCCTCCATGGGCCGTCCGAACAGGTAACCCTGGCAACAGCCGCAACCGATCTTCGCCAGGAAGGCGCGCTGGGCCTGCGTTTCGACACCCTCGGCGATGATCCCGAGCCCCAGTGACTGGCTCAGCGCGACGATGCTGCGCGCGATCGACGCATCGTTCGGGTTCTCCAGGATGTCGCGTACGAAGGAACGGTCGATCTTGAGCTGGTCGAGCGGCAACCGCTTGAGGTAGCTGAGCGACGAATAACCGGTGCCGAAATCGTCGAGTGCGAAGCCGATGCCGTGCGCCTTCAGGCGCAGCATCTTGTCGACCGTATCGTCGACGTCGTCGATCAGGACGGTTTCCGTCAGTTCGAGTTTCAGCAGCCGCGGGTCGATGCCGCTCTCGTTCACGATCTCCAGCACCTCGCGCACGAAGCCGGGCTGGCGGAACTGGTGGACGCTGACGTTGACCGCAACGCTCAGCCGGGCCATCTCGGGGGGGCGGCGCCATTCAGCCATCTGCCTGCAGGCGGCGCGCAGCGCCCAGCGGCCGAGCGGCAGGATCAGTCCCGACGCCTCGGCGACCGGAATGAATTCCGCCGGACCGACCGGCGTGCCTGCGGCATTGGTCCAGCGCAGCAGCGCCTCGGCGCCGCTGATCCGGCCTTCGCTGTCCACCTGGGGCTGGTAATGGAGTGCGAAGCCGGCATTGTCGAGCGATTCGCGCAGCTCCCTTTCCAGGGCAAGACGGCGGCTCACCTCCGATTCCATGTCTGGATGGAAGAAACACAGCGTATTCTTCCCTTCGCGTTTGGCGCGGTACATGGCCATGTCGCCGCGCTTCATCAGGGTATCGATCGCGCCCCCGGTACTCAGGGCGGCGCCCAGGCTGCACGTGATGTGATGCGTCATGCCGTCGATGTCGAAGGGTGTGCGCACCGCGTCGAGAATCTTCCTGCCGGTCACGGCGGCGTGATGGGCGGCTTCGGTTTCGTCCTGCCCGACGTTTTCGAGCAGGACGACGAATTCGTCGCCCCCGATGCGCGCGACCGTGTCACCGGTCCGGGTGCAGGCGCTGATACGCGTCGCCACCTGCAGCAGCAGGCGGTCCCCGGCCCCATGTCCGCGCAAGTCGTTCAGGTCCTTGAAATTGTCGAGGTCGAGGAAGAGCAATGCTGCTATCTGCCCAGCCCGCTGGTGCAGCGGCAGGCAGTGGTGCAGCCGCTCCATCAGCAGGCGGCGGTTGGCCAGGCCGGTCAGCGGGTCGGAATAGGCCAGCCGCACGATTTCGTCCTGCGCCGTTTTCTGTGCCGTGATGTCGCCCTGCGTGCCGACGTAATGGGTGATGCTGGCGGATCTGTCGCGCACCGCCGTGACCGTCAGGCGGGCCGGATACGCGCTGCCATCCTTGCGCGAGGTCCAGATCTCGCCTTGCCATTTTCCTTCGGCCTCGGCGGCCTCCCACATGACGGCACCGGCATCGCCGCCTTCGCGCGACAGCGAGACCGGCGGCAGCAAGCCGCCGGCCAGCTCGTCCGCGCCATGGCCGGTCATCGCGCTATAGGCTTCGTTCACGCGCAGGATGCGGCGGTCACGGCCGGCAATGAACATGCCTTCGGCGGACTGGAATACCGTCGCCGCCACGCGGTTCGATTCCTCGGCCTCCCTGCGCTCGGAGATGTCGAACGAAATCCCGCACAAGCCCTGGACGCTGCCGTCCTCGTTGAAGAGCGGTATCTTGGTCGTGAGCACGGTTACCTGCCGACCCTGGGCATCCGGCACCGTTTCTTCATTGACCACCCGCTGGCGTCCCACGATCGTACGCTGGTCGTGGCGATGGATTTCCGCGGCAACCGCTGGCGCGAACAGTTCGGTGTCGCGGCGCCCGACGATATCCTTGTCGTCGCGGCCGAGGAAGCTGCGCAGCGCCTGGTTGGCATAGGTGTAGCGGTAGCTTGCATCCTTGATGTAGACGAGGCTGTCCACGCTGTCCAGGATGGTGATCAGCCGTTGCTCCGTCTGCCGCAGCGCACCGGCCTTGCTCAGGTTCTGGCGTCTCAGCCATGCCGTCGTGCCCAGGGCAACGCCCAGCAGGACCAGCACGAGGCCCGCTGCCCACCGCAGGTAGGCGGGAACCTGCGCCAGCACGCCGCGCGACTGCCAGCGTTGGAGGATGGCGAAGTACACCGAGTCGGGGTTCGCCTGCCAGGCGCCGAGCCGGCGGTCGAACGCCGCCAGCAGCTCTCCATTCCGGCCCTTTCCCACTGCGTAGTAGAGACGGGATGGCTGGAACATGATGGGTGTCGCCACGATACTGCGTCCGGTCGCGTGAAAGGCGCCCGCGAAATGGCTGGCGACGACCGCATCGGCCTTGCCGGCCGCCACGAAGTCGAAACCTTCGGCGATCGATGTGACCGGCACCACCTGCGGATTGACCCCGAATTCGGTCGCGAAATCAATGAAGTAACGTTGTTGGATCGAGTCGGACAGGATGGCGACGCGCTTGCCGCCGATGTCGGTCATGGCGCTCAAGGCGACGTCCGCCCGCCGGAACACCTGCGACCAGCTGTGCAGGGCGGGGACCTGATGAAAGTCGAGCCGCCGGCTCCGCTCTTCCGACCAGGCCACGTCGGGCAGCACGTCGATGCTCCCCTGGCCAAGCGCGGCAAGGCACTGCGCCCACTGGCACCGGACGAAGCGTAACTCCCAGCCTTCGGCCTTGGCAACCTCGCGGAGCATATCGACAAGGATGCCTTCCGCCTGTCCTTCTCCAACGGGATACAGCTTTGGAGGATTGGCATAGACGCCGACACGGACCACGCGCGGTGCAGCCGCCGCCTGGGCCAGCAGGGCGAAGGTCAGCAGTAACAGGAGAAGTATCTGCCGCAGCAAGAAGGTCGAGCCTTTCGCGAGAATGGTAGGCCAGCCGGGGGCGTTTCTTGTGCGACGGCTGGACGGTAGTTACGTTTTACCAGATCGGCTGGAATGCGGTGCTTCGTTAGGTGTGCGCCGAATCGTCTCGCGACTGGCTGCCTCTTTAACCCCCATGAGGCAAGCCGAGGTTTTGATTCGCCGGCACGGCCACGTCGATCAGCTTCGGTTTCGGCAAATTGAGCTCACCCATGAGTTGAACGAAGTCGGCGCGGCTGCGCTTGGCCAGGCGTGCATTATGACGCCTTTCCCAGCCGATCGTCGACACCGCCTGGCCCTTGTAGTCGTGGCCCGGCCACATGAGGGTGTCGTCCGGCAGCGTGAACAGCTTGTCGTTGACGCTGTCATACAGGGCATCGGCACTGCCGCTCTGGAAGTCGGTACGCCCGCAGCCATCGATCAGCAGCGTATCGCCTGTGAAAACATTGCCGCGCCAGACATAGCTCATGCTGCCGGCAGTATGGCCTGGCGTATGCAGGACCCGGATCTCTTCACCAGTCCCGAAGGGGATCACCTCGCCATCCTTCAGCTGCATCTCGGCGGGGGCGATACCGCAACCGCTTGGGACCGCAGCGACCGCGCCGGTCAGCTGGCACAGCCTGCCGGCCGAGGTAACATGATCGGCATGCGCGTGCGTCTCGAGAACGTAACGCAGCTTCAGGCCCAGGCGCTGGAGATGCTGGAGGTCGCGTTCCCAGTGTCGCTCCACCGGGTCGATGATGACCGCTTCCTTTTCGCCCGGCGCGACCAGGATGTAGGTGAAGGTGGACGACTCGGTATCGAACAGCTGGATAGGGCTCGGGTTCATTTCGTTCTCCAAAAAATACCGCGTATTGCAATCAAGAGAGCAGGGCCTTGGCGAGCATGCCGAGCGCGACCAGGGCCGAGACCACGGCGAACGCCTTTTGCAAAGCCGGGCCCGCGACCCTGGCTGCAAGCGAACGGCCGCCCAGCATCCCGGCGAGGGCCCCGCCCGCGAATGGCGCGGCGAGCGACCAATCAATGCCTCCCTGCGCCGCCGAGGTGGCGACTGCCGCCACGGAAATGATGGCGATGACGGCAAGGGAGGTCGCCACCGCCGATTTCACTGTCAGGTCGGTGTAGCGTTGCAGGGCCGGCACCATCACGAAGCCGCCGCCGACGCCAAGCAGCCCGGAAAGAAGGCCCGCCAGGGCGCCTGACAGGCCGAGCGCCCGCATGCATGGGCGGGTCCAGACAAAGCGGCCGGTCTGTTCCCCACGTACGCAGACAAGCTTGTCGGGTACGTGGGCGGCTGCCGGCCCGGCAGCCTGGCGCCAGGTCTTGATGGCCACGTACAGCAGTGTCATGGAGAACAGCAGGCTCAGCCAGCGGCCATCGACCAGGCGCGCTGCCCAGAGGCCGGCCGGCGAGAGCAGCATGCCAGTCGCCGCGATCAGCAGCGCGGCCCGGTAGCGCACCTGCCCGTCGCGCAAGCCGAGGATCGCCCCCAAGGCTGCCGCCATCCCTACCGCCAGCAGGCCGACCGGCGCAGCCTCGGCAACGCCGATTCCGGTACCAAATACCAGCAGGGGAACGGCAAGGATGCCGCCGCCGGCCCCGGTCAGTGCCAGAATCAGCCCGACGACGAGACCGAGCAGGGTGGCCGTCAGCATGGCGAACCGCTGTGCCGAGTCACGGCGAGGACGATGTCAGGCTGGGTCGCACAGGCAGCCACGGCTCAAGCATTCCGAAGCGAGCGCGCACGATTCCATTCGAGCAGCTCGAACAGGCTCATGCCGGCCACCATGGCCAATGCAAAGATCCAGGGCTTGGCGCCGCCGGTGGCCAGCGAGGCCAGCGCCGGACCAGGGCAGTAGCCCGCCAGGCCCCAGCCGGCACCGAAGGCCAGCGAGCCGAGCACCAGGCGGCGGTCGATCCGGGTTGCGGTCGGCAGGCGCATGGCTTCCCCCAGCAGCGAGCGCTCGCGCCTGGCGGCAAAGCGGAATGCCACCAGGCCGACCAGGATCGCACCGCCCATGACGAAGGCCAGCGACGGGTCCCAGTTGCCGGCCAGGTCGAGGAAGCCGATGACTTTCGCCGGATCGGTCATGCCGGAGACAATCAGTCCGATGCCGAAAACCAGTCCCACAATCAGTGCCATCAGGATGTTCATATCGATGTCCTTGTCAAGCGAAGAGGTGACGCATCACGAAAACGGTGGCGAAGCCAGCGAGCATGAATGCCGCAGTGGCGGCCAGGGAGCGCGGCGATCGCCGTGACAGGCCACATACGCCATGCCCGCTGGTACAGCCGGCGCCATAACGGGTGCCCAGGCCCACCAGCAGTCCGGCGACGATCAAGGTCCCATCGTCGGCGGCAATGGTGGCAGTGGGGAGCGCCGCGAACATGGCGTAGGCGAGCGGGGCGCCAACCAGCCCCAGCAGGAATGCCAGGCGCCAGGCGATGTCGCCGCGGGCAGGGCGCAACAGGCCGCCAAGAATGCCGCTGATGCCGGCGATTCGGCCGTTGAACAGCACGAATGCAGCCGCGGCGGTGCCGATGATCAGTCCGCCTGCGAGCGAGGTCCAGGGTGTGAAGTTGATCCAGTCGATATTCATGTGCTGACTCCTTGGGTGGGCAGGCAGAACTGCTGGTACAGGACCTGCATGACCGCCAGCGCTTCATTGCTGTCGATGCGGTAGAAGATCTGTTTCCCCTCGCGGCGCGTACTGACCAGCTTTTCCTCGCGCAGTACGCCGAGTTGCTGGGACAGCGTCGGCTGGGCGATCCCCAGCAAGGCCTCCAGGTCGCTGACGCAATATTCATCTTGGGTCAGCTGGCACAGCAGCATCAGCCGGTCCGGGTTGCCCAGTACCTTGAGCAGTGCGCACGCCTGTCCCGCTGCAGCCCGCATGTCGTGCAAATTGAGTTGTTGTGTGTCCGGCATGGTCCACCTTTCTAATCTATTGGAATACATTATATCGACAGACAATCTATTTTTCAATATACTGTTGTTTTTAATCGATGCACAGGAGAACAGCGTGAGCATTCGTTACCTCAGCAAGAACTATGCGGTGGGACCACAGATCAGTCCGGCAGATGTCGCCCAGTTGAAGGAGCAGGGATTCGCAACATTGGTCTGCAATCGACCCGACGGCGAGGGCAGTAACCAGACAGCGTTCAAGGAGATCGCCGCCGAAGCGCACAGGCACGGAATCCAGGCGCTGCATCTCCCGGTGATACCGGGCAAGATCACGCCCGCTGACCGCGACGCCTTTGCCGCGCTGTACGCAGCGGCGCCCAAGCCCGTGTTCGGATTCTGCCGCACCGGCATGCGCGCCGAGACACTCTGGAGCGATACGCGGGATCGCTTGCAAGACGATGCAGGGCCTGCCGGCTAGACCTTTTGATGAGGGCAACGCGCGCCGGAAACCTCGGCGGCGACGTATACTGCGCTCACGAACACGCCCGTCTTCCAGAGGAGAAGCCGCATGGTTTTCCGCCAGCTTTTCGAGCCTTTGTCCAGCACCTACACCTATCTGATCGGCTGTCCGGAAACCGGGCAAGCGGTATTGATCGACCCGGTCATCGTCACGCTTGATCGTGACTTGGAAGAGGTCCGGCGGCTCGGATTGACGCTTGCATACAGCATCGATACGCACGTCCACGCCGATCACATCACGGCTGCCCTGGAACTGAAGAAAAAGGTGGGGAGCGCGATTGCTGCGCCCGCAGCCGAACGCGTTTCCTGTGCCGACGTTCAATTGGAGGAGGGGAGGCCATTCAGCGTGGGGGCGATGGACTTCCAGCCGCTTCACACGCCGGGCCATACGGCGGGCCATTTCGCCTACGTGCTGGGAGATCGCGTGTTCACGGGTGACGCATTACTGATTGAGGGGTGCGGGCGAACCGACTTCCAGCAGGGCGACGCGGATGCGCTGTATCACAGCGTGCGGGGCAAGCTGTTTACGCTGCCCGATGACACCCTGGTCTACCCCGCCCATGACTATCAGGACCGGTGGGTATCCTCCGTCATGCAGGAGAAAAAGCGCAATCCTCGTCTTGGGGGCGAGCGCACTGTCGAGGAGTTCCGGGAAATCATGGCTGGCCTCAATCTGCCATATCCCAAGTTCATCGACTATGCGGTACCGGGCAACCAGCAATGCGGGGTGTGCCCGGCTGACTTGCCTGCGAACCTGGGCAAATATTGCCGGCAGATGACCGAGAGTCCCCAGGGATAGATTGTGTCCGCGGGCGCGTGCCGCATGACTCAGTGCGCGACAAGCAGCGGAATCGCAGTGCGTTCCAGCAGCTCGCGCGTGACGCCCCCGAGCACCCATTCGCGGTAGCGGGTGTGTCCAAAGGCACCCGTCACGAGCAGGCCGGCGCCGCTATCGCGGGCCATTGCCATCAACGCCTCGCCTTCGCTCGAGGCAGTGCGCTCGAGGAGCACCTCGACACGTACGCCGTGTCGCGCCAGATAGAGCGCCATGTCGGCGCCGGGCTGCTCGCCGTGCAGCCCGGAGTGCTGGTCGGGATTGATCACGGCAAGCTGGACATTCGACGCCCGCTGCAGCAAGGGCAGCGCAGCGGAGATGGCGCGCAGGGCCTGCTTGCCGCCATCCCAGCCGACCACCGCGGTGCCCGGGATCACGCCGTTGGCATAGCCAGGAGGCACGACCAATACAGGACGGGCGCCGTGCAGTGCGACGTACTCAGGCAGGTGCGCGACGCGTCCGGGCGTGGCGGGTACGGTAATGCCGGCCTGGTCCTGGCCAAGCACGACCAGGTCGGCGTAGCGCGATTCCAGCAGCAGGGCATAAGCAGTGTCGTCGTCGGTTGCGCGCCCCTCGAACGATTCGAGCCCAAGGCGGACGGCTTCGCGCCTGAACACAAGGAGCCGCTCCTCGGCGGCATCGCGCAGGGCCTGGAAGTCGGATGCGGGGAGGGGGACCGGTGCACCGAAGGAAGCGGTCAGCACAGCATAGTCGAGCCAGCTAATGCCGGTCGCAGTCACGCCGACCAGGTGGGCGCCGTGGTCGTTTGCAAGCAGTGCGGCAGCGCGCAGGCGGCTGTCCTGTCCTGCTGCGCCATCGATATGCACGACAATCGTTTTATACATGTCAACTCCCTCAAGGAATCACTCGGCGCGCAAGGGCTGGAAATTGACATAACAATATCCGCTTGCTCTCCAAGGTGGCTTTGACGCAAATCAAAATAGCATCAGATGAATGTGGTAATGCCCGTCCATCAGCTGTGCTGTGGGACCGGACCGAGCTGCCGCCGCGCCATCCCCTTCATTGAGCGACCAGCGGTTTGTCGGCTGAAGCCGTCAACAGCGCTCGCAAGCGGCCGCGGTCGAGCAGCTCGATTTCGCGCTTGTCGAGGGCGATCCACCCCGCGTCGCGAAAGCGCCCAAGCAGGCGGCTGATGCTCTCGATCGTCAATCCGAGATAGTCGCCGATGTCGGCGCGCGACATGCGGAGAATGAAGCGGCGCCCCGAAAAACCGCGCTCGGCATACCGCGCGGACAAGTCCAGCAGCAGGCTGGCGAGACGCTCTGCCCCATTCATGTTCGCATACAGGATGAGCGATTGTTCGCGCGCGATCTCGTGGCTCAGCGCGCAGTGGAAGCGGTGCATGAGGGATGGCGAATCGTGCATTGCTTGCTGGAACCTTGCGTAGGGGATCTCACAGACTTCGCTGTCGTCCAGCGCCACAGTGGTGCAGGCGTGACGTCCCGTGTGAATCGCATCGAGGCCCATCAGGTCACCTGCCATATAGAACGCGGTCACGTGCGGGAGCCCATGATGGTCGGGACGCGACGATTTCAGGTGGCCGAAACGGACCGTGTAGATCATGGCGAAGGACTGGTCTGTGCGGTACAGGATGTCGTCGCGCTGGAGGCGCCGCCGGTAACCGATCAGGCCGCCAAGAAGCGAGAGATCCTGAGCGCTGGCGCCCGAAGGTCGGCACAAGTCGCGGGCAACGCAGCGGGGGCAGCCTGTCAGTATTGGAACCGGCACATGGATACCGTGTTGGAGCGACAACGCGTTCATACGTCCTCCCTGGCCTGTGGAAGGCCGCTTGGATAGTATCCGGCAAGCGCGCGGATTGGGCAAGGATGCCGAACGAAATTGAGCCGCGCGAACGCGCACGTGCAGGCCGGTTCGTTCGGGTGTGGAGGGCGTTAGCTCGGATCAATTTGATTTTAGTCAAACGCAATGGATAAGCATGCGCACAAACTTCGAGTAATGTTAAAGAGGGCGACTCGATGACTTCGTTTCTACTGCGCAAGCAGCATCCACACGCCACGATCCGGGCAATGGCGCATGCGCGTCAGCGCTTGCTCGTCCATGTCAACAAGGTCGCGGACGTATCGGACGAATGTTTTTGCCACGCCTTCGTTGGCCTGATTGCCGCTGTCGAAAGTGCTTTCTGCCAGGAGGAAATTCTCATGGAGGCAGCAGCGTATCCGGGCCTGCACGAACAGCGGCAGGACAACGCGCTGCTCCTGCAGGCCCTGCATCGCGCTGCGGTACAAGTGGAGGCCGGGGATATTGCGCTGGGACGCGAGGTGACGGCGGCATTGCCGGGCCTGTTGTCCTTGCATCGCTTGAGTGCGCTCCGCTTGCTCCGCCATGACGTGCGCGGCCAACGGGCGGGAGTGGTCCTCCGCAATGGCCGTCTCAGGATATACACGGGCTCCCGGCGCCGGACAGGGGAGGTTGCACGATGAGCTACCGGACCGTTCTGGTACATGCGGACCTGTCGCGCCATGCGCCGAAGCGCATTCGGGTCGCCTCGCAACTCGCCCGCGTGCACGACGCGCACCTGATCGGTGTCGCCGTCACGGGGGTGTCGCGCGAGGTCTTCCCGCACGGCTATCAGGCCGCGCCAGGCAGTCTGGAGGCCAGCTACTTCGATCCTCTCAGGGACAGCGCGGCGCGGGCGCTCGAACAGTTCGGCAGGATCGCGGAGGAAACAGGGGTCTCGCACGAGGCACGCCTGGTCTGGGACCTGGCCAGCGACGCGCTGGCCCGGCTGGCGCGGTTCAGCGACCTGGTGGTAGTGAGCCAGGACGATCCGAGCGAAGCGCTGGCTGAGACGATTGGGCGGATACCCGAATACGTCGCCTTCACCAGTGCCCGTCCGGTCCTGGTGGTGCCATGCGCGCCAGTCGCAGCGGATGCGCCCCAGCATATTCTCGTCGCGTGGAACGGCAGCAAGGAAGCCTCATCTGCGCTCCAGGCCGCGATCCCGCTGCTGCAGCGCGCGGCGCGTGTCAGCATCGTCTCGTTCCATTCGCCGGATGATGCCGATGTGCAGGAACTGCACTGCCGGGCGGACCTCGCCGCTTTTCTTGCCCGTCACCAGGTACGCGCGGAAATCCTGTTCTTCCACCGCCACGTCGATGGCGGACGCGCCCTGCTCGCCATGCTTGGGCAGGAGGGATACGACCTTCTTGTGATGGGCTGCTACGGCCATTCACAGTTCCGTGAATTGATACTCGGTGGCGTTACCAGGACGATCTTGCAAGACGCTACCGTACCCGTATTCATGGCCCGCTGATGTGGCCCGCGGGTCTGTCCGAGGTTCTCCAGGGGGTGACATGACAATGATGACTGCAGCAGTGTTCACCGGCCCGGGCCGCATCGCGCTCGACCGTAAACCAGTGCCGGTAGCCGGTCCCGGCGAAGCGATCGTCAAGGTGACGATGACCACGATCTGCGGGACGGATGTCCATATCCTCAGGGGAGAGTATCCGGTCGTTCCAGGCCTGACCATCGGGCACGAGCCGGTCGGCGTCGTCTCCGAACTCGGCCCGGGCGTGCAAGGAGTCGAATTGGGGCAGCGTGTCATCGTGGGTGCGATCACGCCCTGCGGCCAATGCCACGCGTGCCTGGACGCGCATCAGTCCCAGTGCGGAGGCCAGGCCATGGGTGGATGGCGTCTCGGGAACACAATCGACGGTTGCCAGGCCGAGTATGTACGGGTGCCGTTCGCGATGGCCAACCTGGCCCCGATTCCGGATGGCCTGAGTGACGAACAGGTGCTGATGTGCCCCGACATCATGAGTACCGGCTTCGGGGGGGCCGAGAACGGCGCTATCCGGATCGGCGACACGGTGGCCATTTTCGCCCAGGGCCCGATCGGCCTGTGCGCCACGGCCGGCGCACGCCTGCGTGGGGCCAGCCGGATCATTGCCGTGGACAGTGTGCCTGCGCGTCTCGAGATGGCCAGGCGGCTGGGCGCCGACCATGTGGTCGATTACCGCACAACCGACCCCGTCCAGGCGATCCTGGACTTCACCGACGGCCAGGGTGCCGATGTCACGATCGAAGCACTGGGCACCCAGCAAACCTTCGAGAGCTGCCTGCGCGCATTGCGTCCGGGCGGAACACTCTCGAGCCTGGGCGTCTATTCCGGCAAGTTGAGCCTGCCGCTCGATGCCTTTGCTGCCGGACTCGGCGACCATAAACTCGTCACCACCTTGTGCCCCGGCGGAAAACACCGCATGCGTCGCCTGATGAACATCGTGGCTTCAGGCAGGATCGACCTGCGTCCGCTCGTCACCCATCGCTTCCCCCTGGAGCGGATCGAAGAGGCCTACGAGCTGTTCGCGAACCAGCGCGATGGCGTGTTGAAGGTGGCAATCATGCCATGATGTGCGGAACTTCCGGAAAGTCCGGTGGCGACGTCTCACCGGGGACGCGCAGCAGCAGGACAGGGATCGCCGAGTTTGCCAGGACGTACTGGGCAACGCTGCCCGTAAAGCGCTCGTTGGCGTCGCTCGGTCCATGCGTCCCCAGAACGATCAGGTCACAGCCGTACTCCTCTGCCACCCGGATGATGTCGGGCCCCGGCGCTGTGGATAGCGGCGTGACCACCTCGCAGCTGACGCCACTCGCGCGTGCAATGCGGAGCACGGTGTCGACATGCGCAAGCGCGGCTTCGTGAGCACGCCTCAACTCCGCCTGCGCGTCGGGCATTGCCGCACTGCTGTCTCTCATCGAGAAACGTGGTTGTGCAACCGATACCGCAACGATGTGACCCGCCCCCGAACGTGCGAGCAGGGTCCCCATTTGCGCCGCGCGGACGGCGAGATCGGAACCATCGGTGGCAATGCATACCCGTTCGAGGAACATGATGGCTTGCCTGCGTCGAAAAAGAACAGCTTCGCCAATTACAACGCGGTTCAGTTTGATCGAAATCAAAAATATCTTTTGATTCTCGAAAAATGGCCAATGCATTCTTCACAGGCACGGTGTAGACGTCCGGACATGAGAAAACAAAAAAAAGGGTTACAAGCCGAGGCATGTAACCCTTTTTTCTTAATGCGAATTCTTGGGGTGGCTGATGGGACTCGAACCCACGACAACAGGAATCACAATCCTGGACTCTACCAACTGAGCTACAGCCACCATTGTCTTGCTTACATCTTGTTTGTCTCGCTGTTTCCGGGACAGAACAAGATTATACAAAGGTCTTCCCGAACTGGCAAATTTAAATGTGCGGCGCTGTCGGGTTCGAGGGCGCCGCCCCGATGGCGACCTCGTCTACCTGCGGTTCCTGGCCCAGCAGGCCGGCGAAAGCGGCGGACAGGGCCGCACCGCTCGCGCTGGTGAATCCGGTCAGGGACGGCGGCTCGCCGCCATGCTGGCGCAGCAGTCCGGCCGCCTCGAGCAAGCGCGCCAGCTGGCGCGCCACCGCATCCCCGGTGTCGATCAGCGCCACGTCGGCATCGGTATGGCGCCGGATCACGCGCTCGATCGATGCCTGCACCAGCGGATAGTGGGTGCAGCCGAGCACCAGCGTATCCGCACCCTGCGCCAGCAGCGGCGCAATATGGCGTTCCAGCATGGCGTCGAGGGCCGGCGCGCCGGGCTCGCCGAACTCGATCTGGTCGGCCAGGCCCACGCAGGCTTGCAGCAGGAAGCGCGCGCCGGTCGTGGCAACGATCTGGTCGCGCAGCAGCAGGAATTTTTCGCCGGCAAGCGTGCGCTCGGTGGCCAGCACGCCGACGGTACCGTTGCGGGTGGCGGCTGCGCCCGGCTTCAGGCCGGGCTCGACGCCGACGATCGGCATGTCGGGATAGCGTTCGCGCAGGATGCGCACGGCGGCCACCGTCGCGGTATTGCAGGCCACGACCAGCGCTTTCACGCCGCGCGCCACCAGGAAGGCGCCGATGCCCAGCACGCGCTCGATGACGACATGTTCCGGCTTGTCGCCGTAAGGGGCGAAGCCGGAGTCGGCGAAATAGAGGAGATGTTCTTGCGGTAGCTGTGCCTGGATATGGCGCAGTACGGAGAGGCCGCCGACGCCCGAGTCGAAGATACCGACCGGAGCGTCCTGTGGAGTGGTAGTGGATACCATGTGGCAGCGCATAGGGTGGTTGAACGCGTGGGCGGGAGACCCGCCCACCCTACGGAAGTGCGACGGGGTTACGCGGCGGTGACCGGGATGCCCTTGAGCGACTCGATCTTGGCCGACCATTCCTTCGGACCGGTGTTGTGCACCGAGGTGCCGGTGGAGTCCACGGCCACGGTGACCGGCATGTCGGCCACGTCGAACTCGTAGATCGCTTCCATGCCCAGGTCCTCGAAGCCGACCACCCTGGCCGACTTGATCGCCTTCGAGACCAGGTAGGCCGAGCCGCCGACCGCCATCAGGTAGGCCGACTTGTGCTTCTGGATCGATTCGATCGCGGCCGGGCCGCGCTCGGCCTTGCCGATCATCGAGATCAGGCCGGTCTTCTCCAGCATCATGTCGGTGAACTTGTCCATGCGGGTCGCGGTGGTCGGGCCTGCCGGGCCGACGACCTCATTGCCCACCGGGTCGACCGGGCCGACGTAGTAGATGACGCGGTTGGTGAAGTCCACCGGCAACTGCTCGCCCTTGGACAGCATGTCCTGGATACGCTTGTGCGCGGCGTCGCGGCCGGTCAGCATCTTGCCGTTCAGCAGCAGTGTCTGGCCTGGCTTCCACGAGGCGACTTCTTCCTTGGTGAGGGTGTTCAGGTCGACACGCTTCGATTTCTCGGTGTCGGCGGTCCACTGCACGTCCGGCCAGGTGGAGAGCGCCGGCGGTTCGATGTAGGCCGGGCCCGAGCCGTCCAGCACGAAGTGGGCGTGGCGGGTGGCGGCGCAGTTCGGGATCATCGCCACCGGCTTCGAGGCCGCGTGGGTCGGGTACATGTTGATCTTCACGTCCAGCACGGTGGTCAGGCCGCCCAGGCCCTGGGCGCCGATGCCCAGCGCGTTGATCTTGTCGCACAGTTCGATACGCAGCTCTTCCAGCTTGTTTTGCGGGCCGCGCTGCTTCAGTTCGTACATGTCGATGTCGTCCATCAGCGACTCTTTCGCCATCAGCATCGCCTTCTCGGCGGTGCCGCCGATGCCGATGCCCAGCATGCCCGGCGGGCACCAGCCGGCGCCCATCAGCGGCACGGTCTTCATGACCCAGTCCACCAGCGAGTCCGACGGGTTGAGCATCACGAACTTGGTCTTGTTCTCCGAGCCGCCGCCCTTGGCCGCGACCTTGACGTCGACGGTGTCGCCCTCGACCAGTTCCATGTGGACCACGGCCGGGGTGTTGTCCTTGGTGTTCTTGCGCTCGAAATGCGGGTCGGCCACGATCGAGGCGCGCAGCTTGTTGTCTTCGAATGCGTAGGCACGGCGCACGCCTTCATTGACGGCGTCGGTGACGGTGCCGGTGAAGCCTTCGAAGCGCACGCCCATGCCGATCTTGAGGAAGACGTTGACGATGCCGGTGTCCTGGCAGATCGGGCGCTTGCCTTCGGCGCACATGCGCGAGTTGGTCAGGATCTGGGCGATCGCGTCCTTTGCGGCCGGGCTTTGCTCGGTCTCATAGGCGCGCGCCAGATGCTGGATATAGTCGGCCGGATGGTAGTAGCTGATGTACTGGAGGGCTGCCGCGACCGATTCGATGAGGTCGCTCTGGGTGATAACGGTTGCCATGGAAGTTCTCGATCAGGAGGAATTAATGTTTTGCGTGCGTGGTCATGACGATGCGGTCGGTGTAGGCGATGGCCATGGCCGACAGCAGGAAAGCGCAGTGGATGACGGTCTGGAACAGCAGGGTTTTCTCGGTGTACGCAGCTGCGTTGATAAAGGTCTTCAGCAGGTGGATCGACGAGATGCCGATGATCGCCATCGCCAGTTTCGTCTTGAGTACCGAGGCGTTCACGTGGGACAGCCATTCGGGCTGGTCCGGGTGGCCTTCGAGGTGCATGCGCGAGACGAAGGTTTCGTAACCGCCGACGATGACCATGATGAGCAGGTTCGAGATCATGACCACGTCGATCAGGCCGAGCACCACCAGCATGATCGTGGTCTCGGTCAGCTTGATCGGGCGCGGGGCGCCCGGCACGGTGACCGCATCGAGAATGTGCGCAAGGGAATTGGCATTACCCATCGCGGCGCCGATCAGGTCCTTCAGCTCGACCCAGAAGTGGAACACGTAGACGCACTGCGCCAGGATCAGGCCCAGGTACAGCGGCAGCTGCAGCCAGCGGCTGGCGAAGATCAGGTTGTTGAGCGGGGTGAGCTTTTTTGCTTCGGTCGGGGGAATTAACTGCGCCATCGGGGTGCTGACTCCTGGAATGCTGGACGAATACAGCCGAGCATTCTACACCCGCCGGCACGCGCATGCCGGGTTCTTCGCCCCTTTGTGGCAAGGTTGGTAGAATGGCATTCGACCAGAAGCCCCCTGTAAGGGCTCAGTAAGCGTGCGCCCCTAAGGTGTTCGGTAAAAACCTACCAACTATGGAGACGATGATGGCCGAGAACGAGAGCAAACAGGAAGAATTCACCCTGCAAGAGAACCGCGTGTTCCCACCACCCGCCGAGTTCGCCAGCAAGGCCGCGATTTCCGGCATGGAAGCCTACGAAAAGCTGTGCGCCGAGGCTGCCAGCGACTACGAGGGCTTCTGGGCGCGCCTGGCGCGCGAGAACCTCGACTGGCACAAGCCGTTCACCAGCACCCTCGACGAATCGAACGCACCGTTCTACAAATGGTTCGCCGACGGCCAGCTGAACGCCTCGTACAACAGCCTCGACCGCAACCTGAGCAACGGCAACGCGGATAAAACCGCCATCATCTTCGAAGCCGACGACGGCACCGTCACCCGCGCCACCTATCGCGAGCTCTACGGGCGCGTCTGCCAGTTCGCCAACGGCCTGAAGTCGCGTGGGATCAAGAAGGGCGACCGCGTCATCATCTACATGTCGATGTCGATCGAAGGCGTCGCCGCGATGCAGGCCTGCGCCCGCATCGGCGCCACCCACTCGGTGGTGTTCGGCGGCTTCTCGGCCAAGTCGCTGCAGGAGCGCATCATCGACGCCGGCGCCGTCGCCGTCATCACTGCCGACGAGCAGTTGCGCGGCGGCAAATCATTGCCGTTAAAGTCCATCGTCGACGAGGCGCTGGCGCTGGGCGGCTGCACCACCATCCGCGACGTCATTGTCTACAAGCGCACCGGCGGCAACATCAATTTCCAGGAAGGCCGCGACACCTGGCTGCACGACCTGGTCGACAATCAGCCGGCCGAGTGCGAGCCGGAATGGGTCGATGCCGAGCATCCGCTGTTCATCCTCTACACCTCGGGTTCGACCGGCACCCCTAAGGGCGTCCAGCACGCCACCGGCGGCTTCCTGCTGTGGGCCGCGCTGACGATGAAGTGGACCTTCGACATCAAGCCCGATGACGTCTACTGGTGCACGGCCGACATCGGCTGGGTCACCGGCCACAGCTACATCGCCTACGGCCCGCTGGCGGTCGGCGCCACCCAGGTCGTGTTCGAAGGCGTGCCGACCTTCCCGCATGCCGGCCGCTTCTGGGAAACCATCGCCAAGCACAAGGTCTCGATTTTCTACACCGCACCGACCGCGATCCGTTCGCTCATCAAGGCCTCCGACGTGGACCCCAAGGTCCATCCGAAGAACTTCGACCTGTCGAGCCTGCGCCTGCTGGGTTCGGTCGGCGAGCCGATCAATCCGGAAGCCTGGATGTGGTACTACAAGAACGTCGGCCAGGAACGTTGCCCGATCGTCGACACCTTCTGGCAGACCGAGACCGGCGGCCACATGATCACCCCGCTGCCGGGCGCGACGCCGCTGGTGCCGGGTTCGTGCACCCTGCCGCTGCCGGGCATCATGACCGCCATCGTGGACGAAGCCGGCGCCGATGTGGCGAACGGGCAGGGCGGCATCCTGGTCGTCAAGCGTCCGTGGCCGTCGATGATCCGCACCATCTGGAACAACCCGGAACGCTTTAAAACCAGCTACTTCCCGGAAGAACTGGGCGGCAAGTACTACCTGGCCGGCGACGGCGCGGTGCGCAACAAGGACACCGGTTACTTCACGATCACCGGCCGTATCGACGACGTGCTGAACGTCTCGGGCCACCGCATGGGCACGATGGAAATCGAGTCGGCGCTGGTGGGACACCCGATGGTTGCCGAAGCGGCGGTGGTGGGCAAGCCGGACGAGACCACCGGCGAATCGATCTGCGCCTTCGTGGTGCTGAAGCAGGCACGCCCGAGCGGCGAGGACGCCAAGAAGCTGGCAACCGAACTGCGCAACTGGGTGGCGAAGGAAATCGGCCCGATCGCCAAGCCGAAGGAAATCCGTTTCGGCGACAACCTGCCGAAGACCCGCTCCGGCAAGATCATGCGCCGCCTGCTGCGCGTGCTGGCCAAGGGTGAGGCGATTACCCAGGACGTGTCGACCCTGGAAAATCCGGCGATCCTGGAGCAGTTGAAAGAAAGCGCGTAAGACGGAATCACCTCTGTCGCGCGTGCCCGCTTCCTCGCGAGAGGGGCGGGCTACGACAAGTTCTTGCTCATCACCGCGTTCCGCAAGGCCACGCCGCGCACGACCGGGAGCTGTTCTTCCTCCACCGTGAACCCGCAGCGCGCGAAGAATGGCTGCGCAGTCAGGCTGACGTGCGCGTGCAGCCTTGTGATGCCCTGTGAGGCGGCGACCTCATGCAGGTGCCGCATGAGCGCGCGCCCGACGCCCTTCCCGGCAAATTCCGCCGCCACGAAAAACTGGTCGATGTACCCGGATGGCTGCAGGTCGGCGAAGGCCGCCAGCTGGCCATCCAGCTCGACCACCCATGGCTGGTTCAAGGCGGTGCGCTCGATCCACGCCTGGCGGTCGGCGGGCGTGAGCGTGCGCGGCGCCCATGCGTCGATCTGCTCCGGGGTGTAGTCGCGGCAGGCCTGGCCGCGCACCGAGGACTGGAAGATCGCCAGCAGGGCGGTTTCTTCGCCCGGGATAAGGTAGCGGATGCGCATGCGCTTTACTCGAAGTTCTGCGTTTCGACCGGGTGATCAGGAGGAGGACAGCACGAAAGTATTACCGTCCGGGTCACGGAATTTCGCGAACGAACCCCAAGGCTGCACGGTCGGCGGCTCGATGAACTCAACCCCGCGCCCGCTCAGCTGGCGATAGGTGGCCTCGACGTTATCGCAGGCGAAGGAGCCGTTGAAAAAGCTGCCGATGCGGTCTTCCTGCCCGTCCGGGGTGAATAGCACGACGCGCGTGCTCGAATTGGCGATGCGCAGTTCGATCCAGCGCTTGCCCGGGCCCATCGGCTGGTCGGTGGCGATGTCGAAGCCGAGCTGTTCAGTGTAGAAGGCGAGGGCGCGGTCCTGGTCCGACACTGGGATGCTGACGAATTTAAGTTGAGTGATCATGGTGGTTCGTTGTGCTTGTCGTGGCGAGCATTATCGTGGGAGACTCGCGGCTGAGTGTGCGTTTAACTACTATAGTTTTTATGACTACCCGCCAGTCTTTGCTCGATGCCTATGTGTTCGAAGTCTTGATGCCCGACCTGGTCGGTCACGACCGGCGTCCGGCCGCCTTCGTCGTCTACCTGTATTTGTTGACGAGCGCAGAGGCGCTTGGGCGCGACCAGGTGCCGGCGAGCCTGCAGACGATCGCGGTCAGGACGGGGCTATCGAAGTCGGCGGTGCAGGTGGCGCTGCGTCACCTGAAGCGGCGCGGGTTGGTAGGAGAGGATGAGGTCGGCACCCAGGTGAACCCGGTGCGGCAGGTGCTCAGACCGTGGCGCCGGCGCTGGCCGGTCGAGGGTGCGTCATGACGCATGCAGGAACAGTCTTGTATAGCAGAGAATTATTGCTATAATAGGCGGCTTCGTGGATACACGAGACCCCATCAGGAGAGATGGATGAGTGGTTTAAGTCGCACGCCTGGAAAGCGTGTGTAGGTTCATAGCCTACCGGGGGTTCGAATCCCCCTCTCTCCGCCAAGAAATAAGAAAATGGCCACCCTCGGGTGGCCATTTTTGTTGCTCCACGGTGGAACCAGGCAGAGTCCTGCGGACTCGGCGTGGTTACGCTTCCGACCCACCAAATTTTGATATCATTCCCCTACATTCATTTTGGAGGTGTTCGTCCAATGCGCCATTGATGCCGCCGTCTGCTTGACGGCCAGTTCTCCCACCTTCCCGCATAACGCAGGGGAGTTCCGGCATCCTTGGAGGTACGCATGACGCACCCTTACCTGGCGCTCGACAGCGCCTCGTTCATTCTTCCCGACGGCAGGGCCCTGCTGTCCGGCCTCACCGAACAATTCGACACGCACCACACCGGCCTGGTCGGCCGCAACGGCGTGGGCAAAAGCGTGCTGGCGCGCCTGCTGGCAGGCGAGCTTGCGCCATCTTCCGGTCGCTGCATCCGCTCAGGCACGGTGCACTACCTGTCGCAGCAAGTCGACCAGGCCATGCATGGCTCGGTGGCCCTCCTTGCCGGCGTGCAGGATGTCTTCGAGGCCCTGGCGCGCATCGACGCCGGCAGCATCGCCGAGTCCGATTTCGAGCTGGTCGGCGAGCGCTGGGATTTGCCGGCGCGCTTCAGGCACGCGCTGGACGCGGCAGGCCTTGGCCATCTGGACGCCGGCACGCCGGCCGGCACGCTGAGCGGCGGCGAAGCCATGCGCGTGGCGCTGCTGGGCGCCATGCTCTCGAACGCGGAATTCCTGATCCTCGACGAGCCCACCAACCACCTCGACGGCGCTAGCCGCGCGGCGCTGGCGGCGCAGCTGCGTGGGTGGAAGCGGGGACTCATCGTCGTCAGCCATGACCGCGCGCTGCTGGGGCAAATGAAGCGCATCGTCGAACTGTCGCCGCAGGGCCTGCGCAGCTACGGCGGCAACTATGCCTTCTATGCCGCGGCGCGCGCCGCCGAACAGGAACACGCCCTGCGCGAGGTCGAACACGCGCGCCAGTCGATGCGGCGCGAGGAGCGCAGCATGCGCGAACAGCGCGAGCGCCAGCAGCGCCGCCAGGCGCAAGGCGCGCGCGAGGGCAAGACGGCGAACCAGGCGAAGATTTTGCTGGGACGCCAGAAGGAGCGCAGCGAGAACAGCGCCGGCCGCCTGCGCCAGCAGCATGACGAAGCGCGCCAGGAACTCAGTGAACGCGTGCGCGAGGCGGTGCAGGCGCTCGGCGAAGATGGCGCCGTGCGCCTGCACGCCACGCAGGTGGACGCCGCCGCGCAGCGCCGCGTCGCCGAACTCACGGATGTGGAACTGCCGTTCGCACTGCCGGTCCTGCGCCGCATCAGCCTGGTCATCACAGGCCGGCAGCGCATCGGCATCACAGGGCCGAACGGCAGCGGCAAGTCGACGCTATTGAAAGTGATCGCCGGCGAGTTCAAACCCTTGGCTGGACACGCCGCGCGTGACCCGGCCTGCGCCTGGCTCGACCAGCGCCTCGGCACGCTCGACCCGGCCCGCAGCACCATCGACCAGTTGCTGGACCTGAACCGCGGCTCAGGGCAAGACCGGCTGCGCACCTGGCTGGCGCAGATCGGCCTCGACGCGCACAAGCTGGTGCTGCCCACCGGACAGCTGAGCGGGGGCGAGCGCCTCAAGGCGGCGCTTGCCTGCGCGCTGTACGCCGATCCGCCGGCCCGGCTGCTCCTGCTCGACGAACCGGGCAACCATCTCGACCTGGCATCCACCGAGGCGCTGGAAGCGATGCTGCGCGAATACACGGGCGCGCTGGTGGTGGTGTCGCATGACGAGGTCTTCATGGAACGCATTGGTCTGACTCACCGCCTGGAGGCGACGCCCGCCGGCTGGCGGCAGCGATTGTTATAATCGCGGATCACATTGCAGGAAGACGAAAGACCCATGTTGCGCACGCTTGTCATCTCCCCCAACTGGATCGGCGACGCCGTCATGGCCCAGCCGCTGCTGCGCCGCCTGCGCGAACAGCATCCGGATCGCCCGATCGACGTGCTGGCGCCGACCTGGGTCGCGCCGGTCTGGCGCGCGATGCGCGAAGTGGACGAGGTCATCGAATCGCCCTTCAAGCACGGCGCGCTGCAGTGGAAGGAGCGCAAGGCCTTCGCGAAGATGCTCAGGGCGCGCGGCTACGCCGATTCCTACGTGCTGCCGAACACGCTCAAGTTCGCGCTGATCCCCTGGCTGGCGGGCATCAAGCGGCGCGTCGGCTACAAGGGCGAGATGCGCTACGGCCTGGTCAACGTCATGCACCACGACGACAAGGCTGCCCCGCGCCCGATGGCGCAGTTTTACGCGGCGCTGGCCGACGAGCCGGTGCGCCTTCTAGCGCGCCTAGAGAGGCTGCCCGAGCCGGAGATGGTCGTGGCGCCAGAAATGGCCGACGCCGCCATCGCCCGTTTGCAGCTGCCGCCGGGTACCTACGTGGCCTTCGCGCCCGGCGCCGAATTCGGCCCGGCCAAGCGCTGGCCGGCTTCCTACTTCGCCGAGCTGGCGCAAACCATCCGCGCCAACCGGCCGGACGCACAGATCCTGCTGCTCGGTTCACCGAAGGACCGCGCCGTCTGCGACGAGATCACCGCCATCGTGCCGCAGGCGCACAACCTGGCCGGTTCGACTTCGCTGAGCGAGGCGATCGCCCTGATCGCGCGCGCGGCCGTGGTGGTGACCAACGACTCCGGCCTGATGCACATCGGCGCCGCGCTGGGCCGTCCCGTGGTGGCGATCTATGGCCCGACCGATCCGCGCCACACGCCGCCGCTGTCGCAACTGGCCAAGGTGCTGTGGCTGCACATCGAGTGCTCGCCCTGCCAGCAGCGCGAGTGCCCGCTGGGCCACCAGAATTGCATGAAACAGATTTTGCCCACCGATGTGTGGCAGCCGCTGCAGCCGATGCTGGCAGCCTGATTGAACTGAAAGAGGTAAAAAAATGATACTCGTTACTGGCGCAGCAGGCTTCATCGGAGCCAACCTGGTCCACGCGTTATCAACGCGCAAGCCATTCAGCGTGTTCGCGGTCGATAACATGTCGCGTCCGGAGAAGTTCCTGAACATCGTCGATGCCGAAGTGGCCGATTACCTTGATAAGGAAGATTTTGTCGTACGCCTGAAGGCGGGCGAATTCGACGGCAAGTTCTCGGCGGTGCTGCACCAGGGCGCCTGCTCCAACACCATGGAGACCGATGGACGTTACATGATGAGGAATAACTACGAATACACCATCGCGCTGGTCGAGTACTGCCAGCGCGAGCGTATTCCCTTCATCTACGCCTCCTCGGCCGCGGTGTACGGCGGCGGCACGGTCTTCAAGGAAGCGCGCCAGCACGAGCGGCCGCTCAACGTCTACGGCTATTCGAAATTCCTGTTCGACCAGTACATGCGCCGCCATTGGCAGCAGCACGGCATGGGCAGCGGCAGCCAGGTGGTGGGCCTGCGCTACTTCAACGTGTACGGCCCGCTCGAAGGCCACAAGGGCACGATGGCCTCGGTGCCCTTCCACCAGTTCCACCAGTTCCAGAAAGAGGGCAAGGTCAAGCTGTTCGGCGCCAACGAAGGTTACGAAGCCGGGACCCAGATGCGCGACTTCATCTACATCGACGACGTGGTGAAGGTGAACCTGTTCTTCCTCGACCACCCGGACAAGCGCGGCGTCTATAACCTCGGCACCGGCCGCGCCCAGCCTTTCAACGACCTGGCGGTGGCCACGGTGAATGCACTGGCGAACGAGGGCGGCACGCCGCTCACGCTGGAACAGATCGTCGACCAGGGCCTGCTGGAATACCTGCCGTTCCCGGACAAGCTGAAGGGCAAATACCAGAGCTTTACCCAGGCCGACATCGGCGCGCTACGCGCCGCCGGCTATGCCGAGCCCTTCACCGATGTGGCGACCGGGGTGGCAAAATACATGGACTACCTGAAGGCAAAGGCTTGATTTATCAGCTTTGCTAATAGTGCAAGTTCATTCATAAGCTAAGCTGATGAGTTAGTCTCGCTGGCATTCACGCGCCGCGCATAAAAACCGTCGTGTAGACTCGGATCACGTTCTCATTTGACAACGCGACCGATATCTCAGACGTACTGAGCAGCAATGAATGCCAACCTGACCGGACACCTGTCCCCGGACGATCCCGAGCTCTCGCCCGTCACGCGGGCCATCGTGGCCCTGCGCGAGCCGATCCTGGATGCCTGGATGGACGAGGTACGCGGCACGGTGGCGCAGGCCAGGGAATTGCCGGTGCCGATCCTGGCGAACACGCTGCCGGCCTACTTCGACACCCTCGCCGCGCTGCTCACGCCGGGCTTTTCGGCGCGCGTGGTCACCGACCTCGGCGCCGTCGCCAGCGAGCATGGCGGCGAGCGTGCGCGCTTGACGAGCTACGACGCCACCGCCCTGATCCACGAGCTGCAGATCTTCCGCGACGTCCTGCTGCGCGAACTGGCGCGCCACGGCGTGACGCTCGACGAAAGCCAGCGCGCCACGCTGGTGGCCCACCTCGACGCCACCATCCGCGAAAGCGCCAATGCCTTCACGGTGGTGCAGGCGGCGCTGCGCGAGCAGTTCGTCGCGGCGATGGCGCACGACCTGCGCACTCCGCTGTCCACCGCCCAGCTGGCGGCCGAGATGATCAACCACACGAGCAGCGACGAGAGCGTACGCCGCTACGCCGACAAGATCGTGGCCAGCACCCAGCGCATCGACGGCATGACACGCGAACTGCTCGACCGCATCGCCTTCTGCAAGACCGGGAAGGTAGCGCTGCAGATCGAGCGCTTCGACATGGTGGCGCTGGTGCGTGAGGTGGTAGGGTCGGCCGAGGCCTTCCATCCGATCGAACTGGTGCCGGGAGACGAGGCGGTAGAAGGCTGGTGGTGCGGTGAGGCGGTGCGGCGCGCGATCGAAAACCTGGTCAACAATGCGATCAAGTATGGCGCGCGCGAAGCGCCGATCTGCGTGACGGTATCGACCACGGTCGGGCGCGTGCAGGTAATGGTGCATAACCAGGGACCGCCGATCTCGCCGGAAGACAGCGAGAGCATCTTCCAGCTCTTCCGCCGCGCCGGCAACCAGGGCCTCGGGGAAAACAAGGGCGAGGGCTGGGGCCTGGGCCTGCCTTACGTGCGGCGCGTGGCCGAGGCGCACGGCGGCAGTGTGCTGATGTCCAGCTCCGTCGAGGATGGCACCGTGTTCGTCATCGACCTGCCGGTGGATGCCCGGCCCTTCGCCGGCGCCCCCACCGCCGCTTGACGGGCGCCTAACAACCCCCCATTGCTGCGTTGCATTCGTCTCGCCGTACTAGCGTACTGTCTTCGACGATGCGCCTTGCCCTGGGGGCTTGTTAGACGCTTTATAGCGACTTTTTCGACATGGTGCCGTGCCCACCCACCGGCTCGGTCTCGAAGCGCTCGCCGAAGCCGGCGATCAGCGGCCGGCCCTTGGCGATCGCCGCCTGCACGGCGGGCAGCGACAGCGAAGCCTTGTGGCTGGCCTGGTCGACCCAGGTCTCGGTGATCCACAGCGCGTCCGCTTCCAGCTTGTCCTTGGCGATGCCGTAGCTCAGGCAACCCGGCATCGCCGCCGTGCCTTTCAGGAGGATGGCGATGAGGGCGTCGCGCTGGCCCGGCTGGGCGCGCATTTTTCCGATCAATCCGTACATGAGTGTCGCTTCCTTCCTCTCTGGGGTGGCCTGGGCGGCCAGGGGCAGGGCGGCCAGCGCGGCAATGGTGCTGCGACGAGTGATGGTCATGGCGGGCCCCTGTTCAGTAAATGACGAGTATAGGCGCACCGGCCACGCTGCCGCAACGGGAAGCAGCGCATTGCACTACGCGCTGACCCATGCGCCGGCCACGCCGGCCACGATCTTGTCCAGGCTCGCCATGTCCACCGGCTTGACCAGGTGGTGGTCGAAGCCGGCCGCGGCGCTGTTGCGCCGGTCCTGTTCCTGGCCGTAGCCGGTCACCGCAACCAGGGTCGCGCCGGCGGTGGCCGGATGGCGCCGCAGGCGGCGCGCCAGCTCGTAGCCGTCCATCTCCGGCAGGCCGATGTCGAGCAGGCACAGGTCCGGCGCGAACGCGGCCGCCTGCGCCAGCGCCTCGAGCGAATCGTGTTCGACCCGCAGTTCATGGCCTTGCGCGCCCACGTACAGCGCCAGCATCTGGGCCGCGTCGACGTTGTCGTCCACCACCAGCACTTTCAGGCGCCTTCCCTGCGCCGTGACGAAGTCGAGGCTATCTTCCGTGCCGGCGCCGCGCTCCACGCAGCGCGGCAGGCGCACCGTGAAGCTGGTCCCCATGCCCTGGCCGGCGCTGGAAACGTGCACGCTGCCGCCGTGCAGCTCGACCAGGCTGCGCACCAGCGCCAGGCCGATGCCCAGGCCGCCGAGCGAGCGGTCGGGCGTGCGCTCGCCCTGCACGAACATGTCGAAGGCGCGTTCCAGTTCGCTCGGCAGCATGCCGATGCCGTTGTCGCGCACTTCCACCAGCACGGCCTCGCCGGCCCCACTGACCGTGACGGCGATCTGGCCGCCGCGGTCCGTGAACTTGGCCGCGTTGTGCAGCAGGTTGCCCACCACCTGCACCAGACGCTTGCGGTCGCCCAGCACGAAGCCGGGCTGCGGCATCAGCCGCACATCGAGTTGATGGCCCTTGCCGTGCACCAGCGCCTGCACCTGTTCCGCCGCGTCCAGCACGACGGCGTTGATGTCGATGCGCTCCTTGGCCAGCACCACCAGGCCGCGCGTGACGCGCGAGACATCGAGCAAATCGTCCACCAGGCCGGCCATGTGGCGCGCCTGGCGCGCGATGATGGCGCTGATCTGCTTGGTGCGCGCCGGGTCGAGGCCGTCCTGGCCGAGCAGCTGGGCGCCTGAGGAGATCGGCGCCAGCGGGTTGCGCAGCTCGTGCGCCAGCATCGCCAGGAACTCGTTCTTGCGCTGGTCGGCCTGGCGCAGGGCCTCCTCGGCGCGCACGCGCTCGGTGATGTCCTGCATGCTGCCGCGCAGCGCCACCACCCGTCCGTCCGGGCCATGCACGCTCTCGGCGCGGTAGTCGAGCCAGATGCGGCGCCCGTCGGCGTGGACGGCATGCAGCTGCAGCTTGCCGCTGCCGCCCTGGCGTATCAGTTCCCCGGTCAGGCGCTGCACCTGCAGCCACGATTCGTCGCCCAGCACGCTGCCGCGCTGCTGCGCGAAAGGCGGCAGGCTGCGCCCGAAGATGTGCGGCACCGAATCGGAGACCTCGATCTCCTCGCTTTCCAGGCTCCAGTGCCAGGTGCCGAAGCGCGCCAGCATGTGGGTTTCGCGCAGCGCCGATTCCTTGGCGGCCAGCTGGCGCGAGCGCTCCGCCAGCAGCGCCGCGGCGTCGCCCATCGCGGCCGCCACGTCCGCCGCCTCGCGCACGTGCACGTCGGTGATGGGCGGGGGCGTCTCGCCCTTGCCGAGCGCCTCGGCCTGGCCGGTCAGCGCCTGCACCGAGCGCGCCAGGCGGCCGCCGATCAGCCATGCCAGGCACAGGCCGATCGCGAACAGCGCCGCGGCGACGCCGCCCACGAGCGCCAGCTGCCCGAGCAGTTCGGCGCGCAGGATTTCGCGCGGCATGCCGATCGCGACGCCAAAGCCGCTGAAAGACGAGCGCGCGTAGGACGTCAGCAGGGGCTTGCCCTCGCGCGAGCGCGAATCGATACTGCCTTCCGGCGCGCGGTTGAATGCGTTGCGCAGCAGCGGGTTGACCGGGTGCCCGATCGACTGATCGCGGTTGATGTTGCGATAGAAGATGATGCCCTGACGGTCGAACAGCGACGCCACCGCGCCCTCGGGCACCGATTTCGGTGTCAGGATGCCCGTAAAGTCGTCCGACCCCATGCCGATGCTCAGGACGTAGCGGATCTCGCCGTCCACCCGCACCGGGACATCCACACTCACGACCGGACGCTGGCGTACCGCGCCGATGAATACGTCCGATACCGCCGGCTGGCCGGTGGCGAACACGCGTTCCAGTTGCGCTGAAGGTTCGCGCGGCAAGGGCAGGCCATGTTCGACCAGGGAATTCATCAACTGCTGGCCGCGGCGGTCGCGCAGCACCGCGCTCATGCCTCCGCCGGCCAGCGACAGCGCTTCGCGCGCCTGGCGGTGCACCCGGGCGAAGTCCCCGGTGTCGAAGGCGTCGAGCGTGGTCAGGGTCTGTCCGACGGCCAGGCCCTGGCGCAACTTGTTGTCGGCGCTATGGACCAGGGCACGCGCCGTCTGCAGCGTGTTCTTGTCGATCTGGGCGCGCGCCTTCTGGTACTGCTGGGCGAACAGGATGGACGCGCCGACCACGCCGGGCAATAGCGTCGCCAGCACCAGCCAGAACAGGTAGGCGCGCAGGGGCCTGCGGACGATCGAAGAGGTAGTGCCGGTCACGTTTTTTGCTGGACATACGGTAATGTCTGATTCTACGTGAGTTTCGCCGGCACACCGTTCGGATTGTTTCAGAGCGGCAGCGCGGCCCCCGCCGTTCCGGCGCCCAGCATGACCGCGATGACGATCGCCAGCGGCAGCGGGCCGCGCCGCCGGCGCAGCCCGCCCCAGGCCAGCACCCCGGCGATCGCGGCGCAGGCCAGTGCCTGCAGGGCCGCATGCTCGTGCCAGGCATGGCTAGGTGCCGCGCCGTGTCCCGGATGGGCGAAGGCGGGCACGCTGACGAGCAGAAAGGCGAACAGGTTGGCGAGTGAGCCGAGGCGTTTCATGATGGTTCTCCGTGACGGTGGTCGAGCAGGCCCTGCTCGCGGATGAAGGCGACGACGTCGCGCACGCCCTCGCCGCTGCGCAGGTTGGTGAACACGAAAGGCCGGTCCCCGCGCTGGCGGCGCGCGTCCAGCGCCATCACGCCCAGGTCGGCCCCGACGTGGGGTGCGAGGTCGGTCTTGTTGATGATCAGGAGGTCCGAGCGGGTGATGCCCGGCCCGCCCTTGCGCGGGATTTTCTCGCCCCCGGCCACGTCGATCACGTACAGCGTCAGGTCCGACAGCTCGGGGCTGAATGTCGCGGCCAGGTTGTCGCCGCCCGATTCGACCAGCACCAGCTCCAGTGCCGGAAAATCCGCCTGCAGGCGGGCGATCGCTTCCAGGTTGATCGAGGCATCCTCGCGGATCGCGGTATGCGGGCAGCCGCCGGTCTCCACGCCCATCAGGCGCTCGGGCGGAAGGGCGTTCGCGCGCAGCAAAATCTCCATGTCCTCGCGCGTGTAGATGTCGTTGGTGATGACCGCCATGTCGTAATGCTCGCGCATGGCCATGCACAGGCGCTCGCACAGGGCGGTCTTGCCGGAGCCGACCGGGCCGCCGATGCCGACCCGCAGGGGAGTTGAAGTTGTCATCGTCATCCTCAGGAACGGTACAGGCGTCCGTGCTGCACCTCGTGCCGCATCGACAGCATCGACAGGCCGGGCGACCAGTTCGACAGCGCCTCGTCGCCCACGCCGCGCGCATGCAGGGCGGCGCGTTCGATTTCCGGGCGCAGGCCCAGGAGCAGGCGCTGGCCCGCCACCTGCCCGAGCGGCACCGATTTCACGCAGACCAGCACCTGGTTCTCGGCCCAGGAAAACAGCATGGCCAGCAGGGCTTCCTCGTGCGGGACGCCGAGCGCATCGACCGCGCAGGCAAAGGCCGCCGGCAGCGGTATCTCGCCGCCGGGCAGGGCGGCCGGCGTGTCGCCCACGCCCAGTTCGGCCAGCAGGCGCGCCAGCGAATAACCCATCTGCACGGTCTCGGCGCGGAACTCGGCCGTGTCGCGCGAGGCCAGGTAGCACTCGCTCCAGAATGCGAAGGCGGCGTCGTCGCGCACCGCGCAGGCGCCCAGCAGGCGCCAGAACAGCGGCGCGTCCCACTGGGCGACGACTTCGTGCAGGTGGCGCGTGATCCAGGCCTGGGCGCCGGCGGCGTCGACCACGAGCTTGTCTTCGAGGGCCGCTTCCAGGCCCTGGGAATAGCTGTAGCCGCCCACCGGCAGCGCCGGGCTGGCGAACTGCAGCAGGTGGAGCAGGGCGGTGGCGTTCATCCTGGTGCTCATGCGCCGTCCACGTCCATCGGGCGGTGGATCTTCTGGCGCAGCGGCAACGGGGCCAGCGGGGTCTGCCCGCCGTGACCGTGGCCATGGCCCGCGCTGGAATAAGCCCCGGCTTCCGGCTCGAACGAGGCCAATTCTTCTTCTACCGCCGCGCCCAGGCCCAGCACCATGTCGCGCAGCACCGGGTCGGCGCGCATGCGCAGGCCCCAGGCGCATACCTGCAGCTGGGTGTGGCGGTTGCCCAGGTGATAGGCGCAGCGCGCCAGCACCAGCGGGTCGCGGCAGCGCACCGCATAGGTCGGCTCGGGCGCGGCGACGACGCGCACCACGCGGCCGTCGTCGCCGCGCAGCAGATCGCCGTGGCGCAGCGCGGCGCCGCGCGGCAGGAACAGCGCCACCTCCTCGCCGGACGCGAGGGTGGCGCGCATGCGGCAGCGCTCGCGCAGCTCCCAGGGCAACACCAGGGTGTCGTGCACCTGGGATGCGGTGTCGATGCGGGTATTCAGGGTCAGCATGTTTGCACCTCAGAAGAGGAAGTAGCGCTGCGCCAGCGGCAGCAACGTGGCCGGCTCGCACACCAGCAACTGGCCGTCGGCGCGCACCTCATAGGTTTCGGGATCGACTTCCATGCGCGGTGTGGCGCCGTTGTGCACCATGTCGGCCTTGCGCAGTCCGCGCATGCCGCGCGCCACCGCGATGGTCTTGCTCAAGCCCAGCCGGCCCGGGACCCCGGCGTCGAAAGCCGCCTGCGAAACAAAAGTCAGGGACTTGCGCAGCGCGCCCCCGAACGACCCGAACATCGGGCGGTAATGCACCGGCTGCGGCGTCGGGATCGAGGCGTTGGCGTCGCCCATCAGGCTGGCGGCGATCATGCCGCCCTTCAGGATCATCGAGGGCTTGACGCCGAAGAAGGCGGGGCGCCACAGTACGATGTCGGCCAGCTTGCCCACTTCCAGCGAGCCGACTTCGTGCGCGATGCCGTGGGCGATGGCCGGGTTGATGGTGTACTTGGCGATGTAGCGCTTGATCCGGAAGTTGTCGTTGCGCCCGCTGTCCGGCGCGAGCGGACCGCGCTGCGCCTTCATCTTGTGCGCGGTCTGCCAGGTGCGCAGGATGGTTTCGCCGACCCTGCCCATGGCCTGCGAGTCGGAGGACATCATCGAGATCGCGCCCAGGTCGTGCAGGATGTCCTCGGCGGCGATGGTCTCGCGCCGGATGCGCGACTCGGCAAAGGCGATGTCCTCGGCAATGGCCGGATCCAGGTGGTGGCACACCATCAGCATGTCGAGGTGTTCGTCGAGGGTGTTGGCGGTGTAGGGGCGGGTCGGGTTGGTGGACGAGGGCAGCACGTTCGGCTGGCCGACCGCGGCGATGATGTCCGGCGCATGGCCGCCGCCGGCGCCTTCGGTGTGGAAGGTGTGGATGGTGCGGTCCTTGAACGCGGCCAGGGTGCTTTCCAAAAAGCCGGCCTCGTTCAGCGTGTCCGAGTGCAGCGCCACCTGCACGTCCATGCGCTCGGCCACCGCCAGGCAGTTGTCGATCGCGGCCGGGGTGCTGCCCCAATCCTCGTGCAGCTTGAGGCCGATCGCGCCGGCTTCGACCTGTTCCTCCAGCGGCAGGGGCTGGCTGGCGTTGCCCTTGCCGAAGAAGCCCAGGTTCATCGGGAAGGCATCCGCCGCCTGCAGCATTGCGTGGATGTGCCACGGCCCCGGGGTGCAGGTAGTGGCGGCCGTGCCCACCGCCGGGCCGGTCCCGCCGCCCAGCATGGTGGTGATGCCGCTCATGAGGGCTTCCTCGATCTGCTGCGGGCAGATGAAGTGGATATGGGTATCGACCCCGCCCGCCGTGACGATCATGCCTTCGCCGGCGATGATCTCGGTGGCTGCGCCGATCGGAATGGTCACGCCGGGCTGGATGTCCGGGTTGCCGGCCTTGCCGATGGCAAGGATGCGTCCGTCCTTGATGCCGACGTCGGCCTTGACGATGCCCCAGTGGTCGACGATGACGGCGTTGGTGATGACGGTGTCCGCGACCTGCGCGTGGACGCGCTGCGACTGGCCCATGCCGTCGCGGATCACCTTGCCGCCGCCGAACTTCACTTCCTCGCCGTAGATGGCGTGATCCATCTCGATCTCGATGACCAGGCCGGTATCGGCCAGGCGGATCCGGTCACCCGTGGTGGGGCCATACATGTCGGCGTAGGCGCGCCGCGAGATGGTCGCCATGCTAGGGTCCCTCGAGCGGTCCGCCGACCATGCCGTTGAAACCGTGGACCACACGCGCGCCGCCCAGGGCCACCAGCGCGACGGTGCGGCGCTGGCCCGGCTCGAAGCGCACCGCGGTGCCTGCGGCGATATCCAGGCGCATGCCGAGTGCGGCGCCGCGGTCGAACTGCAGTGCGGCATTCGCTTCGGCGAAGTGGAAGTGCGAGCCGACCTGCACCGGCCGGTCGCCGCCGTTGGCCACCGTCAGCACGGTGCCGGGGCGGCCGGCGTTGAGCGCGATGTCGCCATCGTCCAATAGATACTCGCCCGGGATCATGGCCGCACCCGCGAGAACAGGGTCTTGTAGTAGATCGCGGTGGCGCGCCAGTGGCCGTTCGGGCTGCAGCAGTATTCGGGCAGTTCGCCCACCCGGGTGTAGCCGGCTTTCGTGTACAGGTGCTCGGCGCCGGAGCCGGCCTCGGTGTCGAGGAACAGCAGGCCGCGGCGCAGCGACAACGCCTCGATCTCGGCCGCCTGCAGCAGGGCGGTGCCGATGCCGCGCCGGCGCATCGTGCAGTGCACCAGCATCTTCTGCAGTTCGGCGCGGTTGCTGCCGTTCGGCTTCTGGCACAGGTCGAGCTGCACGCTGCCGACCAGCAGGCCCTTGCGCTCGGCCGCCAGCAGCACGCGGGTGCCGCGTGCGACGTCCGCTCCCACGCCGTTCCAGTAGTTCTCGAGCTGGATGTCGTCGAGGCCGGCCAGGAAGCCGAGCGAATGGCCATCCGCCACCGCGTCCAGCAGCAAGGTGGCGAGCTGGGTGCGCACGCCCTCGATGGCGCGCGCGTCGAGTCTGCGGATGATCATGCCTGCCTCCTCGCTCATGGAATCTCTCATGGAATGGCTCACGGAATGGGGTGGTGGACGGTCACCAGCTTGGTACCGTCGGGGAAGGTGGCCTCGACCTGGATGTCGGGAATCATCTCGGGCACGCCGTCCATCACGTCGGCGCGGCCGAGCAGCATGGCGCCCTCGGACATCAGCTCGGCCACGCTGCGGCCGTCGCGCGCACCTTCCATGATGGCGGCGCTGATCAGGGCGATCGCTTCCGGCACGTTCAGCCTGAGGCCGCGTGCGCGCCGGCGCTCGGCCAGCAGGGCGGCGGTGAAGATCAGCAGCTTGTCCTTGTCGCGCGGGCTCAGGTCCATGGGTTTCTTTCAGGTGTGCCGGCTCAGGTAGTCCAGATCCGTGGCGTGCGCGCCTCGAGCCCGAGCAGGTGCGGACGCAGCGCCTGCCAGACGCGGATGAGCGCATGGCGCGCGGCCTCGCTGTCGTCGCACAGGTAGCGCGCCACGAACACGCTCTTGAGCTGGGTGACCCCGAGTGCGGCGTCGGCGCTGCGCAGGCTGGCCAGCAGGTTCGCGGGCGCCGGAGGCCCGACCCCGAGCAGGGTGGCGCACACGTGGCGCCCGCCGAGCCCGAGCGGGCTGGCCATGCCGGGACCGCCGCCGCCGAGCCGTCCCTGCTCGTGCCATACCAGGCGGCCGGCCTGGCGGATGCGGGTGCGCTGGCGCAGGGCGCCATGGGTAAAGCGCTCGCCAGCCGCCGCACGGCCGAAGCACAGGATCTCGCTGCCGATGTAGGCGGCGCCGGGCGCCAGTTCGACCTCGTGCTCCAGGGTGACATCGGCGCCGTCGAACAGGATGGTCTCTTGCGGCAGCCATTCGAGCGAGGCATCGCGCCCCGCGCTCAACGCCACCGTCTGGCGCGCGCCGCGGCCACCCGCGCGGTACCACTTGGCGGCGCCGGGAGAGGTGAGCAGGGTGCGTGCGTTCGGGCCGGCCTCGACCCCGATGTCGAGCACGTCGCCGCCTGCCACGCCGCCGGGCGGATGCACGATCACCGCATGGCAGACCTGCGCGCCTTCCGGGTACAGCGCCTTCTGCACGCGCAGCGGTCCTGCATGCCGGCGTTCCGCCAGGCGGGTGCCATGCTGGTCGTGGGCAAAGCGCAGCCGCAGGCTGGCATGCCAGTCGGGATGCTGGGTTGACGGTGAAAGGGCGAGGTCGCGCATGCCCATTGTCAATGCACGATACGTGCCAGCCCGCTATCAGAGGCGAACGATCGTGCGATATGTGTTCTATACGACAAGCACCTCTGCAACAGCGAGTCAACAGCGTTGCACGCCCGCCATATTGCGCACCATTTTGGAAAAAAAACTCCCCGTTTTGCCTTTTTTCCATCGAGTCCGCACCCGATTGGACGTAATGTATTTGCGTTGCGGAAATAATATTTGCGGCAAAACATAGAAAGACACGATATGGACACTAACAAGACGAACCAGGACAACGAAGTCCTTTCCTTCCGCCTCGCCAGGGAAGAGTACGCAATCAGCATCCTGAAGGTGCAGGAAATCCGCGGCTATGAAGAGCCGACCCTGTTGCCGAGCGCACCGGCCTGCATCAAAGGGATCATGAACCTGCGCGGCGCGATCGTACCGATCGTCGACATGCGCATCCTGTTCAAGCTAGGCGAGCCGAGCTACGACCAGTTCACCGTCGTCATCGTCCTGAACATCAAGAACCATGTGATCGGCATGGTGGTGGACAGCGTCTCGGACGTGGTCACCCTGCTCGATGAGCAGGTGCGCCCGGCGCCCGAGATGGGCGCGGCCACGGACGGCGACTACATCACCGGCCTGGGCACGGTCGGCGAGCGGATGCTGATCCTGCTCGACATCGACAGGCTGATGAGCTCCGAGCAGCTCGGCCTGATCAGCAGCGTGCAGAAAGCCGCATAAACATACAGCACCGGCCACGCAGGACGCCTGGCATTTGGAGAATCCACCATGAACCTCGCCAATCTGAATATTGGAAAACGCCTCGGCCTCGGCTTCGGCCTCATCTGCGCCATGCTGGTCGGCATGATTGCGATGAGCACCGTGATGCTGGGCCGGATCAATGCCGGTACCGATGAAATCGTCAACAGCCGCATGCCGAAGATCGAGCTGACGGGTAGCATGCTCGGCGCCATCGACAGCATCGCGATTGCACTGCGCAACACCATGCTGTTCGAGGAACGCAGCGACCGCGCGAGGCAGTTCGAAGCGATCGTCGCCGCGCGCAAGGACATCGACCGGATACTGGTCGAGCTGGACAAGACCCTGGAAAGCCCGAAGGGCCGCCAGCTGCTGGAACGGATGAAGCAGCACACCGGCCGCTACGTGCAGGGCCAGGACCAGCTGCTCAAGCTCGTCAACGAGGGACTGGACGAAGAGGCGCGCCAATACCTGGCCGAGAATTTGCGCCCGCTGCTGGTGGACATGAAGAAGGACATCAACGAGCAGAGCGCGCTGCAGAAGAAGATCGCCATGGCGAAGGCCGAGGAGGCGCACCGCACCTATGAAAACACCACCCGCCTGATGTGGGCGACCGGCACGCTGGCCGTGCTGCTGGCGGCGGCCGTGGCATGGTGGATCACGCGTTCGATCACCCGCCCGGTGCAGCGCGCGCTGGAAGTGGCGAACACCGTCGCCGCCGGCGACCTGACCAGCCGCATCGACGTCACCACGCGTGACGAGGCCGGCCAGCTGCTGCAGGCGCTCAAGACCATGAACGAGAACCTGGCGCGCACCGTCGGCACCGTGCGCAGCGGCACCGGCGCCATCACCGTGGCCGCATCGGAAGTGGCGGCCGGCAGCCAGGACCTGTCGAGCCGCACCGAACAGCAGGCCTCCTCGCTCGAAGAGACCGCGTCGTCGATGGAAGAACTGACCTCGACCGTCAAGCAGAACGCCGACAATGCGCGCCAGGCCAACGTGCTGGCCGATGCGGCTTCGCAGGTGGCGCAGCGTGGCGGTGCGGTCATCAAGCAGGTGGTCGGCACCATGACCGACATCGATGCCTCGGCCGGCAAGATCAACGACATCATCGGCGTCATCGACGGCATTGCCTTCCAGACCAACATCCTGGCGCTGAACGCGGCGGTCGAGGCGGCGCGCGCCGGCGAGCAGGGACGCGGCTTTGCCGTCGTGGCGACCGAGGTGCGCAACCTGGCGCAGCGTTCGGCAGCGGCGGCCAAGGAAATCAAGGGACTGATCAACGACTCGTCGGACAAGGTCGCGAGCGGCAGCAAGCTGGTGGCCGAAGCCGGCGCCACGATGCAGGAGATCGTCGACAGCGTGCGCCGCGTGACCGACATCATGGGCGAGATCACCTCGGCCAGCCAGGAGCAGACCGCCGGTATCGAGCAGATCAACCAGGCCGTGCTGGAGATGGACCATGTGACGCAGCAGAACGCCGCGCTGGTGGAAGAAGCGACGGCCGCGGCCGAGGCGATGAAGGAGCAGGCGGCCAGCCTCGACGCGGCAATGGCGGCCTTCCGCATCGGCGCCGGCGCACCGGCCGCCGAGCAGCCGGTGCGCGTGCCGCAGCGGGCGCTGAAGGCACTGGCTGCATGATCCAAAAAAAACGGCAAGCCTCGGTGGCTTGCCGTTTTACCTTGAAGCGCCGTTCTTGGATTAGAACGAGTGACGCACACCCACGTTGAACACCGACGGATCGGCGCCGAGCGCGGTGGCCGGCGGGGCGAAGGTGCCGCCCGCGGAGCCCATGCCGAACGCGCCACGGCTGTTGTTGCGCACGCGGCCGTACGAGCTGTACAGGTTGGTGCGCTTCGACAGGGTGTAGCTGTAGGCCAGCGAGAAGCCGTTGCCCTTGGCGCCGGTTTCCAGTTTCTGCTGGTGGCCCGACAGGTAGAACTTGTTCGGACCGGAAGTGAACACGCCGCCCAGCGTGATGAACTTGTACTCGTTGTTCGCGCCGGTCGGGTCGGCTTCCAGGTAGGCCGCGCGCAGGTCGAAGGCGCCGAAGTTGTAGCCGGCGCCGAACGCGTATTCCTTGTTGTCGCCGGTGGCCAGGGCCTCGGTCTGCTGGTAGCCCGCGCCCAGGTACAGCGGTCCATTCTTGTATTCGACCGCGACGCCGGCCAGGTCGCCCGACGGGTTGTCGGTCTGGCGTTCGCCGGCGCTGTAGGCGCCGAGGACGGTGAAGCCGCTCAGGTCGTTGCTCTTGTAGTTCACCGAGTTCGACAGGCGGCGGGTCAGGCGGTTGGTGCCGAAGCTGGTCAGGGTCGAACCGTAGAAGCCGTGGCCGAGCGGGTCGGCCGACTGGGCCACCGCAGCGATCGGGCCGTATTCGCGGCCGACGGTCACGGTACCGAAGGAACCCTGCAGGCCGACGACGGCGCGGCGCTGGAAGGTGCCGGCGGCATCCTGGGCGCCGGTGTCGAGGGCGACGCCGGCTTCGATGTTGAAGAGCGCTTTCAGGCCATTGCCCAGGTCTTCGGTGCCACGGAAGCCGATGCGGCTGGTGGACTGGGTGCCCGAGCTGATCACGGTGCGGCTGTCCTCGCCCGGTGCGTCGGTGTCTTCAATGCCGATCGAGGCATCGGCAACCCCGTAGATCTGGACGCTGGTCTGCGCTTGGGCGGCTGCCAGCGGCAGGAGGGATAACAGGGCGATGGCCAGACTCTTCTTTTTCATTGATATCTCCAGTGTGGATGAATTGGGGGTTCCGAACGCCGTTCTTGTTGTCGTATTCAAATTGACAGAAACGTACAGTTGCAAAAAGCTCAGCTTAGCAGTGCAGTTGAAATGATGCCACGATTCACTTGCTCTTTGCTTATTCGGTTTTGTTGAAGCATGTGTGCGTAGCCAAAAAGCTGCACGATCCACCGCAAACTAAGTGGTTCTACTTAGACGACTGTTGTAATTAGGTAACGAAAGCACGGGGGCATCCAGGCAGGCTGCGTTGCGCGCGGCAGTGTTCGGCCCATGTTAGGATCGGCGCATTCGACAGACAAGGATGACAACAACGTGCGCACCGGTATCACGCAAGCGCCTTTCGGCACACTGCCGGGCGGCGAGACCATCACCCAATTCACGCTCGCCAATGCGAACGGCATGGTGGCAAGGATCATCGACTTCGGCGGCATCATCACCGAACTGCACGCGCCCGATCGCGAGGGCCGGCTGGCCGACGTCGTGCTGGGCTTTGACACCTTGGCTCCCTACCATGGCGACAGCCCGTATTTCGGGGCCCTGATCGGGCGCTACGGCAACCGCATCGCGAAGGGCCGCCTTACGCTCGACGGCCGGGAAGTCAGCCTGCCGGTCAATAACGGCAACAATCACCTGCATGGCGGTGCGCCCGGCTTCGACAGGGTGAAGTGGACCGCCACGGTCGACGGCGACAGCCTGCGCCTGGCCTATACCAGCCGCGACGGCGAGCAGGGCTATCCCGGCACGCTCGACGTCACCGTGGTCTACGAACTGACAGACGACAATGAACTGGTGGTGCGCTTCCACGCCGTGACCGACGCGGCCACGCCGGTCAACCTGACCCAGCACAGCTACTTCAACCTGGCCGGCAGCGGAGATATTCTCGGACACGTGCTGACCCTCGATGCCGATGCCTTTGTCGCCATCGATGACGAATCGATCCCGACCGGCGCGCTGGCGCCGGTGGAGGGCACGCCCTTTGATTTCCGCGCGCCGCGCCCGATCGGTTCCGCGATCGACGCCGACGACACCCAGCTGCGCAACGGCCAGGGCTACGACCACTGCTTCGTGCTCGACAAGCCGCAGGGCAAGGCGATGACACGTGCAGCCCATGTGCGCGAGCCGGTATCGGGCCGCGTGATGGAACTGTTCACCGAAGAGCCGGGCGTGCAGTTTTACAGCGGGAATTTCCTCGATGGCTCGCTGGCGGGCAAGGGGCAGGACTATGCCCACCGCAGCGGATTCTGCCTGGAGCCGCAGCATTTCCCCGATTCGCCCAACCAGCCGCATTTCCCGAACGTGATCCTGCGCCCGGGCGAGGTGTACCAGACCGCGTCGCGCTTTCGCTTTTCGGTGGATGCGCTGCCGCCCGGAATGTAACGCGCGCGGCTCATCCGGATAGCCCGTTATAATCCGCCGATTAATTGGCGGCGATACAACAAATCACGGCGACAGGCTTCCCATCCTGCGACCGGACCCCGCGCGGAACCACACTGGGGCTATCCTGATGAGCAATGAAAGCAGTCTTTCCTTCCTGCCGGGCCGCGCCTCCCTGGAACCGGCAATCAAGGCCGATCCGTGGCCGGAAGGCATGCAGGCCATCGCCGACCTGATCGTCGGTGCGCGCTTTCCGATGGCAATCGCCTGGGGCCCGGAGCTGCGCCTGTTCTATAACGATGCGTATGCCGACCTCCTCGGCGACATGCATCCCGAGGCCATGGGCCAGCCGTTTCCGCGGGTGCGCCCGGAACTCTGGCCGCGGCTGCAGCCTTTCTTCGCGCAAGCGCTGTCGGGCCAGCCTGCGCATTTCGAGAACGCGCTGACCGACTTCCACCGCAACGGCAAGCTCGAACGCCGCTATTTCTCGGCCTCGATCACGCCGCTGCGCCACGCCGACGCGATCATCGGCGTGTATTTCGTGCTGTCCGACTGCACCTCGCGCGTGCTGTCCGAGCAGCGCCACGCCTTCCACCTGAAGCTGAGCGAGACCTTGCGCGGCCTGACCGATGCGGTGCACGTGATGGAGGCGGCGAGCAGCCTGGCCGGCGACTACCTCGGCGTGGGCCGGGCCGGCTACGGCGAGATCGATGCGGCGGGCCGCACCGTGAGCGTGGACCGCGACTGGACCGACGGCAGCATTGGCAGCCTGGCCGGACAATCGCACGAGCTGGACAGCTTCGGGCCGGCGATCACCGAACAGCTGCGCGGCGGACGCACGCTGCGCCTCGACGACATCGCCCTCGACGGGCGCGCAGCCCCGTATGCGGCCGGCTATGCCAGCATCGGCGCGCGCGCGATGGTGATCGTGCCGCTGATCGAAGACGGACGCCTGGCCGCCATCTTCTACCTGCACGCCCAAGGCCCGCGCCACTGGAGCGACCAGGAAGTCGCGCTGGCCGAGGACGTGGCGCGCCATACCCGCGAAGTGGTGCGGCGCGCGCGCGTGGAGGAATCGCTGCGCGACGAAAAGCGCGTGCTCGAGATGGTCAACCGCACCGGCCAGGCGCTGGCCTCGACGCTCGACCTGGACACGCTGCTGCAGGCCATCACCGACGCCGCCACCGAATTGGCCGGTGCGCGTTTCGGCGCCTTCTTCTACCGTGCGCAGGATGAACACGGTGAGCGCCTGCAGTTGTTTACCCTGTCGGGCGCCTCGCGCGAGGCCATGGAGCGGCTCGGCGAACCATGTTCCACGGCGCTTTTCACAGCGCAGTTCACTGCGCGCTTCACGGATGTCTTGCGCCCCACCTTCGATGGCGAGTCGCCGGTGCGCAGCGACGACATCACGCGCGACCCGCGCTATGCGGAATCAGGGACCGGCAGCGGCTCGCCGTCCGGGCAGCTGGCGGTGCGCAGCTATCTGGCGGTGCCGGTGGTCTCGCGTTCCGGCGACGTGCTCGGCGGGCTGTTCTTCGGCCACCCGGAGCCCGGCATGTTCACCGGGCGTACCGAGCGCATCATCGCCGGCGTGGCGGCGCAGGCGGCCATCGCGATGGACAATGCGCGCCTGTACGAGGTGGCGCAAAAGTCCGCGCAGGAACGCGATGCGCTGCTGCAGAGCGAGCGCGCGGCGCGGGTGCAGGCCGAGCGCCTGAGCCACACCAAGGACGAGTTCCTGGCGATGCTGGCGCACGAGCTGCGCAATCCGCTGGCGCCGATCAGCAGTTCGGCCAGCCTGCTGTCGATGCAGTTCAAGGACGAGCCGCGCATCCGCCAGACCAGCACCATCATCAGCCGCCAGGTGCGCCACATGAGCCGCCTGATCGACGACCTGCTCGACGTCTCGCGCGTTACCCGCGGCCTCGTCAAGCTGAAACTGGGCGTGGTCGACTTCCGCGACATCGTCACCGGTGCGCTCGACCAGGCGCGTCCGCTGATCGAGGAAAAGGGGCACGCGGTCGAGCTGGCGCTGCCGCCCGTTCCCGTGTACGTGCGCGGCGACCAGACCCGCCTGGTGCAGAGCGTGGCGAATATCCTCAACAACGCCGCCAAGTACACCCAGAAGGGCGGGGCGATCCGTCTTGCCCTGGCGCCCGCCAGCGTTGACGCGCGCATGCGTTTCACCGTCAGCGACAATGGCTCCGGCATGCCGCCCGAACTGCTGCCGAATGTGTTCGACCTGTTCACGCAGGGGGCGCGCACGCTTGCCCGCTCGCAGGGCGGACTCGGGCTGGGCCTGACGCTGGTCAAGCGCCTGGTCGAACTGCACGAAGGTGAGGTCAGCGCGCACAGCGAAGGCGTCGGGATGGGCAGCTGCTTCACGCTGGCGCTGCCCTGCGTCGATGCGGCGCCGGATGCGGGCGGGGCCAACGCACCGGCGCAGGAGGAGAACGCGCCTCTGGACCGGCCCTTGCAGCTGTTGCTGGTCGACGACAACGCCGACGCGGCCGACAGCCTGTCGCAGCTGCTCGGCGTACAGGGCTATCGCACGGCGGTCGAGTACGACGCGCGCTCGGCGCTGCGCCGGGCCCGCGCCGAGCGGCCGGACGCCATGCTGGTCGACATCGGCCTGCCCGACATCGACGGCTACCACCTGGCCGAGCAGCTGCGCGCCATGCCGGACACGCGCGACACGGTGCTGGTGGCGATCACCGGCTACGGTCAGGCCAGGGACCGCGAGCGCGCCATCGAGGCCGGCTTCGCGCACCACCTGGTCAAGCCGGTCGACATGACGGCGCTGGGGCGCATCCTGGAGTCGGTCGGCGCCGCGGCGGCGCGGCGGCAGCCGCCGGCAACCACCGCCTGACACAAAAAAAAGGATCAGCATGTCCAGTTACGTCATCAACGCACCGGCACAAGCTTCGCTGGCCGTGGCGGGAAGCGAAGCGCGCTTCCCGATCCGCCGCGTGTTCTGCGTCGGCCGCAACTACGGCGCCCATGCGCGCGAAATGGGGAGCGACCCGAAGCGCGAGCCGCCGTTCTTCTTCGCCAAGCCGGCCGACGCCGTGGTGCCGGCCAGCGGCGCCGTGCCGTATCCGCCTGCCACCCAGGACCTGCACCATGAGGTCGAACTGGTGGTGGCGCTGGGCGCCGGTGGCGTCGATATCGATCCGGTTGACGCCATGGCGCTCGTGTGGGGCTACGGCGTGGGCCTGGACCTGACCCGGCGCGACCTGCAGGCGGTTGCCAAGGACGCAGGCAGGCCGTGGGACATGGCGAAGGGCTTCGACGCCTCGGCGCCGTGCAGCCCCCTGATTCCGGCCGCGACCCTCGGCCATCCGCAGGATGCGCGCATCTGGCTGGAAGTGAACGGCGCGCTGCGCCAGGAGGGAAACCTGGACGAAATGATCTGGCCGATCGCGGACGTGATCAGCCACCTGTCGCGCCTGGTCACGCTGGCGCCGGGAGACCTGATCTATACCGGCACGCCGGCCGGCGTCGCGGCCCTGAAGCCGGGCGACCGGGTGCGCGGCGGCGTGGATGGGGTGGCAACATTCGAATTGTCTATCGCGTAGCGTGGGCGGGTCTCCCGCCCACGCTACGATCCGCGTCCCGTTCGGGCTTGAAAACGCCATGGCAGCGCAGGCCGGGGGCGAAAACTGCTACGCTATCCTCATCAAATCGGGGCGCGGGAAGGGGAGGATGCCATGGCCGACGTGGCGCTGATCACGGTGCACGGAATGGGGGAAACCCCGCCCACCTATGCCGATGGGCTGATGGACCGGCTGCGCGGGCAGCTGGGGGCGCTGGCCGGAAAGGTGGTGATGCGCTCCGTGTATTACCAGAAGATCCTGCAGGATAACCAGAATTACGTCTGGGAGCGCACCCACGCGCATGCGGTCGTGCGGTACCACGACCTGCGCAAGTTCGTGCTCTTCGGCTTCGGCGACGCGGCCGGGCTGGAAAACCGCAAGGAGATCCCCGGTTCGGTCTACGAACTGGCGCAGGGCGAGATCGCGAAAACGCTGCTGTCGGCGCACGCGCTGCGCCCCGGCATGCCGGTGGTGTTCGTGGCGCAGTCGCTCGGCTGCCAGGTCTTGTCGAGCTATATCTACGATGCGCAGAAGGCCGCCAGGGGCCAGGCGGTCGGCGCCGGCATCTGGCGCAACATCGATGCCTGGGCGGAGAGCAGTGTGGGCCGTGCCTTGACCGCGAGCGAAAAAGCGTTCCTGGGCGCCGGCACCTGCGTGGCCCTGGTCACGACCGGATGCAACATCCCGGTGTTCGTCGCCGCGCACAAGATCATGCACATCGTCCCGATCGAGCGGCCCACTTCGCTGTTCAAGTGGATCAACTTCTACGACCCCGACGACATGCTGGGCTGGCCGCTGCAGCCGCTCCCGGGCGGCTACCACGAGCTGGTGGAAGACCGCGTCGTCAACGCCAGCGGCGGCGTCGCCGGCCTGCTGCTGCGCAGCTGGAACCCGCTGGCGCACAACAGCTACTGGGACGATGCCAAGGTGGTGGAGTCCATTGCCGCCATGCTGCGCCGCCTGGCGGCCTGAATCTCCCGTTCAGCCCGCCGGCGTGAGTGTGAACAGGGTGCGGATGTCGCCCGCCACCGTGCCGCGCGCATTGCGTATCGGCGGCTGGCGGTAGTGCTCGAGCCGGGCGCGGCGCGCATCGTCCAGCAGGCCGAGCTGGTCGAGCACCCCGAACACCGTCGGGTGCAGGGCGCGGCTGTTGCCGTCCGCGATCTTGATCGCGATACCCAGGCCCGCCGAGCGCACGCCGATGGCCTGCACCGCGTCGGCGCCGATCTTCGCCACCCAGTCGCCGCCGCCCGCTTCCATCCAGTCCAGGTCGGTGCGCGCCGTGCCGGACACCATGTCGGGCCGCGCCGTCATCGCATCGAACAGCATGCCCATGGCGCCGCCCAGCTGCGGGTCGGCGTCGCCCTGCGCCAGGCGCGCATACAGGTGCGCCAGGCGTGACAGCGGCATCGCATAGTTCGGCGCCGAACAGCCGTCCAGCGCCACCGGCATCCAGTCGGCCGGCATTCCCAGGGTGTCGGCCAGCGTGCTGCAAATCGCCTGCTGCAGCGGATGGCTGCGCTCGACGTAGCCTTGGGTGGGCGCGCCGTGCAGGCGGCACCATGCCAGGAAACCGCTGTGCTTGCCCGAGCAGTTGTGGTGCAGCGGCGTCCAGCTGCGTCCGTGCGGCACTGGCTGCCCGGTGAATTCATAGAACAGCGGCGTCGCACAGCCGCATTCGAGGTGGCCGGGGTCGAGCCCGATCTTGTCGAGGATCGAGGCCACGCCTTGCAGGTGCTTCTCCTCGCCCGAATGGCTGGCGCACAGCAGCGCCAGTTCGTCGCGGCTCAAGCCGAAGCGCGACGGACCATCGGACAGCACGAAAGGCAGGGCCTGGAAAGGCTTGAGCGCCGAGCGTGTGAAGGTGGGGTAGTGTGGATCGCCGCTCGAGTACAACAGGCGTCCCTGCACGTCGACGACCGCGATCGAACCGGCGTGCATGTTCTCGACGACATAGCCCGAATCGGGGTAGCCGCGCGTGGTGGCGACGAGGGAAATGGCTTGCATACGCGGTCATTCTCAGTGGATTTAGCCCTACTGTAAGGCATTGCGCGGCATGCAGACGCACGGTCCGAATCCGGCATCTGTACGGCGTGCAGACGTCGAACGCAGGCGGCAATATGCATGCCCCGTCTGGTACCGGTTTTTCGCATTTCGGACCACGTTTTCGGCGTTCCGGCGCGAACGGCTTGAGCCGCCATGGCGTATCGCTACACTTCCCTCATCGCCAGACAAACCCAGACAAACGCTGGCGAAACTGAACGAACACCGTGGACCGCGCGGCGCGTGCATCGAAGCCGCACAGGTCCGGACCAATTCACTTCGACCTGAAAGGAAGTACCCATCATGCGCACCAAACTCCTGCTGGCAGCCGCCGCCACCTTCGTCACCCTGAGCGCCTACGCTTCGCCGCAAGCGACACAAGCAGGCCAGGGCTCCGAGCGCGTCACCGTCGTCGGCGCCCAGCCGACGCAGACCCGGATGGCCCCCTTCATGTTCGACAAGGTGCAGGGCGACTATGCGCTCGACGACGGCCGCATGCTGACCGTCACCGGCAAGGTCGACGGCCGCAGCCGTACCCTGTACGCCGACCTCGGCGACGGGCCGACCCGGATCGTCCACGTCGGCAAGAACCGCTTCGTCGCGATGGACAAGGACCTGCGCCTGAGCTTCGACCAGATGGATAGCCGCAAGCTGCCGCACGCCGTGCACATCACCACCCAGGCCGGCCGCTCGGTCGCGCTAGCCCAGCGCTGATCCGAAGCGCCCGGCCTGGTAGTCGCTGATGGCCTGCGCGATTTCCTCGCGCGTGTTCATCACGAAGGGGCCATGCGAGACCACCGGTTCCCGGATCGGATCCGCATGGCCGAACACCAGCACGGCATCGGCGTAGGCGCGGATCTCCACCGTGTCGCCGGTCTCGTCGAGCTCCACCAGGTGCATCGGGCTGACCAGGTCGGCATGGTTGCCCACCTGGACCACCCCGCGCGCGACATACAGGAAGACGTTGCGCCCCTCCAGCCCACCAAAGCGGATGCTGCCTCCAGCCCGCATCTCCAGCGTGCTCATGAACACCCCGGTGAGCGACTGCACCGGCCCACGGCTGCCCTCCCATTCGCCCGCAATCAAATTGAGCCGCACCGTGCCGCCGTCCAGCGGCAGCGCGGGAATATCCGCGCGCTGCAGGCCCGTATAGGCAGGCTCGCTCATCTTCAGGCGCGCGGGCAGGTTGACCCACAGCTGCAGGATCTCGATCGGACCGCCGCGTTCGAGGAATTCGCGCGGCGAGACTTCCGCATGCACGATGCCGCGTCCGGCCGTCATCCACTGCACGCCGCCGGCGTGGATCACGCTTTCGTGGCCGGCATTGTCGCGGTGGGCCAGGCTGCCTTCGAGGATGAAGGTGACGGTCTCGAAGCCGCGGTGCGGGTGCGGGCCGAAGGGCAGGCCGCGGTTGTGCGGCGGGTAGGTCTGCGGGCCGTGGTGGTTGAGGAACAGGAAAGGATCGATCTGGTCGACGAGGCGGCCGGGAAGCGGGCGCTGCGTGATCAGGTCGCCGATATCGTCGCGCAGCGCGGGGTGCAGGCGGTGGACGGATCTGGCGCTCATGGCGGTGCTCCTGTGGATTGGCCGGGTGCCTCACAATAACCCGAAGGGCGCCGACCGGGCGCACAGGCCTGTGCTAGACTTCTTGCGCTATTGCAACCACAGCTTTCGCACTGGAGACGGCACCATGATTCGAACAACACTGCTCGCCAGCCTGCTGCTGGCTTCCTTCGCGCTGCCGGCAACTACGGTCGGCGCGGCCAACCCGGCCCCGAGCGACGCCGCCGTCAAGACCGCGAAATATGCGGCAAGCACCTACCGTAAAGACGTGGTCGACTTGCTGGCCAAGCTGGTCAGCTACAACACGGTGGCCGACAAGACCATCCCGTCCGACCAGAATCCGGTCCACATCGCCTTCAAGGAAGAACTCAAGGCGCAGGCCCAGCGCCTGGGCCTGGACTACGCGGACCACGGCTGGACCGTGATCATCGGCCTGGGTAGTGGCACCGAACGGGTCGGCGTGGTCACCCACGGCGACGTGCAGCCGGTCAACCCGGGCAAGTGGAAGAAGTCGCCCTTCGTGCTGGACCGCACCAGCGAACCGGGCAAGCTGCTGGCGCGCGGCGCCGAGGACGACAAGGGCCCGATCGCGACCGCGATGTATGCGATGAAGGCGATCCGCGACAAGGGCCTGCCGCTGTCCAAGCGCATCGAGCTGTACGTGTACATGGGCGAAGAGTCCAACTGGGCGCCGCTGGTCGAGTTCCTGAAAACCCACCAGCCGCCGCAGGTGAACATCACGCTCGACGCCGAATATCCGGCGGTGACGGCCGAGAAGGGCTCCGGCACGGTGGCCGTGACCGTGCCGAAGGCCGGCGCGACGCCGCCGCCTGAAGGGCAGCCTTATGTGGCCGAATTCGGCGGCGGCTTCTTCGGCACCCAGATTCCCGAAGACGCCAACGCCCTCATCGCCAATGCCACGCCGGAGATCGAGCAAGCGGTGCGCGCGCGCGGCGCGAAACAGGAAGGCATGCAGTACAGCTTCAGTTGGCAGGAAGCCGGCGCGGCCCGCCACCTGGTGATCAAGGCCAAGGGCGTATCGGCCCACTCGTCCAAGCCGGAAGACGGCGTCAACGCGGTGAGCATGCTGGCCGACGCCCTGGCCGTGCGCCCGTGGGCCAACACGGTGGCCGGCGGCGTGGTGAACTACCTCAACGAAATGGTCGGCACCGGCATCTACGGCGAGAAGTTCGGGAACGTCGCCTACCGCGACAGCTTCATGGGCCCGATGAGCTTTGCGCCGACCGTGATCCGCCAGCGCGAAGACGGCATCGAAGTCTCGATCAACCTGCGCCGCCCGCAAGGCAAGACGGCCGAGCAGCTGACGGGTGAGGTCAATGCCGCGCTGGCGCAGTGGCAGGCGCGCCAGCTGCCGCTGGCGAACGTCACGGTTCGCATCGGCGAGCCGTGGATCCAGAAGAGCGCCCCGCACCTGCCGACCCTCATGAACGTGTTCTCGTACTTCACCGGCATGAAAGACCCGAAGCCGGTGGCAATCGGCGGCGGCACCAATTCGCGCCTGTTCCCGGGCGCCGTGAGTTTCGGTCCGGCCATGCCGGGCAAGGTCTACACCGGCCACTCCGAGCACGAGTTCATCACCGAGAAACAGCTGCTGCTGAATCTGCAGATGTACACCGCGGTGCTGGTCGAGCTCGCGAAGTAGGGACCCGTTCGCTTCAACCGGACCCCGGCAATGCCGGGGTTTTTTTTCGTCGCGTCCAGGATGAGCTTGTAGGTTTCTGACGCGCCGAAATGTGTAGATAAGTCCAATCATCCTGTAGGATTGTACTTACACTGGAGCCAGTCTCTACTGGGGCAAATGCGGCTTTCCCTAGGCGCGGCTAGGCAGGCCGCAACGCAGGCTTTTTCCCTGCGCGGCTATGGCGTTGATAGGCGGAAAATGCAGCCGTGCTAGAGAGAAACTGTGGCGAAAACAGCATGATAGGATCGTTGTCACAGACTGCGACCAGACCGGGTTCCCCGGCGCCTGCTTGCGCTCGTTGCATTACCCATGCCCGACATTTTTTTGGATGCCATGCACAGCAAAGATCTCAAGAAGCCGGACGGACGCAATATCACCTTGTACAGTAACCATCCGATCCCGGATGGACTGACTGCGCCCAGCCCATTCCTTGACCCCCAGCATGCCAACCCCCATTTGCGCTGGCATCCGCTGCGCGGCGAATGGGTGACCTACGCCGCCTTCCGCCAGAACCGCACCTACCAGCCGCCGCCACAGTACAACCCGCTGGCCCCCATGAGCGACCCGCAGCATCCCACCGAGATGCCGGCCGGCGACTACGAGATCGCGGTGTTCGACAACCGCTTTCCTTCGCTGGCCCTGGAATCGCATGATCCGCCGGCGGTGACGGTGCCGACTGCGCCCGCGAACGGCCATTGCGAGGTGGTGGTGTTCACGCAGGAACCGAATGCATCGCTGGCCTCGTTGCCGCTGTCGCGCATCGAACTGCTGTTGTCGGTGTGGGGCGACCGCAGCAAGCGCCTCGAGGGCCGGCAGCATATCCAGTATGTGCTGCCGTTCGAGAACCGCGGCGCCGAAGTCGGCGTGACCCTGCACCATCCGCATGGCCAGATCTATGCCTATCCCTTCGTGCCGGCGGTGCCGGCGCGCATGCTGGCGCAGGAGCGCGACTACTTCCTGCAGCACGGCACCAGCCTGCTGTGCGACATGGCGCGCGACGAAGCCGCGGACGGCAAGCGCGTGCTGTACCAGGACGAGCATGCGATCGCCTTCGTGCCGGCCTGCGCCCGCTACCCCTACGAGGTGTGGGTGATGCCCAGCAGCCCCTGCAAGGACTTCGCGGCGCTCACGCCGGCCCAGCGCGCCGGCCTGGCGCGCGCGCTCAAGACCGTGCTGCTGAAGTTCGAGGCGCTGTGGAACCGCCCCTTCCCCTACCTGATGGCGTGGTACCAGGCGCCCCTCGATGGCGCCGCGCACCCCGAGACCCAGCTGCACGCGCAGTTCTACCCGCCATACCGGACCCGCGACCGCCTGAAGTACCTCGCCGGCACCGAGCTGGCGGCCGGCATGTTCGCGATGGACGTGCTGCCCGAGACCACGGCCTACGAACTGCAGCAGGTCGACGTCAGCCTGGACGCCGGTTTGGGCGCGCGGGGCGCGCCTGCCCCGGAGGATCGCGCATGACCCCGGTCCAGCAGCGCGCCGCCGAGGTCGCGGGCAAGCTGGCGGACCTGCGCGCGCACCTGGCCGCGGCGGACGCCGGCGCGCTGCGCCTGCGCGGGGCCGACTGGTTTGGCTGGGTGACGGCGGGCGGCTCCAGCACCGTGCTGCAGACCACCGACTGCGGCGTGGCCGAAGTGCTGGTCACGCTTGACGAAGCCTGCATCCTGACCGACGCCATCGAGGCCGAGCGCCTGCGCACCGAAGAGCTGCCCGACGGCTTCACTTTTCACGTCGAACCCTGGGCCGAGCCGGAGCTGCGCGAACGTTACGTGCTGAACGCGGCCGGCGGGCGCCGCATCCTGTCCGATCGTCCCGCCGCCGCAAACGGCGCGAACGCCGCGCGCGAGCATGCGCTGCCGAACGCGCTGCGCCAGCGCCGCATGGTGCTGGGCCTCGATGAGCGCGAACGCTACCGCGTCCTGGGCCGCGAAACCGCCGAGGCGATGAGCGAGGTGCTGCGCCGCGCCCAGCCCGGCTGGACCGAGTACCAGCTGGCGGGCGCCGGCGCCGAGGCCCTGTGGCGGCGCGGCATCCATCCGGCGCTGGTGCTGGCCGCCGGCGAGCGGCGCCTGCCGGCCTGGCGCCATCCGACCCCCACTGGCGAGCCCCTGGGGGCGCGCGCCATGCTGGTGTTCTGCGCGCGCCGCCACGGACTGTATGCCAACCTGACCCGCTTCGTCAGCTTCGGGGGGCCGCAATCGGCGCCGCTGGATGCACAGCGCGCCCTGATGGAAGTCGAAGCCACCGGACTGGCCGTGGTCCAGCCGGGCAAGTCACTGTCGGCCGTGTACCACGCGTTCGACGCGGCCTACCGGCATGCCGACCGCGAAACGGCGATCCGCGAGCACCACCAGGGCGGCATCACCGGCTACCGGGCGCGCGAGGTCGTCGCCGGCCCGAGCACCGCGACCCTGCTGGAAGAGGGCATGGCATTCGCATTCAACCCAAGCTTCGCGGGCGTAAAAATCGAAGACACTTTCCTGCTCGGCCCGGACGGGCTCGAGAATCTCACGTTCGACCCCGGCTGGCCGGCGGCGGACGTACATGGCCGCAAGCGGCCCCTTTGGCTGGAGGCGCAAGCATCATCATGATGAACACCGATACCTTCTTCGGCGGCGCGCCTGAAGTGAACGCGTCGGCTCCCGGGCGCGTCAACCTGCTCGGCGAGCATACCGACTACAACGACGGCTTCATGCTGCCGGTCGCGACCCCGCAGCGCACGCTGGTGGCGATGAGCCGCAGTGGCGACGACCACTTCCACTTCTATTCGCCGACCTTCGATAACACCGTCACCTTCGCCCACGACGGCAACGCGCCGCAGGGCTATGGCAGCTACATCGAGGGCTGCATCCGGCTGGTGCAGGCCGAGGGCATCGAGGTGCCGCCGGTGCGGGTCTACGTCACCACCGACCTGCCGGTCGGCGCCGGCCTGTCTTCCTCGGCCGCGCTCGAGGTGGCGACCCTGCGGGCGCTGCGTGCGCTGCTCGGCTTCGAACTCGACGACGTGAAGCTGGCCCGCATCGCCCAGCGCGCCGAGATCGAGTTCGCCCACGTGAACTGCGGGATCATGGACCAGATGGCATCCAGCCTGGCCGACGAGACCAGCATGCTGTTCATCGACGCGCGCACGCTGGAACACCGCCTGGTCCGAATGCCGCCGGACTCCGAACTGATCGTGATCGACTCGGGGGTGGCGCGCAAGCTCGCCGCCAGCAAGTACAACGAACGGCGCGCCGAATGCGAGGAAGCCTCGCGCAAGCTGGGCGTGCAGGCGCTGCGCGACGTAACCGATCCAGCATCGGTGGAAGGCCTGCCTTCGCCGATGCGCGAACGGGCCCGCCACGTGGTGCAGGAAAACCTGCGCGTGCTGGAGGCGGCGGGCGGCGTCAGCGCCGAGCGTTTCGGCGAACTGATGAACGCGTCGCACTTCAGCCTGCGCGACGACTACGAAGTATCGATCCCCGAGCTGGACGAGCTGTGCGCGCAACTGCGTGCGGCGCCCGGCGTGCTCGGGGCACGCCTGACCGGCGCCGGCTTCGGCGGCGCCTGCGTGGCCTTGTGCCGGGCAGGACAGGCTGGGCAAGCGGCCGCCGCCGCGCTGGCGGCCTATAACAAGCATGGACGACAGGGCCGGATCCTGATTCCGGTTCCGACTGAACAGAAAGGACAACAATGAATCAGTTCGAATATCCTCGTCCCCAATTGGTGCGCGACAACTGGATCAACCTGAACGGAAAGTGGCGCTTCTGCTTTGACGACGAGCTCAAATTCCATTTGCCGGACGCCAGTCCGGAATGGACCCACGACATCAACGTGCCGTTCGCGGTCGAGACGGAACTGAGCGGCATCCAGGACACCGGATTCCACCGCGCCGTCTGGTACGAACGCGAGTTCGAGCTCACGCCGAACAACAAGCGCACCATCCTGCACTTCGGCGCGGTCGACTACGCGGCGCGGGTGTGGGTCAATGGCCGCCTGGTGGCCGAGCACGAGGGTGGTCATACGCCCTTCCAGGCCGACATCACCGGCGTCATGCGCGCCGACGGCAAGCAGGTCGTGACCGTGTTCGTCGAGGACGATCCGGCCGACCTGGCCAAGCCGCGCGGCAAGCAGGACTGGCTGCTGGAACCGCACTCGATCTGGTATCCGCGCACCACCGGCATCTGGCAGACGGTGTGGGTCGAGCAGGTGGAAGACACCTACATCGCCTCGCTGCGCTGGACTCCGATCTTCGAGACCTACGAGATCGGCTGCGAGGTGTTCGCGGCCGGCCATACCCAGCAGGAGCTGTTCGTCGAGGTCAAGATCTGGCACGGCGAGCAATTGCTGGCGGACGACTACTACAAGCTGCTGGCCGGCGAGGCGAACCGCAAGATCGCGCTGTCCGACCCCGGCATCGACGATTCGCGCAACGAGATCCTGTGGAGCCCGGAGCGCCCGACCCTGCTGGACGCCGAGGTGACGCTGCGCTGCGGCGACCGCGTGCTCGACCGCATCCGTTCGTACACGGCGCTGCGCTCGGTCTCGATCAACCGCGACCGCTTCATGCTCAATGGCCGTCCGTACCAGTTGCGCCTGGTGCTCGACCAGGGCTACTGGCCGGAATCCTTCATGACGGCGCCGTCGGACGAGCACCTGAAGCGCGACGTCGAACTGGTGAAGCTGATGGGCTTCAACGGCGTGCGCAAGCACCAGAAGATCGAAGATCCGCGCTTCCTGTACTGGGCCGACCGGCTCGGCCTGCTGGTATGGGAAGAAATGCCCTCGGCCTATCGCTTCAGCTCGAAGGCGATCACGCGCATGGTGCGCGAGTGGACCGAAGCCATTCAGCGCGACTACAGCCACCCCTGCATCATCGTGTGGGTCGCTTTCAACGAATCCTGGGGCGTGCCGAACCTGACCCTGACGCAGGCGCACCGCAATGCGGTGGAGGCGCTGTACCACCTGACCCGCACGCTCGATTCGACGCGGCCGGTGATCGGCAACGATGGCTGGGAAGCATCGGCCACCGACATCCTCGGCATCCACGACTACGACTGCGACCCCGAGAAGGTGCAGGCGCGCTACGCGGTCACCGACCCGGTGCGTACCCTGTTCGATCAACGGCGCCCGGGCGGCCGCATCCTGACCCTGGACGGCTTCCCGCACCGCGGCCAGCCGATCGTGCTGACCGAGTTCGGCGGCATTGCCTACGATCCGAAGCAGGATCCGGACGCCGACAAGACGACCTGGGGCTATTCGCGCGCGCATTCGGCGGAGAGCTACCTGTCGCTGTACCGCGACCTGCTGCGGGTGGTGAACGAAACCTTCATGTTCAGCGGCTTCTGCTACACGCAGTTTACCGACACCTTCCAGGAAGCGAACGGCCTGCTCAACGCGGACCGCACGCCGAAGCTGCCGTTCGAGGTGATCAGTGCCGCCACCCGCAACGTGGCCTTGCAGCGCAAGGAGGTCGAGGCGGAAGGGGATGGTCTTCCCGGCGGAACCGGCATGCCGTAAAGGCTCGGCTGTAGAGGCAACGCGCTAAGCGCGCAGGACGTCATCGAGCGCTCAGCGAATGAAAACGCGCACCAGGCCTGGTGCGCGTTTGCTTATTGTCGTGGGATGGCGTGCGAGGGGCCGTCTCCACGCAGGACGACGGCGCCCCGGCGCCGAATGGGCGGCGGGGATGCTGCAGCAGACTGAGCCGCAGGGTGCTTGGGCTGTGCTAGCGCTGGATCACGCCGCTGGTGACGTTCACGCGGTCGCCGCTGCGGAATTCCGGTGTGCTGCCATGGTTGACGACTTGGGTGCTGCCGTCGTCCATGCGTAGCGTGACGCGATAGGTGTTCGTGCCGGCGCCGGCCGCGCCGGTGCTGCCGGCAGAGCCCGAGCTGCCCGCGCTGCTCGCGCTGTCACGCGGGATGACCTCGATGGCGAGGACGGTGCTGTTGGGGGCTGCACTGCCGGCCGCCGACGCGTCGGCCGATGCCGGCGGGCTGCCGGCGGCACTCGCGCTGCCCGCTGCGCTGCTGCCTGACTGGTCGAGGCTCGACGAGCCGCTGGTGCCGCTGGACCCGCTGCTGCCCGAGGTGCCGGCGCTCCCTGAGCTGTCGGTGGTGCCGGTGGTACCGCTGCCCATGGTGCCCATGCTGCTCGAGCTGCCGCTGCTGCCGGTGGGATTACCGGAGGCGTCGGTGGCGCTGCCCGCCCCGTAGCTGCTGGAACCGCTGCTGCCGGTCGCGCCGCTGGTGCCGCTGGAACCGCCCGAAGTGCTGCCGCTCGTGCCGCTTGCGTCGCTCGATGACTCGCCGCCGCGCATGCCGGCGCACCCGGCCAGGCCCAGCGATACAGCCAGCAAGCCCGCCAGGAGCATGCTCTGGTGTTTTTGCGTCATGGTCAACTCCTTATGGTGGATGTGGTATCGGATGCGTGACGATGTCAAGCCACCGGAGTGAGAGGCGAGAAGCGCGTCAGCGTTCCAGCTGACTCGGGTTAAAGCTGAGCTGCATCAAGCGGCCCACGAGGCCGGCGGATTTTTCGGGGGGCGGAAGGGTCAGCGTTGGCGCACGCTGCCGTGCTGGGGAACAATGACGGCGAGCAAGCTGCTGGCCAGCAGTGCTGCGCCGACATCGACCATCCAGTCGCGCACGTCGCCATTGCGGTAGGGGAGGAAGCTTTGCACCAGCTCGTCGCCGGCGCCCATCAGGGCGATCGCCAGCACGGCCTTGGCGGCGCGTACCGTGCCGCTGCCCGTGCTGCCGAGGAACCACAGCGCGCTCAGGAAAGCGTAGGTCAGTCCATGCAGCACCACCCCCGGCGCGAACTCGCCAACTTCGGCGCGGGCCCCGGGAATCGAACCGGCGACCAGGACGCCCGCATATAGCACGAGGGCCGTCGTGATGCGCGCGGAACGCAAGCGTGGATCGAGCAACAGGAACGACAGCAAAGCGGGCATGGCGATGGAGCGTTGGGCAAATGCCAACGATACCATGCCACTCGTTTTTCCAGCCACACCGGCGGACGGCCGCCCCGCCGATCAGATCGTCAGAGCCGGGGCGCCGTCCGTATAGTGGGCGTCGAAACAGCTCTCGCAACCGGCGCAGAACAGGTGTGCCATGCGTACGCTGTTCTGCCGTAGCACGAGCTTGAGGTGGGTGTGCTGGCACTTGGGACAAATTTCGCGCACGTTGCCGAAGGTGAGCAGGTTCAGCGGCGCGTTGGCGTCGTCGAGATGGTCGATGACGGCGAGCGGACTCAGTTCGCTCAGCACCAGGTTACCGTCGTTGTGGTGACGGCGTTGGACAGTGCCGGCGGATTCGGGCGGATGCGCGTAGGACTCGGATACACGTTGATTCATAGGACAGGCTCCCATTATCGTGTTGTATCCCGCCCTGCGGAAGCGCAGGGCGGGAGCTTCATCATAGCCAAATCCCACGCAGCTTCAAGCCCGACAAACCGTTTTTTGTTGGCGTGTTGCTAATATGAAGAAAAAAATGCCCGTCAGGGACTGACGGGCACAACCCAAGATCGGGCCAAGAGACGTAATCGGTTGGTGTGTTGCACCCGGTGCAGCACACCTGCTGCCATCACGCATATCGGTTACGTGTATCGCAGTTAAGTCAAAGTATATGGGCTGATTGTGACCACGCCATGACTAGGATCAAATGTGAACCGAGGTCGCCGAACCGGTTGGGCTTGCCGTGATCTCAACAATATCGGGCAGAACGCGCTGGCCGGGTGGTCGGTCACCCGGAATAAAAAAAGGCGCTGTCACCGTTTCGTATTGATGACTCCAACTGCGATGCGCAGCAATTGCTCAGCAGTAGTAACTCGGTCGCAATCAAGTGCCCGATGCCAGCCCAGGTAGTTCGGCAAGTAGCGCGAGGCCACGCCATGAAACCGGGCCAGCCATTGGCGCAATCGTTGGTGGTAGGCATTGACGTTCTGGACA
>NZ_JCASIC010000020.1:0-65650 GCF_059685695.1 Telluria sp. PB2R4 | reverse complement strand
TCCGATGAGGGCGATTACCTGGTCGAGACCGGCAGCTGGATGCAAGGCGGCCAGCGTTTGCAAGCGCTGCGGCTGGTTGAGCGCAGGCAGTCGTGCGAACCATTTCTTGAAGCTGGGTGATTTCATGGCCGGTTCCCGTCAAAGCAGACCGGTGTTCGACCGTCAGGCAGCTCAGCAGTTCAATCCTCATCCATAGCTAAAGGTGACAGCGTCTTTTTTTTGCACCATTTCAGGGCCCTATGAAGTTGCACGCCGGTATTCCGGCCGTGCGCGTCATAGGCGCCGATTTAATTTAGTGCTATCAGGCACTGCACCATATCGGCGCGAAGCAGAAGGAGGAATTTTCTTCAATCGGCCATAGCTAAGAATGTTTTGTTTCGGCGCTCGTCAATATTTATCTTTCAAAAAGGTAACGTTTCTTCCGGGCATATTGCTGCGGTTCACATTCACAATTGTTCGGCAAGTCGTTCGCTACATGTAGCAAATTTTGCAAGAACGTAAATTTCCGCTCATTTGTTCGAAGTCTTGTATTTCCGTCGTACAAAGTATGCTGCGCCGCCGCAAACACAGCATTTTCATGCGCCAGGATTAAGCGTCACACAAGAGTGTTGTAAGTATGCACATTTCCAACGGTTATTATTGACGACGCAACTTTGCCTATGATTCTATGTATGTGTTGAGCTGGCACAACCAGTGAAACGAGGAATAGACGTTCCTCTTTTTGCCAATCGGGAGAGAAGTCGGATCCCCGGGGCAGTTCAGCATCGGACCGCGCGCCTGATAACGCGGCCGGTGCGTCGGGGCGCTTCGGTTGTATTGCTCTGATTTTAAAAAATTAGCTACTACAGGAATGGGAGATTTATGTTGCATACGGTAAAACAAGTGTCGAAGGCGACCATGCTGCGTCGTTCGGCAATTTCGGTGGCAATCGGTATGTGCTTCATGGGCGCTGCCCTGGCTGCCGAAACCGGTGGCCTGCGTATCGCCATTACCGCCCAGGGCAAGCCGGTGGCCGGCGCAACGGTGCGCGTGAGCTCGCCGAGCAGCCTGGTGACCAAGACTGGCGTGACCGAAGCGGACGGCACGGTCCGTATCGCCGGCCTCGATCCTGCAACCGACTACAAAGTCGAAGTGGTCGCCCCTGGCTACTCGAACTTCGTCGCCAGCGACGTCGCCGTGGTCTCGAACACCAACCCGACCGTGGCCTACTCGCTGGGCGGCGACACTGGCGCGCAGCAAGTGGTCGTGACCGGTTCGCGCCTGGTGCGCGTCGACACCACCTCGGCGACCGTGGGCACCGTGCTGAACCTGGGCGTGGTGGAATCGCTCCCGACCGGCCGTAACTACCAGAGCTACCTGCAGCTGGTCCCGGGCGTCAAGCCTTCGTCGGGCGGCAACCCGTCGTCGAAGTCGGGCGTCAACTATTCGGACATCGGCGGCGCCACCGGCACCTCGACCGACAACACCTACATCCTGGACGGCGTCGACGTCACCGACTCCAACACCGGCACCTTCGGTGCGAACATCAACTCGGAAATCATCCAGGAACAGCAGATCCTGACCGGCGGCATCCCTGCCGAATACGCGGGCGGTTCGGGCCTGGTCTCGAAGGTGATCACCAAGTCGGGTAGCAACGAATACCACGGCTCGGTCAACTACTACTTCCAGAACGATAACCTGGTTGCCGACAACAAGCACAACACCAGCTCGGGCTTCTCGACCTACGACGCGGCCGTCACCCTGGGTGGCCCGATCATCAAGGACAAGCTGTGGTTCTTCGGTTCGTACCAGAAGAAGGCGCGCGAGACCGATGTGGTCGATGCGGCGACCGGCGAATTCATGCGCACGGTCAACCGCGACGAAAAGCTCGGCTTCATGAAGCTGACCTGGCAGGCGACCGAGAACGACCGCCTGGTCGCAACCTTCTTCAATGACCCGACCACCATCAGCGGCTCGACCCTGTCGACCACGCTGAACAACCGTGTCCTGAGCCAGGATCAGGGTGGCAACCGATACAAGCTCGAGTATTCGCGCGACATGGAAAACCTGCGCCTGAGCGCGTACGCGTTCCGTCACGAAAGCGAAGTGTCGACCTATGCGGCCGACCGCTCGGCCCTGAACAACGTCGCATTCCGCAACGCCAATCCGGCGGCGACCATCGCCCAGCGCAGCCAGGGCGGCGCCGGCGGCGACACCATCACCGAGCGTAACCGTGACGAAATCGGCGTCAATGCCGAGTACTTCTGGGAAACCGCCAACGCCGGCACCCACACCTTCAAGTCGGGCTTCCTGGTCTCGAAGAACGAGTTCTTCGAAGACTCGCTGATCTCGGGTCCGGACAAGGCGCGCTACTCGTCGATCGCCGCGGCCAACGCCGGCGTCAGCTTCGCCGACTTCATCGGTACCGGCTGGGCGGGCACCCGCTCGATCGTCGCTGCCGACGTTCCGCGCATCCAGACCGCGATCACCGGCGCGTCGGCCACCGATCGCGCCTACTTCGTGGGCCTGCTCGATACCAACCGCGACGGTTCCGTGTCGGACGCCGAAGTGCGCGCCTACCGCTTCACCAGCACCGCCGGCAACCCGAACGGCCAGGTGAACAACTACCGTATCCGCGAAGTGCAGGCCGCACCGTACACCGTGGAAGCGACCGGCAAGGCCTTCTACGTCCAGGACACCTGGACCAAGGACAAGCTGACCGTCAACGCCGGTATCCGTGCGGAAGAGTGGAAGCACCTGGACTCGACCGGCGCCCAGTCGGCCAAGTTCAAGTGGAAAGCCGCACCGCGCCTGAGCGTGGTGTATGACCCGACCGGCGAAGGCCGCAGCAAGGTCTGGGGCTTCCTGGGCCGTTACTATGACCCGATCCGTACCAACATGTCGGACTTCGCCGGTAACCTGACCGGTCCGGTGCTGGACGAGCAGATCTACCTGGGCGACCGTTGGCTGACCTTCCGTACCCGCGGCGGTCCGAAGACCCCGGACGCGATCTTCTCGCCGTCGACCAAGACCCCGTTCACCGACGAGTTCATGCTCGGTTACGCGACCAACATCGGCCGCGACTGGACCGCATCGGTCGCCTACACCAAGCGCCGCACCCGCGACATCCTGGAAGACTACGACCTGCACCTGTACTCGGATCCGACCAACACGCCTAGCATGGAAGGCTATGCGGCTCCGGGTTCCGCCTACTACCTGCCGTATTCGTACTTCGGCTTCAACGGTGCGCCTAACGCCAACTACGTGCTGGGCACGCTGGCCGGCGGCAAGCGCGACTACCAGGGCGTCGAAGTCAGCCTGACCAAGGCCAAGCGCGACAACTGGATGGCATCGGCCTCGTACACCTGGAATGAAGCCAAGGGCAATACCAACTCGGACAGTAACGCCGACTTCCAGGGCGACTGGCTGGCGCTGGATCCGCGTGCCGTGAACGCCTACGGCCCGCAGCCAGGCAACATCAAGCACCAGTTCAAGGCTTACGGTACCTATTACTTCAACAACGGTATCGAAGTGTCCGGCGTGTACAACTGGAACAGCGGCTCGCTGTACACCCGTTCGCAGCTGATCTCGGGCCGTTACCTGCCGATGATGTCGGACGCAGCCTACGTCTCCGGCGGCGTGCTCGACACCTGGATCCTGCCGGGCCAGATCGGCGCCGAGACCGCACCGTCGTACTACACCCTCGACGTTCGCCTGAAGTACACCTACAAGCTGGCAGGCAGCCAGAAGGTCGAGTTCTTCCTGGACGTGTTCAACGTCCTGGACAAGCAGTCGGCGACTTCGGCAATGCCGCTGGTGGCAGGCAACGGCGTGTACAAGTTCGGCGAGGCCAACGCCTGGGTCGAACCACGTCGCCTGTACGTCGGCGCACGCTACTCGTTCTAAGCCAGTGCATGTCGGCCCGGACTTCGGTCCGGGCCCGGTGCGCCAAGCCGGCCCCGCAAGGGGCCGGTTTTTTTATTCCATGCCGTTCCAGATCCCGCCCAGCATGGCGACCGCCGCCAGCGCGGCGGTTTCCGTACGCAGCACACGCGGCCCGACCGACAGGGCAATCGCCCCGGCCGCGATGGCGGCGTCTTCTTCCTCGCCCGTGAAACCGCCTTCCGGACCGACCATCAGGGTCAGCGCCTGCGGGCCGCCGGCCTGGGCCCATTGGGTCAGCGACTGCGTCGCGCGCGGGCTCAGCAGAATGCGGGGCCCATCCGAGGGCGCCGCGATCCAGCGCCCGAAGTCCGTCACCGGCGCCAGTTCCGCCAGCCGGTTGCGTCCGCACTGCTCGGAAGCGGCCACGATCACGCCTTGCCAGTGCGCATGGCGTTTTTCCGCGCGTTCCCCGGACAGGCGCACCACGCTGCGCTGCGCCGCCAGCGGCGCGATGCGCGCCACGCCCAGTTCCACCGCTTTCTCGATGATCCAGTCCATCTTGGTGCCTTCCGGCAGGCCCTGGGCGAGGGTGAGGGCATAAGGGAGTTCGGTGTCGAACGCTTGATGGGCGCCGATGGTGGCGCTGGCGCGCCGCTTGCCGATTTCGGCCAGGGTGGCGGCGTACTGGCCGCCGTGGCCGTCGAACAGGGTGAGCGTGTCGCCGGGCTGCATCCGCAGTACGTGCAGATGGTGGGCAACCGTGTCGGGCAGGTCGACGGTGGCGCCGGTCGCGAGCGGGGCGGGGCAGTAGAAGCGGGGCATGCGGCTCTTTATATAGAGGGGAAAAACCTGCATTTTAATTCGGCAGCACCCTGGTCTGCTAAAATAACGGGTTACGGCCAGCCGCATCGCCACCGCTTTCCAATCCAGACCACCGCAGACCACGGTAAATCTTCATGAAATCTACGCAAACCACCACCCTGATGGCCAACGCGATCCGCGCGCTGGCGATGGACGCCGTCCAGAAAGCCAACTCCGGCCACCCGGGCATGCCGATGGGCATGGCCGAGATCGGCGTCGCCCTGTGGGACAAGCACTATCGCCACAACCCGGCCAATCCGGGCTGGTTCAACCGCGACCGTTTCCTGCTGTCGAACGGCCACGGCTCGATGCTGCACTACGCGATGCTGCACCTGGCCGGCTACGACCTGAGCATGGACGACCTGCGCGACTTCCGCCAGCTGCACTCGAAGACCGCCGGCCACCCGGAAGTCGGCATCACCCCGGGCGTGGAAACCACCACCGGTCCGCTGGGCCAGGGTATCGCCAACTCGGTCGGCATGGCGCTGGCCGAGTGGCTGATGGGCTATGAATTCAACCGCCCGGGCTACGACGTGGTCGACCACTACACCTACGCCTTCCTGGGCGACGGCTGCCTGATGGAAGGCATCTCGCACGAAGTGGCCTCGCTGGCCGGCACCCTGCGCCTGAACAAGCTGATCTGGCTGTACGACGACAACGGCATCTCGATCGACGGCCGCGTCGAAGGCTGGTTCACCGACGACACCCGCAAGCGCTTCGAAGCCTACGGCTGGAACGTGATCGGCCAGATCGACGGCCACAGCGTTGCCACGATTTCGGAAGCCATCGAACAGGCCAAGAAGTCCGACCGTCCGACGCTGATCATGTGCAAGACCATCATCGGCAAGGGCGCCCCGAACCTGGAAGGCGGCGACAAGGTCCACGGCGCCCCGCTGGGCGACAAGGAAATCGCGGCCGTGCGCCAGCACCTGCTGTGGGATCCGATCCCGTTCGACATCCCGGGCGAGATCTACGAAGCCTGGGACGCGAAAGCACGCGGCGCCGAGTACGAGAACGCATGGAACGCCAAGTTTGCCGAATACCGCGGCGCCCACCCCGAGCTGGCCGCCGAATTCGAGCGCCGCATGAAGGGCGAGCTGCCGGGTAACTTCAACGAGGTACTAAGCGCCGCCGTCGCCGCCTGTGTCGAGAAGAAGGAAACCATCGCCACCCGCAAGGCCTCGCAGAACGCGATCCAGGCGCTGGCCGCGACCCTGCCGGAATTCCTCGGCGGCTCGGCCGACCTGACCGGTTCGAACCTGACCAACTGGAAAGAGTCCGTCGCCGTGCGCTCGGGCATCCCGGGCAACCACATCAATTACGGCGTGCGCGAATTCGGCATGGCCGCGATCCAGAACGGCGTCGCCCTGCACGGCGGTTTCATCCCGTTCGGCGCGACCTTCCTGACCTTCTCGGACTACAGCCGCAATGCCCTGCGCATGGCTGCGCTGATGAAGATCCGTTCGCTGTTCGTGTTCACCCACGACTCGATCGGCCTGGGCGAAGACGGTCCGACCCACCAGTCGATCGAACACGTCTCGTCGCTGCGCCTGATCCCGAACCTCGATAACTGGCGTCCATGCGACACCGTCGAATCGCAGGTGGCCTGGGGCGCGGCCGTGCAGCGCAAGGATGGCCCGTCGACCCTGATCTTCTCGCGCCAGAACCTGCCGTTCATGGAACGCGACGGCGCCACCATCGCCAACGTGGCCAAGGGCGGCTACGTGCTGCGCGACGTGCCTGACGCCAAAGTCATCCTGATCGCCACCGGTTCGGAAGTCGAACTGGCGATGAAGGCCGCCGACTCCTTGGGGAGCGAGGGCATTGCCGCGCGCGTGGTCTCGATGCCGTCGACCGACGTGTTCGAGCGCCAGGACGCAGGCTACAAGGCGAGCGTACTCACCCGCGGCGTGCCGCGCGTGGCGATCGAAGCCGGCGTGACCGACTTCTGGTACAAGTACGTGGGCCTGGAAGGCGCGGTGGTCGGCATCGACACCTTCGGCGAATCGGCGCCGGCGCCGGTGCTGTTCAAGCACTTCGGCTTCACCGTCGAGAACGTCGTGGCCAAGGCCAAGGGCGTCATCGCGGCGTAAAGTTTCCACGGGCTGCCTTCGGGTGGCCCGTTTTGCATCTGCAATGTGAAAAAAGTTTTTTTCTAATCAGGAGCCAAAGCAATGACGATCAAAGTTGCAATCAACGGTTATGGCCGCATCGGCCGCAACATCCTGCGCGCTTTCTATGAAGGCGGCAAAAAGCAAGACATCCAGATCGTGGCGATCAACGACCTCGGCAACGCCGAATCGAACGCCCACCTGACCCGCTACGACACCGCGCATGGCAAGTTCCCTGGCACCGTCACGGTCGAAGGCGACAACATGATCGTCAACGGCGACAAGATCCGCGTGTTCGCGACCCGTAACCCGGCCGAGATCCCATGGGGCGAATTGCAGGTGGACGTCGTGCTGGAATGCACCGGCTTCTTCACCACCAAGGAAAAAGCGTCGGCCCACCTGAAGGGCGGCGCCAAGAAGGTCATCATTTCGGCGCCGGGCGGCAAGGACGTCGACGCCACCATCGTCTTCGGCGTGAACCAGGACGTGCTCAAGAGTACCGACACCGTCATCTCGAACGCATCGTGCACCACCAACTGCCTGGCCCCGCTGGTCAAGCCGCTGAACGACGCCATCGGCCTGGAAACCGGCCTGATGACCACCGTGCACGCCTACACCAACGACCAGGTGCTGTCCGACGTGATGCACGAAGACCTGCGCCGCGCCCGTTCGGCCACGATGAGCATGATCCCGACCAAGACCGGCGCCGCCGCCGCGGTCGGCCTGGTGCTGCCGGAACTGAACGGCAAGCTGGACGGCTTCGCGATCCGCGTGCCGACCATCAACGTGTCGCTGGTCGACCTGTCCTTCATCGCCAAGCGCGACACCACCGTGGACGAAGTCAATGCGATCCTCAAGACCGCCTCGGAAGGCGCCCTGAAGGGCATCCTGACCTACCAGACCGAGCCGCTGGTGTCGATCGACTTCAACCATAACCCGGCCTCGTCGAACTTCGACTCGACCCTGACCAAGGTGTCGGGCCGTCTGGTGAAGGTCTCGTCGTGGTACGACAACGAGTGGGGTTTCTCGAACCGCATGCTGGACACCACCGTCGCCCTGATGAACGCCAAGTAATCCCGGCGCAGCGCGAAAAAAAACCGGCCTCGGCCGGTTTTTTTTTCGTCTTCACGGGACGCGTGCTCACGCGTCCGGCCAGGGCGTCAGGATTTCGAACCCGTTCTTCGTCACCGCCACCATGTGCTCCCACTGGGCCGACAGCGAGCCGTCCGCCGTGACCACGGTCCAGCCGTCCTCCAGCTGGTCGACGTCGGCGCCGCCCAGGTTGATCATCGGTTCGACGGTGAAGGTCATGCCTTCCTTGAGCAGCAGGCCGGTGTTGGGCCGGCCGTAATGCAGCACCTGCGGGTCTTCGTGGTAGACCCGGCCGATGCCGTGGCCGCAGTATTCGCGCACCACCGAGAAGCCGGCGCCTTCGGCCAGCTTCTGGATCGCGTGGCCGACGTCGCCCAGGCGCGCACCCGGGCGTACTTGCCGGATGCCGGCCATCATCGCCTGATAGGTCGTGTCGACCAGCTTCTTCGCCTGCGGCGCGGGCTCGCCCACGAAGTACATGCGGCTGGTGTCGCCGTGCCAGCCGTCCTTGATCACGGTGACGTCGATGTTGACGATGTCGCCGTCCTTCAACACGTCCTTCTCGCTCGGGATGCCGTGGCAGACCACGCCGTTGAGCGAGGTGCATAGGGTCTTCGGGAAGCCATGGTAGCCGACGTTGGCCGGCGTTGCCTTCTGCACCTTGCGGATGTAGTCGTGGCAGCGGCGGTCGAGCTCTTCGGTCGAGACGCCGGGCACCACGTATTCCTTGATCATCGCCAGCACCTCGGCCGCGAGGCGGCCGGAGACGCGCATTTTGGCGACGTCCTTGTCGTTCTTGAGTTTGATTGCCATCGTGTTGCTCTGCTGTCTGGGTAATCCGCCATGATAACCGTCCCCAATGAAAAATGCCCGCCAGGCAAACCTGGCGGGCATTGTCGTCACGAGGACCCTTGCGGGTCCCGCGCGCTACACCATTAGAAGTTCTGGGTGTAGCGGACGTAGATGAAGCGGTCCAGCAGCTGGTCGACGTCCACTGCGGCGGCGTCAGCCTGGGTGCTGTACGCGATGCGCGGCTTCTTGTCGAAGGCGTTGTTCACGCCCAGCAGGATGCGGCCGTTCCACGAGGTCTTGTAGCCGACGCTCAGGTCATGGATGGTGACCGAACCCAGCTTGTTGGCGCCGGTACCGAAGGTGGTGTCGGCGTTAGGCTGGTTGCACTCGACGTCCACGTCCCAGCACTGGTCCTGCACCGGGCTGAAGTAACGGAAGCCCCAGGTGGCGCTCCAGTTGCCCATCGCCCAATCGATCGAGTTGTTCGACTTCACGCGGTTGTAGAAGTACTCGCCGGCGTATTCGTTCCAGTCGTTGGCCGAGCTGCTGCGGGTGCGGAACTTGTCGGTGTACGAGGTTTCGCTGCGCAGGGAGAACTGGCCGTAGGCGCTACGCGGGAAGCGATAGTTGATTGCCAGGTCCAGGCCTTCGGTTTCCATCTCGCCCAGGTTGGCGTTGCCGCGCGACAGCTGGTTGATCTGGCCGGTGAGCGGGTCACGCTGGATCACGCTGCAGAAGTTCGCATTGCCTTCGATGAAGCACTGGTTGGCCACATAGGTCGCGCCGATCGCGGTGATGCGGTTGTCGACCTTGATGTTGTACCAGTCCAGGCCCACGCTGAAGCCAGGCACGAACGACGGGCTGTACACGAAGCCGGCGGTCTTGGTGACCGCGGTTTCCGGCGACAGGAAGGAATTGCCCGCGCCCGAGTTGAAGGCCACCAGCGACTGGGTGCCGTTGGTGCTGGTGATCGGGGTGCCTGCCTGCAGCAGCTGGCGATAGTTGGCCGGGGTGCCGCGCACGCCTGCGAAGCCGCTGGCGCAACGTGCAGCCACTGCCGAATTACGCGATGCCTCGCCGAAGCGGGTGTCGCATGGATCCAGGAAGGTGTCGAAGGATTGCGAACCGCCACCTGCCAGGTCGTCCAGGGTCGGTGCGCGGAAGCCTTCCGCCCAGGTACCACGGACCAGCACGTCCTTGACCGGCTTGTACATGAAGCTGGCCTTGCTGTTGTTGGTCACGCCGAAGTTGCTGTAGTCCGAGTGGCGGGTGGCCAGGTTGAAGCTCAGCAGCTCAGCGAAAGGCTGGGCCTTGAACACCGGGATGTTCACTTCAGCGTACGCTTCGCGCACGGTGTAGCGGCCGTAGGTCGGCAGGCCCGACAGGTTGGTCGAGTAGCCCGACTGCGAGAACTGGTCAGGCACGTCCGAACCCTTGACTTCGCGGTGTTCGACGCCGACTGCCACGCCCAGCGCGCCGGCTGGCAGCTGCCACACTTCGCCGCCGATGTTGGCGGTGGCGCTGTTGATGGTCGAGCCGTAGGTCTTGGCGCCCGAGGTGTTGACGTAGTTCAGTGCTGCCGCGGTCGATGCCGACGGACCGCCCAGGATGTCGAACGGCACGCAATCAGCCAGCGGGACCGGCGATGCGGCGGTACCGCACTGTACCTGGCCGGAAGCGTTCATGAACGACGGACCGAGGGCGCGACGCAGGTTGATCAGGTTGATGTTGCCGCTGTCGCGCGAGATGCCCGAAACCTTGTTGTGGTTGTAGCCGATGTCCCAGTTCCATGCCGTGTCACGGAAGGTGAATTCGCCTTCCAGGGTGGCATCGATGTGCAGGGTGCGGTTTTCGTTCTCGGTGATGCGCGGCAGCTCGATGGTGCGGCGGTAGAAGTACAGGTCCTGGCCCAGACCGGCGCCGGCAACCTGGTTGCCGTACGGGTTGAAGTAGTTGTCCTTGTCGATGTAGACCGGGTACTTGGCCTGGCTGGCCGATTGCAGCGGGTAGCCTGCGATCTGGCGGATCGACTCACGCTGCGAGTACATCGCGGTCGTCTTCAGGCGCATGTCCTTCGGCAGTGCGACCTCGCCCTTGACGAACAGCGTATCGAGCTTGTTCGGCGACAGGATGTCCATGTCCTGGGTCGAGTTGTAGGTGTCCGCGACGGCGCCGGCATACGGGTGGTAGCTGTTCGGGTTGCGCGAAGGGGAGCTGGTGCCCACGCCGTCATAGGTGCCGGTGTGGTTGATGATCTGGTTGAAGCCGGTCGGGCTGCGTGCGCCGCTGGCGTTCGGAGCGGTGAGCTGGCGAATGCGGCCCCATGGGGAAGTGCCGAAACCGTCGCTGAAGTGATCCGGACCATACGAGGTCGAGGTGATTTTGCGGGTCTGCGAGCCGACGCGGCCCTGCTCGGTGTGTGCCAGGCCGAACATCAGCGACGCGGTGTCGTTGCCGGCGCCGTAGGTCAGCGAGAAGTCCTTGTTGCGGCCGTCGCCTTCTTCGAAAGCGCCGGTGTACAGGTTCAGCTGGCCGCCTTCCATGTTCTTCTTCAGGATGATGTTCACCACGCCTGCGATCGCGTCCGAGCCATAGATCGACGATGCGCCATCCTTCAGGATTTCCATGCGCTCGATCATGGCCGACGGGATGGTCGACAGGTCGGTGTAGCCGGCAACGGTCTGGGTCCAGCGCTTGCCGTCCACCAGCACCAGCAGGCGGTTCGAACCCAGGTTGCGCAGGCTGACGTACTGGCCGCCGGCTTCGGTGTTCGAGGTCAGCGAGCCGCTGCGGCTGAAGTCAGGCGCGCCGGCCGACGACAGGTTGTTCAGGATGTCGCCGACGGTGACCAGGCCGGTTTTCTGGATCTGTTCCTGGTTCAGGATCTGGACCGGCTGAGCGGTTTCCAGGTCGACCTGGCGGATACGCGAACCAGTCACTTCGACGCGTGCCGGGGCCTGCGTCTGCGCAGTCTCCTGTGCAATCGCGGCGGTCATGCCGAGGGTCATGCCGCCCAGGCAGATCGCGCGGATCGACTGGGACAAGATTTTTTCCATCATGTTGCCAAACTCCTTGGGTGAAAACGCAGCCACGCCGTTGTGCAGCGCAGCTACCGGGAAGGGTCTAATCGACCACATGAAAGTAGTCAATTGTTAAGGTGAAGTTACTTTCAAGTCAGCAATCAAAGCATCCCGTATGCATGGCTGTCAATGGAATCAGGGTTGCCAATCGCTCAATTGTTGCTAAATTGTGTACTTACGCGCACGATTGAATTCACTATTGACACATGTGTATGTGTTGTTCAAATGTGAAAAAGCCCGCCCGGCTTGCGCCGGACGGGCTCGCTACGCAATTAAATTGCGCTAAAGCAGCTAGTAGAGGTGTTTTATCAGAACGCCTGGTTGTAGCGGACGTAGACGAAACGGTCGATCGGCAGATCGGCATCCACGTAGGTCGAGGATGCTGCGCCCAGGACCGTGAAGCGCGGCTTCTTGTCGAAAGCGTTGTTCACGCCGACGCGCACGTTGCTGTTCCAGGCGAACTTGTAGCCGACGCTGATGTCATGGAACACCAGCGAGCCGAGACGGTTGGCGCCTGGCGACGTCGCGCCCGGACGCACGGTGGTCAGCTCGTTGCACTGCCAGCGGTTCGGGATGCTCAGGCAGCTGTCGGTGACGTCGCTCAGGTAACGGACGCCCCAGGTCGCGCTGAAGTTGCCCAGTGCCCAGTCGGTCGTGAAGTTCGACTTCCAGCGATGCAGGTCGTAGTCACCCGAGTAGTCGATCCACTGTGCGGTCGGACCGCTCTTGGTCGAGTACTCGTCCAGGTAGGTGGTCTCGCTGCGCAGGTTGATCTGACCCCACGAGAAGCGCGGCATGCGGTAGCGCAGTTCGACGTCCACGCCCTCGGTCTTGATCTGGCCCAGGTTGGCATTGCCGCGACGCAGGTCGACGACCATGCCGGTTGCATCACGCGTGATCAGCGAGCAGAAGTTGGCCTGGCCCTGGTTGTAGCATTCACCCAGGATGTAGTTCGACGACACGCCCACAATACGGTTGTTGATCTGGATGCTGTACCAGTCGACCGCCGCCGAGAAGCCCGGGACGAACGATGGGTTGAACACCGTGCCGAGGGTGCGGGTCACCGCGGTTTCCGGCTGCAGGGTGGCGTTACCGGCGCCCACGTTGAACGGGACCGAACTTTGCACGCTCGAGCTGGAGGTGATGTTGGCGCCGGTCTGGGTGCGCTGGCGGAAGCTCGACGGCGTGCCGGTCACGCCGCCGAAGCCGCTGTTGCAGCGGCCCAGCACGGTCGGGTTGCGCGCTGCGTCGCCGTACACGGTATCGCACGGGTCGAGGTAGCTGTCGAAGCTCTGCTGGCCGCCGCCGAAGCTGTCGCCCACGGTCGGTGCACGGAAGCCTTCAGCCCAGGTGCCGCGGAACAGCAGGTCCTTGATGGGGCGGTAGGTGAAGCTGAACTTGCTGTTGTTGGTCGAACCGAAGTTGCTGTAGTCCGAATAACGGGTAGCCAGGTTGAACGACAGCGATTCGACCAGGGGCATGTTCTTCAGCACCGGGATGTTGAGCTCGGCATAAGCCTCGCGCACGGTGTAGCGGCCGCTGGTAGGATTGCCGGCCAGGTCGGTCGAGTAGCCTGAACGGTTGAACTGGCCCGGCAGGTCTTCGCCTTCCACGGTACGGTGTTCGATACCGGCCGCCATGCCCAGTGCGCCGGCTGGGAGCTGGAACACTTCGCCGCTGATGTCGGCGGTGGCGCTGTCGACTTTGCTACCGTAGTTATAGCCACCGACCGACATGATGTAGTTCAATGCCGCCGGGGTCGCTGCCGTCGGGCCGCCCAGAATGTCGAAAGGGACGCAATCGGCGAGCGCGATCGGAGTAGCGGCCGTGCCGCACTGGATCGTGCCTGCAGCGTTACGGAAGGATGGGCCGAGGGCGCGCTTGAGGTTCAGCAGGTTGATGTTGCCGGTGTTCTGGGTGTCGCCATCGACCTTGCTGTGATTGTAGCCCACGCTCCAGTTCCATGGCAGCGAGCGCAGTTCGAAGCTGCCGTCGAGGGTGGCGTCGATGTGCAGGGTGCGGTTGCTGTTGCGCGTCTCGCGCGGTACTTCGATGGTGCGGCGGTAGAAGAACAGGTCCTGGCCCAGGCCGGCGCCGGCCACCTGGTTGCCGTAAGGATTAAAGTAGTTGTCCTTGTCGATGTAGACCGGATACTTGCTCTGCGAGGTCGAGCTCAGCGGGTAGCCGGCCACGGTCGACAGGCTCTTGCGCTGCGCATACATCGCAGTGGTCACGAAGCGCATGTCATAAGGCAACTGCAACTCGCCCTTAGTGAAGATGGTGTCGAGCTTGGACGGCATCGCGAACATCATCTGGCTGGTGGTGTTGAAGTTGTCGGCCGCGATCGGCGCGCCGCCAACGACGTTGTGGTAGTTCGCCGGATTGCGCGAATCCTGGCCGACGCCGACGTTGTTCTGGTCGCCGGTGTGGTTCAGGATGCGGTCGAAGCCGGTGGCGCCGCCGCTGGCGCTGACCTGGCGAATACGGCCCCATGGACCGCCGCCCAGGCCTTCGAGCGGGAATTCGCTGGTACGCGAGTAAGCGGTGAATTCACGGTCGCGCGACCACACCACGCCGGACTCGGTGTGCGACAAGCCGAACATCAGCGAGGCCTTGTCATTGGCGGCGCCGTAGCTCAGCGAGAAATCCTTGTTGCGGCCGTCGGCGACGCTTTCGTTACGACCGGTGTACAGGCTTACCTGGCCGCCTTCCATCGACTTCTTCAGGATGATGTTGACGACACCCGCGATCGCGTCGGAACCATAGATCGACGAAGCGCCATCCTTCAGGATTTCCATGCGCTCGATCATCGACGACGGGATGGTCGACATGTCGGTGAAGCCGGCCACGGTCTGGGTCCAGCGCTTGCCGTTGACCAGCACCAGCAGGCGCTGCGAGCCAAGGTTGCGCAGGTTGGCGTACTGGCCGCCGTTCTCGCGGTTCGACGTCAGCGTGCCACCCTTGCTGAAGGCTGGCGAGCCGGCCGAGGACATATTGGCAATGATGTCACCCACGGTGACCAGGCCGGTTTTCTGGATCTGCTCCTGGGTCATCACCTGGATCGGCTGTGCGGTTTCCAGGTCGACCTGGCGGATACGCGAGCCGGTGACTTCCACGCGCTGCAGGACCTCTTGAGCCTGCGCCACGGAAACCATGGACTGGAGGGCGACGGCGACTGCCAGCGCGATCTTGGTTCGTTGTTGCATGTGTTCTCCATCTTTGCGTCAGCGATGAGACGCGATTCTATGTTTTAAAAGAGGCAACTTGTGCGGACCCGGCGCACCGTCGGTAAACGGTGTTTGCTGATGTGCATACACATCTGTATATGACCATTGCGTGTTGATCAGTGTCAATGTATCCAGGGGTCAAAACTGTGCAAAAAACAACAGTTACTCGGTGTAAATTTATGACTTGGAAGTCAGTAGGAAAACGGCGCACGAAGACCGTGCGCCGCGAAGGGAATTTGCCTGAGAAAGGAGCGCCTGCACCAGGCCGGTGCGGGACATGCGGGATGGGGATCAGTCGCCGAAGCAGGCTTGCCAGAGGCGCCGCACCGCGTCCGGATGCGCACCCAGCAGGTGGGGATCGACGCGGGCCTTTTCCTGGCCCTGCAGGCGCACCTGGTGCTGCAGGCGCCGCATGGTGCGGTAGGCGTCGGCCACCGCCGCCGCCAGCGTTGCGTCGATCAGGCCGAGCTCGGCGGATAGCTTCAGGAGCGCGATGTTGCCGGCGTTGGCGGTCAGTTGCGGATAGCTCGCGGCATGGCGCAGCACCAGGTACTGGACGATGAACTCGATGTCGATCATCCCGCCTTCGTCCTGCTTGAGGTCGAACAGGACGCCGGGGTTGACGTTGGCATCGCGCATGCGCTTGCGCATCGCGCGGACTTCATCCTTCAATTCCTGTTCCTGGCCGCTCCTGTCCTTGCGCAGCACGGCGTCGCGGATGCGCTCGAAGCGCTCGCCGATGGCGGCGTCGCCGGCGCAGAAGCGGGCCCGGGTCAGGGCCTGGTGTTCCCAGATCCAGGCCGATGCGTGCTGGTAGCGCTCGAAGGCGGCCACCGATGAGACCAGCATGCCGCTGGCCCCGTCCGGGCGCAGCGCGGTGTCGATGTCGAACAGGATCCCGGCCGCGGTATGGGCGGTGTTCCAGGTGATGAAGCGCTGCGCCAGCTTGGCATAGTTGGAGGGCGCCATGTCATCCTCGTCGTCGAACAGGAAGATCACGTCGAGGTCGGACACGTAGCCGAGTTCCTTGCCGCCCAGCTTGCCATAGGCGATGACGGCGAAGCGCGGTTCGTCGACATGGCGGCTGGCCACCGTGCGCCAGGCGTGGCGGATGGTGGCGCCGACGATGGTGTCGGCCAGCAGGGACAGGTGGTCGGCCAGGCGCTCGACCGAGAGTTCGCCGGCCAGGTCCAGGGCCAGCAGCCGGAACAGCTGGGCGTGGTGGGCTTCGCGCAGGATGTCGAGCTGGCGCTCGGTGTCGCCGGCGGCGGCGTTCAGGTGCTCGTCCAGCTCGGCAGCGAGCTGGACGAGTTGCCCCGGGCTGCCGGCGCCCTCGTTGCGGTCGTCGAGCAGCTCGTCGAGCAGGATCGGGTGCTGGGTCAGGAAGGTGGCGGCCCAGCCGCTGGCATTGATCATTCGGATCACCCGCTCGAGCGTGTGCGGGTATTCCGTCAGCAGCGACAGATAGGCCGAGCGGCGCGCGATCGCTTCAAAAAAGTCGAGCAGGCGCCCGAGCGTGGCGGCGTGGCTGCCGACCCCGGCCTCGCGCACCACGGTGGCGATCTGGGCCAGGGCGGCGTCGCCCAGCGCCAGCAGCCTGGCGCGGCTCGCTTCGGGCAGGCTGGACAGGCGCGGGCCCTGCAGGGTGGCGACCAGGCGTGCAGCCGCGCCCGGCGGGTCGTCGTAGCCCAGCTCCGCCAGGCGGGCCGCGATCGCCTCGCGGTTTTCCGGATCGTCGGCCAGGGTGGCGGCCTCGGGATCGGTGCTTTCCGTCTTGTCGGCGAAGATGGCGTCGAACTGGGCCGCCACGTAGCTGCGCTGCTCTTCCAGGCGGGCCAGCAGGGTGGCGACGTCGGGCAGGCCCATCATGCGCGCCACCGCCAGGCGGTCTTCCTCGCTGGCCGGCAGGGTGTGGGTCTGGGCGTCGTCCAGGTATTGCAGCCGGTGTTCGAGGTTGCGCAGGAAGGTATAGGCCTCGAGCAGGCGCGCCACCGTGTCGGCGGGCAGCAGCTCGCGTTCGGCCAGCAGGCGCAGCGTGATCCGGGTGGAGCGCTCGCGCAGCGCCGGGTCGCGGCCGCCGCGGATCAGCTGGAACACCTGGGCCAGGAACTCGATCTCGCGGATCCCGCCGCGCCCGAGTTTGACGTTGTGGCTGCGTTCGGGGTGCAGGCGCTCCTGGCGCTTGACCTCGGCGCGGATCTGGGCGTGCATGTTGCGGATCGCGTCGATCACGCCGAAGTCGAGGTAGCGCCGGAACACGAAGGGACGCACGATGTCTTCCAGCGCCGCGATGTCGCTTGGTGCGCCGGTGACCGCGCGCGCCTTGACCCAGGCATAACGCTCCCATTCCCGGCCCTGCACAATGAGGTATTCCTCGACCATCGCCAGGCTGGCCGCGAGCGGGCCCGAGTTGCCGTTGGGACGCAGCGCCATGTCAACCCGGAAGGTGAAGCCATCCTCGATGACTTCCGACAACGCGGCATTCAGGCGGCGGCCGAGGCGCACGAAGAATTCATGGTTGGACAGCTGGCGCTGGCCCGGGCCGGCGGCGGTTTCGCCATCCTCGGGGTAGACGAAAATCAGATCGATGTCCGACGATACGTTCAGCTCACCGCCACCGCCTTTGCCCATGGACAGCACCATGAGCCCTTGCGGCCGGCCGGATTCCTCGCCGGTCGGCACGCCGTGGGCGGCGACCAGCTCGGCGCTGAGGGCGCCAGCATGGGTCTGGATGGCGAAGTCGGCGAAGCGGGTCATGGCGCTCACCACCTCGTCCAGGTCGGCCAGGCCTTCCAGGTCCCGCCGGATGAGGCCGCAAACGAGCAGGTTGCGCAGGCGGCGCATGGCGCGCGGCAGGGGCAGGCCAGCGTCCAGCTCGCGGGTCAACAAGGCGCCGAGGTCGACGTCGGCCAGCGATAATTCGCATAGCCCGTCGAGCAGGGCGGGGCGGGCGGGATCGGCGCCGAGCCATCGCTGGAGGAACCGCGATGTGCCGGCCGGCGAGCCGGAAGCCAGGGAAGCAGGAGTCATGATGTGGATCCGGTATGGGTTTTGCCGTCCGGCAGGCGTTGGTGCGGTAGAATTGCCCGCCGTGCTCCATGGGAACCTGGAGTCAGCACGATGGTAAGGTAGACGCCGCGACTGTTGCAAGCGATCTGTTATTAGAGAATCAATTTTCGGCGAGCCTTTTTGAGCACCTTGATGGACAACCAGGACCCCCAGGTGGCCGCAGGGCACCTGCCGTCGCTCGAGCAAGCCCGTGTGCGCTGGCACCGGGTGCGTGCATGCTATCGCTATGCGAACCTGGCTTCGTACCATTTCCTCGGCTTCGCCATCAAGCTGGTGCTGCTGCTGTATTTTGCGCTGGCGCTCCTGTTCCTGGCGCTGCGCTACGCCATCCTGCCCAACATCGACCTGTATAAAGGCGACATCGAAGCCGCCGCCGGGCGCGCGCTCGGCAACCGCGTCACGATCGGGCGCCTGGAAGCGGGCTGGCAGGGCATTCATCCGGTATTGACGCTGGGCGACGTGCGCCTGATCGACCGTGGCGGGCGCCAGGTACTGGCCTTGCCCGCGGTGTCGGCCGCGCTGTCCTGGTGGAGCCTGGCTACGCTGGAGCCGCGCCTGCATGCGCTCGAGGTGCGCGGCGCGCATCTGGACGTACGGCGCGGCCGCGACGGCGTCCTCAGCGTGGCCGGCGTGCGCCTCGACCCCAACAAGAAAGACGACGGGCGCGGCGCCGACTGGCTGCTGCGCCAGCGCGAGATCGTGATCCGCGGCGGCCGGGTCGACTGGACCGACGAGCTGCGCGGCAGGCCGACCCTGGCCCTGACCGAGGTCACCATGGCGCTGCTGAACCGCTTCGGCGGCGGCCACCGGTTCGCGCTGCGCGCCACCCCGCCGCGTGCGCTCGGCCAGCCGCTGGACGTGCGGGCGCGCTTCCGCCACCGTTTCGGCGCGCGTCCCTCCGATATCAGGCGCTGGAAGGGCGAACTCTACGCCGACCTGCGCGGCGCCGACCTGGTGGCCTGGAAACAGCATGTCGATCTGCCCTTCCAGCTGGCCAGCGGGCGCGGTTCGGTGCGCGCCTGGCTCAATGTTGACCAGGCCAGGATCGCCGGCTTCACCGCCGACCTGGCCCTGGCCGACGTCAACGCGCGCCTCGACCCAAGCCTGGCGCCGCTTGCGCTGGCGCGCGTCTCCGGACGCCTGGCTGCGCGCGAGGAAATGCTGCCGGGGCAGGACGAAGGCAAGCCGACCTTCGGCGCCCACGGCCACACCATCGCCCTCACCGATTTCTCGGTCAGTACCCGCGCCGGCCAGGCGCTGCCGCCGGCCACCCTCCAGCAAACCTGGCGCCCGGCCCGCAATGGCAAACCCGAGCAGGGCGAACTGCGCGCGCGCCAGCTCGACATCGGCGCCCTGGCCGCGCTGGCCGGCTACCTGCCGCTGCCGCCGCAGCAGCGGCAAATGCTGCTCGACTACGCGCCGCGCGGGCGCCTGCTCGACGTGGCGGCCGGATGGGAAGGGCGCTATCCGGCACTGCGTAGTTTCCGCCTGCGCGGCGACGTGGCCGGCCTGTCGATCAATGCCCAGCCGGCGCGCCCGGCGCAGGCCGCGCGCGTCGGCCAGCCGGCAATGCCCGGCCGTCCCGCCACGCCCGGTTTCCAGAACCTGAACGGCAGCATTGACGCCAGCCAGAACGGCGGCAGCATCGCGATCGACTCGACCGCGCTGGTGCTGCACATGCCGGCCTGGTTCGCGCAAGGCGCGCTGCCGCTCGACCGCCTGGACCTGAAGGCGCGCTGGAACTACGATCCGGGCAAGCAGCTGCTGGTCGAGGTGGAACGCATGGGCTTCGCGCAAGGCGCCCTGAACGGTTCGCTGTCCGGACGCCACAGCCTGCCGCTGCTGCCCGACGGCAGCAAGGCGGGCCCGGGCACGGCCGACATCACGGGCACGCTCGACGGTTTCGCGATCGGCTCGGTCGGACGCTTCCTGCCGCTGGCCACGCCCGAGCACCTGGCGCACTGGCTGGACACGGCCCTGCAGGGCGGCACGCTGCGCGACGCGCGCCTGCGCCTGCGCGGCGACCTGGCCGGCTTCCCCTTCCGTACCACGGGAGGCGTCAACGCGGTGCTGGAGCGCGCGCGCGGCGAGTTCAAGGTCGCCGGCCGGCTCGAGAACGCGCGCCTCGAATACGCGCCGGGTCACCGCCACCCCGACGGCGCCCCGCATTGGCCGCTCGCCGAGAACATCAACGGCCATATCGAATTCGACCGCGCGCGCATGGAAATCCGCGGCGACACCCTGCGCACCATGGGCGTGGCGCTGTCCAACGTGAAAGCCGTGATCCCCGACCTGGGCGTGCACGACAAGATGCTCGAGATCGACGGCAATGCAGCCGCCCCGATGCAGGAATTCCTGCGCTACGTGGCGGCCAGCCCGGTGCCGGAGTGGATCGGCCACTTCACCGACGATACCCGCGCCAGCGGCAATGCGCGCCTGGCCTTGAAGCTGCGCATGCCGCTGGCGCACCTGCCCGACACCAAGGTGCAGGGCAGCCTGCAGCTGCTGGGCAACGACATCAGCCTGTTTCCGGAACTGCCGACCTTGCAGGGCGCGGAGGGCCGCATCGAATTCTCGGAGCGCGGCGTCGGCCTGAACGGCGTGGGCGCGAGCTTCCTTGGCGGGCCGCTGGCAATGTCCGGCGGCACCCAGAAAGACGGCAGCATCGCGATCCGCCTGAACGGCACCCTGTCGGCCGAGGGCATGCGCCGCACCGCGCCGGCCCCGGCGCTGGGACGCCTGGCGCAGCGCTTGTCGGGCAGCACGCCCTATACCGGCAGCGTGGTGGTGCGCGAAGGACGGCGCACCGTGACCCTCGACTCCACCCTGGCCGGCCTGGGCCTGGAATTGCCGGCGCCGCTGAACAAGCCGCAGGCGGACAGCCTGCCGCTGCACTTCGTGCTGCTCGGTGAGCCCACCGTGGGCGGGGTGGCGCGCGACGAGATCCGGGTGGCGCTGGGCGAGGGCGTGGCCGCGCGCTACCTGCGCGAGAAGCAGGGGCGCGCGCCCTGGAGCGTGCTGCGCGGCGGCATCGGCGTGAACGTGCCGGCGCCGGCCCCGGACAGCGGCATGATGATCCACGTGAACATGCGCGCGCTGAATGCCGACGGCTGGATCGCGGCCGGCAAGGCGATCGCGGGCGAGGGCGGCGAAGCTTCCGGCAGCGCCGGCGCGGTGTCCACCGGCGGCGAGTTCACCCAGTACGTGATGCCGAACCTGATCGGCGGCCGCGTGGGCGAACTGACCATCGGCGAGCGCCGCCTGGCCGACGTGGTGCTGGGCGCGACCCACCTGCGCGACACCTGGCAGGCCAACCTGCATTCGCGCCATGCGAGCGGCTACGTGACCTGGGCCGAATCCAGCGGCGGCGGCCAGGGCATGGGCAAGGTCACTGCCCGGCTGGCCTCGCTGGTGATTCCGGAGTCCAGCGAAGCCGAGGTCAAGAACCTGCTGGAATCGAACCGCGGCGCCGGGGCCACCATTCCCGCGCTCGACATCGTCGCCGAACAGTTCCAGCTGGCCGACAAGCGCCTCGGCCGCCTCGAACTGCAGGCCAACAACGTGCAGGCGCTGGCCGGGCGCGAATGGCGCATCAACCGGCTGACCCTCGACAACCCGGATGGCCAATTAAAAGCCAACGGGCGCTGGCTGACCAAGGATGGGCGCAGCAATACCAGCTTGAACTTCGTTCTCGACATCATTGATGCCGGCAAGCTGCTCGACCGCCTCGGCTTCCCTGAAACCCTGCGCCGCGGCAAAGGCAAGATGTCGGGCGACATTTCCTGGAGCGGCTTGCCGTACGACCTGGACATCCCGAGCCTGTCGGGCCAGATCGAAATGAACGTGGAATCGGGCCAGTTCCTGAAACAGGACCCGGGCGCGGCCAAGCTGCTCGGCGTGCTGAGCCTGCAGGCGCTGCCGCGCCTGCTCAAACTCGATTTCCACGACGTGTTCTCGGAAGGCCTGGCCTTCGACGGGATCAGCGCCAACGCCATGATCCAGCGCGGCGTGCTGCGCACCGACAACCTCAAGATGCACGGGGTGGCCGCGACCATCCTGATGGACGGCAGCGCCGACATCGCCCACGAGACGACCAACCTGCGCGTGGTCGTGATCCCGGAATTCAACCTCGGCACCGGGCCGCTGGTCTACGGCCTGGCGGTCAACCCGATCATCGGGATCGGCAGCTACCTGGCGCAGCTGTTCCTGCGCGCGCCGGTGATGAAGGCGCTGACCTACCAGATGCAGATTTCCGGGCCGTGGAAGTCCCCGACCATCACCAAGATCGACAATCCGCCACCGCCGCCGGCTCCTCCGGCGGCGCGCCCCAAAGCCAAGAAGGAGTGATATGACAATCGTAGCCGCAGTGCAGATGGTGTCCACCCCGCGGGTGGAAGACAACCTGGCGACCGCGCGCCGGCTGGTGGCGCAAGCGGTGGGCGAGGGCGCGCAGCTGGTGGCCTTGCCGGAATACTGGCCGATCATGGGCATGAGCGACGGCGACAAGGTGGCGCTGGCCGAGCTTGAGGGCGCCGGCCCGATCCAGGATTGCATGGCGAACCTGGCGCGCGAGCACGGCATCTGGCTGGTGGGCGGCACCCTGCCGCTGGTGTCGCAACAGGACGGCAAGGTGCTCAACACCACCCTCGTATACGATCCGCACGGCGAGAAGGTCGGCCGCTACGACAAGATCCACCTGTTCGGCTTCAACAAGGGCAGCGAATCCTACGACGAGGCGCGCACCATCGTGCCGGGGGAAAGTGTCGGCAGCTTCGAGGCGCCGTTCGGCCGCGTCGGCTTGTCGGTGTGCTACGACCTGCGTTTTCCGGAGCTGTTCCGGGCGATGGGCGAGTGCGCATTGATCATCGTGCCGGCCGCCTTTACCCACACCACCGGCCTGGCGCACTGGGAAGTGCTGTTGCGCGCGCGCGCGATCGAGAACCAGTGCTATGTGCTGGCCTCGGCCCAGGGCGGCCTGCATGCGAACGGCCGCCGCACCTTCGGGCACAGCATGCTGGTCGACCCCTGGGGCGAAGTGAAGGCCGTGCTGCGTGAAGGCGAGGGCGTCATCAGCGGCACGCTCGACGACGCGTTTCTCGCGAGCGTGCGCGAAAGCCTGCCGGCGCTGAGGCACCGCAAGCTGTAAGGCACAGGGCGCAGCGACGCCGACGCTGCAGGCATTCGCGCGCCGCCCACGCACCGCTCGCAAGTGCCTCAGCGCCGCTTCGCCTCGGTGCAGACGGCATGCCCGAACGCCTGCTCGTGCGGCAGCGCCTGGCCAAGTTGAACCGAACGTGACAGGATCGTGGCGCGCTGGCCGGCGTCACTGCGATCAAGCGCCTGCGCGACGCTGGCGGCATCGTCCTCGCTTGCGCCGCCCTTGAGGGCGATCTCGAACCGGGCGCCGCCATGGCCAGTGACGCTGTTCATGGTCGCCACCCCGGGCAGGGCGATCAGCAGTTTCTCCACCGGATTCGTCAGCATGGCTTCGACGCGCTCCGGCCCTGCTTGCGCAGTGCAGAGCTCGACGATGACGACCCGTTCGGGCGCGCGCTCGGCATGGGCGGACGGAACGGCGGCGAGCAGCAGGGCATGCGCTGCGAGACAATGCGCCGAGAAGAAATGCTGAAGTCTGGCCATGCCGGCTCCCTTGGGCGATCCCCGATCTTCTCCTATTGTTGCCTATGTTGCAAGTGCGGCAGTGCCCGGCAGGGAACTTGCGCCAGACCGTGCAGTGACCCGGCTGCGTGCCGGTACGCGGCGCGCGGATATGGCACAATGCCTTCTCCATACGAACGACCGGACGCACAATGAAACCATTCGAACCGAACCTTTCTTCCCTGGCGGTCGCACGCGACGTGCTGCTGACGCCATTCGGCCTGGACGAAGGCAAGCTGCTGAGCGCGCTGGGCTCGATGTTCACGCACAAGGTCGACTACGCCGACCTGTATTTCCAGTTTACCAAGAGCGAAGGCTGGAGCCTGGAAGAGGGCATCGTCAAGACCGGCAGCTTCTCGATCGACCAGGGCGTCGGCGTGCGCGCCGTGTCGGGCGAGCGCACGGCCTTTTCGTATTCCGATGAGATTTCCGAAGCGGCGCTGCTGGACGCGGCGGCCGCTACCCGCACCATCGCCCGCGCCGGCAGCGGCAAGATCAAGATCGCCACCGCGGCGCGCCCGACCGGCGGCCGCTCGCTCTACCTGCCGCACGATCCGCTCGCCTCGCTCGACGCCACTGCGAAAGTGAAGCTGCTGGAACGCGTCGAGAAAATGGCGCGCGCCAAGGATCCGCGGGTGGTGCAGGTGATGGCCGGCCTGGCCGGCGAATACGACGTGGTGCTGGTGGTGCGCAGCGACGGCGTGCTGGCGGCCGACATCCGCCCGCTGGTGCGCGTGTCCGTCACCGTCATCGCCGAGCAGAACGGCCGCCGCGAAGTCGGCTCCTCGGGCGGCGGCGGGCGCTACGACTACGGCTACTTCAGCGACGAACTGCTCGACAAGTACGCGACCGAAGCGGTCAAGTCGGCCTGCGTCAACCTGGAAGCGCGCCCGGCCCCGGCCGGCCCGATGACCATCGTGCTCGGCCCGGGCTGGCCCGGCGTGCTGCTGCACGAAGCGGTGGGCCATGGCCTTGAAGGCGACTTCAACCGCAAGGGCTCCTCGGCCTACGCTGGCCGCATCGGCGAACGCGTGGCGGCCAAGGGCGTCACCGTGGTCGACGACGGCACCCTGCAGGACCGCCGCGGCTCGCTCAACATGGACGACGAAGGCAACCCGACCCAGTGCACGACCCTGATCGAGGACGGCATCCTGAAGGGCTATATCCAGGACACGATGAACGCGCGCCTGATGAAGATGCCGGTCACCGGCAACGCGCGCCGCGAATCCTTTGCCCACCTGCCGATGCCGCGCATGACCAACACCTACATGCTGGCCGGCGATAAAGATCCGGAAGAAATCCTGGCATCGGTCAAGAACGGCCTGTATGCAGTGAACTTCGGCGGCGGCCAGGTCGATATCACCAACGGCAAGTTCGTGTTCTCGGCCAGCGAGGCCTACATGATCGAGAACGGCAAGATCAGCTACCCGGTGAAGGGCGCGACCCTGATCGGGAATGGTCCGGAAGTGATGAACAACATCTCGATGATCGGTAATGACATGCGCCTGGATGCGGGCGTCGGCGTGTGCGGCAAGGAAGGCCAGAGCGTGCCGGTCGGCGTCGGCCAGCCGACCCTGCGCATCGAAGGCGTGACCGTGGGCGGCACCGGCTGATCGCAGCTTGCCCTCGCCGCTGTAACGAGACAATGCCCGGCTGCTGCCGGGCATTGTCGTTTGTGGCCACTGCCTGCATCAGAACGTGTAGCGCGCTCCCAGGGTGGCGAAGCGCCCGATCGCGCCGTAGTAGTCGCCCGGGTTGTACGACACCGCGCCGTAGGTCAGCGGATCGAGCGGGGCCTGCTTGTCGAACACGTTCTGGATCGAGCCGAAGATTTCCCAGCGCGGCTGCGGCTTCCAGCGGAACACCAGGTCGACGGTCGTGAACGAAGCCAGTTCGCAATCGGTCGGCGCGTCGTTGCCGTTGGCGAAGTGGGTAGCGCAGCCGGCCGGGTCGTCCTTGAACAGCGTGTTGTCGATGCGTCCGCGGTAGTTCAGGTTGGCCGAGACGCGCCAGGCGTTACGTTCCCAGGTGGCGCGCAGGTTGACCTTGTGGTCCGGGGTGCCGGCGCAGTTGCTGACATCGCAGTTGCCGTGGGTGCCGGCGTAGTCGCGCGAGGTGCCGTCCTGCTCGTTGCGTTCCCACTTGTCGAGGTAGGTGTACTTCGCATCGAACACCAGGTTGCCCCAGCCGCCCGACAGCGGGAAGCTTTGGCGCGCATCGAGGTCGATGCCCTGCACCTCGGTCGAGGCCGAGTTGACGTAGGTCGCCTGCACCGCGATGATCGCGCCCGGATCGCCCGGGATGGTCGGCACCGCGGTGCTCGGGTCGCGCGCCACCCGGCCGCCCGCGATGGCCGCGTCGATCGATTCCTGGTTGATCTCGTCCTTGCGCTTGATCCGCCAGAAATCGAGCGAGATGCTGGTGCGCGGCAGCGGGTCCCAGATCAGGCCGATGTTATAGCTCTTGGAGCGTTCCGGTGCCAGGTCCTGGTTGGGCGAGGTGATGATCGCGACCGAGGCCGGGTTGCAGGCGGCGGCCACGCCGAGGCCGCAGCGCAGCGGGTCGCTGGCGGTCGAGAACGCGGCCAGGCCGCCGACGCCGTTCTCGGCCGGATTCGGCGCGCGGAAGCCCTTGGCGAAGGTGCCGCGCAGCGCAAAGTTGCTCGCCGGCGTCCATTTGAAGCCTGCTTTCGGCGTCCAGGCGTCGCCGGCGTCGGTGAAGTGGTCGTAGCGCATGGCGCCGGTCAGCTCGACGCCCTTCCATACCGGCGCCAGCACTTCGCCGTAGAGCGCCGTGACGTTGCGCTGGCCGTCGTAGGCGGAGTAGCCCAGGCCGATGATGTTGCCGCGCTCGGTGCCGGTGGTCGGCTCCAGTTCGGCGCTCTCGTGGCGGAACTCGGCGCCGATGGCGACCCCGAGCGGCCCGCCGGCCAGTTGGCCGTACTCGCGCGTGGCCTTGAAGTCGAGCTGGGCGATCTCAGTGTCGGCGTCGCTGCTGATCGTCGGCGATAGCGCGTTATAGACCGCGGGCGAATTCAGCCCGGCATTCTCGCCGATCCGCCACACGGTGCCGACCGGCAGGGCGCGATAGGCGGGATTGGTGGCGATGGCCGCGGCGATGTTCGCCACGCTCGGGTCGAGCATGGCGAAGACGGCGTCGCGGGCCAGGTAGCCGAAGCGCTCGTTGCTCACCTTGTTGTGCGAGTACAGCAGCGAGGTGTCCCACTCCCACCCGTAGTTGGTGCCGCGCACGCCGATCAGGGCGCGCTGGAAATTGGAGTCGATGTTCGACTCGCGCGGGCCGACGTCGGCCGCCAGGTAGCGCAGGCGCGCCGCAGTGCCGAAGTAGGGATTGTCGGGGTGGGTCGGGCCGAACTGGACGGCGGCGTTGCTGACCGGGCCGCCCGGATAGCCGACCGAGGCGCTGATCGAGGACGGCGTGGCCGACGATCGGGTGTAGTTGTTGTACAGGTTCATCTCGGCATAGGCCTCGAGCCCCGGCCGCAGGATGGTCGTGGCGCGCCCGTACAGGGACAGGTACTCGGTATCGGGCTGCATCTGGTTGTACAGGAAGGCGGCGTCGACCAGGCAGCCGCCGCCGGGGTCGCCCTGCGGATGGCTGGTGAAGTTGCTGCAGGCGGCGCCCGGGAATTGGCGCGTGAAGCCCAGGCCGCCAAGGTTGCCGCGGTTGTAGTAGTCGAAGGTGGTGGGATTGCGCACATTGCCGTTGATGGCGTTGCCCGAGGCGTTGTTGCCGGTGATGGCGCCGGTGCCGCCCAGCGCTTCCTGGGCCGAGAAGCCCCAGGGCCGCAGGTCGGCCTTGCCAATGTAGTCGCGGTTGCCGCGTTCGCGGTTCCAGATCTCGTCGTTCTTCTTCCACTCGAAGTTCAGCAGCACGTTGTACTTGTCGTTGTCGAGGTCGCCCTTGCCCCAGGTGAGGGCGAGGTTCTGGTGCTGGCCGTCGCCGGCCTCGGAGGTGCCGACCGTGCCGCGCGCCGTGGTGCCGGTGAAGTCGCGGCGCAGGATGACGTTGACCACGCCGGCGATCGCGTCGGAGCCGTAGATCGCCGAGGCGCCGTCTTTCAGGATCTCGATGCGTTCGACGGCGTCGGTCGGGATGACGTTGAGGTCGGAGAACACTTTCTGGCCGTCGTCGGCCAGGCCATAGGGCGCCATGCGGCGGCCGTTGAGCAGCACCAGGGTCGAGGAGGTGCCAAGGCCGCGCAGCGAGATGCCGGAGGCGCCGGCGGCGAAGCCGCTGCCGAAGGTGACCGGCACCGAGCCCTGGTTGTCGACCGCGAGCGTCTGCAGCAGCTGGGCGACGCTGGTCTTGCCCGAGCGCTCGATGTCGGCGCGGTTCACGGTCAGCACCGACGAGGCGGTTTCGGCCTGGGCGCGGCGGATGTTCGAACCGGTGATTTCGACGCGGGCGGGCTTGGGCGCCACCTCCTGCGCCAGCAGGGCGGGAGGCGCCGCCAGCAGGGGAAGGCCGACGGATAAGATGCCGACGGCGCCGCCGCCGGCGAAAACGCGCCGCAGGGCGCGCGAAAGCAGGGTTTCAGTCATGTCCGGACTCCAGTGGTTGGGATTGATCCCGCAGCGTCCGCGCCGTCTCGTGTTCTCCAAGCATGAATCTAGAAAACATTTCTTGTGAGAACACAAAAACGGGTCAGAGCGGTCGGGGCTTGGAGCGACTTTTGCACCGCTGGTTGAGCGGCGGCTGATCCGGCGCAAGGTGCGCGGAAAGGAGGGGAACAGCTGTGGGGTTCCCGCAACCGCTTGCCAAATGCTCCTGCTGCAAACCGGCGTCGTGTGGTTTGCATGTGTCGGATAGCGCCGTCCGGAAAAGGCTTGCCAACCGTTACAAAATGGCGTTATAGTCAGTCGAACAAGGTCTCCGCGACTAACAATTTTTGTTAGCCGCTCTAACCCGGATTTCTCATGCGCCAGCACGTTTTCTTTACCTGCTACTTTTACTTTAGCCATTCCAGCCCCTTGGCGGTGGAGTAGCGGCAGGTTCACGCGATATCAGAACAGTCCGACGCAATCCAGACAAACCGCCAGCGATGGCGGTTTTTTGTTTTTCAGCCCCAGCTCAACACGACACGATACGGAGTACAGCATGCCTCGCACCGACGATCTACGCATCCGCGAAATGAAGGAACTGACGCCGCCCGCGCACCTGATCCGGGAGTTCCCGGTCACCCCGGCGGCCGAGCAGACCGCCGCCGGCGCGCGCGTGGCCCTGCACCGCATCCTGCACGGCCAGGACGACCGCGTGATGGTGGTGGTCGGCCCGTGCTCGATCCACGATCCGAAGGCGGCGCTCGAATATGCGCGCGGCCTGGCCGAGCTGCGCCGCCGCTTCGCCGGCGAGCTCGAGATCATCATGCGCGTGTACTTCGAGAAGCCGCGCACCACGGTCGGCTGGAAGGGCATGATCAACGATCCGTACATGGACAACAGCTTCCGCATCAACGACGGCCTGCGCATGGCGCGCGAGCTGCTGCGCGACATCAACGAGCTGGGCCTGCCGGCCGGCACCGAGTTCCTGGACGTGATCAGCCCGCAGTACATCGCCGACCTGGTCAGCTGGGGTGCGATCGGCGCGCGCACCACCGAATCGCAGGTGCACCGCGAGCTGGCGTCGGGCCTGTCCTGTCCGGTGGGTTTCAAGAACGGTACCGATGGCAACATCAAGATCGCAGCCGATGCGATCAAGGCGTCCTCGCAGCCGCACCACTTCCTGTCCGTGACCAAGGGCGGGCATTCGGCGATCGTGTCGACCGCCGGCAACGAGGACTGCCACATCATCCTGCGCGGCGGCAAGGCGCCGAACTACGATGCGGCCAGCGTCGAAGAAGCTTGCAAGCAATTGGCCGCCAATGGCCTGGCCAGCCGCCTGATGATCGACGCCTCGCACGCCAACAGCAGCAAGAACCCGCAGAACCAGGTGCCGGTCTGCGCCGACATTGCGTCGCAGATCGCGGCCGGGGACGACCGCATCGTCGGCGTGATGATCGAGTCGCACCTGGTGGGCGGCCGGCAAGACCTGGTGCCGGGCCGGGAACTGGTCTACGGGCAGTCGGTGACCGACGGCTGCATCGACTGGAACACCAGCATCGGCGTGCTGGAAGGCCTGGCGGAGGCGGTGAAGCAGCGCCGCGTCCGGCAGGACTGAAAGTGCGTAGGGTGGGCAGATTCCGCCCGCGCGTTCAACGCAGGCTTGCACGCTACGGAGCGAGCCGGGAAACGTGATTTGAACGCGTCGGCGGTAGATCCGCCCACCCTACAGTTATAAGGAGGCGACGAAAAGGAATGGCCGAACCCGCCATGGCAGGCCGGCAAGGCGGCAGAATAGGCGCTTCACTCATCCAGGAGTTCCATGCTTCGCTTTATCATCCGCCGGCTGTGGCAGATGCTGCCGACCATGCTCGGGGTGGTGGTGCTGGTGTTCGTGCTGTTCAACTGGGTCGGCGGCGACCCGGCCTACCTGCTGGCCGGGAAAATGGCCGATACCGCGGCCATCGAGAACATCCGGCGCCAGCTCGGCACCGACCAGCCCTACCCGGTACAGCTGTGGATCTTCATCCAGCAGATCCTGACTTTCGACTTCGGCAATGCCTGGAGCACGGGCGAGCCGGTGTCGCAGATCATCGCCAGCCGTCTCGGGCCCTCGCTGACGGTGCTGGTGCCGCTCACGATCCTGGAAACCGTGCTGGGGATCGCCCTGGCGCTGGCGATCGCCTTCGTGCGCGGCTCGCTCACCGACCGCGCGGTGATGGTGGCGTGCACGGTCGGCATGTCGATCTCGATCCTGGTCTACATCATCGTGTTCCAGTACGTGTTCGCCTACGAGCTGGGCCTGTTCCCGGTGCAGGGCTGGGGCAATAGCCTGGGCGAGAACCTGCTGCGCTATGCGCTGCTGCCGATCATCATCGGACTGGCGGTGTCGATCGCGCCCACCCTGCGCCTGTACCGTAGTTTTGTCCTCGACGAAGTCGGGCAGGACTACGTGCGTACCGCGCGCGCCAAGGGCCTGAGCGAGCGGCGCGTGGTCTGGGTGCACGTGCTGCGCAATGCGGCGATTCCCATCATCACCCATGTCATGGCCAACCTGCCGGCGCTCCTGATCGGCGCTTTCCTGCTCGAGCGCTTCTTCGGCATCCCGGGCATCGGACGCGAAGTCATCCTGGCCGTCGAACGCAGCGACTTCCCGGTGATCAAGGCGATCACGGTGTACGTCGCCGCCGCGACCATGGTGTTCAACCTGCTCGCCGACCTGCTGTACCAGGCGGTGGATCCGCGGGTGCAGCTCACATGATGGACGCGGCCTTGCATTCCCCTGGCCTGTGGGCGCTGGCCTGGCGCCGCCTGCGCGCCGACCGCGTCGCCATGGCCGCGCTGGCGGTGGTGGCGGGTTTCCTGGTGATGCTGCTGCTGTCCTCTGCCGGCCTGGTGGCCGGGGACTGGGAAGAGGAGGTCGCGGTCAACTATGCGCCCCCGACCTTCATCGGCGCCGATGCGAGTGCCCGCGCGCTGGCCGCGGCCCAGCTGCGCGGTGCGACGATGGAGACGCCGCCGAACGCCTTCGACCCGTTAGCAAGCGAACTGGCGCAGCTCAAGGCGCAGGTCCGCGCCACCAATCCGCCTGCCGCGAAGGCGACCACGCTGCCCTTCGGCGCCGACAAGTGGGGCCACGACATCCTCAAGAAAACCATCAAGGGCGGCGAGACCTCGATCGTGGTGGGCCTGGTGGCGGCCCTGGTCGCGGTGGCGCTGGGCACCCTGTTCGGCGCGCTGTCGGGGTTCTACGGCGGCCTTGTCGACGACCTGTTCAACTGGTTCTACAGTATCTTCACGTCGATTCCATCGATCCTGATGATCCTGACCGTGGCCGCGGTGCTGCAGCAGAAAGGCGTGGCGACCATCGTGCTGATCCTCGGGCTGACCGGCTGGACCGGGCCGTACCGCCTGATGCGCGCCGAGTACATCAAGCACAAGGCGCGCGAATACGTGATGGCGGCCGACGCCATCGGCGCTTCAAGCGCGCGCCGGATGTTCGGCCACATCCTGCCCAACGTCTCGCACGTGGCCCTGGTGCAGATGTCGATCCTGGTGGTCGGCTTCATCAAGGCCGAGGTGATCCTGTCTTTCCTGGGTTTCGGCGTACCGGTCGGCGTGGTGTCCTGGGGCAGCATGCTGAACGAGGCGCAAAATGAGCTCATCCTGGGCAAGTGGTGGCAACTGGCGGCGGCCGCCAGCGCGATGGCGCTGCTGGTGACGGCCTTTTCGCTGTTCGCGGATGCCCTGCGCGACGCCCTCGATCCGAAGCTGAAGTGATGGAGATGGATCTGGAACCCCTGCTGCAAGTGCGCGACCTGCGCATCTCCTTCCGCCTCGACAAGAAGAACACGGTCGAAGCGGTCAAGGGCATCTCCTTCGACGTGCCGCGGAACAGCACGGTCGCGCTGGTCGGCGAATCCGGCAGCGGCAAGTCGGTCAGTTCGCTGGCCGTGATGGGCCTGCTGCCGCCGGACACCACGATCGTCCATCCCGGCTCGCAGGCGCGCTTCGAGGGCCGCGAGCTCCTGGGGCTGCCCCTGGCCGAACGGCGCAAGCTGTGCGGCAAGGACATCGCGATGATCTTCCAGGAGCCGATGTCCTCGCTTAATCCGGTGTTCACGGTGGGCTTCCAGGTGGGCGAAGTGCTGCGCCGGCACATGGGCATGAGCGCCAGGCAGGCGCGCGCCCGCACCCTGGAGTTGCTGGCCGAGGTCGGCATTCCCGATCCGGCGCACAAGATCGACGCTTACCCGAGCCAGATGTCGGGCGGCCAGCAGCAGCGCGTGATGATCGCGATGGCGATCGCCTGCGAGCCCAAGCTCCTGATCGCGGACGAGCCGACCACCGCGCTCGACGTAACGATCCAGAAGCAGATCCTGGAGCTGATCGCGGCCCTGCAGAAGAAGCACCGGATGGCGGTGCTGTTCATTACCCACGACCTCGGTCTGGTGGGCGAGATCGCCGACCGCGTGATCGTGATGCGCCATGGCGAGGTGCGCGAGGAAGGGGAGGCGGCCCAGGTGTTCGGCGCGCCCGCCGACGCGTATACCCGAGCCCTGCTGCACTGCCGCCCGAAGCTGGACGAGCGCCCGCTGCGCCTGCCCGTGATCGACGACTACCTCGGCGTCAACGATGGATTCAAACCCGTCGCGGGCGAAACGCCGCCGCAGCGCAGCCGCGGCAGTGCGCCCGGCGACGAACCGGTGCTGGTGGTGCGCAACCTGGCCAAGAGCTTCTGGCTGCGCGACGGCCTGTTCAGGAAGCGCGAATTCACGGCGGTGAAGGACGTGTCGTTCACGCTGGCGCGCGGCAAGACGCTGGGCGTGGTGGGCGAGTCCGGCTCGGGCAAGACCACGGTCGGCCTGACCCTGCTGCGCCTGCACCGCGCCACCGGCGGCAGCGCCATGTTCGACGGCAAGGATCTGCTGGCAATGCCGGACCGCGAATTCCAGGCCTGGAAGCGGCGCATCCAGATCATCTTCCAGAATCCGTATGCCTCGCTCAATCCGCGTTTCACGGTGGGACAGATCCTGCTCGAGCCGATGCGCATCCACCGGATCAGCGCCGATGACGGCGAGCGGATCGGCATGGCGCAGGAGCTCTTGAAGCGGGTCGGCTTGCCGGCGCAGGCCTTCCACCGCTATCCGCACGAGTTCTCCGGCGGCCAGCGCCAGCGCATCGCGATCGCGCGCTGCCTGACCATGAAGCCGGAGATCCTGGTATGTGACGAATCGGTGTCGGCGCTGGACGTGTCGGTGCAGGCCCAGGTGCTGAACCTGTTGCAGGACCTGCAGGACGAGTACGGCATGAGCTACATCTTCATCTCGCACGACCTGTCGGTGGTGAAGTACATCGCCGACCAGGTGATGGTGATGCACCGCGGGAGCGTGGTCGAGATGGCGGATTCGGATGTGCTGTATCGCGATCCAAAGCATGAATATACGCGCAGCCTGCTTGCCGCCATTCCACGCGGTGCATGAACATGCCTGCCTCGTAGGGTGGCCGGCTTTGCCGTCCGCGCGTGCAAACCGATGATGAGCAGTGGCAGCGTCGGTTCATGAGGGATTTGAACGCGCGGGCGGGGGACCCGCCCACCCTACGAAAAACAACACCCACCGGCAGCGGTGTCGTTCAAACTCCGCTACACTAGCGCGATGCCCCAGCTCGTCGACCTGCTCCAGGTGTATGGTGTGCTGATCGTGTTCGGCATCGTCCTTGTCGAACAGTTCGGCCTGCCCATTCCCGCCTTCCCGATACTGATCGTGGCCGGCGCGCTGTCGGTCGACGGTTCGCTCAGCTGGCAGCTGTGCCTGGTTTCAGCGGTCGTCGCCTGCCTCATCTGCGACATGTTCTGGTTCCGCGCCGGGCGCTTCTACGGCAAGCGCATCCTGCGGCTGCTGTGCAAGATCTCGCTGTCGCCCGATTCCTGCGTCAACCAGACCGAAGACCGTTTCCGCCGCTTCGGCGCCAAGTCGCTGCTGGTGTCCAAGTTCGTCCCCGGCTTCAATACCATCGCGGCGCCCCTGTCGGGCGCCATCGGCACCCAAACCCGGCAGTTCGTCGCCTACTCCGGTACCGGCGCAACGCTCTGGAGCGGTACCGGCATCCTGCTCGGCATCCTGTTCCACGACAGCGTCGAAGACGTGCTGGGCTGGCTCGAGACCATGGGTGGCACCGCCCTCATGGTGCTGGCCACGCTGCTGGCGCTGTTCATCGCGGTCAAGTATGTCGAGCGCCGGCGTCACCGTGCCCGCACTGCGGTGCCGCGCATCGAGATCGCCGAACTGAAGGCCTTGATCGACGGCGGCCACGACCCGATCATCATCGACGCGCGCAGCCTGACGGCCCTGGAGCTGGAAGCGGCCATCCCCGGCGCCGTGGTGTTCCAGTCCTGCGTGCCGAACCAGCTGATGGCGAGCATCGACAAGGATCGCCACATCGTCATTTATTGCAGCTGCCCGAACGACGTGACGGCGGCCCAGGTAGCCAGGCAGTTCGTGTCCAACGGCTTCCACCGCGCGCGGCCGCTGCGCGGCGGCCTGGACGCCTGGAATGCGCACCGCGATCCCGATACGGAACTCCAGCCTGCGCCCTGCTGAGGTAGTTCGACTACTTCAAAAGGGGTGGAGTTGTGGCAGACAGACAGCGGCATCATTCATGCGCTGTACCTAAACTACAAATGTACTTGTAAGACTACTACAAACTTGTGTAAGCTTGGTCATCGCTTCTTTATTAGCTGCAATGACTGCCTTTTCTTCCAGCCTCGATTCCGCACTCCTTCCCCATGCCGGCGGCGCGCGCCTGCTCGCCGACATCGGCGGCACCAATGCCCGCTTTGCGCTTGAAACCGGGCCTGGCCGAGTCGAGGCGATCGAAGTGCTCTCCTGCCAGGAGCACGCGACGCTGGCCGCGGCCGTGCGCGCCTACCTGGCGCTGCCGCAGGCCGCCGGCCACGGTCAGGGTGTGCGTCACGCGGCGATCGCGATCGCCAACCCGGTCACCGGCGACCAGGTACGGATGACCAACCACCACTGGGCGTTCTCGATCGAGGCGCTGCGCCAGGAGTGCGGTTTCGATACCCTGGTGGTCGTCAACGATTTCTCGGCGCTGGCGCGTTCGCTGCCGCACCTGGGCGAGCAAAAGCAGCAGATCGGCGGCGGTGCTCCGGTGTTTGACTCGCCGCTCGGCCTGCTGGGCGCCGGCACCGGTCTCGGCGTGTCGGGTCTGGTTCCGGCCCCGGCCGGCGCCAAGGCCGGCTGGACTGCCTTACGCAGCGAAGGCGGCCATGTCAGCTTTTCGCCGGTCAATGAACTCGAGGTCGCCATCCTCCAGTACGCCTGGCGCGAGTTCGAGCACGTCTCCAGCGAGCGCCTGCTGTCCGGCGCCGGCGTGGAACTGATCTACCGCGCGCTCAGCGACCGTGCCGGCCGCCCCGGCAGCCTGCCGGCGCCCGAGATCTCGCGCCGCGCCTTATCCGGCGAGTGCGCGCTCTGCGACGAAGTGCTGGAAGCCTTCTGCGGGATGCTCGGCACCGCCGCCGGCAACCTCGCCATTACCCTTGGCGCCCAGGGCGGCGTCTACATCGGCGGCGGCATCGTGCCGCGCCTGGGCGAGCGCTTCGCCGCGTCGTCGTTCCGCCGCCGTTTCGAGCAGAAGGGGCGTTTCAGCGGCTACCTGGCCCAGGTCCCGACCTATGTGATCACGGCGCAATACCCGGCCTTCCTCGGGGTGTCGGCGATTCTGTCGGAAAAACTGGCCTCCGCTTGATATAAAACGCTTTCTGCACGGTGTGGGCTCCTGCCCTTGTCCGTTACCGTGTTTTATCGGTTACAATGGCCGCCAGTTGTCAGAAACGCTGTCGTTCGTCGTTTATCGTTTGTAGCGCCCGCGACCTGCTTCGGGAAGCCAGTCTCCCTTGACCATCCAGGCGGTTCACGGGTCCCGCGTTTCGCTTGAAAGACCAACAGCTACCGCCCGCCTGGCACGCGGGCAGCCGTGACCGGCACCATGCCTGTCACCTTTGTCAGCCCGGCGCATTCCAGCCCGGGCCACGGATTCCAGAGTCTTGCGCGCAGTACCTTCGCACCGCGGCCGGTTTCGGTTCGTGGCTGGCATCCGCTAAATCGGATTTGATTTCTTGCATTCTACGTGTGACGACACCGCGACATGAATACTGACGAGGCCAAGCGCGTTCTCGAGACCGCCTTGCTGTGCGCGCGCGAGCCGATGACGATCCACGGCATGAAAAAGCTATTTGCCGAGGTCGACGCGGGCGGCCGCCAGCTCAATGCCGGCGTCGGTAGCGACACGATCAAGATTCTGCTGGAAGAATTGCGCCAGGACTGGCAGGGACGCGGCATCGAGATCGTCAGCCTGGCGTCCGGCTGGCGCTTCCAGAGCCGGCCCGAGATGAAACCCTATCTCGACCGCCTGTCGCCCGAGAAACCGCCGAAGTATTCGCGCGCGACGCTGGAAACACTGGCGATCATCGCCTACCGCCAGCCGGTCACGCGCGGCGACATCGAGGAGATCCGCGGCGTCGCCGTGAACTCGCAGACGATCAAGCTGCTCGAAGACCGCGGCTGGATCGACGTGCTTGGCCACCGCGAAGTGGTGGGGCGCCCGGCGCTGCTGGGCACGACCAAGCAGTTTCTTGACGACCTGGGCCTGGCGTCGCTGTCGCAATTGCCGCCGCTGCAGGCGGTGAGCGACGGGCCCGACAGCCGCAGCCTCGCCGCGCTGGAAGCGGCACTGAATGACAACTTTGACAGGGCGGCCGCCGCAGCGGGCGCCGACGAGACAGATACCGAGACGGGCGCCACGCCTGTCGAAGTCCCCATACTAAACCGGGAGACGGCGACAGCCGCTGGGCCGGAACAGCACAATAAAGACACGAACGATGAATCCAACTGAACCGAACGACAAGCCCGTCGAGGCCGAAGGCGCTGCCGCCAAACCGAAGCGCACCCGCAAGCCGGCTGCCGCAGCCGCCCCAATCGAAGCCGCGCCCGTGACCGAGTCCGAACAGCCGGCGGCCGCCAAGCCGAAGCGCACCCGCAAAGCAGCCGCTCCGGCGGCCGCAGCTGAAGCCGCAGCGCCGGCCGCCGAAGCCGCTACGCCCGCAGGCGCGGCGGAGCCGGCGGCGAAGCCGCGCAAGCCGCGTGCCGCCAAGGCCGCGCCGGCCGAAGCGCCGGTGGCAGCCGATGCGCCGGCGGCGCCGGTGGCTGAAGCATCCGCTGCGGCGCCGGAAGTCGGGCAGCGCAAGCCGCGCGGCCCGCGCCAGATGCGCGAGAAGCGCCAGGAGCGCGAAGCGCGCCAGCACGAGCAGGCCGCCGCCCAGGCGCCTGCCGAAGAGGACCAGGCGCCGATGCAATCCGAGGCGGCGGGCGAGGGCGAGGGCTTGCAGCTTGGCGCCAAGCGCGAAGGACGCGGCCGCAACCAGCAGCGCAACGGGCAGGGTCCGCGCGGACAGCAAAGCCAGCGTCCGCAGCAGGGGGCGGACGGGCAGCCGGGCAGGCAGGGCAAGCCACAGCCGGGCAAGCACGGCAAGCAACAAGGCAAGCAGCAAGGCAAGCCGCAGCAGGGCGGCAAGGGCAATGAAGCCGACGCCGTATTCTCCTTCGTCACCTCGGACGATTTCGACGCCAACGAAGGCGGCCGTGGCAAAGGGGTGGCCAAGCCCGTGCGCCGCGACCTGACCGCGGACGACGACGCACCGAAGCTGCACAAGGTGCTGGCCGAGGCCGGCCTGGGTTCGCGCCGCGACATGGAAGACCTGATCGTCGCCGGCCGCGTGTCGGTGAACGGCGAGCCGGCTCACATCGGCCAGCGCATCCTGCCGACCGATGCGGTGCGCATCAACGGCAAGCTGATCCAGCGCCGCGTGAACAACAGCAAGCCGCCGCGCGTGCTGGTGTACCACAAGCCGGCCGGCGAAATCGTCAGCCACGACGATCCGGAAGGCCGTCCGTCGGTGTTCGACCGCCTGCCGACCATGAAGACCGGCAAGTGGCTGGCCGTGGGCCGCCTCGACTTCAATACCGAGGGCCTGCTGCTGTTCACCACTTCCGGCGACCTCGCCAACCGCCTGATGCACCCGCGCTACAACATCGACCGCGAATACGCGGTGCGTACCCTGGGCGAGCTGGAAGAGGGCATGCGCCAGAAGCTGCTGGCCGGCGTCGAGCTCGACGACGGACTGGCCTCGTTCTCGAAGGTCCAGGACGGCGGCGGCGAAGGCATCAACAAGTGGTACCGGGTGGTGATCGGCGAAGGCCGTAACCGCGAGGTGCGCCGCATGTTCGAGGCGGTCGGCCTGACCGTCTCGCGCCTGATCCGTACCCGCTACGGCGCCATGACCCTGCCGACCGCCCTCAAGCGCGGCCGCTGGGAAGAGCTCGAGGAAAACGACGTGCGCTCCCTGATGGCCGCCTTCGGCGTCGAGAAGAAGGGCGGCGACGCGCCCAAGGGCAAGGCCGGCGCCAAGCCGCAGCGTGACGACAATCGCCGTTCCGACGGCAACCGGATCGACCGTGCCGACGCCAACCGCAACGTGGATCCGTTCGGCCCGCCGGTGGCGCGGGTCGGGGCCCAGCGCCAGGGTGGCCAGGGCCAGGGTGGTTTCGCGGGTGGCCGTCCGCAAGGCCAGGGGCCGAAGGGTGGCGGTGGCGGCAAGGGTCGCGGCGGCAAGGAAGCCGGCCCGTTCGGTGGCGCTGGCGGCAAGGCCGGCAGCAGCCGTCCGAAGCAGCCGGATCCGCTGCAGACCACCTTCGGCTTCGCCGGCACCGGCGGCGGACGCCGCGGCGGCCAGGGTCCGCGCGGCTCGGAGCACGGACTGCCGCGACGCGGTCGCCGCGGTTAAGTTCGGCGGCACGGCGGGAATTTTCTTTCGCCGTGGGCCACGCAATGCTGCAATGCCGTAGAATGGCGCCCATGCCTTGCTGTGGTCATCCTGCCAACTGTTGCTTTTTGCTCTAGTCGCCTGCCATTTTTGGCCGGCGATTGCGAGGGATGCAGGAAACCTGTATAATTTGCAGCCTAATCAAAGTTCTTCCCAGTATTTTCTTGGTGCAAGTGCTTTCATCTGGTTGGGTTGTGAATACAAAAAGATGGGCAGATGCCCATTTTTTTTTTGTAATTTCGATTTCGAGTCGTGGAGAAACGTCGTGCAGCAGTTTGAACTCATCGCCAAAACAGTGGGTGGCCTCGGCTACGAACTCGTGGATGTCGAACGGGGCGAGCGCGGCATCCTGCGCGTGTACATCGATTTCCCCGCCGACGTCGTGGAAGAGAAGGGCCTGATCACGGTCGAAGACTGTGCCACGGTCAGCCACCAGTTGACGCACGTGTTCACCGTCGAGAATGTGGATTACGAACGGCTGGAAGTATCGTCGCCGGGCCTCGATCGCCCGGTGCGGACCCTGGCCGACTTTGCGCGTTTTGCCGGGCACGAGTGCACGGTGAAGCTGCGCGTCGCCATGCCCGGCAGCGCGAACCGGAAAACCTTTACCGGTATCCTGCGCGGCGTCGAAGGCGACAAGGTCGGTCTGGAATTTGATAATAAAGATGGTGCGGCGTTGTTGGAATTTACGCTGGCCGAATTGGACAAGGCACGCTTGGTGCCACAGGTGGATTTTAGGAGTCGCAAAGCATGAGTCGCGAAATTTTATTGCTGGTGGATGCGCTTGCGCGCGAAAAAAATGTCGATAAAGAAGTGGTCTTCGGAGCGCTCGAGTTCGCGCTCGCGCAAGCCACGAAAAAACGCTATGAAGGCGAGGTCGACATTCGCGTGAGCATCGACCGCGACACCGGCGAATTCGAGACCTTCCGCCGCTGGCACGTCGTGCCGAACGAAGCCGGCCTGCAGCTGCCCGACCAGGAAATCCTGCACTTCGAAGCCATGGAACAGATTCCGGACATCGAAGTCGACGAATATATCGAAGACCCGATCGAATCGGTCGAGTTCGGCCGCCGTTTCGCCCAGGACACCAAGCAAGTCGTCCTGCAGCGCGTGCGCGATGCCGAGCGCGAGCAGATCCTGCAAGACTTCCTCGAGCGCGGCGACTCGCTCGTGACCGGCACCATCAAGCGCATGGAGCGCGGCGATGCCATCGTGGAATCGGGCAAGATCGAAGCGCGCCTGCCGCGCGACCAGATGATCCCGAAGGAAAACCTGCGTATCGGCGACCGCGTCCGTGCCTACATCCTGCGCGTGGACCGCAATATGCGCGGCCCGCAGGTGATCCTGTCGCGTACCGCGCCGGAATTCATCATGAAGCTGTTCGAGCTGGAAGTGCCGGAAATCGAGCAGGGTCTCCTGCAGATCAAATCGGCTGCCCGCGACGCCGGCGTGCGCGCCAAGATCGCGGTGTTCACCGCCGACAAGCGCATCGACCCGATCGGCACCTGCGTCGGCATGCGCGGTTCGCGCGTGCAGGCCGTGACCGGCGAGCTGGGCGGCGAGCGCGTGGACATCGTGCTGTGGTCGGATGATCCGGCCCAGTTCGTGATCGGCGCACTGGCTCCGGCAAATGTCTCGTCGATCATGGTCGACGAAGACAAGCACGCCATGGACGTGGTGGTCGACGAGGAAAACCTGGCGATCGCGATCGGCCGTTCGGGCCAGAACGTGCGCCTGGCGTCGGAACTGACCGGCTGGAAGATCAACATCATGACGGCCGAGGAATCGGCCAACAAGGTGGAGCAGGAAACCGCCGCGATCCGCGTGCTGTTCATGGAAAAACTGGACGTCGACCAGGAAGTGGCCGACATCCTGGTGGACGAAGGTTTCTCCAGCCTTGAAGAAATCGCGTATGTGCCAATTTCCGAAATGCTGGAAATCGAATCCTTCGACGAAGACACCGTCAACGAACTGCGCACCCGTGCCCGTGATGCGCTGGTGACGGAGGCGATCGCTTCCGAAGAAGGCCTCGAAGGGATGGAAGAAGCCCTGGTAAACCTGGAAGGCATGGACCGCACCACGGCCGGCAAGCTTGGCCTGGCTGGCATCAAGACGGTCGAAGCCTTCTCGGCACTCGCCTACGACGAATTCGGCGCCATCCTGGCCCTGTCGTCGGAGCGTGCCGGTGAACTGATCAAGAACGAATTTAATGATGTGACCGACGATGAGATGAAGCTGGTCGACAGTAAATACGATGACCGCGCCAAGGCGCTGCAGGCGAAAGCCTGGAGCCTGGCAGAAACGGCCAAGGCGTAATTTGCAAATCTTTATCATCTCTGCGACACATAGAAAAGAGGACTGAATGGCGAGTAACAACGTAGCCCAATTTGCCACCGAACTGAAGATGCCTGCAGACCTGCTGCTGACACAGCTGCGCTCGGCCGGCGTCGACAAAAGTTCGACGTCAGATCCCTTGTCAAAAGATGATAAGGACAAGCTGCTGAACCATCTGCGCCGTACCCACGGCGCCGCCGACACCGGCGAGAAGAAGAAAATCACGGTGACCCGCAAGGAAACCACCGAGATCAAGCAGGCCGATTCGAGCGGCAAGTCGCGCACCATCCAGGTCGAAGTCCGCAAGAAGCGCACCTTCGTGCAGCGCGACGACCTGGTCACCGCGCCGAAGGTCGAGGCCGAGCCGGTCATTGACGCCGCCGAACAGGCACGCCGCGAAGAAGACGCGCGCCGCCAGACCGAGCTGATCGCTCGTCAGGAAGCCGACCTGCGTGAAAAGCAGGAGCGCCTGGCCAAGCTCGAAGCCGAGGAAGTCGCCAACGCGAAGGCTGCGGAAGAAGAAGCCAAGCGCGAAGCGGCCGAGCAGGCCAAGCGCGAGGCCGCCGCCGCCAAGGCTGCTGCTGCCGCCGCTGCTGCGAGCTCTGCCGCAAGCGCGAATGCGAATGCCGCGCCTGCCGTGGACGAGAAAGCCCAGGCTGCTGCCGCTGAAGCCAAGAAGCGCGCCGAGGAAGCCGCCAAGGAAGCGGCCGAACGTGCGGCCGCTACCGAGCGTGCACGCAAGGCCGTGGCCGACGAAGTGGCCCAGATCAAGCTCATGATGAGCCAGCCGCGCCGCGTCATCAAGGCGCCGGAACCTGTCGCCAAGCCGGCGGCTCCCGCAGCACCGGCCGGCACGCTGCACAAGCCTGCCGCTTCGGCGGACAAGAAGCCGGCAGACGCCAAGCCGGGCGACAAGAAGCCGGGCGACAAGAAGTCGATCAAGTCGGCCAACGTGTCCTCGACCTGGTCGGACGACGCCAAGAAGCGCGGCGCACCGAGCGGCCCGAAAGGCCGTGGCGGTCCAGGCACCAGCAGCGGCCGTGACGGCTGGCGTGCCGGTGGCCGCAGCGGTGGCCGTCGTTCGCACGGCGACGACCGTGAAACCAATTTCCAGGCGCCGACCGAGGCGATCGTCAAGGACGTCCACGTGCCGGAAACCATCACCGTGGCCGAACTGGCCCACAAGATGTCGGTGAAGGCGTCGGAAGTCATCAAGCAGCTGATGAAGCTGGGCCAGATGTGCACCATCAACCAGGTGCTGGACCAGGAAACCGCGATGATCCTGGTGGAAGAGATGGGCCATAAGGCCTTCGCTGCCGCCGAGGACGATCCGGAAGCGCTGCTGGCCGACCAGGGCGAGCACGCCGAGTTCGAATCGACCTCGCGCGCTCCGGTGGTCACGGTCATGGGTCACGTCGACCACGGCAAGACCTCGCTGCTGGATTACATCCGCCGCGCCAAGGTGGCGTCGGGCGAAGCCGGCGGCATTACCCAGCACATCGGTGCATACCACGTGGACACCCCGCGCGGCATGATCACCTTCCTGGACACCCCGGGCCACGAGGCGTTCACCGCCATGCGTGCCCGCGGCGCCAAGGCAACCGACATCGTCATCCTGGTGGTGGCGGCGGACGACGGCGTGATGCCGCAAACGAAAGAAGCAATTGCTCACGCAAAAGCTGCTGGCGTTCCACTGGTGGTGGCGATCAACAAGATCGACAAGCCGGGTGCGAATACCGACCGCGTGACGCAGGAACTGGTCACTGAAGGCGTGGTGCCGGAAGAATACGGTGGCGAATCGCCATTCGTGCCGGTGTCGGCCAAGGTGGGTACCGGTATCGACGACCTGCTGGAGCAAGTCCTGCTGCAGGCCGAAGTGCTGGAACTGAAGGCGCCGACGGAAGCGCCGGCCCGTGGCCTGGTGGTCGAAGCCCGCCTCGACAAGGGCAAGGGCCCGGTCGCGACGATCCTGGTGCAATCGGGCACCCTGAAGCGCGGCGACGTCGTGCTGGCGGGTTCCTCGTTCGGCCGCGTCCGTGCGATGCTCGACGAAAACGGCAAGCCGGTCGCTGCCGCGGGTCCGTCGATCCCGGTCGAGATCCAGGGCCTGACCGAAGTGCCGAGCGCCGGCGAAGAAGTGATGGTGATGGCCGACGAGCGCAAGGCGCGTGAAATCGCCCTGTTCCGTCAAGGCAAGTTCCGCGACGTCAAACTGGCGAAGCAGCAGGCCGCCAAGCTGGAGAACATGTTCGACCAGATGGCCGAAGGCGAAGTCAAGAACCTGCCGCTCATCGTCAAGACCGACGTGCAGGGTTCGCAGGAAGCGCTGGTCGGTTCGCTGCAGAAGCTGTCGACCTCGGAAGTGCGCGTCCAGATCGTCCACGCGGCGGTCGGCGGCATCACCGAGTCGGACGTCAACCTGGCAGTCGCATCGAAGGCGGTCATCATCGGCTTCAACGCCCGTGCCGACGGCCAGGCGCGCAAGCTGGCGGAAGCCAACGGCGTCGACATCCGTTACTACAGCATCATTTACGATGCGATCGACGAGATCAAGACGGCACTGTCGGGCATGCTGGCGCCGGAGAAGCGCGAGACCATCACCGGCCAGGTCGAGATTCGCCAGGTCATCCTGGTGTCGAAGGTCGGCGCGATTGCGGGCTGCCTGGTTACCGACGGCGTCGTCAAGCGTTCCTCTTCGGTTCGCCTGCTGCGCAACAACATCGTCGTGTGGACCGGCGAGATCGACTCGCTCAAGCGCTTCAAGGACGATGCGAAAGAAGTCCGCGCCGGCCTCGAGTGCGGCCTGTCGCTGAAGAACATGAATGAAATCCAGGTCGGCGACGTCCTGGAAGTGTTCGAAGTGACCGAAGTGGCGCGTACGCTGTAATTTCCCGCTTGGGAGTACGATGGGGCCAGGACGCTTCGCGGCGAAAGCCGCGGGGGCCTGGCCCTTGTTTTTTGAGCGGTACCAACAAAAGAAGAACACCAGCACCATCATGGCAAAACACAGCAAAAGCATCCCCCAGCGCGGCCTGCGCGTCGCCGACCAGATCCAGAAAGACCTGTCGGAACTGATCGCCTTCGAACTCAAGGACCCGCGGGTCGGCATGGTCACGATCAGCGAAGTCAAGCTGACCCCTGACTATGCCCACGCCAAGGTCTACTTCACCCTGCTGAAGGACAGCCCGGACGAGATCAAGCAGACCCTCGAAGGCCTGTCGAAAGCCGCCGGCTACCTGCGCAACCTGCTGGGCAAGCGCCTGCACATCCACACGCTGCCACAGCTGCATTTTGTGCACGACACCTCGACCACCCGCGGCCTGGCCATGTCGGCCCTGATCGACCAGGCCAACGCGGTGCGCGCCGCCGATGCCGAGGACGAGCCGGCACATCGTGACGAAGACGCGGATTCCGAGTGAACGCACGTCCGCCGAAAAAGCCGCGCGACCTGGTCGACGGCGTCCTCCTGCTCGACAAGCCGGTCGGCCTGTCCTCGAACGACGCATTGATCAAGGCCAAGCGCGTCCTGAATGCGAAAAAGGCCGGCCACACCGGCACCCTCGATCCGTTCGCCACCGGCCTGCTGCCGCTGTGCTTCGGCGAAGCGACCAAGTTCTCGCAAGACCTGCTGGAGGCCGACAAGACCTACGAGGCGACCGTTCATCTCGGGATCATGACCACCACCGGCGACACCGAAGGCGAGGTCATCGAGCAGCGTGAGGTTGATGTGACGCGTGAGCAGGTCGAAGCCGTGCTGGCGCGTTTCCGCGGCCCCATCTTCCAGGTGCCGCCCATGTACTCCGCACTCAAGCGCGACGGCAAGGCGCTGTACGAATACGCGCGCGAAGGCATCACGCTCGAGCGCGAAGCGCGCCCGGTGACCATCCACGGCCTGTCGCTGGTCGAGTACGCGGCGCCTTTCCTGAAAATCCTGGTGACCTGCAGCAAGGGCACCTATGTGCGCGTGCTGGGCGAGGACATCGGCGCCGCGCTCGGCTGTGGCGCGCACCTGAATGCGCTGCGCCGCGTGCAGGTGGGGGCGCTGTCGACCGACCGGATGATCTCGCTGGAAGACTTGCAGGCGCATCCGGATCCGCACGCGCTGCTGGCCCCGGTCGACGCGCTGCTGTCGAGCTTCCCGTCGGTCGAGCTGACGCAGGACCTGGCAAAACGCTTCCTGAACGGGCAGCGCCTGGCGCTCGGCAAGGAAGCGGTGCAGGTGCCGGCCGAGCTGGGCAGGGTGCGTGTGTATCACGACGGCAAGCTGCTCGGCACGGCCAACCTGCAGGAATACGCGGTGCTGGCGCCGGAACGCCTGATCGCGGCACAGCAGTAAAACAACGTGCCCGAGCCCGGCGGCGCTGTCATTGAACTTCAACAGTGTGCCGCTATACTGGTCGGTAGTGCAGAAATTCCTGAGCTTTCCCACGCTGCGGCGCAGCAAGCGCCGATAAGCGTGCTATAGTAGCGGGTTACGGAAATCGGTAATGCGCTGCATCGTCGCCGCCTCCATCCATCACGCAACATTCACTGTTGAAAATATACATGTCAGACACCAAACGCGCGATTCGTAATATCGCAATCATCGCCCACGTTGACCACGGCAAGACCACCCTGGTCGACCAGCTGCTGCGCCAATCCGGTACCTTCCGTGAAAACCAGGCGGTGGATACCCGCGTGATGGACTCGAACGACCTCGAAAAAGAGCGCGGCATTACGATTTTGTCGAAGAATTGCGCGGTCGAGTACGAAGGCACCCACATCAACATCGTCGACACCCCTGGCCACGCCGACTTCGGCGGCGAGGTCGAGCGCGTGCTGTCGATGGTCGATTCGGTGCTGCTGCTGGTCGATGCGCAGGAAGGCCCGATGCCGCAGACCCGTTTCGTGACCCGCAAGGCGCTGGCCCTGGGCCTGAAGCCGATCGTCGTGGTCAACAAGGTCGACCGTCCGGGCGCGCGCGCCGAGTGGGCCATCAACCAGACCTTCGAACTGTTCGACAAGCTGGGCGCCAATGACGAGCAGCTCGACTTCCCGATCGTCTACGCGTCGGGCCTGAACGGCTACGCCGGCCTGAGCGAAGATGTCCGCAGCGGCGACATGAAGCCCCTGTTCGAAGCGATCCTGCAGCACGTGCCGGTCCGTGACGACAATCCGGACGGTCCGCTGCAGATGCAGATCACCTCGCTCGACTACTCGTCGTATGTCGGCAAGATTGGCATCGGCCGTATTTCGCGCGGCCGCGTCAAGGCCGGCCAGGACGTGATCGTCCTGAACGGTCCTGATTCGACCCCGATCAAGGGCCGCATCAACCAGGTGCTGAACTTCAAGGGCCTGGAGCGCGTGCTGGTCGACGAAGCCGTCGCCGGCGACATTTGCCTGATCAACGGTATCGAAGACATCGGCATCGGTTCGACCGTTTGCGCCGTGGACACGCCGGATGCACTGCCGATGCTGACCGTCGACGAGCCGACCCTGACCATGAACTTCATGGTCAACAATTCGCCGCTGGCCGGCCGCGAAGGCAAGTTCGTCACCAGCCGCCAGCTGCGCGAGCGCCTGGAACGCGAGCTGAAGGCCAACGTCGCACTGCGCGTTGCACCGACCGACGACGACACGATCTTCGAAGTCTCGGGCCGTGGCGAACTGCACCTGACCATTCTGCTGGAAAACATGCGCAGGGAGGGCTTTGAGCTCGCGGTGTCGCGTCCACGTGTCGTGTTCAAGATGGTCGATGGCGTGCGCCAGGAACCGTTCGAGAGCCTGTCGGTCGACGTCGAAGAAGTCAACCAGGGCGGCGTGATGGAAGAACTGGGCCGCCGCCGTGGCGACCTGCAGAACATGGAATCGGACGGCAAGGGCCGCGTGCGACTCGAGTACCTGATCCCGGCGCGTGGCCTGATCGGCTTCCAGGGCGAATTCATGACCCTGACCCGCGGCACCGGCCTGATGAGCCACGTGTTCCACGAGTACGCACCGGTCGACAACACCAAGGGTGAAATGGCCGGCCGTCGCAACGGCGTGCTGATCTCGCAGGACGACGGCGCCGCCGTCGCCTACGCGATCTGGAAGCTGCAGGACCGCGGCCGCATGTTCGTGTCGCACAACGACCCGGTGTACGAAGGCATGATCATCGGCATCCACTCGCGCGACAACGACCTGGTCGTCAACCCGATCAAGGGCAAGCAGCTGACCAACGTCCGTTCGTCGGGTACCGACGAAGCGGTGCGCCTGGTGCCGCCGATCCAGATGTCGCTGGAATACGCCGTCGAGTTCATCGAGGACGACGAGCTGGTCGAGATCACCCCGAAGTCGATCCGCCTGCGCAAGCGCCACCTGAAGGAACACGAGCGCAAGAAGGCCAGCCGCGAAGCGTAATCGCTTCTCGTGCTAACAAAAAACCCGCTGCTGGCAGCGGGTTTTTTTATTTCCGGTTAATAAGCATCGCTTTTTGGTCGCCTGATACATGTATCCCTCTCGAAAGCCATCGCATGCTCAGCTTACATACCAACCACGCCGCCCTGTCGGCACAAAATTCGTTGACGCGCAATCAGCAGACCCTGTCGACCTCGATGACCCGCCTGTCGACCGGCTACCGGATCAACTCGGCGATGGACGATGCCGCTGGACTGCAGATCGCCTCGCGCCTGAAGTCCCAGGCCAGCGGCATGGCGGTCGCCATGCGAAATACCCAGGCCAGCACGTCCCTGCTGCAGATCGGGGAAGGCGCGATGAACGAGCTGAACGATGTGCTGGTGCGCATGAAGGACCTGGCGACCCAGGCCGCGGATGCCTCGTCCACCGCCGCCGACAAGAATGCCATGCAGGCCGAGTACGATGCGCTGGCGCGGGAGATGGGAAATATCGTCAGCAATACCACGTTCGCGGGCAAAAACGTGTTCAATATTTCGGTCCCCGGACCGATACGCGGCATCTTCATGGACCCGGCGGTTTTCCAAATCGGCGCCAGTGCGTCGGAAACCATGAGCATGGATCTGTTTCCTGAAATCTCCGCGATGAACACCGCGTTTATCCCGGTCAGCGCGAAATACACCGGCAACGGTTTGATCATTCCCGGTGTCGGGACCGAGCTGACCGCGGCGGGATCGGCCAACCTGCGCATCGCGGACCTGAATGGGGCCATCGACAGCGTCAGCGCGATCCGCTCGAAGCTGGGCGCCACGGCCAACAGGCTCGAGCATGTCTATAACAACCTGTCGAACGTCAGCACCAATACCAAGGCAGCGGCCGGCCTGATCATGGACGTCGACTTCGCCAGCGAAAGTGCCACGATGACGGCGACTCAGATGCTGATGCAGGCGGGCACCGCCATGCTGAAACAGTCGAACAGCATGTCGTCAATGGTGATGTCACTGCTTCAATAAACGATCGTCGGTCATCTGCCGAACATAAGTACGGATCTGGTCTTCATTTTGCATCTTGTTACAGTTCTTACGAGATTCCGGCTGGGCGTGAGCGGGATCGTTTGCTATTGTGACATTAACGCGATTCATTGGGAATTGCGACACAGATGAAGTCGATTAAAGGGAGTTCGTATGAAAAAGCTGATGATTGCACTGATCGCCACCGCCGCCGTTGCCGGTACCGCCCAAGCCCAGACCATGGCCGGGAAGGGCTATGTCGGCGCCTCCGCCGTGACCGCGAAAAACTCGACCCTGGACGCCAACAAGGCTGATGGCAAACTGTTCGGCGGGTACCAGTTCGACGAGCGTGTTGGCCTTGAAGTAGGCGCGACCAACCACCACAAGACCGATTTCGCTAACGGCGCCGTGCGCGGCGACGTTGAAGGTTGGGGTTCCTACGTGGCCGCCAAGTACACCATGCCGGTCAACGAGCAGGTGTCGACCTATGGCAAGCTGGGCGTCTCGCACAGCACCCGTGAAATGCGCACCAACGTGGGAGACTTCAAGCAGAGCGACACGGGCGGCTACGCCGGTCTCGGCGTGGAGTACAAGCTGAACCAGAACACGGCGCTGGTGGCCGAATATGAGCGCTACGGCAAGTCCAAGGACTTCGGCGCCAGCGCCAATGTGTGGAGTGCTGGCCTGAAGTACGGCTTCTAAAGCGATGGCTTCTGAAGCGACGGCTTCTAAACAACGCTAGGTCAACAAAAAAGCTCTCCGGCGCGTGGCGCGGGAGAGCTATTTTTATGGGCGAAACAGATCAGCGCAGGCCGAGCAGTGCCTGAACCCGGTCCCGGCTCACGCCGACGAGGGCCGAGGTGATCGCCAGCAGCGACTGGTAGTCGTGGCTGGCCGCCGTCGCCGCGAAATCGCCGGTGATGACGGCCAGTTCCGCGTCCGGCGTATCGGACACGGGCGTGCGCATCATGGCCGCACTCAGTGCCGCGCTGGCCGCGTCCTGCGAACGGCGGACCCGGGCCAGTGCCTGCACCACTTCGCGCAGGCTTTGGCGCAGGGCGTCGGGGTTGCCGACAGTCCATTGCTCTGGCGCGAGACCGGCTGGATCTTCCGCCACGTCCACGCGGCCGCGGCCCGAGATCGCGATCGCATCCTTGATGCCGACCCATTCCGATTCGGGCGCACCGAACACCAGCTGCCCCTTGTTATCCAGCGCGACGCGCACCTTCACGGGCGACAGGGTGCGGTCGAGGCGTGCGGCGATTTCTTCGGGCGTCATGCCCGGTTCGATGGTGGCGCTCAGCTGCGGGCCGCCATTGCTGCCGACCGAGAAGGCATAGGTCTGCTGGCCGCCGGATTGCAGCGCGGCGATGTCGAAACCGCGGATGCGGAAGCGGGTCGTGGCGGTCTGGCCGTCGCGAAAATCAAGCTGGGCATCGACGCCACCGCCGGCCTGCCGGCTGCGCGCGGCCAGGGTGCTGGCCAGCTGCTGCGAACGCGCTTCGATCTGGCGCGCCGGGTCGCTGCGGCCGGAAATCTTGGCGCTCAGGTCGGCCTTCAGGGCTTCGAGTTGCGAGGCGACGCGTTCCAGGTAGTCGAGCGCCTGCTGGGCGCGTGCGACGTCGCCCTGCAGGCGGGTATCCCACTTGATGCCGCGCTGGAGCGGGCTTGATGCGGGCGCAGCTCGGGTGACCACGCGGCTGTCGGGGTCCGCCGGCTTGATTGCGGTGGCGCGGGTAGTCGAGGCGGTCGAGGAGGCGCCGGCGATCGATGCGCCGGTGGGATTGGCTGCGGGATTGGTGGGGCGAAGGGCTGCGTCCATAGCAAATTACCGAGTTACAACACCGAGAACAGGGACATCGTGCCGATGCGGCTATAGGCCTTGTACGTGGCTTGCAGGGCGGTCGAGTAGCCGTTGAGCGCGGTGGCCGCCTCGCCGACGTCGAGCGTGCCGATATCGGTGATCGCCATCTTGTTCGACAGGCTGACGTTGGCGTGGTTGGCGTCCAGGGTCTTCATGATGTTCTGGGCCCCGCCCAGGGTGGCCACCTTGCTGGCCACCAGGTTCAGCGCTTCGTCGAAACCGCCCAGGGCATCGGCCAGCACCGACCGCACCGCCGGGTCGTTGGCCGAGGCGCCGGGCGACTTCAGGGTGGCAATGGCCTGGTCGAGATGATTCAGCAGTTTTTCGATGCCTTGCAGGTTCTGGTTGCCCGGCTGGGTGATGCCGGTGCCGACCACCACGTTCTGCGCATTCGTATTACCGACGTAAGTGTAGCGCGAACCGAGCGCGGCGGTGGCATCGTAGGCGATCGGCGCGGTCTTGGTCAGGGTGCCCGAGAAGTTGTAGTTGCCTTCCTGGTCGATCGAGTTGGAGCTGTACAACAGGCTGTCGCGCAGCGCTTCGAGCGGGGAGACCATGGCCTTCAGGTCGTCCGGCGCGTTGCTGCCGTCGGCCGCCCAGACCAGCACGTCGCGTCCCTGGATCATCTCGTCCGACATATTGCTCAGCGTGCCTTCGGTCTTGGTCAGGCGGATCTTGATCGAGGCGATGTTGTTGCGGTATTGCTGCACGGTCGCTTCCTCGCGCGCCAGGCGCGCCAGGCGCACGCTGTCGACCGGGTCGTCCGAGGGCACCAGGATGCGCTTGTTGGCCGCCAGCTGCTGGGTCAGGTGGGTAATGCGCTCCTGGTTGGTCTGGAGCGACTGGTTCATCGTCGATTGGTACTGGGTGGTCGCGATACGCATGGTGATTCCTTTAGCCCATCATCGCCAGGGTGGCGTCGAACAACTGGTTGGCGATGGCAATCACTTTCATGTTCGCCTGGTACATGTTCTGGTACTCGACGAGATTGACCGCTTCCTCGTCCTGGTTCACGCCGCTGGTCGACTGCCAGTCGTCCACCGACTGGGTGCGCACGGTCTGGGTGGTCTTCAGCGCAGCCTTGTTGAGCTGGCTGTCGACGCCGAGCTTGCCGACCAGCTGGGCGTCGGCGTCGCTCAGCAGCACGCTGCCGATGGTGGTGACCGTGATCGGCTCGCTCTTGATGGACAGCAGCTTTTGCAGGTTGCCGGTGTCGCCCGGGGTGCCGTCGGCGGAGAAGGCGAGGTCGGCGGCCACGAAGCCGCCGGCCACCTTCAGCATGTCGGCATTGCTGCCCGGGGTGTAGACGAACAGCGGTGTGCCCGGGGAGCCGTCGGGCTTGCGGCCGACGCCGAGCTGGGCATTGACCTTGGTGGCGATCTGGTTGGCGATGTCGGCGATGCCGGTCTGCAGCGGCACCAGTTTTTCGGTTTCGTACTTGCTCAGGCCGCCCAGCTGGCCGCCCAGCTTGCCGGCGTCGAGCACATACGAGGTGCCGGCGAAGCTCAGCGTGAATTCCTGCGGCGAGGTCGCGGTCGGGGCCGCCTTCAGGCTGCCGTGCATGCTGCCCAGCACCAGCGCCTGGCCGGTCTTGAGCGAGACGTCGCGGGTGCCGTCGGCATTGTCCGAGACCTCCAGCGCCATCTTGCTGGACAGCTCGTCGATCGCTTGGTCGCGGGCGTCGATCATGGCCGAGGCGCTCAGGCCGCCGGCCTGGGCTTCGCTGATCTTCTGGTTGAGCTTGGCGATGGTGGCGATCTGGGCGTTGGCCGAATCGACGATCGCGCCGCGCTGGTTGCGCACCGACTGCAGCTGGGCGTTGAACACGTTGTTCAAGCCGTTGAAGCGCTCCGCCATCAGGCCGGCGGAGGTCAGGACCTGCTGGCGCAGCGGGGTCGAGCCCGGGTCGCCGGCAACCGCGTTGAGCGCGCCGAAGAACTGGTCGAGGCCGGCCGACAGGCTGGCGGTCTCGTCGCCCATGACGTTCTCGAGCTGGCTCAGGTAGGGCTGGGTCTGCGAATGCGCGCCCAGCTCCGCGGCGGCGCGCCACATGGCCTGGCTCTTGTAGTTGTCCGAGAAGCGCAACAGGGCGCTCACCTGCACCCCGTTGCCGCTCGAGCGCGGGCTGGCGTCCGGACCCAGGGCGGTGAGCAGGGCGGCCTGGCGGGTGTAGCCCTTGGTCTGCAGGTTGGCGATGTTCTGGCTGCTGGCGCTCAGCGCCACCTGGGCGGCGAGTGCGCCCGACAGTGCGTTATTGATGATGGCCATGGTGCGGATTCTTCCTCGAACGGGGTACACCTGATACAGGCGACCGTTTATTGCCGTTTATTAAGCTTTTTCTTCAGGCTTGCGGACCGGGGCACTGGCGGGGACCAGCTGGCGCAGGATGGCGTCGGCGATGCCGAAGGCGCGGTTGTTGGCCATGTTCCCGGCCAGCAGGTCGTCGGCCATGTCCTGCATGTCCTGGTTGACCTTGTTGTTGAACACGCTGTCCTCGGTGGCCATGGCGCGGGTCGAGGAGCGCATTTCCTTGAGCATGTGCGAGACGAAAAAGCGTTCGAATTCGACGGCGGCCTTGGTGGCCTTGGCAACGTAAGCAGGGTCCGGCTGGGCGGCAGCCACGGGTGGCTGCGCGTCCGGCGCCAGGGGAATCGGCTGGTTCTGGTCGATCTTCATCAGATCACCACCAGTTCGCCTTCGATCGCGCCGGCCTGGTCGAGCGCCTGCAGGATCGCCATGATGTCGTCGGGCGAGGCACCCAGGCTGTTGACCACGTCGATGATGGTCTGCAGCTTGGCGCCGGCGGGCCAGCGGAACATCTGGCCCGAGCCCTGGTCCACCGACAGCTTCGATTCCGGCGTCACCGCGGTCTGGCCGCGCCCGAACGGCGCCGGCTGCGACACGCGCGCGCTTTCCGAGATGATCACCTTGAGCGAGCCGTGGGTGACCGCCGCCGCTTTCACGCGCAGGCCGTCGGCGATGACCACGGTGCCGGTGCGCGAATTGAACACGACCTTCGGCACTTCGATGCCGGATTCGATCGACAGGTTGTTCAGCTTGGCCATGAAGGCCACGCGCTCGGTCGGATTGCTCGGTGCGACCACTTCGACGCTGGTGCCGTCGGCGGTGGTGGCGATCTTGCCGTACCTGGCATTGATCGCATTGACCACGTTGGTGGCGGTCTCGAAATGCGGCTGGCGCAGGCGCAGCATGACTTGCGGGCGGGTCGAGAAGTCGGAGGCGATCTCGCGCTCGATCATGGCGCCGTTCGGGATACGGCCGGTGGTCGGGGTGTTGACCGTCACCGACGAGCCGCTTTTGCCCGTGGCGTTCAGTCCGCCGACCACCAGGTTGCCCTGGGCCAGCGCATAGATTTCGTTGTCGGCGGCGCGCAGCTGGGTCAGCAGCAGGGTGCCGCCGCGCAGGCTTTTCGCATCGCCCAGCGAGGACACGGTGATGTCGATCGCCTGGCCGCGGCGGTAGCCCGGCGGGAACACCGCCGAGACCATGACGGCGGCGACGTTCTTGTTTCTGGCGTCCTCGCCATCCGGCAGGCGCACGCCGAACTGCTTGAGCATGTTGACGACCGACTGGCTGGCGTACTTGACCTGGGTCGAGTCGCCGCTGCCGTTCAGGCCCACCACCAGGCCGTAACCGACCAGGGGGTTTTCACGCACGCCCTCGACACTGACCAGGTTGCGCAGCGCCTGCGCCGCGCTAGCCGACAGGGGCAGGGCGCCGGCGCCGAGCATGGCGGCGCACAACATGATTCGAATCGAGCGCGATGCCTTTGAAATATGAATCATGTTGTCCTCAGAACGGCATCCACGGGCTGGTGAAGAAACGGGTCAGCCAGCCCGGGTTGTTGGCGTCGGCCAGCGCGCCCCTGCCCGAATAGGCGATGCGGGCATTGGCCACGCGCAGCGACGACACCTGGTTGTCGTTGTCGATGTCCTGGGCCCGGATGAAACCCTTCAGGCGCACGAATTCCTCGCCCTGGTTCAGGGTCAGGTTCTTCTCGCCCGCCACGCGCAGCAGGCCGTTCGGCAGCACTTCCTGCACGATCACGGTCAGCGCGCCCGACAGGGCGTTCTGCTGGGTGCTGGTGGCGTCGCCCTCGAAGTTGCGGTCGGCCGAGATCCCGATCTCGGTCTTGGGGTAGACCTTGCCGAGCGCCGTGATCGGGTCGACCGCGACCGACGAGCCTTTTGAAAAACTGGTGCCGGCGCGTTTGCTGGCCTGGGTGGTTTCCTGGAGAATCACGGTGACCGCGTCGCCCACGCGGTAGGCACGGCTGTCCGAGGTCAGCGACACGGCTTCACCCGTGAAGACGCCGCCCGAGACGCCGCGCGACGCCGCGCGTGCCATTGGCACGACATCGTCGTCGTTCACAACCTGGCGCGGCGGCGCGGAAGCGCAGCCGCCCAGAAGGGAGGTAAACAGCGTGGCGCACAGCGCCGCGGTAACAAATTTCATCAGCGTGCAGCCTGTGCCAGGTATTGCAGCATATTGTCGGCAGCCGACAGCACCTTGGTGTTCATCTCGTAGGTACGCTGGGCGGCGATCATGTCGACCATCTCTTCGACCACCTGCACGTTCGAGCCCTCCAGCGCGCCCTGTTTCAGCTTGCCGAACGCGCCGTCACCCGGACGGCCTTCGTTGGCGTTGCCCGAGGCGGCGGTTTCCTGGAACAGGTTCTCGCCCAGCGCCAGCATGCCGGCCGGGTTCACGAAACTGGTGAGCGTGAGCTGGCCCAGTTCCTGTGGCGTGGTGGAGCCGGCGACGGTGGCCGAGACCATGCCGTTTTCGCCGATGGTGATGGCAGTGGCGTTCTGCGGCACCGTGATCTGCGGCACCAGCGCCAGGCCCTGGGCATTGGTCAGGGTGCCGTTGGCATCGACCTGCAGCTGGCCGGCGCGGGTATAGGCCGGTTCGCCGTTCGGGCGGCGCACCTGCAGGAAGCCGGCGCCGTTGATGGCGACGTCGAGCGGCTGGCTGGTGGTCTGCATGTTGCCGTTGGTGAATACCTTCTGGGTACCGACGATGCGCGTGCCGTTGCCGAGCTGGACGCCGTTGGATACGGTGTTGTCCGCGCTCTGGGCGCCCGGCTGGGCATCGACCTGGTAGAACAGGTCTTCGAACACGACGCGGTCGCGCTTGAAGCCGACGGTGTTGACGTTGGCCAGGTTGTTGGCGATCGCCTGCAGCTTGGCATCCTGTGCCTGCACGCCGGTCTTGCTGATCCACATTGCTGGATTCATGATTGCTCCTTAAATATGGTGAGTGGCGTGCTTAAGCGCCGATGAGGCGGTTGCCGGTTTCATTCATGCTGTCGCTGGCCTTGAACAGCTTCATCTGCATCTCGAAGCTGCGGTTCAGGCTCATCACGGCGACCATTTCTTCCACCGCCGACACGTTGCTGCCCTCGAGGGCGCGGCCGCGCACGCTGACGTTCGGGTCCGCCTCGAGCGGATCACCCGTACGCGACACGATCAGGCCGGCTTCGTTCTTGGTCAGTTCCGCGCCTTCGGCGTTCACCAGGCGCAGCTTGTCGATCGCCTGCATGGTGGTCGCGCCTTCGGTCAGCACCGAGATGGTGCCATCCAGGCCGATCTCGACCGCCTGGTGCGGCGGCAGGGTGATCGGGCCGCCTTCGCCCATCAAGGGATGGCCATTCACCGACAGCGCGCCATCGGCGCTGATGTCGATGGCGCCGGCACGGGTGTAGGCTTCGCCGTCGCCGTACTGCACCGCCAGGTAGCCGTTGCCGTTGATGGCGACGTCGAGCGGACGACCGGTCTCGCGCACCGCGCCGGCGCGGGTCGAGATGGTGTCGGCCTCGGTCTTGGCCAGGTGGGCGCTGTCGTAGCCATAGCCCTTCTGCAGGGACTGGGTCGCGGCCACTTCGAGGTTGGCGCGGAAGCCCGCGGTATCGATGTTGGCCAGGTTGTTGGCGTGCACCTGCTGGGCACGCATGGTGCGCTCGGCGCCGCTGACGGCGGTGAAGATCAGTTTATCCATGGCTCAGCTTAGAGGGCCTGCATCAGGGCCTGCATCATCTGGTTCTCGGCGGTGATCACCTTGGAGTTGGCCTGGTAGTTGCGCTGCGAGGTCATCAGGCCGACCAGTTCCGAGGTGATGTCCACGTTCGAGCCTTCCAGCGTGCCCTTGTTCAGCTTGCCGGCCAGGCCGATGCCCGGGGTGCTGTACAGCGGCGCGCCCGAGGTGGTGTTGGCCGACCAGCTGGTGTCGCTGGTCTGGACCAGGCTGCCTTCGTCCGGGAAGGTGGCGATCGCCAGGGTGCCCACTACCTGCTGCTGTTCGTTGCTGTACTTGGCCACGACCGAGCCGTCTTCGGCCAGTTCCACGCCCACGAAGCTGCCCGAGGCGTAGCCGTCGCTGCGGTTGGTGGTGGTGGTGGCTTCGCCGGCGAACTGGGTGGTGCCGGTGTAGTCGACGGTGAAGGCCAGGGCGGCAGCGCCCGGGGCCGGCACGGTCATGGGCGCACTCTTCGAGGAGGCCAGCGGCAGGTTGCCGTTGGTATCGAAGGTCAGGCGGGTCGTGGCCGCGATCGGCGCGGCGCCGTCGAAGGCGTAGTGCACGTCCACGGTATTTACCGGGGCCGGGGCCGCGGCCTTGACGAAGTACTGCGACACGGTGTGCTGGTTGCCGAGCGAATCGAACAGCACCGATTGCTTGACCATGTTATAGGTCGCCGCATTGGCAGGGTCAAAGGCGGCGGCCGGCGCTTTCCAGTCCGACGACAGGTTGCCCACGTATGCGACGCCGGTGCTGGCCTTGGCCGCGATCTGGCCGGTCGGGATCTTGATGTCGCCCATCGTACCGAGCACGCCGCCCACGGTCGGGCCGTAACCCTGCACGTTGCGGCCGGAGGCGTCGACCAGGTTGCCGTCCTTGTTGGCGTTGAAGATGCCGACGCGGGTGTACTGCATCACGCCCTGGGCGTCGCGGCTGGTGAAGAAGCCGCGGCCCTGGATCGCGGCGTCGAGGCCGCGGCCGGTGGTGACCAGGCTGCCGTTCTGGCCGATGTTCTGGGTCAGCGAGCCGACTTCGACGCCGTTGGCCTGTTCGCCGGCATACACCGACGCGAAGTTGGCGCGGCTGCTCTTGAAGCCGTAGGTGCCGGCGTTGGCGATGTTGTTCGATACGGTGACCAACTCTTCGTTGATGGCCTTGATGCCCGACAGTGCGATATTGAAGCTCATGAGAATTCCTTTCAGTTGTCCGTGGCGGCCAGGGTCTGTGCCTTGCCGTTGAAGCCGTTGATCATGCTTGGGTCGACCTCACCGATGCCCGCAACCTGCAGCACGATGCCGCCGGCGGCCGACATGCGCACGCTGTCGAGACGGCCGGAGACTTCGACGGCCGGTTTGGTGCCGTCGGATGCTTCGGCACTGATGCTGTAGTTGCCCGGGGCCAGGCCAAGCGCCACCGGATCGATCGTGAACGGCAGCGCGCCGGCGCCGTGGGAGGGCAGGCTGACGCGGGTCTGCCTGCCGTCGATGCCGGTCAGGACCAGGTTGGTCACGCTGCTGGCGCCGCTGAGCTGCACACTGCCCGAGACCTTGTCCTCGGCAAGGCGCACGCGGCTGGTCTCGACCGCGACTTCGCTGCCGACCTGGGCGCCCATCGCCAGCACCTGCAGGCTTTGCAGCACGCTGGCGCTGGCGCTGGTGGTCTGGGCCAGCCCCTGCAGCGCTTCGGTCTGCGACAGCTGCGACAGCTGGTTGACGAACTGGCTCGGGTCCGACGGCGCGAGCGGGTCCTGGTTGCGGATCTGGGCGACCAGCAGCTTGGTGAACATGTCCTTGTTCTCGCTGGTGGTGACGCCGGTCGCGATCTTGTCGCTCGCAGGCGTCGTGGACGCCGGGAAGCCGAAAGAGTTGTTGGTGGTGGTGACCATGTTCAGCCTTCGCCCATCTTGAGCAGGGAAGCCTGCATGTTCTTGATGCGCCCCATGACCTCGACGTTGGTCTCGAAGGCGCGCGAGGCGGCCATCATGTCCGCCATCTCGGCCACTTCGTTGACGTTGGCGTAATAGACCATGCCATCGGCGTCGGCCACCGGATTATCCGGCTCGTACATCTTGCGCAGCGGCTCGCTCGACTGGACCACGTCCAGCACTTGCACGCGTGCGCCGCCGTCCTCGCCCATCACGGAGGCGAACACCGGCTTGCGCGCGCGGTAGCCTTCGGTGTCGGATCCGGCCACGGCGTTGGCATTGGCCAGGTTGCTGGCGATCGTGTTCAGGCGAACGGTCTGGGCCGCCATGGCCGAACCGGCGATATTCGAGATGTCCTTGAAACCCATGCTATTCGTCCTTGTTATTGACCCGCATTACTGGCCATTGATGGCTTTGGCCAGGCCGCGCAGCTTCATGTTGATGAAGGTTAGGCTGGTCTGGAAGTCGGATGCGTTCTGCGAGAACGCGGCCTGCTCGACGCCGATCTCGACGGTGTTGCCGTCGGCGCTCGGGTGGAAGGGCACGCGGTACAGCGGGCCGTCGCTCGAGAGGCTCGCTTCGCCTGCTTCGGCATCGATCTGCTCCTGCAGGGCCGAGGCGAAGTCGATGTCGCGCGCGGTATAACCGGGCGTGCTCTCGTTGGCGATATTGGCGGCAAGCACGCGGGTACGTTCGGCGCGCACTTGCAGCGCGTCGGCGTGCACGCCGAGAGCTTCCTTGAAATTAATCGTCATATCGATCCTCTGTCGGTGGTCTGCAGTTTGTTTCGGCGGAGTTTCTGTAGAATGGCAATTCGTTTGTTTCGATCGCCACCCTCTATTTAACAATGATTGCTTTCCGTACGGCAACCATCGGCATTGTAACCTGTCTTTTATGCGCCACAGTCGACGCTGCGCAAGCTATTTCCTTAGCGATAGAACAAGCTGCCCGTGGACAAATTGATAAACAACTGCTAAGCAGCGGCTTATCCGAACCACAAGTCGAGCTGACGGTGGTCAGCGCGCGTGCGGCCCCGCCGTGCAGCGCCCCGGTCGAAATCGAGGCCCTCGACACCCGCCAGTTCGCGCGCATGCGTTTCGTCGCCCGCTGCCCTGTTCCGAAGGGCTGGCGCCATGATTTCGTGGTGCGCGCCCGCGTCAGCGCGGTGGTGGCGGTCACCGCCATGCCCTTGAAGGCGGGCGAAGCGCTGCTGGACGAGCACATCACGCTCGAGCGGCGCGACGTTACCCTCATCAATGACGCCATCGGCGCCCCCGAACTGGCGCTGGGCCAGACCAGCCGCCGCAGCCTGCGCAGCGGCGAGGTGCTGCGCTCCGGCCAGCTGAACGCACCCATCCTGGTCAAGCGCGGCGACCAGGTGCTGATGGTGGCGCGCCACGAGGGCATCGAGGTGAGCATGGCGGGCGAGGCGCTGGATGCAGGCGCGCGCGGCACCGTGGTCCGCGTACGCAACGCCGGCAGCGGGCAGGTGGTGCGGATGCGCGTGGCGGGCGCGGGCACCGTCGAGCCGGTCGACATGGCGCCCGGTATCAGCCGCTGAATCGGTCGCTGAGCTCACTCCTTGGTACGCTGCAGTTTCGTGGCAATTTGCTCGAGCTTGGCCGCATAGGCCGGGTCGGTCGCATAGCCGCCCCGGACCAGGCCCTGGGCAAAGGCGCGCGCGTCGCCGCCGGCGCCGAGTGCATCCTTGTACCGCGGGTTATCGGTCAGCATTTGCGCATAGTCGCGGAAGGCGGCGCCGGCGTCCGGGTAGGAGCGGAAGCGCTCGCGCGTCTTGATCGCCGCGCCGCCCACGTATTCGGTGGTGCTGGACTCGCTCACCGCGCCATCCCACTTGCCGCCAGCCTTGATGCCGAACAGGTTGTGGCTCGACTCGCCACTGCCGTTGCGCAGCGGCCGTTGGCCCCAGCCCGATTCGAGGGCGGCGTGGGCCGATACCAGTTCCGGCGCCACGCCCAGCTGCCGCGCGGCCTGCTGCGCCCACGGAGCGATACTTTCCAAAAAGGCCTGCTGCTCCGGCGTGCCGGCGCCGTTCGCGCCGCTGATGCCGTCGACGCCGTCGACGTCCGCTTCGCCGCCCATCAAGCCGGCAGCGCGCGCACGCCAGATGGCGCCTTCGGCGCTCAAGCTGGCCGCGCCGGCGGCCTCGCCGCGATCGCCGTTCTGGATGTAGGCGGCCACTTCGCCCTGCAGCTCGCTGAACATGCTGCTGAAGCCGGCACCGGCGCCGCTGCCCGCGCCGATGTCGGCGGTAGGGCGGGTGCCGGCGGTCGGCGCGGTCGGCTGCATGGACGGCATCGAGAAATCAGCGTGGCGCATAGGTATCGTCCTCGCCGTGCAGCACGCGCTGCATCACGGTGTACTGTTCCGCCAGCAGGCCGCCATTGCGGCTGGTCGCCGCACGGCAGGCCTGTACGGTGCTTTCCAGGGTGGCCCAGGCGGCCGCCAGCGCGGCTTGCGCCGGTTGCGCCAGGCTGGCGATGAACCCGGCCATGGTCGCGTCGTCGCCCATCAGGGCGCGTACCAGGGACACGCGCTGCTGGCGCCGTGCTTCCATGGCATCCAACAGGGGCGTGAGCTGGTCGGCGAGCGCGGTCAGCTCGCTGCTGCGGTGGCGCAGCGCGGCCTCGAACTGGCGTTCCAGCAGGGCCAGCACTTCGGCGCTGTCGCGCACGTCGGCCTGCACGCCGTCGGCAAGCAGCAGGTTGGCCTGCTGGCGGCTAATACGTGGCAACTCCCGGCTCATCCGCGGCCTCCGCCGTGGAAGCGCTGGATCAGCCCGGCCAGGCGGCCCGCATCGAAAGGCAGCTCGCCCTTGGCCAGGGCGTCGCGCAGCTCGGCCACGCGGGCGGCGTCGAAGTCCGGCATCGCGCGCAGGGCCTGGGCGGCCGGCTGCAGCACCTCGGACTGCAAGGGCGCGGCCGTGCCGGAGGCAGCTTCGCTTGGCGCCTGCACCGCGACACGCTGGGTGCCGACGCTAACAGTGGAAGCGGTGGGGGTAGTCGCGCCGGTGATTTTCATACGGGTACCTCGGGTTTTCGATTGAATGCTCATACGCTGGCCCTATTTCGGCAACTGGCCGCGCAGCCGCTCCAGGGCGGCCGCGTCCGGCATCTCGATCGACGCCTCTTTCCCCAGCGGGGTCGTGACGCCGGGCTTGCCGAACATGTTTGCCACCAGGCGCGACTGCGTGCTGGTCAGGATCAGCAGTTCGATGCGGCGGTTCACGCCCGCCAGCGGCTGCCCTGCATCGATCGGTCCGCGGTCGGCCATGCCGACCACCTGCAGCACGCTGGCGCTGCGCATGCCGCCGCCCAGCAGCTCGGCGCGGGCGGACAGCGCGCGGTCGGTCGACAGCGCCCAGTTCGAATAGCCGCCCTTGTCGGGGCCGGCGAAGCGCGACGAGTCGGTGTGGCCGACGATCAGCATCTGGTTTTCCATCTGCGCGAACAGCGGCCCCATTTTTTGCAGCAGCTTCACGAAGCGGCCGGTGGGCAGGGCGCTGCCGCGCATGAACATGCCCTGCTTGTCGGTATCGTGCAGCATCACGCGCAGGCCGTACGGGGTAACAATGGCGTCGAGGTTGGCGGCCAGGCCGGCCTCGCGGCTCATTTCGCCCAGCGCCTTCGACAGTGCCGCCAGTTCGGCCGGCGATTCGTAGGCCACGCGCGGCTGGCTGGGGGCGCCCGGGTCGTTGCTGCCGCTTCGGCCGGAGGTCGGCAGCTGGAAGCGTTCGATCATGCTGCCGCTGGGTTCCGATGCGATCTCGGGCTTCTGGCCCATGCCCTCGAGCATACCGCTGTCGGTGATGTCGCGCACGATTTTCTTGAGGTTCTGTTGTTCGCGCGAAGCAATCAGCCACAAGACGAGGAAGAGCGCCATGAGCGCCAGGCAGAAGTCGGCGAAGGCCACCTTCCAGGCGCCACCGTGTTCGTCGTGCGCGTGCTTGCCGCCTCCGCGCTTGACGATGGTGGCTTCGTGGTGCTTGTCTTTTTGGCTCGACATGCTGGACACGATCAACCCGCCATGCGGTCGCTGCCGCGGCGCCGCTTGTTCTGCGATTCGTCTTCGCCGCCCATGGCATTGATCCACTGTTCCAGCTGGGCGAAGCTGGGCTTGGTGTTCAATTGAATCAGGCGGCGCCCGGCGTCGATCGCCAGCAGGGCCGGCTTGCCGGCCACGTGGGTGCACAGCACCACCTTCACGGTTTCCATGGTCGAGGCTTCGGAATTGACCGACTGCTTCATCAGGTTGGCCAGCGGTTCCAGCAGGCCGTAGCAGGCGAAAATGCCGATGAAGGTGCCGACCATCGCTGCGCCGATCTTCTCGGCGATCTCGCCCGAGTCCGCGCCGCCCGACACCGAGAACATCGCCATCACGATGCCGAGCACCGCCGCCAGGATGCCGAAGCCGGGCATCGCTTCGGCGATTTTCTGCAGCGACTTGGCCGGTTGCGTGAGTTCTTCGTGGATGGCTTCCAGTTCCTGCTCCAGCACGCCTTCCAGTTCGTGGGCGTTGATCTTGCCCATGGCCATCAGGCGGAAGTTGTCGACGATGAAAGCCAGCAGCTTCGGCTCGTCCAGGATGCGCGGATAGCGCTGGAACAGCGGGCTCTCCGCGGGGGCCTCGACGTGGGCGTCGAGCGCCTTCAGGCCGCCGGCGGCGGTCTGCAGCAGTTCGTACATCAAGAGCAGCAGCTGGCGCTGGAATTCCGAATCGTGCTTCTTGCGCGCCGCGACCTTCTTCAGCTGGTGGGCCATCTCGCCCAGCACGTGCTTCGGATTGCCCAGCACCAGCGCACCAAAGGCGGCGCCGCCGATGATCAGGAGTTCGATCGGGTGGAAGATCGAGGCGAAGGTGCCGCCCATCAGGGTGAAGCCCCCGAACACGGCGCCGAGCACGATCGCTAAACCGAGTAATTGCTGCATGGCTTGCTGCCTTTCTTGTTGCTTATCTATTAGTTGGTCAGGCGCGCTGCAGCGCGGCCTTCATCTTCGCCAGGGCGCTCTTGTTGAGCTGGCAGACGCGGGCGTCCGACAGGTCGAGCACGGCGGCGATTTCCTTGTAGCTCAGTTCGAACTCGTAGATCATCTGGATCACGCGCTGTTCCTTTTCGTTCAGGCTGCCCAGCACTTGCTCCAGGCTGCGCCGCATCAGGAAGGCTTCTTCCGGGCCTGGTGTGCTGTGCGCGTGCTCGGTGGCTTCCATCAGCACTTCGTCGAAGCCGAGCATCTCTTCGGCGCAGTCGTCCAGCACGTGCTGGCGGAATTCTTCCAGCGTGACGCCGAGCGCGGCTGCGGCCTCTTTCTCGCTCGGCTCGCGGCCAAGCTTGCGGGTGAGGTCGCGCAAGGCGTCGCGCACGCGGTGGCTGTCCTGGCGCACCGCGCGCGGGCGCCAGTCCTGGCGGCGCAGCTCATCCAGGATGGCGCCGCGCACCCGCAGGCTCGCATAGCTGCCGAAACCGGTGTCGGGCACGCCGTAGCGGCGCAGCGCTTCCAGCAGGCCCATCAGGCCGATCTGCTCCATGTCTTCGCGCGACACCGCACCCGACACCTGCGAATTCAGCTGGCGCACGATGCGCTTGACCAGTGGCGCATAGGCCAGCAGGTGGCGCTGCTCCTCGGCCGGCGTCATCCCGGCGTTGGCGGGCGCCTCGCCATACATGGCGGCGCCACTGGAATCGGTATAGTCAGCTAGATAGGCCACGGTGTCCCCGGCGCTCTCACTCGATGATTCACTCGATGATCAGCTTGCCGATCATGACTTCGGAAAACGGCTTCTCGTGGCTTTCCTTTTCATAATTGGCATTGAAGGTCTTGTTCAGCAGCCCGGCATACTGGTCCACGGTCATGGCGTTGGCCTCGGCCAGCGTGTGGGTGGACAGCGCGGACACCACGATGCTGCGCAGTAGCGGCAGGTGTTCCTTTGCTTCCTTCTCCTGCTCGGTGGTGGTGGCCAGCACCAGGTCGACCGACAGGTAGTGGGCCGCCGCCTCGTTCGGGGCGCGGCGCAGCATCACGATCACCTTGTCGAGGGTGACATACTTGGTCGGCTTCTTTTCCAGGGCTTTCTTCGGGGCTTCGGCCGCTGCCGAGCCGGCGGACTGGGCCGGCGCCAGGTACCACATCGCACCGCCGGCGGCGCCGGCGGCGAGGAGGGCAACGCCCAGGAAGGCGGCAATCAGTTTGGCTTTGCTGTTCATGGCTCAGTGTGCGGATCTTATGCGCGTCCGCTCAGGGAAAACGCGGTGGTTGAATGGTTGGCTTCGGCCAGGGCCGCACCCGGGGTGCGCTCGTCCTGGTCCTGGCCTTGCTGGCGCTCGCGGCCCTGTGCATCGGCGTTAGAGCCGGCGCCCGCCTGCGCGCTCGCCTGTGCACGCGGCGCCTGGCTCACGTTCACGGAGACATCCAGGTACTGGCGGCCCGCCAGGTCGTTGCGCAGGTTGTCGCTGACGGTGTTCAGCTGGCGCAGCACTTCGCTGTGGGTGGCGGTGATGTTCACTTCCAGGCTGCCGGCAGCGTGACGGATCGAGATCTCGACCCGGCCCAGCATCGGTGGATCGAGGCGGATCACGGCCTGCTCGGCGTTCTTGCCGAGCTGGAGGTTCAGGCGGTCGCCCAGCGCTTCCTGCAGGCTCTGGCGCCATGCGGTCGGCGGGCCGGACAGTGTCAACGTGCCGCTGTCGCGCGCCGCTGCGGGAGCCGAAGAAGCGGAAGGCGCGGCGATGCCGATGCCGGCCTCAGGGGCCTGCGCGGCGTTTCCGCCGGTGGCGCCCTGGGCGTCGGCGCCCGCACGCTCGCTAGCCGCGCCAGGGACGGCCTGCTGCGCGGCCGCGGCCGGCTGCGCCGACGGCAAGCTCGCGCTCGC
>NZ_JCASIC010000019.1:0-72658 GCF_059685695.1 Telluria sp. PB2R4 | reverse complement strand
GGCATCGCTCACCAGGCGGTCAACCTGCGGGCAGGGCAGCGGGTACGTCACGGCGCTGCCGGCGCAATCCATGTGCAGAGCGTCAATGCCTACCACCAGCGCTTGCGCCAATGGCTGCTCCGGTTTCATGGCGTGGCTTCACGCTACCTGCCGAACTACCTGGGCTGGCATCGGGCACTTGATGGAGAGAGGGCCACTTCTGTCGAACAATAGCTGCGCATCGCAATCGACGTCATCAACATAAAAAGGTGACAGCGCCAAAGAAAAATGGCCCAGAATCGCTTCTGAGCCATTTTAAGAAAAGCTGGTGCGGCTGGCAGGAATCGAACCCACGACCCCTTGGTTCGTAGCCAAGTACTCTATCCAGCTGAGCTACAGCCGCCCGAGGCATGCATTATAGCAGCACCTGCCGGAATGGCAAAGACCTTGTCGCCGGGCTCGTCACCCGACCTGGATGGATTACCGATGGCGGCGCCAAGCCAGGGACGAAGCTGAGGGAAGATCGACCGCCGCGCCAGGTCGGCGCCACAACGAAAAAAGGAACCAGATGTTTCCATCTGGTCCCTCGTATTCTGGTGCGGCTGGCAGGAATCGAACCCACGACCCCTTGGTTCGTAGCCAAGTACTCTATCCAGCTGAGCTACAGCCGCCCGATGCACGCATTATAGCAGGGGATCGCGACTTGGCAAAGCCTCATGACGATCCACGCAAATCCTGTCCATGTGCGGGAAGCCCGGCATGTTGCCGAAGCCGTGATGAGGCCAATGCCGGTTATCGAAGCGCGGTCACGCAAATCTCGGGGAGGGCGGGCAATTTCGGGCGATGCCCGGAACGCCGAACGTGCGCGCTTTCAAATCACGTATGAATGAGGCGGCAAAACGAGAGCCATGACGAAAAAAGGGACCAGATGTTTCCATCTGGTCCCTCGTATTCTGGTGCGGCTGGCAGGAATCGAACCCACGACCCCTTGGTTCGTAGCCAAGTACTCTATCCAGCTGAGCTACAGCCGCCCGATGCACGCATTATAGCAGCGTGTTTTTATTTCCGGAAGTGTCATTTTTTTTCCGCAGGCAAACCAGCTCTGGTAGATTGGCCGGATTGATCGATTTGGGAATGCTATGTTTGCCTTCAAGCCAGGCCCGCGCCTTGCCCTGGTCGCTTTCTTGCTGTTGTGGATCTGGACCGGCAGCGCCCCGGCCGCGCCGCGCAGCCTGCGTTTCGAACGCCTGTCGGTCGAGCAGGGGCTGGCGCAGCAGTCGGTCCTGACCATCCTGCAGGACCGGCGCGGTTTCATGTGGTTCGGCACGCAGGCGGGCCTGAACCGCTTCGATGGCTACCGCGTCACGGTCTACCGCAACGATCCCGACAACCCGGACAGCATTCCCGACAACTATGTGATGGCGTCCTACGAGGACGAGCAGGGGCGCCTGTGGTTCGGCACCAAGGGCGGCCTGACCCGCTTCGACCATGCCAGCGGCAAGTTCGTTCGGTACGCGGCGCCCGCCCCGCAGCCGGCCGGCAATGCCTATGCCGGCAACCGCGCCGTGCTGGCGATCCAGCCGGCGCGCGGGGGCGGCTTGTGGCTCGCCACTGGCGACGGGCTGCAGTATCTCGACACCGCCGGCGGACGCCTGCGCAGCTACCGCCACGATCCCGCCGATCCGCGCACCCTGCGCGACAACCGCGTCAACGCGCTGGCGCTCGACGCCCGCGGCGACCTGTGGATCGGCACCGCGGCCGGCCTGGACCGGCTGGCGCGGGGCGCCGACGTGTTCGAGCACCACGATGTCGATGCCGTCGACCCGCAGCGCAATACCGTGCTGGCGCTGTCCATGGGGCCGCGCGACACCTTGTGGATCGGCACCGGCGAGGGACTCGAAGCCTGGCGCCTGGGCGACGGGAAGCCATTCGCCCGGCCCGAGCGGCGGCGCATCGGCAGCCGGGAAGGCCTGGGCGAGCCGCGCGTGAACGCCCTGTACCACGACGGCGGTGGCACCCTGTGGGTCGGCACCGACATGGAAGGCCTGAAATGGCTGGACCCGGCCACCGGCCGTTTCCTCAGCTACCGCAACGATCCGGCCGACCAGCATTCGCTCTCGGACAACCAGGTCAGTGCGATGCTGGTCGACCGCACCGGTACCCTGTGGGCCGGCACCCAGTTCGGCGGGGTCAGCCGGACCGACCTGGCCAGCGGCGGTTTTGCGCGCTATGGCGGCAACGACGGCCTGGGACGCGCCAAGGTACGTGCCATCGCCGAAGACCCGGACGGCGGGGTATGGATCGGCACCACCGGCGACGGCCTGATGCGGATGCAGCGGCCGGACGGGCGCACCGAACGCATCGGCCTGGGCGGCCAGCCGGGCGCCGATCCGGGCGACATCGTGAGCGCGCTGGCGCACGCGCGTGGCCGCCTCTGGATCGGCACCCCGGACGGCCTGGCCTGGCGCGACGCGGCGGGGCGCTTCGGCCGCACTTCGCTCGGGGCCAGCCCCGGCGCCAACTGGGTGCAGGCGCTCCACGCCGGCCGCAGCGGCACGCTGTGGATCGTGACGCGCGGCGGACTGGCGGCGCTGATGCCCGGCCAGGAGACGGTCCGCACCTGGCGCAATGACGCCGACGACCGCAGCAGCCTGGGCGAAAACTACGGCTTCACGGCGTTGGAAGACCGCCGCGGCATCGTCTGGGTCGGCACCGAGACCGGACTGGAGCGCTACGACCCGGCCAGCAACCGCTTCACCCATTACCGTCACGACCCCGGCAACCCGAACAGCCTGCGCCACAACCGCATCTATTACCTGATGGAGTCGGCGCGCGGGGAGCTGTGGGTCGGCACGGCGGGCGGCCTGCACCGCATGCAGCACACCAGGGATGGCGTGCGCTTCCGCTACTACCCCTTCACCAAGGCGCGGCAGGCGCTTCCGATCGGCGCAATGATCGAGGACGCGCACGGCTACATCTGGGCCAGCACGACTGTCGGCATCACACGGCTCGACCCCGCCAGCGGCGCCATCAAGAACTACACGGCCAAGGATGGCCTGATCGACGGCTCTTATTTCGTCGGGGCGGCCACCCGTGGCCGCGACGGCCAGTTCTACTTCGGCGGCGTCAGTGGTTTGACCTCGTTCATGCCGGACGCGGTGCGCGACAACCCGTACGCCCCGGCAGTCGTGATCACCGATTTCCTGGTGCTGAACCGCTCGCGGGCGGCGCCGAACTTCCACGAGCAGACCGAACTGACCCTGTCGCACCGCGATTCGGTGTTCGCGCTCGAATTCGCCGCGCTGCATTATGCCGACCCGGAGGGCAACCGCTATGCCTACCAGCTCGAAGGTTTCGACCAGGGCTGGGTCGACACCGACGCCCGGCGCCGCTATGCCACCTATACCAACCTCGATCCGGGAGCCTACGTGTTCCGGGTCCGCGCCAGCAACAAGGACGGGATCTGGAGCACCAGCCCCGCCAGCCTGAAGATCACGATCACGCCGCCTTACTGGAAGACCTGGTGGTTCCGCACGCTCGCGCTGGTGGCGCTCGTGCTGCTGTTCGGCGGCGGCTACCGGCTGCGCATTCGCGCCTTGGTGGGGCAGAAGCTGCTGCTGGAGCGCGAGGTCGGCGCGCGCACCGAGGAGCTGCGGCGCCAGAAGGAGTCGGCCGAGCGCCGCAAGCAGGAAGTCGAGGAACAGAAGGAAGAGGTGGAGCAGGCGCACCGCAACATCGCGCTGCTGTCGGACATCGGGCGCGCGGTGACCGCCAACCTCGAGCTGGAGGCGATCATGTGCACGCTGTACGAACACGTGCACGCGCTGATGGACGCCACCCTGTTCGCGGTGGTGCTGCGCCATCCGGAACGCAACGCGCTCGAATATGCCTACGCGGTGGTGGACGGCGAGCGCCGCGCTGTCTTCGAGCTGGCGGAGGACCCGCAGCGGCACCTGGCCGCCTGGTCGATCGTGCGCGGCCGCGAAGTGCTGGCCGGGCAGCCGCCGCATACGCTGATGGACGAACTGGTCCAGTATCTGCCGGCGCTGCCGGCCGGGCGGGCGCTGGACCTGGCGCTGCCCTGCGCCGCGCGGGCCGGACTGAAGCCGCGCTCGCTGCTGCTGGTGCCGGTGATGGTGGGCGAGCGGGTGCTGGGCGCGCTGACGGTGCAGAGCCCGGCCGCCGCGGCCTACGGCCAGGTGCACCTCGACATGCTGGAAACGCTGGCAGCCTATGTCGGCGTGGCGATCGACAACGCCAGCGCCTACCGCCAGCTCCAGGAAACACAGGCCCAGCTGGCGGCCCAGGAAAAGCTGGCCTCGCTCGGCTCGCTGGTGGCAGGCGTCGCCCACGAGCTGAATACCCCGATCGGCAACAGCCTCTTGATGGCCAGCACGCTGCAGGAGAAAACCAGCGACATCGCCGCGCGCTTCGACAGCGCCCAGCTGCGCCGCTCCGACCTGGCCGACTACATGTCGGCATCGCGCGAGGCGTCCAGCCTGATCATGCGCAGCCTGCACAACGCGGCCGAACTGGTCAACAGCTTCCGCCAGGTCTCGGTGGACCAGGCCAGCGCCCAGCGCCGCCGCTTCGACCTGGCCCAGGCCTGCCAGGAGATCGCGGCTACCATGATGAACACGGTACGGCTCGGCGGACATCGACTCGAGCTGGAGGTGGCGCCCGGCATCGTGATGGACAGCTTCCCCGGCCCGCTCGGCCAGGTCGTGATCAACTTCGTCAACAACGCGCTGCTGCATGCCTTCGACGGGCCGGGCGGGCACATGGTGCTGGACGCGGCGCTCCTCGACGGCGGCGCGGTGCGCATCGGCTTCCGCGACGACGGGCGCGGCGTCCCCCCCGAACACCTGGCGCGCATCTTCGATCCCTTCTTCACCACGCGCATGGGGCAGGGCGGCACCGGCCTGGGCCTGAACGTCACCTGGAACATCGTCACCACGCTGCTCGGCGGCACGATACGCGCCGAGAGCAGCCCGGGGCAGGGCGCGGCCTTCATCCTCGAGCTGCCGCTGCGCGCGCCGGAGCCGCAGGCGGCCCCGGGGCAAGCGCAGGAACCCGTCAGCGGGAGGTAGTGGTCCCGGCCGCGGTCCTAGCCGACGACATTGCGCGGCTGGCCAGCGGCCCAGGCTTCGATGTTGTCCACCAGCATGTCGGCCAGCGTCTGCATCGCGCCGGCGCTGGCCCAGGCCACGTGCGGCGTCAGGATGAAGTTCGGCAGGCGCAGGCGCAGCAGCGGGTTGTCCGGTAGCGGCGGCTCCTTGCTCAGGACGTCGAAGCCGGCGCCGCCGATGGTCCCGTCCAGCAAGGCCCTGGACAGGGCCGCTTCGTCCACCAGCCCGCCGCGCGCGGTGTTGATCAGGAGGGCGTCCTTTTGCATGAGCCCCAGTTCCCTGGCCCCGATCAGGTGGCGGGTGGCCTCGGTGAGCGGCAGGTGAAGGCTGACCACGCTGGACGTCGCCAGCAGCTCGTCGAGCGGCAGCTCCAGTACCCCCGCCTCACCGATCGGCGAGCGCGACGTGGCGGCGATCTCCATGCCGAAGGCGCGGCCCAGATGCGCCACCTTGCGCCCCAGTGCGCCGTAGCCGACGATGCCGAGGCGGCTGCCGGCCAGGTCGCCGATCGGGTGGTCCAGCAGGCAGAAGCGGGTTGACGTCTCCCAGCGGCCGGCCTCGACGTCGGCCACGTAGGCGCGCAGGTTGCGGCGCAGCGCCAGCAGCAGGGCGAAGCAGTGCTCGGGCACCGACACCAGCGAATAGTCACGGATGTTCGACACCACGATGCCGCGCGCCCGGCAAGCCGCCAGGTCGACATTGTCGGTGCCGGTGGCGGCAACCGCCACCATCTTCAGGTCGGGCAGGCGTTCGATCGCAGCGGCGCGCAGGGGCACCTTGTTGGTGATGGCGATGCTGGCGCCCGCCAGGCGCGCGACGACCTCGTCCTCGGCCGTGCCGGCATGGTCCTGCCAGTCGTGGACAAAGGCGGGCGCGCGCACGGTGGCCTGCAGGCTGTCGCGGTCGAGAAAGACGATACGGTGCATGGCGGGCTCGCTGGGGAAAACCCCATTGTACGTCCGCTTGCAAGTTGCGCAACACTGCGAGAGAAAGTTAGCTGGCGTACAGTCGGGCCGGGCAGGGCGCGCCTACACTTTCATCACGCCGATTGCCGGGAGGTGCCACATGCCAGACGCGCTCAAAGAGTACAAGGCGAAGCGCAACTTCGATGTCACGTCCGAGCCCGCCGAAGGCGGCGCGCCCGGTACGGAGGCGCTGACCTTCGTGATCCAGAAGCACTGGGCATCGCGCCTGCACTACGATTTCCGGCTCGAACTCGATGGGACCATGAAGAGCTGGGCCGTCCCCAAGGGGCCGAGCTACGACACGCACGACAAGCGCATGGCCGTGCACGTCGAGGACCATCCGATTTCGTATTCCGATTTCGAAGGCACCATTCCGCCTAAACAATATGGTGCAGGAAAAGTCATCATCTGGGACAAGGGCACCTGGGAGCCAATAGGCGATCCGCACGAGGGCTATCGCAAGGGCAACCTGAAGTTCGAGATCCATGGCCACAAGATGCACGGCCGCTGGGTGCTGATCCGCATGAAGGGCCGGGGCGACGACAAGCAGGAACCCTGGCTCCTCATCAAGGAGAACGACGAACACGCCCGTCCGGCCGACGCGTTTTCGGTGGTGGACGAGATGCCCGACAGCGTCAAGGAACTGCCGATGCCGGCGCCGGCGCGCCGCAAGGTGGCGGCGCTGAAGGCCGAGGCGCAGCCGGAAGACAAGCCCAGGCCCGCGCGCAAGCGCGCCGCTGCCAAGCCTGTAGCCAAGCCCGCGGCGAAAGCCGCCGCCAAGTCCACCCGCAGCCGCAAGGCCGGCGTCCCGAGCCTGCCGGAAGGCGTGTCGAAAGCGGCGCTGCCCGAGGTCTTCGCGCCGGAACTGGCGACCCTGGTCGACGCCGCGCCATCCGACCCGGAGAACTGGGTGTTCGAGGTCAAGTTCGATGGCTACCGCATGCTGGCGCGGGTCGAGAACGGCGCGGTGCGGCTGGTCACGCGCAACGCCAACGACTGGACCGACAAGCTGGCGCCGCTGCGGGAGGAACTGGAACGCATCGGGCTGCCGGACGGCTGGTACGACGGCGAGATCGTGGTCAACGACGAGCACGGCAAGCCGAACTTCGGCCTGCTGCAAATGGCCTTCGACGGCGTGCGCACCGCCGACATCGTGTACTTCCTGTTCGACCTCCCTTACTGCAACGGCTACGACTTGCGCGACGTGCCGCTGGTCGAGCGCCGTGCCGCCCTCGAGCAGATCCTCAAGAAAGCGAAGTCCGACAAGCTGCGTTTCTCGGCCGAGTTCGGCACCAACCCCGAAGAACTGGTCGTCGCCGCCTGCAAGATCGGACTGGAAGGCGTGATCGGCAAGCGCCGCGATTCGCGCTACGTGTCGCGCCGCTCGCCGGAATGGATCAAGCTGAAATGCGGCCTGCGCCAGGAATTCGTGATCGGCGGCTTCACCGACCCGAAAGGTTCGCGCAAGGGCATCGGCTCGCTGCTGCTCGGCACCTATGACCGCGATGGCGTGCTGCGCTACGCCGGCAACGTCGGTTCGGGCTTCAACCATGCGTCCCTCATGGATATCAGCGAGCGCCTGGAAGCGCTGCGGTCCGACGACAGCCCGTTCCCGCCGCGCGCGGTGCCGGGACGCCGGCACCACTGGGTCAAGCCGGTGCTGGTGGCCGAAGTGAGCTTCTCGGAATGGACCAATACCGGTTCGGTGCGCCATCCGGTGTTCCAGGGCCTGCGCAACGACAAGCCGGCGAAGGGCATCACGCGCGAGGAGCCGCGCCATATCGAGGACATCGAAAAGCCGTCCCTGGTCGACGAGCCGGTCTCGCCGCCGCCCGCCGGCCTGCACCGCAAGCTGCCGGAGACGCTGCGCGTGACCAACCCGGACCGGGTGGTCGATCCGTCCACCGGCATCACCAAGCTCGATGTGATCCGTTATTACGCGCTGGTGGGCGAACTGCTGATGGCGCACCTCAAGCGTCGTCCGCTGACCCTGGTGCGCGCGCCGAGCGGAATCGGCGCCGAACTGGTGTTCCAGAAGCATGCGGACGTCAAGAAGCTGCCTGGCGTGAAGCAGATGGACCCGGCGCTGGATCCGGACAATCCGCCGATGCTGGAAATCGTGGGCGCCGAGGGCATCCTGTCGGTGGCCCAGTGGAACGCGATCGAGCTGCACACCCAGAACGCGGTGGCGAAGGCCTACGAGACCCCGGACCGCATGGTGTTCGACCTCGACCCCGGCGAGGGCGTGGAGTGGCGCCAGATGCAGGAAGCCGCGCAGATCATGCACGCCTTCCTCGACGAACTGGGGCTTCCCGCCTTCTTGAAGACCAGCGGCGGCAAGGGCCTGCACGTAGTCGTGCCGGTCAGGCCTGAATACGGATGGGATACCGTGAAAGCCTTTTCGCAGGCCATCGTGCGCCACCTGGCCGCGACCTTCCCGGACCGCTTCGCGTCGAAGAGCGGGCCCAGGAACCGGGTCGGCAAGATCTTCATCGACTACTTGCGCAACGGCCGCGGCGCCACCACCATCAGCGCCTGGGCGGCACGCGCCCGGCCGGGACTGGGAATTTCGGTGCCGCTCGAATGGAACGAGCTTGAAAAGCTCAAGTCGAGCGCGCAGTGGACGGTGGCGAACGTCCACACGCGGCTGGACAAGGGTAACGACCCGTGGAGTGGCTACGCGAAAGCGGCCAAGGGACTGACCAAGGCAATGAAGATCCTGGGCTTCGACGAGTAGGTGTGCAGCGGCCGGGACGAGTGTCGCTTGGTGCAGATGAGTGCCGATCAGTGCCGATTAGTGTCGATTAGTGTCGATTAGTGTCGATATGCGCCGACGTCCACGCCCCGGGCGGCGTCGTGCGGACGGCCTTCGATGTCGCCGGGAGGGGCGTAGGTTGCGATGCCGCGGCCGATCGCCGGGGAACTGGCGCTTGGCCTGAAGTCCGGTTGTGCGGCGCTATGCGAATAGTCGACCAGCAAGGGGTCTGCGCTGATCGTGCTGGTATGGGCCAGGCGATTGCGCAGCCGCCAGTCAAACTTCCTGTTTTTGTAGACCAGGTTGTTCTTGTATGTGTTGCCGGCGCCGGTCCTGCCATGTTCCGAGATGCCGTACTGGTTGTCGTACACGATATTGTTATGCACGTGGACGTGGTTGGCCCCGGTGGAGCTGAAGTAGTAGTTGCCGCCGCCGACGATGATGCCCGACATCGACGCGCTCACGGTGTTGTTGATGATCTTCAGGTCCTTCGCATCGTGCCACAGGTGGATCGCCGCCGACCCGATACGGTAGACCACATTGTTCTTGATGGTGCCGGAGGTGCTGTGATAAATGCCCTGCACGTAGGCGCAGCCGGCCGGGCCGATGTCGTGCACGGTATTGCCGATGACGTCGCCCTGGATGCCCCTGAAGTAGCTGTCCACCCCGATGCCGGACCCGCCGGCCCGGTTGCAGGGGACCGCCTGGGCGATGTGGTGCACATGGTTTCCTTCGATGACGCTGTAGGAGCCGCCGGAGTAAATACCACCGGTCCACAACTTTCCACTACCGCTGCGGGAGCCGTCGACCTCGAAGCCGATGATGCTGACATGGTCGCCACGGTTGTCCCAGGCCGTCTTTTGCTTTGACCTGGCAGGCGGCACGATCTTCGCACCGCCCTTGCTGGTCGAAATCCAGGTGATCCGCGCCTGCGGGCTTCCGTGGGCAGTTGTCTTGATTCCGCCTTCATAGGTGCCTGGCGCAACGTACACGGTGGTTCCGGGCCGGGTGACGGCGCGGGCGGCACGGGCCAGCGTCTTGAACGGCGCCGATTCGCTTCCGTCGGCGCTGTCCGAACCGTTTGGCGAGACGTGGTAGGTGACGGAGGGGGATGCAAAGGCGCTCTTGCTACAGGCCAGGCTGATGAGGACGACAAGGAGCGGTGCGGGGAAAGTTGGTGTTTTCATATGAAAAATCCTTCAATGAGAAGTAGTCAGGCTTCAAGGGAAAAATTCCTATGGATAGTGATTTGACAAATTAAACTACTGCGCAATCAATGCGTTGCAGAGTAATGTTAATGTGGAAACTCACGATGGCGTGCCGGGGAATCGTAGACGTAACGGGGCGACCGCCCCTTGTTCTGGCACAGATCAGGCTGTATGCCTTGCTGGAAGCTTGCGTTGAACAGTTCGCTGTCGTGCTGGAGGGGACTGCGCCGCTCAGACGCCGGTCTTGGCGGGCGGTGCATCCTCGTCATCGCGCTTGTCGGAGCGCACCGACGACAGGCTGTCCACCGCGATCAGTTTCTCGGCGGCGGCATGCGAGGCCGCGAACACGCTGTCGGGCGAGAGCACCAGCTGGATGCCGGTGGCGCTGACCTCGTCGATGAGGCGATCGAGCGCGTCGATGCGCGACGGATCGGGATTGACGCTGCGGATGTAGATCATGCGCACCGAACCCGGATGGCGGCGCACCACCTCGGTATAGATCTCCGGATCCTGCTCGCCGCTGTCGCCGATCAGGACGAACTGCATGCCGGGGTAGAAATCGAGGATGCGCTCGATCTGCTCCAGCTTGTGGTTGCCGTGCTCGTTGATCTTGAGGACCTCGCGCACGCTCAGTTCGCGCAGCAGCAGGGGCCCGAGGGGAATGCCCTGCAGCTTCATGAACTCGACCAGCGGGCCGTACAGGTGCCAGGGGCTGCTCGACACGTAGAACAGGGGATTGTCCTCGCTCCCGCTGGCGCCGTCGCGCAGGGCGCGGTAGAAGGCGGCGACGCCCTTGAAGGGCTTGCGCGTATGGTGGTTGGTACGCGCCAGCATCAAGGCCATGTTCAGCTTGTTGGTGACATTGGTCCACAGCACGGTATCGTCGATGTCGCTGATGATGCCGAAGCGCGCCGTGGCCGCCGGCACCAGCACCTCGGCCACTGCGCGCAGGGGCTGGCCGTCGGGCTGCCGATTATCGGGAAACTCGAGCTCGACCGGATGGCGCCCCCCGGCCAGCGCCGTGTCCAGCGCGATGTCGAAGGAAAAATAGCCGCCGTTGTCGGTGCGCGTCTCGTGGGTGGCGCCGCCGAAGTGCGCCAGTACGCGGGCGTCGGCTACCTCGTCGGATTCGAGGCGCTGGTAAAAGGCGACCAGGTTGGCCCAGCCGCTGTCGGCGACGCTCTGCTCGCGGAAGCCGTATTCGTCCAGCAGCCGGCCCTTGAGCCAGATGCGCGTGGCATTGCCGAAACCGAGGTAGGGCACGGCCATCAGCGCGCGCCCTTGTTCCGGTGACCGCAGGCGCCGGAACACCCCGGTGGCAAGCGCTCCCGCGGTGCGCGCCAGGCGCTGCCGCAGAGGCGTGGTGGACACCACCGGCGCATCGGCGCGCCGCACCTTCTCCGCCGAGGTGGCGGCGCGCGGCCCTGCATGCCCGACCCCGTGCTCAACCCACACGCTGCCCATGTCGTTGCGCGTCAGGAGCAGGGCTTGCTGCACTTCCTGCGGCCTGGACGGGTCGACCGGCGTCGCCATCACGTGGACCGCGCTGCCGCTCTCGCGCAAGCGCGCGATGTCGTCCTCGGACAGCAGGCCCGGATTGAGGTAGAGGCTGGCCCGCCCGAGGTCCACCCGCCGGGCAAGGTCGTCGAAGCCGGCGCGGGTCAAGACGAGAAAGGGCATGGCGCTGGTCGGTGTCAAGACGCCTCCTCCTGCGCAACCGGCTCGTTCTTGAAAATGCCGCGGATGTTGGTCACCATCAGCGCCGCCTGCAATGCGATCAGGGCCCAGGCTTCGTCGTGGATGCCCCAGACGATCCACAGGACGTTGCTGACGATGAAGGTGCAAAAGCCGAATACGCGGCGCCCGGCGCGTTGCGATCCGATCAGGTAGGCGGCCAGCAGGGTGACCAGCATCGCCGGCCATTGCAGGAAGTCGATGAATTCATCCATCCTTTACGCCGCCTTCCTGCGGCGCGCGGGGGCCGTCGATGCTGCGCCGGTCGATTTGGCCGCCGTTTTCCTTGCCGCCGGCTTGGCGGCCGCCTTCGTTGCCGTCTTGCGCTTGGGCGCGGCGCCGCTGGCGGCCACCCGGTCGGCGCCGTGCGCGGCGGCCTTGCGCGCACGCGGCGGTGCTTCTTCTTCCTCGTCTTCCTCGGCGGCGGGCCGGCGCTTTTTCGGCGGCGGCGGTTCGTCGTCGTCATCCTCGTCGGCTGCCGCCTTGCCGGGCTTCTTGCCCAGGCTGGCCTGCAGCAGCGAGACCAGGTCGATCACCTTGCCGGTCTCACGTTTGGCCTCGCTCGGCTCGGGCATGGTGATGGTCTTGGTCTGGTGCGCCTTGACCTTCTTCTCGATCAGCGCCAGCACGTCCTCGCGGTAGGTGTCGTGATATTGCTCGGGGTCCCAGTCCTCGGCCATGCCCTGCACCAGCGCCATCGCCATCTTGAGTTCCTTGTCGGTGACGGCGGCCTTCTTGTCGGAAGCCCGCGGAATCTTGAGGTCGCCCGCATCGCGGATCTCGTCGGCATAGCGCAGGGTGTTCATCACGATGGTGTCACCCACGCACACCAGCGCCGCCAGGTGCTGCTTGACGCGGATGACGACGCGCGCGATGCCGATCTTGCCCGCGCGGCGCAGCGTTTCGCGCAGCAGGGCGTAGACCTTGTCGCCGCCCTTGCCGGGGGCGAGGTAGTAGGGCTGCTCGAAGTACAGCAGCGAGACGTCCTCGGCATCCACGAAGGCCAGGATGTCGATCGTCTGGGTGGCTTCCGGGTTGGCGCGCCGCAGGTCTTCGTCGGACAGCACCACGTATTCGCCGCTGGTGTATTCGTAGCCCTTGACGATGTCGTCCCAGGAGACTTCCTTGCCGTTGCCCTTGTTGTAGCGCTTGAATCCCACTGGCGAGAAGTCGCGGCGGTCGAGCATGGTCAGGTCGAGCCCCTTGTTGTCGACCGCCGGGTACATATCGACGGGGATGTGCACCAGTCCGAAGCTGATCGCACCCTTCCACATGCTGCGCGGCATAGCAGTTCTCCTCTTATTCCCCGACTTTGCCGGTGATCGGCAGGATCACGCCCGTGATGTAGCCCGAACATACCGGTGAGGCCAGGAACACGTAGGCGGGCGACAGTTCTTCCGGCTGGGCGGGGCGCTTGAAGGTGGTGCTGGCGCCGAATTCCTTGATGTCCTCCGGCTGTTGGTCGGCCGGGTTCAGCGGCGTCCACACCGGTCCCGGGGCCACGCAGTTGACCCGGATGCCCTGGTCGATCAGGCTGGCCGCCAGCGACATCGTGAACGCATGGATCGCACCCTTGGTGGCCGAGTAGTCGAGCAGTTTCTTCGAGCCTTTCAGGCCGGTGACGGAACCGGTATTGATGATCGACGCGCCTTGCTTGAGGTGGGGCAGGGCGGCGCGCGCCATGTGGAAGTAGCCGTAGATATTGGTGCGAAAGGTCTCGTCGAGCCGGTCCTCGGTGATGTCCAGCAGCGAGCCGGCGTGTTCCTGGAAGGCCGCGTTGTTGACCAGGACGTCGAGGCGGCCGAGTTCGGCGACCACCTTCTCGACTGCGTCCTTGCAGAACGCGGCGTCCTTGACGTCTCCCGCGATGGTGACGCAGCGCCGGCCCTCGGCCTCGATGCAGCGCCGGGTTTCCTCGGCATCTTCGTGTTCGTTCAGGTACATCACGGCGACGTCGGCGCCTTCGCGCGCGAACAGCACCGCGACCGCGCGCCCGATGCCGGAATCGGCGCCGGTGACGATGGCGGCCATGCCTTCGAGCTTGCCGCTGCCCTTGTATTGTTCGGCCATGAACTTCGGCTTGAGCGCCATCTCGGCCTCGATGCCCGGCTTGGCGAGGTGCTGCTCGGGCATCGGCGGGGCCGGCTGCTCGATGCCGGTCTGGACCGCCTCGCTGCTTTCCGAACCCTTGACTTCGGCCTTCTGCATGCTGCCGTCCTTCTGGTCCTGACGGCTCTGGATCGCCTTCTGCTTGTTTGCCACGTCATCCTGGTGTGCCATGTCCTGCTCCCGTTATCGTTCGATCGACCGGGAGAGTATCGATGCGGGCGAGGGGAGGAGACGGTGCGTTTCCACACACTCGGCGACAATTCTTCCCTATGCCCTTGCATGGCTTTATGGCAAACTTTGGGCGTTCTGTATAAAGGAGTGAGGATGTCTCAGCAGGAAGGCGCGCATCTGCGGCCAAGCGGCCTGTTCGTCAATCCGGCCGGGCAGCGCCGCAGCGCGTTCCAGCACGCCTGCGCCGGCCTGTTCACGGAGCTGCGCGTGGCCGACGGCGCCGAGCAGGCCCTCGCGCTGCTGGCGCAGGGGCCGGCCGACCTGCTGGTGCTCGACCTGGAGCGCTTCGAGATCGGCATCGACCTGCCGGCACTTGGCCAGCTGCTGGCCCGGCGTGCCGGTGCGCCGACCCTGGTCGTATGTCCGTTCACCAATGCACGCTGGCTGCCGGCGCTGATGGCCCATGGCCCGCTCGACTACCTGATCGGGCCCCTCGCGCCGGAAGACCTGCACCACGCGCTGGAGTCCCGGCTGCGCACCGGCTTCACGGCCCGGCCGCCGGCCAGTCCGCTGGAAACCGGGCTGGCAGCGCTGCTGGCGGTGCGCAGCGAGGCGCAGGCGGCGCTGGCCGAAGCCGAGGACAGCATCCGCTTCGGCGAGCGCCTGTGCGTGGCCGTGCAAGGCTGGCCCGGCGTGGTGCATGCCGCGCTGTTCCAGCTGCATGAGGGGGGCGACCTGCGCCTGGAAGCGCAGTTCGGGACGGCGGGCATCGACCTGGCGGCCGTGCTGGGGCGCGGCGAGCGCCTGCTGCAGTCGCCGCTGCGGCACGCCTTTCCCGGCCTGCTGGCGGCGGCCAGCGGCGAGACCGTGCTGCTGGACGCCGTCGACAAGGCCGGCGAGCCGGAACTGGCGGAGGCGCTGCGCGCGCGCGGCGTGCAGATGGTGCTCGGCCTGCCCGTTTTTGCGTCCACCTTCGCCTCCGGTCCGGGCGGCCGGCACCCGAGCGCGGGCGCGCTCTGCCTGATGTTCGGCGCCGCGCGCCCGTTCTCGCGCGCCCAGCTGGCGGCCTTCGACGACCTGGCGCAGCTGGCCGCCTTCGGCCTGCGCATGGCGGAGCTGATGCGCGAAAACGAAGCGTTGCTTGGCCGCGTGACCGAGCTGGCGACGCTGGACGCGCTGACCGGCGTGGTCAACCGCCGTCACGGCGAATACCTGCTGGAGCAGGAGATCCGGCGCGCGCGCCGCTACCGGCTGCCGCTGGCGCTGATCGCCTTCGATATCGACCGCTTCCGCAACATCAACGACGCCTACGGCCATCCGGTCGGCGACATGGCGCTGCGCAGCGTGGCCGATACCGCGCGCGCGCTGCTGCGCTCGAGCGACGTGCTGGTGCGCGCGGGCGGCGAGGAATTCCAGGTGATCGCACCGCATACCAGCGCGATCGACGGCCTGAAACTGGCCGAGAAGCTGCGCGCGGCGATCGAGGCGGCCGAGATTCCGGGATGCGACCACGTGACGGTCAGCCTGGGCGTGGCGCAGCTGGGCGAACTCGAAAACGGCGATTCGCTGGCGGTGCGGGTGAACGCGGCGCTGGCGCGCGCCAAGCGGGCAGGGCGCAACTGCGTCGAGCTCGCCATGCAATAAGAGCCTATCCCGGCATAGGCTCTGTTCATGCTACGCTAGCGACTTTTCTTTCAGGCAATATTTATGCTTCACTGGCTGCGGCACTACCGGCGTGCGATGCTGCCCGGCGACATCAGCGCCGGCATCGTGGTGGCGATGATGATGATCCCCCAGGGCATGGCCTACGCCATGGTGGCCGGCCTGCCGCCGGTGGCCGGGATCTATGCCAGCATCGTGCCGCCGCTGCTGTACGCGCTGTTCGGCACCAGCAGCAGCCAATCGGTCGGCCCGATGGCGATCATTTCGCTGATGACGGCATCCGCGCTGGCGCCACTGGCCGCACCCGGAAGCGCGCTGTACGGCGTGCTGGCCGCGCAGCTGGCGCTGATATCCGGCGCGGTACTGCTGGCCTGCGGCCTGTTGCGCATCGGTTTTCTGGCCAACTTCTTTTCCCGTCCCGTGATGAGCGGCTTCACCATCGGCTCGGCGATCCTGATCGCCTGGGGCCAGCTGCGCCCGCTGCTGGGCACCCTGCCGCCCGCCGTGCACTGGGCAAGCGCGGCGCTGGGCCTGGGCGCGCTGGCGCTGCTGCTCTGGGCGCGCTATTTTCTGGCCGCCACGCTGCGCCGCACCGGGCTGCCGCCGGTGGCGGCCGATATCGGCGCCAAGCTGGCGCCGATGCTGGTGGTGCTTGGCGGTATCGCGCTGGTGGCGGGATTCGGGCTGGATGCGCGCGGCGTGGCCACGACCGGCAGCGTGCCGGCCGGGCTGCCGGGCCTGAACCTGGCCAGCTCCAGTGCGCACTGGCAGGCGCTGCTCCAGCCGGCGCTCTTGATCGGCTTCATGGTCTTCCTGATCAGCATGTCGGGCGCGCAGGCGCTGGCGCACAAGCGTGGCGAGAAGCTGGGCAGCAACCAGGAACTGGTGGGGCTGGGCGTGGCCAACATCGGCAGCGCCCTGAGCGGCGGCCTGCCCGTTACCGGCAGTATCTCGCGTTCGGCGGTGAACTTCGCGGCCGGCGCCAACAGCCAGCTGGCCGGCATCATCACGGCCGCGCTGCTGGCCGTGGCCCTGGTGGCGCCCACCGGCTGGCTGGCGCTGCTGCCCTTGCCGGTGCTGGCGGCCACGATCATCGTGGCGGTGCTCGGCATGCTCGACCTGTCGCTGCTGCACACGGCCTGGCGCTATGACCGCGCCGACGCGGCGGCGCTGCTGGCCACCGCCAGCGGGGTCCTGGTGCTGGGCGTGGAGGCGGGCGTGGTGGTGGGCGTGGCGCTGTCGATGGGCGCCCTGATCTGGCGCGCCAGCCGTCCGCACATCGCGGTGCTGGGCCGCATCCATGGTACCGAACACTTCCGCAACGTCGATCGCTATTCGGCCGAGACCGTGCCCGGCCTCCTGATGCTGCGCGTGGATGCCGGCCTGTTCTTCGGGAACGTCGAGCCGGTGAACGAGCGCATCGAGGACGAACTGGCGGCGCACCCGGACACGCGCCATCTGGTGCTGGTGCTGTCGGCGGTGAACGCCATCGACACCTCGGCATTGTTCGGGCTCGGCGAACTGAACACCTCGCTGCGCCAGCGCGGCGTGCTGTTGCACCTGGCCGAGGTGAAGGGGCCGGTGATGGACCGGCTCAAGCACAGCACGCTGCTGCAGGCGCTGAACGGCCGCCTGTTCCTGAGTGCGGCCATGGCCTGGGACGAACTGGCCGCCTCCGCCGGCGGGCAGCGCTGAGCTTGCAGATTCAGGCGCGGCGGCGCTGCGGTTCGGCCGGATCGCGCGGCGGCGCCAGCTTGATCGGCGCGGCATCGTCCGGGTAGAGCGCCTTGCAGCCTTCGTAGACGGCGGCGATGGCCGCCATGTCCCGGTCGGCGTCGCCGCTCGGGTTCAGGGTGTGCACCACGCTGAGCACCTTGCTGCCGTAGTCGATATACACGAGCAGCAGCGGCACATCGGCGGTGGTGGCGAGGTGGTAGAAGCCGCTTTTCCAGTGCGGGCGGTAGCTGCGGGTGCCTTCCGGGGTGATGCCGATCCAGCACCAGGGCGAGGCGAGCATGGTCTTGGCCAACTGGCGGGTTGCGCCCATCGAGGCGCGCCGGTCGACGGCGATACCGCCCCAGTAGCGCATGATGGCGCCCATCGGGCCGCGGAACAGCGAGTCCTTGGCGACCCAGCGGAACTTGAGGCCGATCGCCCATTTTCCCAGCAGGCCGATGGGGAAGTCCCAGTTCGAGGTATGCGGATAGACGACGGCGATCCCGTGCGGCCCGGGCAAGGGCTTGAAGTGCACTTGCCAGCCGGCCAGGTTCAGCAGGCGCAGCGCAGTGCGCTGGCCCCAGGTGGGAAGTGCTGCAGGACGCAGCAGGTGTTCGCTCATCGACACTCCATCGCTGTACAGGGGGGATATTTTTCGGCAGTTTTTGTGTTCTACCGGAAAAATAAGCGACGAATTCTATAGCGAGCCGGGGCGGGGAACAAGCAAAATAGCTGGTGCGGCTCATGCGCTGTGGTTATGATGCCGCACCATTTTCGGCAATATTATCGAGTGCTCATCCCATGGATATCACGATCTACCATAACCCGCGCTGCGGGACGTCGCGTAATACCCTTGCAGCCATCCGCGAAGCCGGGCATGAACCTGAGGTCGTCGAGTACCTGTCGATACCGCCCACGCGCGAACGGCTGCGGGCGATGATCGCGGCCTCCGGTGTCACGGTGCGCGAGGCGGTGCGCAGCAAGGAAGCCTTGTTCGGCGAACTCGGCCTGGACCAGCCGGACGTGGACGACGCGGCCCTGCTCGATGCGATGGCGGCGCACCCGGTCCTGATCGAGCGACCGTTTGTCGTGACGCCGAAAGGCGTGCGGCTATGCCGGCCTTTCGACCGCGTGCGCGAGATCCTGTAGAGCGCCTGACAATTCCCCCGATGGCTGCGTTGCATCGTCTTGCCCTCGGGGTGTTGTCACGCGCCCTCGTTGCTTACTGCGCCCCCGGCGACGGTACCCCCGCCGGTTCCGATTCGGTATAGGGCACGGCGCCGATATCGAGCGGCCGCCGGGGCCGCAGTGCCACCGCGTCGCCGGCGTCGTTGGCGAGGCCCTTGCCGATGGCCGGCGAACCCGGCTGGAGCCTGAAGTCGGGCGTGGCGAGCGCCCGGCTGTAGTCGGCGAACAGCGGCGCCGCGGTGACGGTGCCGCTGTGCTGGCGTCCGGCCGAGAGTCGCCAGTCGCGCCCCGAGTTCTGGAACACCAGGTTGTTGCGGTAGCTGATGTTGGCGCCGGTCGCGCCCTGTTCCAGGATGCCGTAGCCGTTGTCGTAGACGATGTTGTTGGCCGTGTGGGTGTGGTCGTTCGGCCCCTTGCTGTGATAAAAGTCGCCGCCGCCGACCACGATGCCGGTGCCGCAGCCAACCACCGTATTGCCGCGGATCGTCACGTGGCTGGCGTCGTGCCACAGGTGGATGCCGGCGCCGGAGGCGCGGTAGATAATGTTGTCGCGCACGGCCGCCGTGGTGCTGACGTAGATCCCGTGCATGTAGCGGCAGTCGGGCGGGCCGATATCGTGCACGTGGTTGCCGACCACTTCGGCGTCGTTGCCCTTGTAGTAGCTGTCGACGCCGATGCCGGCGCCGCCCTTGGCCTCGCAGGGCACGTCGTTGCCGATGTGGTGGATGTGGTTGTGGTGGACGCCGTTGTGCGAGCCGCCGTTGTAGATGCCGGTGAGCCACTTCATGCCGCTCTGGTATTGGCCGCCGTCGATCTCGAAGCCGATGATGTCGAGGTAGTTGGCGCGGTTATCCCAGGCCGCCGGCTGGCGCGAATCGAGCGGCGGCACCAGCCGCGCCGCGCCGCGCTCGGTCGATTCGAACACGATGCGCGCCTCCGCCGTGCCGTGGGTGTTGGTGCGCACCCCGCCGAAATAGGTGCCGGGGGCGACGTGCACCGTGGTGCCCGGCGTGACGGCCTGCGCGGCGCGCGTGAGGGTGCGGAAGGGTTCGTCGCGGGTGCCGGGATTGCTGTCGGACCCGGATGGCGCCACGTACAGGTGCGTGCGCACCAGTTCGGGGATGACGAGGTCTTCCTGGCCGGGCTCGCGCAGGCGGCAGCCGGACAGCAGCATGGCAAGCAGCAGCGCGCTGGTCAGCGCAACGATGAACGCGCGGTGGGTGGACCGCACGACGGCGAACGGGGTATGGGGGGTATGGCGCATCTTTCCCTCGCGGCAGCGAACGTGACAGGCCAGTTTGGCCCGGCACTAGCGGAAAGGGGGCCGGTTGCCTCAATGTCTACTTTGAGCGCACGCAACACGCGGTGGCGCGACTTGGCGTTTAGCTTGCCTTGAGCACCGCCGGCATATAGGTATCGACGAACTCGGCCGGCATGCGGCGCGGACGGCCGCTGCTGATCTCGATGCAGACCAGGTCCCAGCGCCCGCGCAGCACGGTGGCGCCGTCGCTGTCGCGCACCAGCTGGAAGCGCCGTTCCATGGCGAGCTTGCCGTCGCCGGCGACCAGCCAGGTGGCCAGGGTCAGGGCCTCGCCGCGCAGCGCCGGCAGCAGGTAGTCGTACTCTCCGCGCCGGATCGCCATCGCGCGGTCGAGGCGGCGGTAATCGTCCAGCGACAGGCCGAGCTGCTCCGAGTGGGCCCAGCCGGCCTGCTCGCACCAGCGGATGTAGACGGCATTGTTGGTGTGGTCCAGGCCGTCGATGTCGCCGGCGTCCGGTGTGACGGCGAGGGTGTAGGGGTGAGGATAATCCCAGTTCAATGTGGCCTCGAGAGCTGTGAGCGGTGTCAAGCGCGGCATGCTGCCGCAAACGGTCATTGTACGGCCCGCAGCCCGGACAGGTGTCTTGACGCCTCAGGCGCCCCAGTCGAGCTCCACCAGCAGCGCCTGGTGGTCGGAACCTTGTTCGCTGGCATCGACCCGCACCCGGCCCACGCGGCCGGCCAGGTCGGCGCTGGCGAACACGTAGTCGAAGGTGAAGGGCGCGGATGCGGCGGGGCTGGCGTCGTGCAGGCCGACGGTGGGCGCGTGGCGCCGGCCCGGCTGCACCAGCTGCCAGCAGTCGCGCCAGGGCTGGACGCCGCCGCCGAACGGCGCCATCAGGCGCTGGTGCTCGGGCGAACCGGGCAGCATGTTGAAGTCGCCTGCCAGCAGCGCCGGCATGGCGCGCGGCGGTACCCCGAAAGGGCCGTGGCCGGGCGCCGGCGGGCAGCAGGCATGCAGGCTGGCTTCGCGGTGCAGTTCGCGCAGGCGTTCGACCTGCGCCATGCGCTGGCGCTGCGAAAAGCATTCGAGATGGACGCTCGATACCCGCAGCAGGCCGCCCGGCGCCGCCACCGTCAGTTCGAGCGCCATGCGCGGCATGCTCATGACGTCGGGCGCGGGCGGCCAGGGCAGGGAATGGCGCAGTGCCTGCAGTACGGGAAGACGCGAGAATACCATCTGGCCGAAACGGCGCCGCGCGCCATCCCTGGCGTCCGGCGCGGCGGTGTCGCAGGCGACGGCCTTGAAGCCCGTATAGCCGGGCAGGCGCTCGCGCAGCATGGTGAACTGGTCTTCGCCCCCGGAAGTATAGCCATGCGAAACTTCTTGCACACAAAGCATATCAAAACTGCAAAAGCGGTCGAGGCATGCAATGATACGGTTGAGATCGGTCTTGCCGTCCGGGCTGCGGGCGGACTGGATATTCCAGGTAACGAGCTTGAACATGGTCGTCCTTTCTGTCGACCTTCAGGCTAACCGGCAGCCCGGGCATGACGTTTGAACAAGGTCAGGCGCGCGGGCCAGGCAGCCCGGCGTGGCAAAGGAGTCCGGATGTTTACGATGATCCTGCTGCTCTACCTGCAGCAACACCGCGACGTCATGCTGGAGAGCACCAGCCTGCGCGGAACTTACCAAACCAGGAAAGCCTGCGAAGCGGCCGCCGTGCGTGCGCGCGGCCCCTTGCCGACGCCGGACGGCTATGCGGCAGCCTGGCACGATGCGATGTGCATCCCGGTGAACCGCGGCGTGATCGTCAACGAGGGCAAACCGGTCGATCTCGGCAAGCTGCTGCAGGGACGCCCGCCCGTGGTGTGCGAAGGCACCGGGGCGTGGCGCCGGGTGGTGGAGCTGTGTGCGCCGACCGCGTCGAGTGCGAACGGCGCCGGCGGCGCGAAGTAGCGTTAATGCAAAAGCCCGCCAATTGGCGGGCTTTTCGTCGGTGCCGCAGCGCCCACGCTATCTGCGTGGTGCGCGCCGCCTGACTGGCATCTGATTGATTAATCAGATCGCGCAGATATTTCCGGCTTTGTCGCCTTTTGGTCCGGTCGCGCGGACAAACGACACGCGCTGGTTTTCTGCCAGGCTTTTAAAACCCTGCGACTGGATATCGGCGAAATGGGCGAATAAATCGCTGCCGCCCTCGTCAGGTGCAATAAAGCCGAAGCCTTTGGCGTCGTTGAACCATTTTACGGTGCCGGTTTGAGTAGTCATGTGAATTCCTTTTTGATTGGCTGGGCAAGAACGCCCGGTGCACATTCGACCAAGAGAGGGAGTGACGGGAGGAAATCAAACAGGACCGCCGAAAGGCGAACGGGAAAGAAAGACCAACAATAACAACGACTTGATGTAGTGCGAGGCCAAAGATACAGGTATCTGGCCGATTCACCTAATCTTTTCGGATTTAATTTCGATCGCCGTTTTCAGCATCGGGGAAGCCTGTTATTTCCACTCCCCGTGGCTGGGGCAGCGGATGGCGCCGGCGCTTCCGCCGCCTCCCTGCGTGTCGAACATGGCCGCCCCGCCACCCTCGGCGCCGCCGATACGCGGCCCGACGCTGCCCCCGGTGCGGCACCACACTTTGCCGCCGAGGCGGAAGCGGTAGATCACCTGGCCGTCCGGGGCCGTGTAGCTGTCGCTGGTCATGCCCCGGCTGCTGTCCTGGTGGGCGCCCGCGAGTCCCGCCCGCAAACGCCCCATCGGGGTATCGGCCAGTTCCGGCACGCCGGACTTCCCCTTGCGTAGTGCGCGGTCGATGATAACGGCGTCGCGTCTTGCGCGGCCAAGCACGGCGTCCAGCGCCGATTCGGCTGGAGCGGACGGCAGGTCGATGGCAGAGGGTTGGGCCGCACTTGCCGGTGCTTCGGCCGGCGCGCTGATCGCGTCAAGCTCGCGCACGGCAGCGGCGGGCGCGCCGTCGCTGCGCGCGCGCGGCGTACGGGAAATAGGAGGGCGGGGAAGGCGTGGGCGGACCCGCGGTTCGACGGGCGCGGGCGGCGCCACGCGAATCAGGTCGAAGACCCGTTCGCCGCCGGCATCCGGGGCCGGCGGATAGGCGATCCGCCAGCTCCAGGCCAGCAACAGGTGAATTCCCAGCGTGGCCAGCAAGGGCCACGCCGGGGCGCGGCGTGGGAATGCCGCGTGCACCGGGTGTTACGACTTCGGCGCCGTCATGGCCTGCTTGATGTCCACGCAGCGCTGGTCTTCCTGCAGCGTGTCGAGCAACGCGCGGCGGGTGCCGGCCGACAGTTCCTTCATGGTGTCGGCGGCGCGCTGCAATCGCTGGACGCTCTGCGGCGTGCAGCTGGCCGGGATCATCGTGCCGGCGTAAGTGCGCATGAAGACCGGGCCGGCCGCCTTGTCGATCGCCGGCAGCTTCGCCAGGCGCTCGCTGGCGGTCTGCTCGGCCAGCTTGTGCTGCTCGACCGGGAACATGCTGCCCATTGCCGTGCGCAGGCGCGAGAACGGCAGCTTGGTCTTCAGGTCTTCCACCGTGGCGAGCCATTCGGCCTTGACCTTCGGATCCGGACGCACCACGGTGGCGGCCAGTGCCGCGCTCTGGCCGCTGTCGGACTTGTCGCGCGCCTGCTCGGCTTCGACCAGGCCTGCCGCGCCCTGGACGTCGAAGCGGTTCAGGCGGGTGATGATGGCCCAGCGCTGGTCCTGGCTGATGTTCAGGCCCTCGGTGCCTTTGCCTTGGAGCATGCCGGCCAAGCGCGCCAGCGCTTCCGGGCTGGACGCCAGGCTCATGTAGGTGCTGAACCAGCGGCGCTGGAAGTTGTCGTTGCCCTTGTTGGCGACGACACCGTTCCAGGCCATGTCTTCCAGCGCCTTGCTGGTCCGCTTCGCGTACGCATTGTCGAGGCCCATCGCGTTCAGGTAGTACTTCGCCGTGCTGACCTTGCCCAGCACGTCGCCCAGCAGGGTGTAATCCTTTTCCCCAGGAGCGTTGGCCAGGGCGACGTCGATGAATTCGTTCAGCGGCAGCTTGCCGTCGCGTACGCCGTCCCACAGCGCCTGCCACAGCATGGCGCGCAGCAGCGGGTCTTCCACGCCGCCCAGGGTGGTGCGTGCGGTCTCGAACGAGCGCTTGTCGAGGTTGACCTTGACGAAGCCCCAGTCCTGGTAGTTCGGGTAAACCAGGTCGGGGCAGGCGCTGCCGATCATGCCGGCGACATTCGTCTTCGCACCCGCATACGTGACCGGCACGTTCTTGGCCAGCACCAGCTTGCCATTTTCCAGCTTGAAGGCGCCCACCTGCACGCGCTGCTCGCGCAGCGTCGGCAGGGCGCGGCTTGCAGCGGTCTGGGCCAGCGAGAAGCTACTGATCTTGCCGTTGGAGCAGCTGTAGTTGGCGGTGATGGTGTTCACGCCGGCCTGGTACAGCCATTCCTTGGTCCATTTCGACAGGTCGCGGCCGGCGGCCTGGCCCAGGCTGCCGATGAAGTCTTCCAGTTTCGCGTTCTGCCACGAATACTTGACCAGGTAGTTATGGACGCCCTTGCGGAACACTTCCTCGCCCAGCATGTGGCGCAGCTGCTTCAGGGTCGACGCGCCCTTGGAGTAGGTGATGGCGTCGATGTTGTCGAAGGCGTTGGCCGAGGACGGCACCGGCACCTCGATCGGGTGGGTCGAGACCTTCTGGTCCTGGATATAGGCGCCCTGTTTGTCTTCCTGGTAGAAGGACTGCCAGGCATCCTTGAATTCGGTGGCTTCGGCGGTGGCCAGCGTGGCCATGAAGGAAGCGAAGCTTTCGTTCAGCCACAGGCCGTTCCACCACTTCATCGTGACCAGGTCGCCGAACCACTGGTGCGCCATCTCGTGCATGATGACTTCGGCCAGGCGCATCTTCTGCGCCGGGGTCATCTCGGCCTTGTACAGGAAGCCGGCTTCGGCGAAGGTGATCGCCGCGGCATTTTCCATGGCGCCGTACAGGAAGTCGGGCACCAGCAGCTGGTCGTATTTCTCGAACTGGTAAGGAATACCGAAGTAGTTGTCGAAGAATTCCAGGCCGCTCTTGGTGTAGCGGAACCAGTCACTTGGGGTTACCTGCTTGGCGACCGACTGGCGCGCGAACAGGCGCATCGGGTACTTGCCGCTCTTGTCTTCCCACACCTGGTAGGGGCCGGCGTGCAGCGAGAAGTTGTAGGGGCTGAGCTTCTTCGTCTTCGGGAAGGTCCAGCGCTTGGCGCCGGGGTTGCCCGCACCTGCGTCCACGATGCCGGATTCACGGGTGGTGGTGACCACGTGCCAGTCGGCCGGGGCATTCACGGTGACGGTGTAGGTCGCTTTCAGGTCGGGCTGGTCGAACACCGCGAACATCTGGTGCGCGGCGGCCGGCTCGAAGTGCGAGTAGGTGTAGACCCGGCCGTCGACCGGGTCGACCATGCGGTGCAGGCCTTCGCCATTGGTGCTGTGGAGACGCTCGTAGCTGATGGTGACGGTGTTGCGGCCCTTGGCCAGGTCTTCCGGCGCCAGGGTGACGAACCAGTTGTTGTAGCGCGTCGCCACCTGCTTGCCGTTGACGGTCACGGACTTCACGGTCGCCTTGTCGAGGTCGATCGTCAGGGCCGAGTCGGTATCCCTCAGGTCAAACGTCACCGTGGTGGTGCCGGCGAAGGTCTCCTTGCCGGTCAGCGTGAAGTCGAGCACGTAATCCACGTTCGACACGCGCGCCGAGCGGGCCATGGCGTCCGCTTCCGACAGGTAAGCGTTCTCGGCACGGGCAGGGGCGGGCGCGGCGTTGGCAGCATTGAAGACGAAGGCGGATGCGATGGCGAATGCCATCACGCGGGGTGCGAAGTGTTTCACGTGGTCTCCTGGGACAGCGCAGGCTAGGTGCGCAATAAAAATAATCGCGCAAGAATAGCATGTGCGGCGTGCCATTTACACTACATACATATCCGATTGTAGATCGTATGTATGTGTGAAGAAGACCAGGAAGCAAACCGGGCTCCCGTCGCAGGAGCCCGGTGACCGGCCGCTTAGTTCAGCGTCGGGTAGTCGATGTAGCCTTCCGCCCCCGGCGCATAGAACAGCTCGGGCTTGGGCGTGTTCAGCGGCGCATCCTGCTCCAGGCGCTGTGGCAGGTCGGGGTTGGCGATGAACCAGACGCCGAAGGCCACCGCATCGGCTTCGCCCGACGTGATCAGCTGTTGCGCGCTTTCGCGGGTCAGCTTTTCGTTGGCGATGTAGACGCCGCCGAATTCCTTCTTCAGGTAGGCGCGCAGGCTGTCGTCGCCGATGGCTTCGCGGGCGCAGATGAAGGCGATGCCGCGCTTGCCGAGCTCGCGCGCCACGTAGCCGAATGTCTCGCGCGGGTTCGAATCGCCCATGTCGTGCGAGTCGCGGCGCGGCGCCAGGTGCATGCCGACGCGGTCGGCGCCCCAGACATCGATACAGGCGTCGGTCACCTCCAGCATCAGGCGTGCGCGGTTCTCGACCGAGCCGCCGTATTGGTCGCTACGCCGGTTGGTGGAATCCTGCAGGAACTGATCGAGCAGGTAGCCGTTGGCGCCGTGGATCTCCACGCCGTCGAAGCCGGCCTTTTTCGCGTTTTCCGCGCCCTTGCGGTAGGCGGCGACGATGGCCGGGATCTCGCTCGTCTCGAGCGCGCGCGGGGTGGTGTAGTCGCGCATCGGGCGCAGCAGGCTCACGTGGCCCTGCGCGGCAATGCTCGAGGGCGCCACCGGCAGCTGGCCGTCCAGGAAGTGCGGGTCGGAGATGCGGCCCACGTGCCACAGCTGCAGGACGATGCGGCCACCGGCCTGGTGCACGGCGTCGGTGACGATCTTCCAGCCTTCCACCTGTTCATCCGACCAGATGCCCGGGGTGTCGGCGTAGCCCACGCCCATCGGGGTCACGGCGGTCGCTTCCGACAGGATCAGGCCAGCGCTGGCGCGCTGTACGTAGTATTCGGCCATCATCGCGTTCGGCACGCGGCCCGCCCCGGCGGCGCGCGAGCGGGTCAGCGGCGCCATGATGATGCGGTTAGGCAGTTCGAGTGCGCCTACTTTGATCGGGTCAAACATTGTCGGTGTCTTGCTCATGCGGGTACTCCTAAAGTCCGTCATTCAGTTGATCGAGGAAGCCTTGGATGACTTCCTCGTTACGCTGGAAGAAGATGAACTGCCCGACGCGCCGCGTGCTCACCAGCCCCGCCTTGTGCAGGGTCGCCAGGTGCGCCGAGACCGTCGATTGCGACAGGCCGGTGCGCTGGTCGATCAGCTTGCAGCACACGCCCATGTCGAGCGGGTGTTCCTGCTCGGCGAAGTGCTGGTGTGGATCCTTCAGCCAGTGCAGGATCTGGCGCCGCACCGGATTGGCCAGGGCCTTGTGGATCGCGTCGATGTCCATGAATTCTTCCCTTATGTGCAACATCTATCGGGTTCTTTCGATCCGAATATCGTCATCTTACGATATATCCGTAAATCCTGCCGGCGACCGGTATACTCGGCCGGTTTGCAATTGACAGGGAGTCACAATGAGTTGGGTATATCTGTTCCTCGCGGGTTTGCTGGAGGTGGCCTGGGCCGTCGGCCTCAAGTACACGCATGGCTTCACCAAGCTGATGCCGTCGCTGTGGACCTTGCTGGCCATGCTGGGCAGTATCGGCATGCTGGGCCTGGCCTTGCGCGAGCTGCCCCTCGGGACCGCATACGCGGTCTGGACCGGCATCGGCACGGTCGGCGTGGCCATCGCCGGCATCGTGCTGCTGAACGAACCGGCGGATGCGCTGCGCCTGGGTGCGATCGCGATGATCGCGACCGGTATCATCGCCCTCAAGTTCCTGTCGCCCGGCTGACTCTCTACTGACTCTTATTCGCGGCCGAAGGTCGGATTCGGGCGGGTCAGGTAGTACCACTCCGAATTGGCGTTCGCCTTTGCGTCCGGGAACAGGATACGGCCGCTGAACTCGGCCACGGCCCGGCTGCCGTCGGCGCGCACGCCGATCTCGTCGCCCTCGATGACAGGGTCGAAGCTGGCCCACTGGCGGCTGAACGCGTCGTCGGCGTGCAGCTTGTCGTGCACCACCACCATCGACAGCGCTTCCATTTGTTCGAAGGGCAGCGGCTCCGGATCCGGCGCGTCGACCAGTTTCAGGTGCGCCAGCGTGTTCATGATGGCGCGGTAGGCGACGTCGGGCGAGGCCGGGTCGAGGTGCTGGCCGCACTCGAGGGTCAGTGCGTAGCCGCCGGTGCTGCGCATGTATTCGGTGGTGCCGACGCCATAGCGCAGCACGGTTTCCAGTTCGTCGGCATTGCGGCTGCGGCGCTTGACGCCGTCGCCGTAGGCCGCCAGCCAGCCGTCCACGAAGCGCCGCACGCCCAGACGGCGCGCCCAGGCGCGTTCCTGCGCGGCGTGCTTGAAGGGCTGCAGCGGGCCGTCGTTGTCGAGCGGGCCGACCATCACGAAAGGCTCGCCCCCCACGGCATTGAAGGAGTGCAGGTCGAGCAGCACGTCGTGCCGCGCCAGCAGGGGGCAGAGCCAGTTGGCGATGTGGTCCTCGAAATCCTGCGGGTCTTCTTTCGGGAACAGGTTGCGGTTCAGGTTGCGGTCGCCGTTGCGGGTGTTCTGCTCGTAGGCCTTGGGATTCACCACCGGCACGAAGGTGACGCTGCCGGCCGCGATGTGCAGGCGGCCGCTGTCGATGTCTTCCATCACGCGGCGGATGCCGATCGTCCCGCAGACTTCGTTGCCATGGGTCGCGCCCATGATGATGACGCGCGGGCCCGGCTGCATGCCGGTGTAGGTGACGGACTTGAACTGGTATTTTGCGGAAGAAGTTCGGGAAGTGGTCATTGCGGTGCTGATCCGGGGGAAAGGGTTGCCAATACAAGGGTTGCCAATACGTTAGTGCCGACATTCTATCGGCAAATTGAGAAATCGAGGCCGGCATGGCATCATCGCCGCCATGTCTACTTCCACCCTTCGCGTCCACGGCCTCGACACCCTGCGCGCACTCGCCGTCACGCTGGTGGTGCTGCACCACTACGTGCTGTTCGTCAGCGACGCGCCCACCTTCGGCTGGGCGGGGGAGGTCGGCTGGGTCGGGGTCGACCTGTTCTTCGCGTTGTCGGGCTACCTGATCGGCAACCAGATCTTCGCCGGGATGAAACGGCCGAGCGGCTTTTCGCTAGGGAATTTCTATGCGCGCCGGCTGCTGCGCACCCTGCCGAACTACTGGGTGGTGCTGGCCCTGTACTTCCTGTGGCCGGCCTTTCGCGGCACGGCGCCGCTGCTGCCGCTGTGGGAGTACGCGACGTTCATTCAGAATTTCGCGCTCGAACCGGGCAGCGCCTTCTCGCACAGCTGGTCGCTGGCGATCGAGGAACAGTTTTATCTATTGCTGCCGGCTGTAGCGCTGCTGGGTGCGCTCTTCAAGGGCTCGCTACGACTGGCGTGGACCGGGATGGCGCTGGCGGTCCTTGCCGGCATGCTCATCCGCGCCGAGCTGTGGCAGGAGATGGCGGGGCAAAACTATAAGCTTTACTTCTATTTCAAGTACATTTATTACTCTAGCTTATGCAGGCTGGACGAATTGCTGGCCGGTGTGGCGCTGGCGCTGCTGCGCAACCACCATCCCGGCGCGTGGGCGCGCCTGACCCGGCACGGCAACCTGATGGGCGTGCTGGGGCTGTTCGCCTGCGGCCTGGCCTTCCGGTTCTTCCTCGACGACCGCTATGGCTTCGGCGTCACCGTGTTCGGCTTCCCGCTGATGGCGCTCGGCTTTGCGCTGCTGATCGTGTCCGCGGTGGCGGAAGGCTCCGTGCTGCGCAGCCTGCGCGTGCCCGGCGCGGGGCTGCTTGCGCTGTGGTCGTATGCAATCTACCTGTTGCACAAGCCGGTGTGCGTGATGGCGGCGAAGTGGATGAAGGGGCAGGGCTTCGGCGCCGAGCATCCGCTGACGATCGCCGCGCTGCTGGTCCTGTCGGTGGTCACGGGCTGGCTGCTGTACAAGCTGGTGGAAACCCCGTTCATGCTGCTGCGTGAGCGCTATGTGCCGAGCAATGCGGCGCGCCGCCCGCCGCTTATCCCCGCGCCTCGATAACGCCGAACGCCGCCGGCGCGTCCGCCAGGAAGGCAAGGATGGCGTTCGCCTGCACATGCGGCTCGTAGCCGGAGGTATCGCGGATCGCCTGGCGCAGGCCCGGCACCGTCTCGATGGTGTGCGGGCTGCGGTAGGCGTCGACCAGCAGCTGCGCCAGGTCGCCGGGCGCACCCTGCCCACGGCGCAGGCGCTGCTCGATGATACCGAGTAGCGTGCGCTGCATGCGCGGGGTCGGGTTCGCGATTTCGCGGAACAGGGACGGGGTGTTGGTGATGGCTTCGCACATCCTCGCCTCGATGGCGTCGGGCTTCAGGTCCGAGGGGATGTCGAAGTAGGCCTTGTTCCAGCGCGTGCGCGCGTAGGCATGGCCGGGCGGGAAACGGTCGGCGGTGTCGAAGCCGAGCGCGCGGCTCGCGCGCGCCAGCACCTCCAGCACGGTGTCGATCAATGGCATGAAAAAGCGGGATGAACTTGGCTCATCCCGCCAGTGTATCAGGCTGCAAAACGTCCCGCGCGGAAGTCGTCAAAAGCCTGGTACAGCTCTTCGTTGGTGTTCATCACGAACGGACCGTGCTGCGCGATCGGCTCGTTCAGCGGACGTCCCGCCAGCAGGATCAAGCGCGTGGGCTCCAGCGCCTTGATGCGCACGCCATCGGCGCCGGCGGCATTGTCCAGCACCGCCATGCGCGTCTTGCCGACGGCCTTGCCCTCGACCACCGCCTCGCCCCGGTACACATAGACGAAGGCGTTGTGGCCCTGCGGGAGCGGCTGCTCGAAGCTGACGCCGGCCGGAATCTCCAGGTCGAGGTACAGCGGCTCGGTGTGCAGGCGCTGCACCGCTCCCGCCACGCCCTGGGTTCTACCGGCGATCACCTGCACGGTCACGCCATCGGCGGTGGTGAAGCGCGGCACTTCCTCGGCCGGGATGTCGCGGTACCACGGGTCCATCATCTTGTCGCTGGCGGGCAGGTTGAGCCACAGCTGGAAGCCTTCCATCAGGCCTTCGCTCTGCTCCGGCATCTCGGAGTGGATCACGCCGCGCCCGGCGGTCATCCACTGCACGCCGCCATCCGTCACCAGGCCTTCGTTGCCGGCGCTGTCGCGGTGGCGCATGCGGCCATTGAGCATATAGGTGACGGTCTCGAAGCCGCGGTGCGGATGCTCCGGGAAGCCGGCGATGTAGTCGCCCGCCTGATCGCTGCCGAAGGCGTCGAGCATCAGGAAGGGGTCGAGGCGGCGCTGCAGGGAACCGGTCAGCACACGGTTGATCTTCACGCCCGCGCCGTCCATCACGAACTGGCCCTGGATCAGGCGTTCGACGCCGCGCGACTTGGCGATGGTAGTGGTTTCGGTCATGCTGATTCTCCTTGTGTGTCGGTTCGTGATGCGCCGCCCGGCGCAACGGATTATGCCAGTGCCGCTTCCACGGCTTCGTTGGCTGCCTGCTGGCCCTTGGCCGCCGCTTCCGGACCCATGTTCAGGCCCGACGAATAGATGAAGGTGTGGTCGGTCAGGCCCAGGAAGTTCAGCAGCATGCGGATGTGCGGCACCTGCGGGTCGGCTTCCACCGGATAGACGCCGCCGCGTGCGGTGGCCACGTACACCTTCTTGTTCTTCAGCAGGCCTTCCGGACCGGTCTCGGTATAGCGGAAGGTCACGCCCGAGCGGGCGATGGCGTCGAACCAGTTCTTCAGCTGCACCGGCATGCCGAAGTTGTACATCGGGGCGCCGATCACGATCACGTCGGCGGCCTGCGCTTCCGCGATCAGGGCATCGTCCAGCGCCACGCGGGCGGCCTGCTCGCTGTTGCGCTGCTCGGCCGGGGTGAACAGGGCGCCGACGGCGGCGCCGTCCAGCAGCGGGTGCGGCTGGGCGCCGAAGTCGCGGCGCAGTACCTTGGCTTGGGCATTGCTCGAGACCAGCTTGTCGACGATGAGGTTGGCGACGCGGGTCGATTCCGAATCCTTGCCGCGGACGCTGGAGGTGATTTGCAGGATGTTCATGTTGGTGTCCCTTTCGTTTCCAAGAAAAGTGTTGATGGACACACTGTAAGGGTTCCAAAATCAATCCGGAAGCCATTAGAATGGATAATATTATCCCGCTCATGGAACAATCATGGAAGTCGAACCGAATGACCTGCTGCTGTTCGCCCGGATCGTCGAGGCAGGCAGCTTCAGTCGCGCGGCCGAGCGCGTGCAGCTGCCGAAATCGACGGTGTCGCGCCGCATCGCGCTGCTGGAACAGAAGCTGGGCGAGCGCCTGCTCCAGCGCACCACGCGCAAGCTGATGGTGACCGAGTTTGGCGCCAGCCTGCTGGAGCACGCGCGCAAGGTGCTCGAGGAGGTGGAGGCGGCCGGCGCGCTGGCCCAGCACCGCCAGCTGGAACCGAGCGGCAAGCTGCGCCTGTCGGTGCCGGGCGACTTCGTCAACCTCGGGCTGCACGGCGTGATTGCCCGCTTCATGGCGCGCTACCCCGCGGTATCGCTTGAAATGGACCTGTCGCCGCGCCGGGTCGACCTGATCGCCGAGAACTACGACATCGCGATCCGCATGGGCGACCTGCCGGACGACGCTTCGCTCAATGCCCGGCCGATCAACCTCGAGTACTTCGGGCTGTATGCCGCACCCGCCTACCTGGCGCGCCACGGCTTGCCCGAACATCCCGACGACCTGCCGCGGCACGACGTGCTGTGCCTGCTCAGCCGGAATGGCGGGGCGGTGCCCTGGGTGCTCACGCGGGGAAAGGTGCGCTGGGAGCGCCAGCTGCAGGGACGCTTGACTGCGAATTCCCCCGAGCTGCTGGCGCGCATGGCCTCGCACGGCGCGGGCATCGCCGGCAGTTCGCTGACCTTTGCCGGCCCTTATCTGCAGACGGGAGAACTGGTGCGGGTGCTGCCGGAGTGGGACTTGCCGACGGCAAGGGGGTGGGCGGTGTTCCCGGGGCGCCGGCTGATGCCGGCCAAGACCCGGGCCTTCCTCGACATGATGGAGCAGACTTGCACCGAGCTGGGACACCGCTCAGCGCCTCCAGCGTCGGCGATCAGCGGGGACGATTCCCCATCGTCTCGCCCAGGCGCACCGGACCTTCCGGCGCCCACTCGCCGTTGAAGGCGATCGCGCCCTTCTTGAACAGCATGACGACGGTGGAGCCGAGCAGGAAGCGGCCCATCTCTTCACCCTTCTTCAGCAGCACCGGCTGGGCCTCGTAACTCCATTCGTACAGGCGCGGCATGCGCGGCGGGTTGACCACGCCATGCCAGACGGTCGCCATGCTGCCGACGATGGTCGCACCGACCAGGGTCATCACGAAGGGGCCGTGCTCATCCGACTCGAACACGCAGACCACGCGCTCGTTGCGGGCGAACAGGCCCGGCACGCCGCGCGCCGTTGTCGGATTCACCGAGAACAGCTTGCCCGGCACGTAGATCATGCGGGTCAGGCGGCCATCGCAGGGCATGTGGATGCGGTGGTAGTCCTTCGGGCTCAGGTAGAGGTTGGCGAAGTGGCCGTGCTGGAAGTGCGCGGCCAGCGAGGCGTCGCCGCCCACCAGTTCGGCGGTGGTGAACTTGTGGCCCTTGGCCTGGAAGATGTGGTGGTCGTCGATGTCGCCGAACTGGCTGATTGCGCCGTCCACCGGACACACGAAATCGGCTTGCGCCAGCGGGCGCGCGTCTGCGCGCAGCGGGCGGGTGAAGAATTCGTTGAAGCTGCTGTAGCTCGCGATGTCCGGGTTTGCCGCCTCACTCATGTTGACGCCGTACTTGCCCACGAACCAGCGGATCAGGCGGGTGGTCATGGCGCCGCCTTTGGCGCCGGCGACGCGGCCGGCGAAGTTGGTCAGCGCCGTCTTCGGCATCACATATTGGGGAAGGACTTTTAAACGGGACACTTTGACGGGCCTCTAGGTTTGAAATCGAGCGCGCATTATACGGCGCAGTGTACTCCAGTGTCCGCATGGAAGGCGTATGCGAGGAAAATAGTTGCTGCATGCATATTCGATTCTTGCAGACAGGACGAGTTGCTTCTGGGACAATTCGGCTCCCTATCCCTTTCGAAGTAATCAATGTCCCCCGTACTCCGCCCGTTCCGCATGACGCTGCTTGCCGCCGCGATCAGCCTGTGTCTCCCAGCCTTCGGCGCCGCGCAAGAGGTCCAGACTCCGCCGAAGGCCGACGCGCCCAAGGCCGACGCGCCCAAGGCCGACGCAGCCAAAGCCGACGCAGCCAAAGCCGACGAGCGCAAGAAGATCACGCAGGTGGAGGTGAAAGGCACGCTGGATGCCTACGACCCGCGCCGCGACGACACCGCCACCAAGGTCGTGGTCAGCAGCGAAGAGATCACCAAGTACGGCGACACCAATGTGCTGGACGTGCTCAAGCGCGTGCCCGGCATCACCGTCAACAGCCCGAACGGCCGCGGCGGCGAAATCCGCATGCGCGGCCTGGGGGCGGGCTATACCCAGATCCTGGTGAACGGCGAGCGTGCGCCGGCCGGCTTCTCGATGGACTCGCTGGCGCCGGATTCGATCGAGCGCATCGAAGTGCTGCGCGCGGCGAGCGCCGAGTTTTCGACACAGTCGGTGGCCGGCACCATCAACATCGTCCTCAAGCGCACGGTGAAGAACCGCCTGCGCGAACTGAAGCTCGCGGCCCAGGGCTCGCGCAACGGCTACGGCCCCAACGCCAACCTGCAGATGTCGGACCGCGACGGCGCGTTCTCGTACTCGGTGTCCGCCAACGCCATGCACGACCGTTTCGAATTCGAGTCCACCGGCGTGGAGCGGGGCGAGGCGCCGAATGGCGACACCAGCATGCTGCGCACCATTCTGTTGCCGCAAAAAGGCCAGATGAGCCTGTTGAACTTCAGCCCGCGCCTGAACTGGACACTCGGCCAGGACAATGTGCTGACCTCGCAGACCTTCATCAACGCACACCGCTTCAAGAATCGCGTCAGCACCTTGACCACGACCCTGATCGGGCCGCCGCCGCCGTACCCCGAGCTGTTCAACGACTTCGAGGCCGACAACCAGTACCTGCGCTCGGACCTGAGCTGGGCGCGCAAGTTCGAATCGGGCGCCAAGCTGGACCTGAAAGTGGGCGTCTCGGCGCTCGAGAACGACAGCACCTCGCAGCGTACCGCCGCGACGGCGGCCGGCGCGCCGCTGCTCAATACCACCAGCCTGCTCGCAGGCCGGGACCGCGGCGTCAACAGCACCGGCAAGTACAGCCGCACGATCGAGAAGGGCCACACCTTCGCCTTCGGCTGGGACGGCGGCGTCGATACCCGCGACGACGAGCGCAATGAAGTCAACCGGGTACGCGTGAGTGGCAACCTGCCGCTGTACGAAGTGTCGGAAGCGCGCGTCAAGCGCCTGGCCGTGTTCGCGCAGGACGAATGGAACATCACGCCAGCCTGGTCGATGTACCTGGGCGCGCGCTGGGAAGGCATCCGCACCCGCGTGACCGGCAACACCTTCGGCCAGGCGGAGTCGAGCTCGAATGTGTGGAGTCCGATCATGCAGACCTTGTACAAGTTCCCGGGCAAGAACGGCAAGGGCGGCGACCAGCTGCGCCTGGCCCTGACCCGCACCTACAAGGCCCCTGGCGTGGGCAGCCTGACCCCGCGCCGCCAGATCAGCGAGAACAACAGCTCGACCGAGCCGGATTACCGCGGCAACCCGGCGCTCAAGCCCGAGCTGGCCTTCGGCATCGACGCTGCCTACGAGCATTACTGGGCCGAAGGCGCGCTGCTGTCGGTGAGCGTGTCGCAGCGCCGTATCAACGATTTCACCCGCAATCTCACCTTCTTCGACGGCGAGCGCTGGATCACGACGCCGAGCAACCAGGACAGTGCCGTTACCCGTTCGCTCGAGATCGAGACCAAGTTTCCGCTCAAGGCGCTGATGACGGATGCGCCGGCGCTCGACCTGCGCGCCAGCGTCAACCGCAACTGGTCGCGGGTGGAGTCGGTGCCGGGCCCGGACAACCGCCTCGACCAGCAGACCCCGCTGACGGTCAACCTGGGCGCCGACTACAAGGTGGGCGCGCTGACCACCGGCGGCAGCTTCGCCTTCCGCCGGGGCGGCCCGGTGCGGGTGTCGCTGAACCAGCGCGCCTATGTCGCGCCGCGCCGCGAACTCGACTGGTATGCGCTGTGGAAGTTCGACGCCCAGCGCCAGCTGCGGCTCGCCGTCAGCAACATCACGCGCCAGGACTTCGTCAACGAGAACACGTATGAGGACGCACGCTTCGGATCGCAGACGCGCAGCTTCGTGTTCCCGCAGGGCGTGCGCTACCGCGCGACGTATGAGCTGAAGTTCTGATCGTCCCAATCGTCGATCCAGGCCCGGCTGCTCAGCCGGGCTTTTTCTTGTCAGTGGAATTCACGTTTGCTATGTCGTAGCAATAAAATGTTCATTAAAACGTTTACATGCTTCCATTAGCTGGAATATAGTTGTTCACATTAATTGAACAACTATTTCTGGAGAGTGGAGAATGAGCTTGCTGCGCCCCCGTCACCTGGTAGTCCTCGTCGCCGGGCTCTGTGCCCAGGCCGGCGCCCAACAGTCCGGCACGGATGGGCCGGTGCAGCAGGTGGAAGTCAAGGGGCAGGGCTATGACGCACGCCGCGACGATACCGCCGCGCGCATCGTCGTCAAGCGCGAGGAGATCGTCCGCTACGGCGATACCGCGGTGGCCGACGTCCTCAAGCGCATCCCCGGCGTCACCGTCACCACCGGCAACGGACGCAGCACCCAGATCCGGATGCGCGGCCTGGGCGGCGGCTATACCCAGATCCTGGTGAACGGCGAACGCACCCCCGCCGGATTCGCACTCGATACGCTGTCGCCGGACATGATCGAGCGCATCGAAGTGCTGCGCGTCGCCACCGCCGAGTTTTCCGCCGAGTCGGTGGCCGGCACCATCAACATCGTGCTGCGCAAAAAAGCCAACCAGCGCCAGCGCGAAGCCAAGCTCGGCTACTTGCTCTCCAGCGACTTCCGCGGCCCCACGTTCAGCACCCAGCTGGGGGACCGTGGTGACAAGTCCTCCTGGTCGTTCTCGGCGAGCGGCAACCATGACGGCCTGTCGCGCGACTGGGGCGGCTTCGAGGAAAACACCAGGCCGGATGGCATGGTCGACCTGTACCGCAGCACATACGCGCAGGAGAAGGGGCACATGAATCGCCTGAACCTGAGTCCGCGCCTGAACTGGACCCTCGACAACGGCGACAGCCTGGCGTGGGAGACCATGTTCAACAGCGGCAGTTTCCGGAACCAGGGGCGCCCGATCGTGACGACCCTGGTGGGCCGCCCGCCGCAGACCCCCGACCTGAGCACCTTCGGAGAATTCGACGACCGCACGCTGAAGTCGGACCTGAGCTGGACCCGCAGCATGGCGTCCGGCCTGAAGCTCGACGCCAAGCTCGGCGCCGAATGGTCGTCGCACAAACGCTTCGTGCGCCGCAGCGGCCTGGATGCCGTCGGCTTGCCGGAAACCGAGGGCAGCACGCTGTCCGACGCCCACGCCAGGGGATTGAATTCAACCGGCAAGGCCACGCGCGGCATGGACGGCGGCCATCTGCTGGCGCTGGGCTGGGACCTGCGCGTAAATGAGAGTTCGGAAATCCGGGTCGAGCGCGACCGGATCCGGGTTTTTGCTCCCGGCCAGCTGCTCGATGAAGGCTTCCGCGCGAACGTCAGCCGCGCCGCCCTCTACCTGCAGGACGAATGGACCATCGGTCCGCAGTGGTCGCTCTATGTGGGCACCCGCTGGGAGGGCGTGCGCACGCGCGTGTCGGGCAACGCGGTCGAGTTGACGCAGGTGCGCTCCAGCGTGCTTAGTCCTATCCTGCAGGCCCTGGTTAAATTTCCGGCGAAAGAGGGCAAGCAGGCCGACCAGTTGCGCCTGGCCGTCAGCCGGACCTACAAAGCCCCCGAGCTGGGCGCAATCGTGCCGCAGCGCGCGGAATGGGAAAACAACAGCGCCACCGAAGCCGATTACCAGGGAAATCCGGAGTTGCGGCCGGAACTGGCCTGGGGCATCGATGCGGCCTGGGAGCATTACTGGGCCGAAGGCGCAATGCTGTCGGTGAGCGGCGCGCTGCGCCGCATCGACGACTACACCAGCAACCGGATCTACTTCGACGGCCTGCGCTGGATTTTCACGCCGGTGAACGACGACCGCGCCGTGATGCGCAGCCTCGAGATCGAGACCAGGTTCCCGCTTAAGGCGCTGGTCACCGGCGCGCCTGCAATCGACCTGCGCGCCAGCGTCAGCCGCAACTGGTCGCAGGTCGAGTCAGTGCCGGGGCCGTACAACCGGATGGAGCAACAGATCCCGCTCTCGGCCAACCTCGGCCTCGACTATAAATCGGGCGCGCTGGCGGCGGGCGCCAGCGTGGCGCACCGGCGGGGCGGCTACATCCAGGTGGCCGCCAACCGGGGCTTCTACCGCATCGCCCGCACCGACCTGGACGCATATGCCGCCTGGACCTTCACCCCGAAAGCCGCACTGCGGGTCGCGCTGTCGAACCTGCTGGGCGAAGACAACGGCTTCGAGCCGAGCTACTTCGACCCCGTCGGCGGCCTGGAAAAGCGGCGCTGGCATTACCCGGGCGGGATCAAGCTGCGCACCACGCTGGAGATGAAATTCTAGGCAAGCCGCAGCACGGCCCGCGCTGCCACCGGCGCGCTCGCCGGCATCAGGCCCGCAGCTCTTCTTTGTCCTCGTTCTTGCCCTGGTCTTCGCCGTGGCTGTCGTGCACGCGGTGGCTGCGGAAGTAACGCCAGGCCACCAGGATCGCCAGCGCCTGCATGGCCGCGCACAGCAGGAAGTGGCTGCCGATGCGCCAGTCGCCCGGCGGCAGGTGGCTGACCCTGGCCAGGATGGCGGTGCCGATGAGCGGGGTGATGATGACGCCCAGGCTGCCGATCGATTGCAGTGAGCCCATCAGTTCGCCTTGCTGGTCGCCGGCGGTCGACTTGGACACGATCGCCTGCAAGGCAGGCGTGGCGGCAAAGCCCAGCACATTGCAGAGGATCAGCGCGTACATCATCCAGCCCTGGGTGGCCAGGCCATAGCCGAGGAAGACCAGCGCGCCCGAGCTGATGCCCAGCAGCGACAGGCGGACCTCGCCGAAGCGCCGGATCAGCAGCGCCAGCAGCCCGGCCTGCACCACGGCCGACACCAGCCCGACGCAGAACATGGCGATGCCGTTGTCGCGCGGCGTCCAGTCGAAGCGGAAGGTGGTGTACAGCACCCAGGTCGACTGCAGCATCATCTGGCTGAAGGTGACCAGGGTGATGACCACGAGCAGGCCGCGGATGTCCTGGCGGCGTGCCAGGCGCAGCAGGGCGCCGAGCGGGTTCAGGCGCGCCCAGGCGAACGGGGGGCGCCGGCCGGGCGGGAGCGATTCCGGCACCATGAAGTAGCCATAGACCAGATTGCCGGCGCCGAGCAGCGCGGCCACGTAGAAGGGCAGGCGCAAGTCATTGTTGCCCAGCAGGCCGCCGAGCATCGGACCGCAGATGAAGCCGAGGCCGAAGGCGGCGCCGATCTTGCCGAAGCTCTTGGCGCGGTTTTCCCTGGTCGAGATATCCGAGGCGTAGGCCGAGGCCACCGACATGCTGGCCGAGGACATGCCGCCGATGATGCGCCCGACGAACAGCCAGAACAGGCTTGGTGACCAGGCGGTGACCAGGAAGTTGATGCACATGCCGGCCATCGAGTACAGCAGCACCGGCCGGCGCCCGACGCGGTCGCTGAGCGCGCCCAGGGCCGGCATGAACAGGAATTGCAGCACGCCGAAGGTGGCGGCCAGGACGCCGAACCACAGGGCCTGGTCGTCCCTGGCCGGGACGTACTGCCCGACCAGCAGCGGCATGACGGGGACGATCAGGCCGATGCCGAGCATGTCGATGAAGATGCAGACCAGGACGAAATTCAGGTTGCCGTTTGCAGGTTGCGCGGGCTGTGGCGCGGTCGAGCTGCTCATGAATGCCTCGGACGGGTGACATTGACCATCTTAACATTGGGCAAGCATCATTCGGACACCCGGGAAGCGGCGGTGTCGAAAAAATGGACAGTCGCGCGTCCAGGAAGCGCAATTCCGCGAAAGCGCATGCAAAAGCGCGGCCCACTGGCCCCAAGAGGGAATCGGGGCTGCGTGCGCGCAAAGCGCACGATGGCGGATACGGCACACTCGGTAGCGCCCTGACAACTGACCCGGGAATTGCCAATGGATATAACACGAGAATCAATACGCCACGATTTGCGCAGGCTGGGCGTCGTGGAAGGCGATGTTGTCCTCGTTCGGGCCGGCTTGAAGGCGGTGGGAGCGCGTGATCAAGGTTATTTTCTGGACGCGCTCCTGGATACCGTCGGATCGAGCGGAACGGTCGCCAGCCTGGCGTTCACCAAGAATGGCTTCGCGTGGCAGGCGTCGAAAATTCCACCTTATACGCCGGATTCGGTATCCAACGCGGGCGCGCTGCCGAACATGATGATCGCCCGTCCCCATTCACACCGCAGCCTGCATCCCCAGTGTTCGATTGTTGCCATTGGAAAGCATGCACAGCAACTGACGGACGGGCACGGACCGCACTCCCGCGCCTACGAACCGGTCAGGAAGCTGATCGCGCATAAGGCAAAAATGCTGGTCACCGGCTGTGTCGGTTCGAGCCCGGGCTTTACGACAGCTCACCTCGCAGAGGCCGACCTGGGGCTTTACCGGCGCCGCATCGCGCCCTGGCTGGCAATCAGCCGCTATGTCGACGAGCACGGCAGCATACGGACCTTTTATCGGACCGATCCCGGCCTGTGCTCCAGGTCGTTCTGGAAGTTTTATGCGGCATATGTCAAAAGCGGACATCTGGCCACCGGCCTGGTCGGCAATGCATACTCCATCTGCGCTCCCGCGGCCGAATGTTATGCCATCGAGCGCGAGATACTGGCGAAAAACAAGGCGTTCTCCGCATGCGATTCGGGCGACTGCGCCGCCTGTAATCTATTGCGCTGGGATCGCATCCATCGTTGGCCCGCGTTTTTTCTCGGGCGAGTATTGCGCAAGAGGAGTCATTGAATCATGGTAGCGCTCGATGCCGACAAGATCACGGTCTTGGTGCCGATCGACTATCGCGCACCCGCCGAGTGGGTGCTGGAGTGGATATTTACCGAGATACTGCGCCTGGAATTTACCTGTCTGCCATATGAGGGCGAGCAGATCGAGATGCGATTCAAAGGGAAGACCTTGTCCCTTGCCTGCGATTTTTTTCGACTGAATAAACCGGTCTGGATGAAACCGGACTCGCTTGTGATCGAGCCTCGTGGGGACTGGATGGACGTCGACCACACGCTCGACGCCGACCTGACTGCCAGGTCGATCCCGGTGCTGTGGGGGCATCAGGGTTTCCTGTGCACAGCCCAAGGGAATGGTCAGCTGAACCTCGATGTGATCGGGTCCACCTTCTTCATGCTGTCCAGGTATGAGGAGTTGATCAAGGCAAGCCGCGATCGAAACGACCGATTTCCGGCTGCGGCGTCGCTGGCGGTGGAGCGCGGTTTTCTGTACCGTCCTGTCGTTGACGAATATATCGAGATTCTGTGGTCCGCCATGGTGAAAGTCTGGCCGCAGCTGACTCGGCCGCGGACAGCCGGAACCATGGTGGTGACCTGTGATGTCGACGAACCCTACGAGCGATGGATCGCCAGTCCATGGCTGCTGGCGCAAGGCCTGGCCGGGGCCTTGCTGCGCCGGCGGTCGGTGGGCTGCGCGGGCCGGCGCTTGAGAAACGCCTGGAGCTCTCGACAAGGCCGTTACCAGTTCGACCCCAACTGGAATTTCGCGTGGTACATGAACACGCTCGAGTCGCATGGCTACCGGGGCATTTTCTATTTCATCCCCACGTCCGGCAGGACGCCGTTCGATTGCACCTACTCGCTGACGGAACGAAGGATCAAGGAGTTGCTGAAATCCATGTCCGACAGGGGACACCAGATCGGGATGCACGGCAGCTACCACACGTATCGCAACGCCGCCTTGTTACAGCGTGAACGGATGTCCCTGATCGACGCCTGCCGCATCGCCGGCGCGGACGCAGGCGTGATCGGCAATCGTCAACACTATCTTCGCTGGGACGCCGGCCAGACTGCGGACCATCTGGAGCACGCCGGATTCACCTACGATTCGACGGGTGGCTATCCCGACAATCCCGGATTCCGCTACGGTAGCACCCGAACTTTCCCCATGTGGAGCTGGACACGGCAGGCCCCGCTGAAGTTGCGGCAACATCCGCTGATCTTGATGGAAGGCTCGGTCATTTCCTATTTAAAGCTGGGGTATAGCGCAGAAGCCTTCGACTTGATGCGAACTCTCAAGAAAGCTGCCCTGAAGTACGGCGATTTCACCATGTTATGGCACAACTCGAGTCTATCAACGCCCGAGGATATCGGCCTGTTCAAGGAGATCCTGGCGGCTTGAAGTCGGGCAGGGCCTCGCCGTCCTGCACGCCGTTCTCGGCGGCGAACTCCTCGCGAAACGCCAGCAGCCGCGCCAGCCGTTCCTCGGCCAGCGCGCGGCCGCCCGCCGTCTGCATCATGCCCGGCAGCTTGGACAGCTTGACCATGATATGGTCGAGCGCATAACTGCGGTCGTCGAATTCCCGCCCCAGGCCCAGCGGGTCGCCGGGGTGCGCCAGGCTGCTCCCCATGCGCCCGGCGATGTAGAACATGCGCGCCAGGCCCACGGCGCCCAGGCCGTCCAGGCGGTCGGCGTCCTGCACGATCTTCGCTTCCAGCGACTCGGCCGGAATGTTGGCCGAGAAGCTGTGCGCGGCGATGGCGTGCGCCACCGCGTCGAGGCGCTCCGGCGGGAAGTTCATCCATGCCAGCTGGTGGCGCGCCAGTTGCGCCGAACGGCGCGAGGCCTGGTCGCGCTCCGGGTCGTTCTTCGGCAGGTTGACCAGGTCGTGCAGGTAGCAGGCCGCCATCACCACCAGGGCGTCGGCTTCGGGGTGCTGCGCCAGCAGCGACCGGGCATTGCGCCACACCCGTTCCAGGTGGGCGCTGTCGTGGGCGCCGTCGTGATCACCCTCGCCGCTGCTGCCTTCGGCCATGGCGGCCAGGCGCGCACGCCAGGTGGCCAGGTCAGTCTTCGGTTGGTCGTTGTTCAGTTTCATGCGGGTCTTCACTGGTTGCGGGCGGCACGGCGCGCTGCGACAGCGCGTCGGCCTGGGTATTCTTGTGGCGCGGGATCCAGCGCAGGGTGGCGCCCGGCAGGCGGGCGAGCAGGGCGCGCACCCGTTCGCGATAGGCGCGCAGTGCCGGGGCGCTGGCGCTGTCGGGCGCGTGGACGTCGTCAATCACGACCTGGCTGTCGCCCTGGACGGCAAGCGTGCCGGCGCCATGCCCGGCGGCGGCTTCCAGCACCGCGATCAGGGCCAGGTACTCGGCTTCGCTGCTGTTGCCGTAGCCGGCCGCACGCGACAGTTCGACGCGCACGCCGCCGGGGCCCTCGAGCACGGCGCCGATGCCGCAGCGCCCGGGATTGGGCCGCGCCGAGCCGTCGAACCAGGCGCGCCAGGCGGGCGCGGTGGCAGGCTGCGGGGTACGCTGCCGGGACAGGGCCGCGGCGGCATGGGCCTGGCGCGCCGCGGCCCCGTGTTCGCCCCGCAGGCGCTCGGCGGCGCGCGCCGCCAGCAGCTGTTCGAGGCCGGCCACGCCCGCCCTCAGGGTCAGGGTGGCGCGCAGAGCCTCGGCTTCCGGCATGCCGGTGCGGGCGGCAAGCTTGCGGCTGGTGGCGACTTCGCCCTTGAAGGCGGCGGCGAGCAGGGTGGCGTGGTCGGCGGGGAGGGCGAGGTCGCGGGCTGGCTTGCTGATCATGGCGCTAGGATAGCAAAAAGGCACCCGAAGGTGCCTCTGCCGTTTCTGGAAAGTTCGAATCAACGGCGGTAGGGATTGTCCGGCCGCTGGTCGTAGCGGTTCGGGACGCGGTCGCCATCCATGTCGCGATCGCGGCGGTTCGGAATGCCGTCGTTGTCGAGGTCGCGGTCGCGGTAGTTCGGCACGCCGTCGCGGTCGGTGTCGCGGCGGCCGCCGCGCTCGTAGCGGTCGGGGATGCCGTCGCGATCGCGGTCGTAGCGGCGTCCGTCGCGGTAGTAATAGCCGTCGCGGTAGCCGTCACGGCCGTCGCGGTAGCCGCCGGCATAGACCGGTGCATAGCCACGGCCCTGGTAGCGGTCCCAGCGCGCCGGTTCCATGTACCAGCCGCCCTGGCGCTGGTGCCAGCGCGGCGGGGCGTAGACGTAACCCGGGCGGGCGGCGACATAGTGGCCCGGCACCCAGGCGTGGCGGCGGCCGCGCCATTCCCAGTAGCCCGGGGCCCAGACATGGCCGTGGCGCGCGACGGGAACGCGTTCATAGATGGGCGCCGGCGGGGCCGAGCCGATATACAGTTGGAAATCGGTCTGTGCCATCGATGGCAGCGGCGCGAAGGCGGCGCCAATGGCGATCAGGGCAGCGAGGGTGTAGGTGCGTTTCATGTCGGGTCTCCAGATCCAAAAACGGATGACCCACTATATCGCCGGCGGTCGGCGGAAGGGAGCGTTGAAGCAGATACTTACATCTGAAACAGATTGGGAGCCGGGCTCCGCAGTAGGGTGATACAAATGGCGTCGCAAGGAGCCGCCCGTTGTCGCGCCGAGGCGACGACGGGCTGGCCCGAGGAACTCATCCGCGGTCTCCTGCGGCCTGCTTTTCTTCGCTGGAGAGGCGCTTGGCGCTGACCGTCACGACCGCCATCTTGCCGCCGCTGGCGACCATGGCCGTATCGGCGCTGTAGTTGCGGGCCTGGGCTTCCGGGATCGCCTCCATCAGGTAGCTGCCCGAGACGGCGAGGCTCATCGCGATGACGAACAAGGCCTCCATATGCTTCATGACGTTCATGGTGTTTCTCCTTGCGGGTGGGTGGTCGATGTGTGCACTGTAGGCCAAGCGATTCCAGGCCGCGAGGCGATTGCGACGAGACGCGGAAAACGCGGGATAGCCTGTCAAAAATCCTGCTCGAACGCGCGTCACCGATGTCGTGCGGCGCGGCGCGACGGATGGGTTTCACCCACCCCCTGCTAGACACGGGCGAGCGGCACGACCGGGCCGCAACCACCTGCACATGCCGATGACCGCCGCCATCACCGCCTTCACCGCCCTGACGCGTTCTGTCGCCGCCGCCCGCACGGCGCGCCGGCGCGCGCGCAACCTGCGGCGCGGCGCGCAGACTGCGGCAAGGCCTCGCCTGTCCGTGAACCCGTGGGCCGTGCTGGCCTGCGCCGCCGCCGCATGCGGCGCCGTGGTGCTGGCGCTGGCGGCGCGCTCGCTCTCGATGCACAGCGGTGCCGCGCAAGCGCAGGGCGCGGATGCGCTGGCCACCCTGCAGCCGCTGCTGGGCGGCGTCACGGTCCGGGTGCCGCACGAGCCGGGCATCGCCGTCGTCCAGCACGGCGCCGCCGCGCTGGTGGTCGGGTCCGGCGTGCGTCTGGCGCCGCCGCTGCGGATCGACCTGTGCACGCAGCTGTCCGACGCGCGGCGGCCCTTGCTGCTGCCGCTGCGGATCGGCTACCCGTTCGCCGAGGCAGCCGCAGCGGGAGCGGCCAGGAACGTTCTGCTGGCCGCGCCCGGCTCCGGCATGCCGCGCATGGACCTGCGCGGCGACCCCAAGGGCGCGCTGCGGCTGGCCTGGAATGCGGGCAGCGGCGCGGCCGCCTGGATCGGCGACGCCGGCAATAGCGTGGTGACGCGCGGCGCCCACGGTGTAGGCCTGCTCGGCACGTCCGGCTGGCTGGTCTGGCAGGAGGGCGCGCTCAGGTTCACGCGCCGCCCGAGCCAGGCCTGCCCACAGGCCGGCGAGCTGCTGCTGCAGCGCGCCGTCGTCCACGCGAACAGCGCCGGTCTGGTGCAGGCCTTCGGGCCGGGCGTGGCGCTGCCGGCGCTGGCGCTGGCGCCGGGCGAATACCGGGTGCCCGCCGCCGCCCCGCGCGGGCTGGAAGACGCCTTGCTGTTCGAACAACTGAAAACACACGGACTGATTCGCCTGGGCAGCAGCGGACTGGCCGAGGTCGCGCCGCGCGACCTGGCCGCCTGGAGCGCTGCGGCGCCTGGCGGCCGCGCGCCGCTGCCCGGCTGGGACCGGGTGCGACTCGACGACGAAGGACGCCGGCTGCTCGAGCGCCTGTACCGCCGCGCCGACGGCGCCTTCGTGCGCGAGCAGCTGCGGGTGTTCAACAGTGAACGCCGGCTGCTGGCCTGGCGCGCACGGCCCGGGAGCGATCAAGGCTGGCGGGCCAGCGTCGGCGGGGTGCCGGTGGCGCAGGACGAGGGCTTGCCGCTGGCCGCGATGCGCCTGTTCGCGCGCCTGCCGGAAGGCTGGACGCCGTGGCGCCGGGTGAGCGCCTGGGATGGCGGCGGGCAGGCCGGGAGTGCGGTGCTGGTATTGGACAGGCCCGAGCCGGCCGAGTTGCTGCTGGCCGGGCGCCTGCGCCGCGTCACCGGGGCAACGGCGGCGGTGGTTGGCGCCTGCGACGGGCGCGCCTGCCGCGAGCGCGATGCGGTCCAGCGCGTGCTGCTGGCCCCGCAGCCGGGCGCGCAGCGCATCGTGCTGGAGGTGGAGCCGCTCGACCTGGCGCAGCTGTCCGGCAGCGCGGACGCGGCCTACCGTCACGTGCGTGCCGAGGGGGGAGGGCTGGCCTGGCATGCCTTGCCGGCGTCGAGCGGCGCGCAGCGGCCGGCCCTGGCCGAGGTTCGGCTCAGCGGGCGCGGCGGCGAAGCGCTGTGGACGGACGGCAGGGTGAGCGCCGCGGCGCAGGCGGCCGGGCTGGCGCCGCTGCTGGGGGTGCACCGCGAACACGGCTCGAGCGTCGCCGGCATGCTGGCGCGCTTGCCCGGCAACAGCCATGCGGCCCGCCTGAGCCTGGACCTGGGCCTGCAGGCGGCGGCCCAGGCGGCGCTCGACTGCGTCGGCCTGCGCGGGGGGAAATGGGACGGCAAGACATGCCTGGCTGCGGGCGTGGCGCCGGCCGGGCGCCAGGCGGGCATCGTGCTGCTCGACGCCGGCAACGGCGACGTGCTGGCCGCGGCCGGCGGCGGCATGGGCGCGCTCGAGACGGGGCGCTGGGCCGAAGTGCGCGATTTCGACCGCGCCGATCCGGCGCGCAGCCCCTTGCGCCTGCCGGCCTTCCAGCATGACGGCGGCGCCCAGCGCGCCCCCGGCTCGACCTTCAAGGTGGTGACCGCCCTCGGCCTGGAAACGGCGGCGCGCGGCGACGCGAAGCTCTCCGGCCTGCTTGCCGGCAGGCCGCTGGCCGAGATCGACGCCATGGCGGCTGGCGCCGGATACGGTTTTGCTACCAGCGCCCCTGCCTATCCGCAGGGCGCCGGCGCCCGCATCACGAATTTCCGCGAGGGGCTGGCCGGCGCCCGCGCCGTCGAAGGACGGCTTGGCCTGGCGCAGGCCATGACGCACAGCATCAACACCTGGTTCGCCTGGACGGCCGAGCTGGGCGACCGCAGCCTGGGCGGCGCGCCGCAGGGCGGCCTGCCCGGCGTGCGGGCGCTCGAACCGGACGCGCTCGACGCCATCCGCCCGGTTGCGGGCATGGCGCGCCGGCTCGGGTTCGGCGCGCCGCTGCGCCTGGACGGCGGCCTGCTGCCGGAGGACTATCGCTGGTCCGCCTGGGACGCGCTGCAGGCCAGCGCATCAGGCATGGATCCGATCCAGACCCGGCACGAGGTGCGCCAGATGGCGATCGGCCTGCGCATGCAGGCCACCCCGCTGCAGATGGCGCTGGTCGCCGCGGCGGTCGGGCAGGGGCGGATCGTGACACCGCGCCTGCTGTTGGAGCTGGACGGACGCGCGGCCGCCACCCGCCCCGGCCCGGAACTGGGCGTGCGCCTCGACCGCATCCGCGCAGGCATGAAGGGCGTGGTGGACGGCGGCACGGCGGCAGGCGCCTTCCGCGGCCAGGAATTCGCGCGCCTGCGCGCCGGCCTGTTCGGCAAGACTGGCACCGCCCCCACGGGTTCGCCCGCCGCGGGATCGCCCGCCGCCGGCGACGATGGACTGGCGACGGTCTGGTTCATGGGCTGGCTGGAGCCGGGCAGCCTGCCGGGGCAGACCCGCCGGCTCGCCTTTGCCGCCTTCGTCAGCCAGTCCAGCCTGACCGGCGGCGGCCATGCGGCGCCGGTGGTCGCCGCCTTGTTGCGTTCGATGCAACAGCCATCGATGGAACAGAAGGGGGATTGACCCCCACCTGCGCGCCTCGATGATGTGTTTGTATGGCATCATCTGTTGACAATCCGCCCTCGTGCGGATGGCTAGCGAGGATGAGGCAGGTATGCGTTTGCCGGGAACCCGGTACCAGGAACATGGTTGGGAGCAGGTCCGCAAGTTGCTGGGGCAATGCTCGCTGCAGGCGCTCGCCCGCATGAGCCCGGCGCGGCTGCTCGATCCCGACCCCGGCCGCAATGCGCTGCTGGCCGAGTACGTCGATGTGACGGCGCAGGCCCTGCATGCCGGCGGCCGCCGCGGCGACATGGCCGGCAACAGCTACGGTGACACCGTCCTGGAACTCGCCCTGAGCCTGCTCTACGAACTGCAGGCCAGGTGCGCCGACTGGGCCGCCCTGTGCACGGCGGTCTCGAACGAGCACGCGCGCATGCCGGCGTTCTGGACGTCCGCAGGCGGCGACGCGCTGTTGCGCAAGAAGTTCAACGACATGTATGCGGTCTTGCGCGACAAGGTCGACAGCGACAATTACCAGGCGGCCTGCGGCCGCCCCTGCAGCCCGAACCGCATGTACGCCTACCGGATGCTCGATACCGCCTACGGCGAGCTGGTGCGCCTGTTTGCGGCCTGGCGCGAGCACCGCGAGCAGATAGGGGCCATCCTGGGGCGCGTGCTCGAGGCCGAGCCGATCGAGGCGCGCCAGCTGCGCACCGTGGCCGACTGCCGCCCAGAATGGATCTTGCGCTGGAGCGAAACCCTGGAGCGCTTCACCGGCGCCGCCGGCCCGCTGCACACCCGCTCCAAGCGTTTCGCCAGCCTGAAGGACCATCCGGAAAAGATCGGCGCGATGCTGCGCGAGATCGGCGAATACCAGGCCCTGTCGTCCAACCAGGACTGCGACTGGCTGCAGGACGCGAACGACGCCGGCGCCTGGCTGGACGACTACTGGCGTGTGCTGGGCGAATCGGAAGCGGCCAGCACCCCGGGCCCGGACCTGGTGCTGGAAACGCTGCAGGAAGAGCTCGACCTCGTTGCTCCGGTGACGGACGAGGACATGCCCGCGGACGACGGGCTAGCCTTGTTGCTCGAGGCCGTGGCCCAGCGCGTTTCACTCTCCCCCCGCTACCTGCAAGTGGCAGCGGCGGCGCAGGAGCGCGGCAGCTGGGCGTTGCGGATGATGGCGGACGATTCGCTGCCGGTGCGGCTGGCGGTCTACCTGAAGCTGCTCGGGCCCTTCGACGACAGTTATCCGTCCGAATGGCTCGATCCGGCCACCGGCGAACTGCCGACCATGCAGCAACTCGCGCTGCTGGACGACGTTTCGCTGCCGACCCTGCGAAAACGGCGCGACGCCGCCATCCTGCGGCTGAAGGAGGATAGATGATGGGCATGACGGAACTGGACCGCAAGCTGCAGGCGCAACTGCTGACCGGGCGGCGGGTCGAAGGCGACCGCCTGATGCTGGACGACGCGACCCTGTTGGGGGCGCTCGACGGCAGCCGCCCGCTGACGCCTGGGGAACGCGGCGCGCTGCAGGCCTCGCCGCTGACGGCGCGCCGCCTGCGCACGCTGGCCGACGCCCGCCGCGCGCAGGCGAAGCCGCGACCGTGGAGCGGCAGCGCCGGCATGCTGCGCGCCGCCGACGGCGGCATGGCGCTCGACACCCTGGTCACCGATGACGGCGCATGGCGCCTGCATTTCGTGGCGGACCGGGTGATACTGCAGCTCGACCCGCAGTCGCCGCTGGCCGCCGAACTGCTGCGGGGGGCGCAAGCCTTGCGCGTGGTGGACGGCGCCGGAGCCACCGTGCTGGAGGGTCTGCTCGACAGCGACGGCGAGTGCGAAGGTCCGTGGCCGTTCGACGCGGCGCCGGCACAGCACTTCCAGCGTCACGGCGCACGCTTTTTCGTCAACGCATGCTGAACCTGTTTACACGGCCGTTCCGCCAGCCACCGCCCGACCTTGCCGGCCTGGGCGCGGGTTGCATCGCGCTGCCGCTGGCGCGGGGCTGCACGGTGCCGGCCGGCTGCTTCGCCGTGCTGGCCAACCGCGCGGGCCACACCCGGCGCCTGAGCGAGGGCGCGCGCGTCGCGATCCTGGATGGCGAAAGCGCCTGGTGCGTCCATCCGGGCCCCTACGGCTGCGACCTGGCGCCGTTCGCCGCCGCGCCGGAGATCGGCCTGCGGGTGCGCTTCGCCATCGACGCACCGGATCCGCGTGAAGTCCAGCAACGCTTCGACCTGTTCCTCGCCAGCGAGGCGGGCGAGCGGGTGGCGCTGGACGCGTTCGTGGCGACCATGCAGGCGGCCCTGCAGCGCGAACTTGCGCAGGGCAACCTGGACCTGCCGCCCTGCACCAGTTTCGAGGAGTGGAACACCTTCCGCGCCGGTTTCAACCAGCTGCTGTACACGCGCTTCGGCGTGATGGTGGACGACTGCGTGCCGGTCGACCTGGGCGCGTCGCGCGACCTGGCGGCGCTGCTGGCGGCGCGAATCGCACTCCAGCCTGCGCTGCAGCCTGTGCCGGAAGCGGCTCCAGCGGCGCCGCAATACGAGGCCTTCGACGCAGCGAAGGAAGATGCGAGGGCATTGCGCCGACTGTTCCTCGAACTGCCCGGCCTGATGTGCGGCCTGCGCCTGGCCGTGCTGCCGGCCGACTGCGCGGACTTCCGCCGTCACCAGGAGCTGCTGCGCCGGCTCGACCTGGTCAGCCTGTCGGTGGGGACCATGCCGGCACTCGAACTATCCGCGCCCGGCCAGCCGCTGGCGGCCGCCGAACAGCTGCGGCGCGCCCGCCACAGCGGCCGCGCCGTGGCCGCGCTGGACGAAGCGTGGGCACTGCTGGCGCGCATGAAGATGGGCGAGCCTGCGCAGGTGCCGGCCCTCTTGGGAGAGGCCGACCGCATCGTCGCCAACCTCGAATGCGATTGCGCGGCGCGGCGTGCAGTGCGGGACGATACCGCGGGAGACGCGGCATGAACGCACCCGTGACGGTTCGCAGCATCGCGCCGGACGGCACGTACATCACGGTGACGGCGAGCGTACGCCCGCGCGGCGGCCGCGCCGACGTCAAGTGCAGCGTGCCGGATGCGCCGGCGCTGGCGCAGCGCATGCAGGAAGTGGTGCGCCTGGCGCGCCATACCGAGCCGCGTTTCGACAGCCGCGAACAGGTGGTGCTCAGCCTCGACCGCGCGCCCATGGCCGGCAGCCGCGACTGGGAACTGGCTTGCGTGCTGGCCGACCGCATCGTGCGCGGCGTGTGGCAGCCGGCGCCCGGCCAGTTGCCGGTGGTGGCGAATGGCTGGTCCGACGCCTGGCAGCTCGGGCGCATCGACGGCCATGGCTTGCAGCAAGTGCCGCCCAGGGTACTGGCCGGCGGCGAGGGCGGTCTGCCGCACCTCGGTGCCGTCAGCGGGCATCCCGATCCAGCGGCGGGCGTCGCGGCGGCGCGCGCCTGGTTCCCGCTGGTCAGCGGCGGCGCCGGCGACAGCCTGTGCTGGGTCGAGGTCAGCGTCCGTCCCGCGCCGCACGAGTGCGAGGACAGCGAGGAAGAAGCCAGCATCGCGGCGCCCGGCGCCGATGCCGCGCTGCAGGCCCGCGTGCGCGCGGTGCTGGCCGGCGCGCGCCACCACGACGGCCGTGGGGTGGGACAGTGGCGCACCACGGTGCGTTTCGGGGAAGCGCGCTTCCAGGGCGGCTCGTTCGAGCTGGCCCTGGTCATGGCCGACCGCATGGCGCGCGGCCGCGAATTCCTGCCGCGCGGCCGGGTGCTCGCCACCGGCCAGTCTTCCAGCTGGCACGCCGGCCGGGTCGAGACGGTCGAAGGGCTGGAGCCCAAGTGCGCGCTGCTGGTGCGCGAAGCGGCGCCGGGCGACCGGGTGCTGGTGCCGCGCGCCTGGGAGCCCGGGCTGCCGCAAGGCTGGCGCGAGACGCTGCGGGAGCGCGGCGCGAGCCTGGCCTGCGTGGACCGGATCGGGATCATTTGAATCGCGCGCGGCTTTGTTAGAATCGGTGGGCGCTTTGTTGTAATGCTGAAATGGAGTCGATATGTTCCAGAAGTTCGGATTGGGCGGCGCGAAAGCGGCGCCGGTGCTGCGCGACAATCGCTGGGTGGCCGGCCCGGACGAACTGGCCGTGTTCTTCGGTGTGCGCGAGCTGTCGGGCGTGTTCGTCAAGACGCTGCGCGTGCCGGCCACGGCGCGCGCCTACATCCTGCAAGGCGACAAGGCCACCGAAGTGCCCCAGGGCGAATACGAGATCGAGGGCTTCTTCACGCGCCTGAACCACCTGCTGCGCGACCAGCATGCCGAAATCCTGGTCACCCGCACCGGCGCGCTGCCGGTCGACTTCCGTTTCGACGAGGTCCTCACTTCCGAGCAATTGGCGGTGGTCGCCCGCCTGAGCGTGAGCCTGCGCATCGAGAACGTGCCGGCCTTTGCACGCCACTTCATGACGGTGCCCGGCACCATCGGCACGAACGAACTGCGCGAACTGCTGGCGGCCCCGGTGCGCCAGCTGGCCGGGGAATTCGTCGGCGCCCGTTCGATCCGCGACATGGCCGGCGCCGATCGACCGCCTGCACTCCGCGAGCAGTTCGAGCAGCGCCTGCTGGGCGGCCTGGCGCCGCTGCTGGCCGAATACGGGCTGGCGGCGGTGAAGGTCGATACCGTCGAACTGCGCCACGACAAGTACGACGCCAACCGCGCCAGGGTCGGCAGCCTGTGGCTGGCCGCCGACGAGCGCCACGTGCAGATCGAGCATGCCAGGCACCTCGACGACCTGTACGACGCCGAGGAATGGCAGCGCCTGCGCCGCACCGAGCAGAATGCGCGCGTGCGCCAGCGCGAGCGCGAGCTGCGCCAGGACGACGCCGTCAACCGCGCCGAACTGTCGCTGCAGGGCGCTGACCGTGCGCATGCGGTGCGCGCGCGCCAGATCGAGCTGTATGCGCGCATCCTGGACGCCACTACGCGCAAGCAGGCGCTGGAACGCGGCGCGGGCGACGCGGTGGCCGAACTGGAACACGAGTTTGCCCAGAAGGGCGCGCGGCGCTCCGACGAGGCCCATGAATGGCAGCACCTGCGCGCGCTGGCCGGGGTGCGGATGCGCAGCGAGCTTGAAGTGGCGCAGCACGAGGCGCGCCAGGCGCAGGCCATTGCCCGCCAGCGCTTTTCGCAGGGTCTACTGCAGCAGCAGATCCGCAACAAGATCGAACAGGCCGCCCTGATCGAGGACGCCGCGCGCCGGCAGGCGGAGCTGGTGCGCCTGCGCGCCAGCGAAGCCGACGTGGCGCGGCGCTCGCGCGAGATCGACGAAGAAGAACACCTGGCGCGCCAGCAGACGCTGGCGCTGGCCAACGCAGCGCGCCGGCGCGAGGCCGAACGCCTGCTGGAGTGGGAAGACGAACAGGCGCGCCAGCGCATCGAGTCCACCCGCACGCTGGCGCAGCAGGACAAGCTGGCGCGCACCATCGACCTCGATGCGCGCCAGGCGCGCGCGCTGCAGGACGTCCAGCTCGACGCCGAGGAGCGCCGTCACGCGCTGGAGCTGCGCCGCCTGGAGGCCTTTGCCGCGATGGACGACACCGCCAAGCTGGCCCTGGCCGCCGCGCCGAATGCCGCGCTGCTCACCGACTTCATGAAAACCCGGGTGCATGCGGGCATGGATGCCGAACAGCTGGCCGCCCTGGCCGAATTCGCCACCCCGGGGGGGGAGGGCAAGCTGACGACGCATGACGCGCTGCAGCTGGTGCGCGACGAACAGGCCAGGCGCGCGCTGGAAGTCGACCGCGACCGGCGCCACCAGGTCGAGCTGCTGGCGACCCAGGCCCGCGGCATTGCCGGGGCGGTGCGCCAGTGCGCCCACGGCCACCCGGCGCGCGAGGGCGAGCGCTTCTGCGCCACCTGCGGCGCGGCGCTGCAGCCATGAAGGCGTCGTGAAGGAAGCAATGCAGACCGCCATCGACAAGATCCGCGAATTGCGTGCGCTGCACGAGGATGGCCTGCTGAGCCGTCTTGAATTCGACCTGCGCAAGAACGCGATCCTGGATGCGGCTTACCAGCCCGATCCTACCGTGGACGAAGGCCCTCCGGCGCGCGCATCGCGTCCCGGCACCGAGATCGGCCTGATGGCCGGCCAGGAAGTCGGTCCGCAGAACCGCCGCTACCGACTGGAGCGCCTGATGGCCCATGGCGGCATGGGCGCGGTGTGGCAGGCGACCGACCTGGCAACGCATGCGGAGCTGGGCCACAGCGCCCAGGTGGCGCTGAAGATCCTGCCGCCCCAGCTGACCCAGTCGGCCCCGCAGGCCAAGCTCCTGATCCAGGAAGCCACCCGCGCGCGCCGCCTGGCGCACGAGCACATCGTGCGCGTCTACGAATGGGCCCAGGACCCGGCCACCGCGAGCTATTTCATCATCATGGAATGCCTCGAGGGCGAAGACCTCGACAGCCTGCTGGCGCGCGAGGGGCGGCTGCCCTTCGAGCGCGTGCTGGCGCTGCTCGAGCCGGTGGCCGCGGCCCTCGACTACGCCTGGGAGAAGCACGGCCTGGTGCACCGCGACATCAAGCCTGCCAACGTGTTCGTCACACGGCGCGGCGAGGTGAAGCTGCTCGACTTCGGCATCGCGGCACGCGCCCGCAGTCATGGAAATGGCGGCGCCGCGCTGGACGCCCCCGGCACCTCCGGTACCCCTGGCTACCGCGCGCCCGAAGCCGGTAATCCGCACATCCAGCCGGCGCCGGCGCTCGACGTGTACGCCGTGGCACGGATGATGGTCCAGATGCTGGCAGGCGCGCTGCCGGCAATGTCCTCGGAAGCGCCGGAAGCGCCGGATGCCCTGGCGCCGCACCAGTGGGACGCATTGCGCGCAGGCCTGGCGCCCGATCCTGCGGCGCGCCCGGCCAGCGTGCGCGCGCTGCTGGAGGGGCTGCGCGACGCGGCCGGCCAGTCGCCGGAAGAACTTGCCGCCCTCGAGGCGGCAGCGCGCGCGGAGCACGAACGCCACGAACGCGAACAGGCGGCGCAGCAGCAGAAAAAGGCGCAGCTCGAACAACAGGCGCGGGCCGCGGCGCGGACCTTGGTCGAGCGTCAGCGCCGCGAGCAGCAGCGCCTGGAGCGCGCGGCCCAGGAAGCGGCGCGGGCGGCGCGCAAGGAGGCGCTGCGCCGGCAGCTGCTGGCCCGGCGCGAAGAAGAAGTCGCCAAGGCGCGCCTGGCCGAGGAAGAGGCGCAGCGCAAGGCGGCCCACCTCAGGGCGGCCGCGACCTACCTGGCGGAGCAGAAGCGCGCACGTGAACTGCAGGCGGCGCGCACCGCAAGCGCGCTGCAGCAGCTGATGCCGACTCCCTCCAGCCCGGTGGCCGATGCAGACGGCGTCCTGCGCGACCCCTTCCTCGATGGCGCCGGCAGCGGACCCGCGCTGGTGCTGGTCCCGACAGGGCGCTTCCAGATGGGCTCCCACGAACACGAGCGCAAGATCGCGATGGCGGCCGGTGCGCAGCAAAAATGGCTGGAGCGCGAGACGCCGCAGCGCTGGGTCGGCATCGAGCGGCCGTTCGCGATGGGACGCACTCCGGTCACGGTGGGCGAGTGGCGGGTGTTCGTGGCCGCCACCGGCTGGGCGCCGCAGGGCGAGGTGAACTGGGCCGATCCGGGCTTCGTGCAGACCGATGCGCATCCGGTGGTGGGCGTTACCTGGCACGACGCGCAGCGCTACCTGCACTGGCTGTCGGCGGCCACTGGCCAGCGCTACCGGCTGCCGAGCGAAGCCGAATGGGAGTATGCCTGCCGGGCCGGCACCCGCAGCGCGTTCAGCTTCGGCGACAGCATCAGTCCCGAACAGGCCAACTACGACGGCAGCTACAGCTATAACGGCGGCCCGCGCGGCGCCTTCCGGCGCGGCACCACGCCGGGCGGCATGTTCCCGGCCAACCCCTGGGGCTTGTACGACATGCACGGTAACGTGTGGGAGTGGGTGCAGGACCCGGTGCACGACAACTACGAAGGCGCGCCGCTCGACGGCAGCGCATGGGAAGACGGCGGCGCCGAGGACGTGGAGGGCCGCCGCGTCCTGCGCGGCGGCTCGTGGCTGTACCACCCGCGCTACCTGCGTTCCGCCTTGCGCAATGGTTTTTCGAGTGCGCTGGCGAACGACATCGTGGGCTTTCGCGTGGTGCGCGAGCTGATCTGAGATGGTGTAAAGTAGCCGGATCGCTCAAGCACGGAGGAATAGCCATGGCCATTGCCCACCTGTTCAAATCGCATGACAAGGACCTCGGCGGCGGCTTCACTGTCCGGCGCATCCTGCCGGCGGCCGCGCGCCAGTCGGTCGGGCCCTTCCTGTTCTTCGACCACATGGGGCCGGTGGAAGCGCAGCCCGGCGCGCGCCACGACGTGCGCCCGCACCCGCACATCGGTCTGGCCACCGTCACTTACCTGTTCGAAGGCGCGATCATGCACCGCGACAGCCTGGGCACCGAGCAGCGCATCGAGCCCGGCGCGATCAACTGGATGACGGCCGGCAGCGGCATCGTCCATTCCGAGCGCACTCCGGACGACCTGCTGGACCGCGTGCGCCGTACCCATGGCCTGCAGCTGTGGGCGGCGCTGCCGCGCGAGCACGAAGAAGCGCCGGCCGCCTTCTCGCACACACCCGCGGCCGACATTCCCGAAGTCGCATTCGAAGGTGCGACGGTGCGTGTCCTGGTGGGCTCGGCCTTCGGCCGCTCTTCGCCGGTGCCGACCTTCAGCGATACGCTCTATCTCGACGTGCAACTGGCCCCGGGCGGGTCGATCGATCTCGGCGGCCTGCCGGAGGAGAGCGCCGTCTACGCGCCGATGGGCGCCATCGAGGTGGATGGCGAGGCCATCCCGGCCAACACCATGGCGATGCTCGAGCCGGGCATGCAGGTGCGGGTGTCGTCGAGCGCCGGCGCGCGCTTCGTGCTGATCGGCGGCGCGCCGCTCGACGGGCGCCGCTACATCTTCTGGAACTTCGTCTCCAGCAGCCGCGAGCGCATCGAGCAGGCCGCGCGCGACTGGGAAGCCAACGCCTTCGTGCCGGTGCCGGGCGACGACGAGCGTATCCCGCTGCCGGCCTGGCCGGCGGCCTGGCGCCACGAAGGGCGGCCTGACTGATTGTCGTGGCAAGGAATCGGGCGTAAGCTGGTATGCCCGAACGGGTTTTTTATGTCCTGCAAACGAAAGGACACGCCATGAACATTCCAGAACACCTGAAGATTCCGGTCATCGTCTTCGCGCTGCAGGCGGCGCTGCTGGCCGGTGTCGCCCTGGTCTTCCTGGTCTTGCGTTAAGAGCGTCAGGCGCTCCAAGCCAGGCTAGGCGCCCAGCCAGGCGGCAGGGATCGACGGATGTGCACGCCGGCGCTCGCCGGCGCGGGGGGCGCGCGTGCGTGTTTCCACGGCCGTTTCAGGGTACGCCTGGGGGGTAAACCGCAGCTGCCAGCCCATCCCGCGCAGGCCCTCGAAGCGCACGCCCGGCGCCAGCGCGGTCTCTGTGCCGGTAACCGGGTCCAGGTGCCAGAAACCGCCGTCGCGGTGGAACAGCAGCGGCATGCCGGCCGCGCGCGGCTGGGCCGCATGATCGATTGGGCGCCGGCCCGGCCCGGTCTCCGGCGCCAGGATGCAGAAAGCCTCGGCGCGCGCACCCGCGTCGACGCGGTGCAGGATCACGCCATGCGGCAGCAAGGCCGTCACTTCGAGCTCGACTACCCCGCGAATGCTGGCGGTGAGCCCGATCCGCATGCCGAGCCGGAGCGGCACCGGCGCGTGCTTGCCGGGCCACACGCCGTCGAGCAGCAGGCCGTAGCGCGACACGTCCTCGATCTCGAAACCGTGCCGGCCCTGCCGGATGACGGCATGCCGTCCCGACAGGCGGCGCGTCAGGCCGCCGCGTTCACCCACGTGTTCCCCATTGTGCTCGCCGTAGTGCAGCAGCAGCAGGTCTGCTTCCGGTTCAAACTCTTCGAAACGCCCGAGCACGCATTCGTCGAGCGCAAACAGGCGCAGGTGGCGCTGCACACTCGAGTCGGGCTCGGCATGCACCAGGCAGGCGCTGCTGGCCGGGCAGGGATGGCCGGCGGCGTCGACGGGCACATCGATCTCGATCAGGTCTTCGTCCCAGGCGATGGTGGAAAAGCCGAGGTCGACCTTGCCGCCGCCATCGCGCGGATCGCGGATGTCGAGCTGGGCGATCGAGGCGTTGCGGGCCGTGACGTCGATGTCGATGCTGCCGCCGCCGGGCGCCGCCACGCGGGCAATGCCGGCGTCATCGGCGACCACGCGCACGTTCTTGTGGGTGGCGAGGAAGGTCTGGTGGATTTCGCCCAGGCTGGCATCCTGGCGCGGCACCAGGACTACCGGCGAGCAGGTCCAGGTGCGCGCCATGGCCTGGCGGCTGTGCAGTTCGATGTCGATGCGGTACTGGCCGTGCTCGAGGCCGCGCGACGAAAATTCCAGGAACACCGGGCGCCAGTCGCCGCGCGAAGTGCGCTGGAAAGCATAGCGTTCGCCGTCGCGCAGGCGCAGGCCGGAGCGCACCAGCATGGTCAGCTCGGTCGCGCAATCCATCGGCATGCCGTGCAGCTCCAGCTTGATGGCCTGGCGTCCGCCCGCCGCGCGCGGATCGAAGCCGCTGATGTGCAGCTGTGGGCGCTGTAGCGAGTGGGCGCCGGCGGCAGGCGGGACAGCCGCTACGGCGCCTGAGGTGCGCTGCGCGCGCAGGGCGCTGATGGCGTCGAAGCTCGATGGCAGGCCGCCCGCCACGGTACTGGGAACCAGGCCGGCGGGAGGGGATTGCGTTGCCGGCTGGGCATGCCCGTGCGCGCATGCCCCTTCGCCTGGCATGACCCAGACGGTGCAGTGCGGATGCTCGGGATTGCGGCAGCGGTTCATGGCAAGGGGGCTAATTCGCTTGTATTCGACAACATTGCAAAGCTTACGCCGTTTTACTGTCCAGCGGCGCGCCGAATTCATTGATTAGCAACATTATTTTCTGTTAGGAATTTTCTAACGATGCTACGCAGGCAGCGCGGTTTCGTCTGCGTGACTGCCCGCCTGCGCCTGCAAGGGCCGCAGCACCAGCGCGGTCAGGTTGTCGGCATGCAGTCCGTCCGGCGGAGCAGTCTCGAGCGCGCCGAACAGGCGCCCGACCATGGCTGCGGCATCGGGAGCGCCGGCGAGCAGATCCGGCCAGCGGCCGACAAAACGGTCGGGTTCGGCGCAGGACCAGAAACCGTCGGTCGCGAGCAGGTAGCAGGCGTCCGGGCGCAGGCGCAGGACGCGCCGGTCCGGCAGGGTACACAGCCAGGATGGCAGGTTCAGCGGCGTCAGCTCGAACAGCGGGTTCGACAGCTGCGCCGGGTTGCTGAACGCATTGCCGAGGATGAATGCCTGGGCGATCTGCGGCGCATGCGCGCCGTGCACCTGGCGCCACCAGCCGGCTTCATCGATGTGTCCGGCGAGCGCGGCCGCAGTGGCCGGCACATGGTCGACCGTCAGCGGCTTGGCGCGCCCCGGCTTGACCTCGTACAGGCGCGAATCGCCCACGTGATAGAGCAGCGGCGCGCTGCCTTCCGGCAGTTCGAGCATCGTCAACGTGGTGCCGGGCCGGGCGCCGGCCTCGAAGGAAAAATGGCGCTGCAGTTCGGCGTGCAGCACGTCGAGGTGGCGCCCCAGTTCGGCGGCGCTGCGGCAGGGCGGCACCGTGAGCAGGCCGGCGGCCACCGCCTCGGCCGCCTCGCGCCCATGGCCGTGCCCGCCCATCCCGTCCAGCACCGCCACCCGGCCATGCCCCGCGGGCCAGCCGCGCACGACGCTGCGCTGCACCTGCTGCCCAAGCAGGTAGCTGGCCTGGCCGGCGAAGTCGATGACGACGAAATTGTCCTGGTTTTCAAGCCGCTGCAGGTGGCCGCTGCCGCGGCGGCTGGCGACGGCCACGTCGTAGCGCGGCGCGAACTGGAAATCGGACAGGAGGTCGGACGGGCGGTCGAACAATTCAGGCGGCATGTCGAGGACTGTGATGGCAATCCTGCTACTTTACACCTGAACAAGCGCCGCCGAAGGCGCGATTAGAGCGGGTTTTTCCGGCTTCCCGTCACCAGCACCAGGGCGTTGGCCAGCACGCAGGCTCCGGCGGCGCCGAAGGCCGCGCGTACGCCCCAATGGTCGGCCACCTGGCCCCAGAACAGGCTGCCGCCGACGTAGCCGGCCGACATCACGAACAGGTAGATCGACAGGGTGCGGGCGCGGATCGCGGCCGGGAAGGACAGCTGGGCCGCGGCGTTCAGGGTCGACACGGTGGCCGACCAGGCCATGCCGCCGCACAGGATCAGCGGCACCAGCACGAGCAGCGAACGGGTGAGCGCCATCGCCACCAGCATGGCGCCGTACGCGACCAGGGCGCCGGCCAGGACGCAGGTCTTGTCGAAGCGGACCCGCAGCTGGGGCAGGAAGAAGGCGGCGATCACGCAGCCGCCGCCCAGGCAGCCCATCAGGGTGCCGTAGGTGCTGGACTGCATGCGCAAGACCTCGCGCACGAACACCGGCAGCAGGCTGGCAAAGGCGATGGTCGAGAAGAACACCGAGCAGACGTTGCGCAGGATGCGGCGGTAGCGCGGGCAGCCGAACGCGGTCGTCAAGCCGTGCACGAAGCGCTCGCGGAAGCCTTCTTTCACCGTCGGCTGGGGCGTGCGCTCCTGCCACCAGGCCCAGTACACGCCGAGCAGGCCAGCGAACGAGAGGGCATTGGCCAGGAACAGCGCGCTCGGTCCGATCCAGCCGAACAGCAGGCCGCCCAGCGCCGGCCCGATGATGGCCGACAGGTTGTACGACAGGTTGTTGAGGGTGGCGGCGGCTTCCACTTCGTCCGCGTCCACCAGGCCTGACATGGCGGCCTGCCAGGCCGGCCAGGTGAAGGCGGTGCCGATGCCGATGCAGAAGGTCAGCACCAGCACCGGCACCGTGCTGACCCGTCCGCTGGTGACCAGCAGCGCCATGACGGCGGCGCACAGCGCCATGTACAGGTTGCAGTAGAACAGGAACTTGGGCCGGTGCACGGTATCGGCCACCACGCCCGCCAGCAGGGCGAACACGAAGACCGGCACATAGGTGGCGGTCTGCACCAGCGAGGTGATCGAGGCCGAGCCCGACAGCGAGGCGACCAGCCAGGCCGAGGCGAAGGTCTGGATCCAGGTGCCCATGTTCGAGACCATGTTCGCCATCCAGATGTTGCGATAGCGTGCATGGCGCAGCGGCCGGGTCAGGGGCACCTTGGGGCGCCGCGCTTGTGCTGAAACCCGAGCCGGAAACGGCGGCGCCAGCGGTGAAGCAAGCGGAGAAGGCGGAACGCTGGGGCTGGATTCTGGCATGATCTGGACAGTGTAGGTGGAGTCACTGCCCATGGTCAATAAAATTGCCTCGTGGCAATTCTATTCTGTGATATTGTGGCGTTCCCAAAACACGTTCGCCATGAAAGACATGCTGATCCGACCGCTGGTGGCCGCTGACATCCCCGCCGTGGCGGCCTTGTTGCGCGAACTGGCGCGCGAATACATCGTGCACGAATCGCCGCCCGAGGGGGCGTCGACCTTCCTCGCCGAAAACGACGAGATGGGCGTGCGCGGCTTCCTGGCGCGCGGGCATGTCTACCACGTGGCCGTGGTCGACGGCGAAGTGGCCGGTTTCGTGGCGGTGCGCGACCGCGGCCACCTGTTCCACCTGTTCGTCGGCAAGCGCTGGCACCGCCGCGGCCTGGCACGCGCCCTGTGGAACGCGGCGCGCGACGCGGCGCTGGCGGCGGGCGGTGACGGCAGCTTCACGGTGAATTCCTCGAACTTCGCGGTGCCGGTGTACGAGTCCTTCGGCTTCGTGCGGGTCGGCCCGACCCAGTGCGCCAAGGGCCTGTATTTCAATCCGATGCGCTTGAACGCCTCAGAAGAGGCTTGACACCTCGTCGGCGCGGCGCAGCCACAGGCTGCTGGCCCAGCCGTCCAGGCGGCGGCCGTCCACCACGGCACTGACCTGCCACCAGTCGCCGCGGCGCAGGCCGGTGGCCGTCACCGGCGTCCCGGGCGGCACCACGGCCAGGCGGCGCGCATCGGTGCCGGTGTCTTCCCGCAAATTCAGATGCTCGCGCACGCGGTACTGGGCTCCGGCCACCGGCGCACCGGCCAACAGCTGGGGCGCCGGCTTCGGCGCTCGCACACCGGCATCCGGCCCGAACGCCGCCTGCAGCAATCCTCCCAGCAGCGCCGTTCCACCCACCAGCACCGCGAGGGCGCGCGCATTCGCGCGGCGCCACCAGGCGCGCGGGCTCAAGCAGGCCGCCAGGCACAGGGTCAGCAGCAGGCCGGCGGCATAGGCGGCGACCGTGGTCGCGGAGGGCATGGCGTCCAATGGCATGGCGAACCTCAGGCGTCGAAGCGCAGCACGTAATGGCCGGCGACCAGGTGGTGGCCTGGCGGGATCAGGTAGGGCTGCTCGTCGGTGGCCGCGAGCACCTGGGCCACCAGCCGAAGGTCGGCGTCGAGGTGGAACAGGGCCTGGGTTTCGGACATGCGCACCACGCGCAAGCCCTCGCTCGTGGCTTCCCAGCCGAAGGCATTGCGCGACAGGCCGAGGCGGTCGGCGCTGGCCGCGGCGCTGCCGTCGAGCTGGCGCAGGAAAGCCGGGCCATCGAGCACGCGCAGCGCGGCCAGCGCCGGCATGCCGCGCCCGAACACCAGGCGGGCGCCGGCCGCCGCCGGCTGCACCGGTCCCTGCGGCAGCTCCAGCAGCGCGGCATAGCGGTCCGCCATCTGCGGCGGCGCCGCGTGCAGGCGGATGCCGGCGCCGTCGAGCGGCGCGAACTGCGCCGGCACGCCCACGCGCTGGCGGCCGGCGGCGGTGATCGCGTGTACCTCGTCGGCATCGTCGACGGCGAAGCGGATCACGCTGTCCTCGCCCGGCGCGGCGGGATCGAGTCCTGCGCCAAGGCCGATCTCGAGCGCGGCGGCGCCGGTGTCGCGGTAGCGGCTCAGGCGCGGCAGCGCGAGCGCGGCCAGCGTGATGCGGTGGCGCGCCACCGGGGCATAGGTGGCGTCGTTCTCGAAGGGCGGCACGGGCGCGCCAGCGACCGGCGCGACGGCAATCGGCATGGCGGTCATCTCGTCGCCGGCGACGCGCGGCTTCCAGACCGAGGGAATACGGGCCGGCGCCGCGCCCGGCGGCGTCGGCGCAGGCGGAGGTGCCGGCGCAGGCCGGGCCGCGGCTTGCGCGCGGGTGATCTTCAGGAGCAGGCGCTGAGCGCCGGTTGCGGCGCCATCCTTTTTAGCGCGGATGACGTAATAGCCGTTGGCCGCGTCGTATTGGCAGTCGAGACTGTCCTTGGGCCGCACCTGCACCTCGATCGGGCTGTCCGGCCCGTCGTTGACCAGCAGGATCCCGGCATCGAGTCCGAACGACCAGCCGGGCACCGCGAAGGTGGCGCTGGCCTCGTCCTGGCCGACCAGGGTCAGGCGCTGGTCCGGATACACTGCGCACACCGGCTGCCAGATGGCGCTGTCGCGCGAGGCCGTGACCGTGTACAGCAGCTGCTCGCCCGGCGCCGGCAGGTAGACGGCGTGGCCGAACTTCACCTTGACTTCGCCGGCCGGCACCGAGTCCATGCCGACCACGTGGTAGCGCACGTCTTCGCCGCCCAGCAGGTCGCCGAAGTCCTTCTGGTGCAGGGCCGCCAGCGACTGCGCCAGGTCGCGCACCCGCGCGCCGCGGGTCAGGTGGCGGTCGTCGTCGATCTCGTCCTGCGGCAGCATCAGGGTGACATGGGAGAAGCAGCGGGTGGCGGCGCGCCCGCGCTGTTCGCGCGGCGAGCGCTCCAGCAGGTCGCGCAGCAGCGGGCGGCGCGCGAACAGCGCCAGGCCCGGCGCCTGCCACAGCGCTTCGGCATTGAAGACATCGTCGACCCTGGCTAGGACCTGGTGTTGCACGTAGACCGGCATGATGGATTCTCCTCGAAAGATTGAACGCTCGCCATGCCGAACGCTAGCAGGGGGCAGATGAAAAACAGCAGGTGCGAGCCGCCGCTCGACAGAAAACTCATCGGCTGGCCCATGATCGGAAACAAGGCCAGGTTGGTGCCCCAGGACAGCAAGAAATGTCCGCCCAGGAAAGCCGCGCCGCCGGCCAGCACGAAGCACTGGAAGCGCCCGAGCCAGGCGCGCCGGAAGTCGCCGAAACCCGCCGCGCTGCGCCACGCGCTGGCGGCGGCATGCAGCAGGGACGCCAGCAGCGCCGCCTGCAGCGCCCACAACAGCAGGCCCCCGAGCAGGCCGTGGCGGTTGACCAGGAAGGAAGGGGCGAAGTCGTCCTGCACCGCCGGGATGCGCAGCGCCGCATCTGTTCCTGCATCGGCCGCCGCGCCGAGCGAGGCCAGCCCGAGCACACCGTCCGCCCCCAGCCAGCCGCCTGCGGCGACGGCGCGCGCGCCGAGCAGCATCTGCTGGCCGGTGTGCGGATGGGCGCCCGGGTCGGCCCATACCTGGAAACGTTCGGCGTAGAAGCCGCCGCGCAAGGCGGGGTCCGCCGATTGCAGGGCGAGGGCGCCGCCCAGCAGCGCGCAGCACAGCCCACCCGCAGCCGCCGCCTGCAGGCGGCGCCCGGTGGCCAGGCACCAGGCCAGGAAGGTCACCACCGCCCACACCAGCAGCAGGATCAGCGGAGAGTAATCGTCGACCTGCACCAGGGCCACCGCCAGCAGCAGCACGAACAGCAGCGCCGGCGCCAGCATGCGCAGCCAGTCGCGCCAGCCGCGCCGTCGGTTCCCGTCCCTGCTACCGGTGGCGAGCGCCAGGCAATGCGCGCTCAGCGCGGCCAGCGCCAGCTTGGCGAATTCGACCGGCTGGATGTCGAACACGCCGGTTTCGTCGCCGAAGGCCACCTGCAGCACCAGGCCTGCCAGCGCGCCGAGTGCCAGCGCCACCAGCAGCCATTCGGTCAGGCCCCGCGACACTGTTCCGCGCGCCATGCCCCCAAACAGCATCAGGCCGAGCGGCAGGCCGGCGGCAAGCAGCACGCAACTGTTCTCCACATGACGCATCCAGGACGTGTCGCGCGCCCCGAGTCCCAGTTCCAGTTGCACCAGCAGGCCGGCGCCGAGCAGCAGCAGCGCCAGCGCGCCCAGTACCGGCACGCGCCGCGGCCACAGCAACGCATGCCAGAGCGCGCTCCAGTCCAGCAGCAGCGGCCAGCCGGCGCCGGGCGCCGCGCCGCTACGCTGCATCACCAGCAGCAAGGCCGCGCATGCGGGGATGGCGCAGGACAGCGCCAGCTTCGCCATTGCTCCAGGGGTGCGTACCGGCGCGCAGGAACGCAGGCCGGCCGCTCCGCCCAACAGCAGCATGGCCAGCGCCGCGCACCATGCCGCGCCGGACGGCGCCGTGAAACGCCATAGCGACCGGCCGCTCCAGTGCCACTCCACGCTTGACGGCAGGTCGGCCTTCGGTTCGGCGAACAGCTCGACCTGGCTGGCCGGGCGCAGGCGCAAGGTGTCGGCGTTCGCATCGGCATTGGCGGATACGGCGAAGCGGGTGCGGCCGACCGCGAGCGACTCCACGCCGTCGAGTGCATGCTCGCGCCGCGCGGCATCGATCCAGCCGCTGCCGTCCTGCAGCAGCACCGGTTGCGATCCGCGCACATCCAGCGCCAGCGCGCCGGACGCATCGCGCGCCAGCGCGAGCTTGCCGGTGTCGAGGCCGGGCACGGCCAGCCGGTTGCCGCAATATAAATGGCCGCCGAAGGCGAGCGGCCGGCGTAAAGCCAGGGAGCCCGGCGCGATCCGGTTCCAGTAGCCGGCCAGGCGTGCCGCGATACCTGCGCCGGGGCACGCTGCCTGGGGTTCACCGTCGCGCAGCAGCAGCGCGCCGTCGTAGGCCCAGGTGTGGCGGCTGTCGCGCAGCTGCACCCGGCCGGTGTCGGCGCCGACGATCTCGAAACGCGTGGCGCCGGCCTGCAGGTGCTGGCCGGCCGCCAGCACGACGCTGCCGGTATGCTGGCGCACATGGCTTTGCCCATTCGCGCGCGCCAGCACCGCGGCCTGCACCGGGCTGATATTGCGCAGCCACCAGCGGCCGGCGCCATCGCGCCGCACCGTGAACTGTTGCGCGGCAGCGCGCGGCGCGCCGAGTTCGGCGCGGCCTAGGGTGATCGCTTCGCCCGGCGCCAGGCGCAGCGTCACCTCCTGCGGCAGGTAGCGCGACGGCGCCAGCAGCATGGCAAGGAGCTGCAAGGCGCACACGCAGGCCAGGGCCAGGGCGGCGGCGGCCAGGCGCCGGTTCATGCCGCCCTCCGCAGTGGCGGCGCATCCATGCGGGCGCGTAGGGCGTCCAGCATGCGGCTGATCTCGAGCGCGTGGGCCGGCCGTGCGCCGGGCGCGGGCGCCAGCAGGGCGCGTAGCAAGCCATCGGCCTGCGCCGCGGCCGGACCGAAGGCCTGCGCGAAGCCGGCTGCCTCACTCGCCTCCAGGGTCGGCGGCAGGCCGCCATGCGCGCGCCGCAGCACGGCGGCGCCGTCTGGCCCGTGCGCCGCGTAGGCCTGGGCGCAGGCCGCGCCGTAGCGCAGGGCCTGGCCGCGCACCAGCCAGTAGAGCAGGGCGCCCAGTGCAAAATAATCGCTGCGCGGGTCCGTGCGATACAGGCCGCGGGCCAGGGGAAAGAACTGTTCCGGCGCCTGCCAGCTGGCGGTGCCGGCATAGGCATGGGCTTGCGTTGGGGGCAGCGCGCGGCTGGTGCCGAAATCGGCCAGCTTCAGGTTGCCGCTGCGGCGCTCGACCAGCAGGTTGCCGGGCTTGAGGTCGAGGTAGCGGAAGCCCGCCGCATGCACCTTGGCCAACGCCTGGTTGACCTGGGCGATCCATTCAAGCGCCTGCGCGGGGGCTGGCGGACGGCCGGTGGCGCGCAGCACGCCCACATGGGCGGCCAGGTCGCCGTCGAGCAGTTCCAGTGCCATCGCCGGCAAGCCGTCGATGCTGCCGCTGTCGAGCAGGCGCACGATGTGGCGCCCGTCCCAGGGGGCAAGGCCGGCCAGGAAGCGCGCCTCGGCGCGGGCGGCGTCGATCCATTGGCGGCGCAGCCCGGCCGGGGCGCGCGCCATTTGATCGGTGTTGACCAGCTTGAGGGCGACGCTGCCGCCGGGGGCATCGGCGCGCCACACCACGCCATAGGCCGAGCCGCCCAGCGCTTCGCGCAGCCGGTACTGGCCGTGCGCCAAATGAACGATCGTGCCTTGCTGGACCATGCCTGCCTCCGCGACTGGCGCCGTGCGCCCTCGCCGGGATCAAGCGGGGGGAGGGGGAAAGGAGGGAAAGGAGTAGGGGGACATGAAAAAAGCCGCGCAGAGCGCGGCTTCGTGATCAGCGGCCGTGGCGATCCCAACGGTCACCGCGGTCGTTGCGGTCCCAGTCGCGGCGATCGTGACGATCGTGCCGGTCATTGCGGTCCCAGTCGCGGCGCTCGTGGCGGCCATAGTCACGGCGCTCGACGTAGACCGGGCGCGGCTGGACATACACCGGGCGCGGCTGGACATAGACCGGACGTGGCTGGACGTAGACCGCACGTGGCTGGGCGTAGGCGTAGCCACTGTTGTAACCGTGGCCACGGTTGTAGCCGTAGTTGCGGTTGTCGTAATAGCGGCGGTCGTTGTGGGTCGAGATCGAATTGCCCACCGCCGCACCCAGCACGCCGCCCACCAGGGCGCCGCCCGAGCCGCCGGCGCTGGCGCCGATTGCCGCGCCGACCACGGCGCCGAGGGCAGTATTCACACCACGGTCGTCCGCCATTGCCGCCGGCGAGACGGCAACCGCGGCCAGAACCACCGCACCAACAATTTTAGATTTCAACATGGTTTTTCCTTTGGCCTCTGCGGGGATCGGAATGATCGAACGACGCCAGGCATGGAACGAACTATAGACCTGGGCGTTCGTGCTGCCATCCGTTAATACAGATTATTACAAACAGTCATCCAGTCGACACATCCAAAGCGGCCCTTGCAGAGGGGCGGTGCCACCCCAATTAACATTTGTTACTGCTTACCGCGCCAGGCCCCGTGAACCGATCATTTGCCACCATCCTGTCCCTGCTGGTCCTGCTGCAGGTTTATATCGGCATGCGCCTCTTGCCCGACCTCGCGATGGGCCAGCCGGCGAACGTCGCGGGGGTGCTGTTGCTGGTCGTGCTGACCGTGCTGGTGCCGGTCGGGCTGATGTCGGCCTCGCTGCGCCGGCGCCGCTGGTCGAGTCTGGTGTCATGGATGGGCCTGCTCTCCATGGGATTGTTTTCCTCGCTGCTGGTATGTACGCTGGCGCGCGACCTGGTGCTGCTGGCGCTGCGGCTGGCCGGCCTGGCCGGTCCCGGCATCGTCCACGGCAGCGCCGTCGTGGCGCCCCTGGCCGCGCTGGGGGTCACGATGCTCGGCTTCGTCAACGCGCGCCGGCTGGCACGGGTGGTGAAGGTCGAGGTGCCGATCGCCAACCTGCCCCCGAGCCTGCATGGCTACGCGATCGCCCAGGTGTCCGACATCCACGTCGGCCCCACCATCAAGCGGGCCTACCTGAACGCCATCGTCAACCGGGTCAACAAGCTGGGCGCCGACGCGATCGCGATCACCGGCGACCTGGTGGACGGCAGCGTGCACCGTCTCAGCCTGCATACCCAACCGCTGGCGCGCCTGGCTGCCCGCGACGGCGTGTTCTTCGTGACCGGCAACCACGAATACTATTCAGGCGCCGAAGAGTGGATCGCCGAGCTGCGCCGGCTCGGCGTGACCGTATTGATGAACCAGCATGTGCTGCGGCGCCGCGACAATGCCACCCTCATGATCGCCGGCGTCGCCGACTATACGGCCCACCATTTCCACCCCTCGCACAAGAGCGACCCGCACGCGGCCGCCGCCGGGGCAGGCGCCGCGGCCGATGTGCGCATCCTGCTCGCTCACCAGCCGCGCAGCGCCCTGGCGGCGGCGGAGGCGGGCTTCCACCTGCAGCTGTCGGGTCATACGCATGGCGGCCAGTTCTTTCCGTGGAACCTGTTCGTGCCGCTCCAGCAACCCTTCGTGGCCGGCCTGCACCGGGTCCGCGACATGTGGATCTATATTAGCCGCGGCACCGGTTACTGGGGACCGCCGAAACGCTTCGGCGCCCCGTCGGAAATCACCCTGGTGCGCCTGGTGCCGGGATAGGCGGGAGTCGTGTAAAGACGCTAACATTTCTCACAAAAAATTTTTCGGATGCGCTATCGTTGAAATCCCTTGAACCGATGAAGGATTCGACGCATGAACCGCAGCCGCAGCCTCCCCGTCCTGACCACCCTTGCCGCGAGCCTCGCCGCCGCACTGCTCAGCAGCGCCGCCCTGGCAGCCAGCCCCGGCAACGATCCCGCGGCGCTGGCAAAGATCCGCGACACGGCGATGGGGAGCGACTACGCCTGGAACCGCATGGCGGACATGACCGACCTGATCGGACCGCGCTTGTCCGGCTCGCCCGGTGCGGCGGCAGCGGTGACCCAGGTGGCCGACGCGATGCGCAAGCTCGGCGCCAGGGTGACGCTGCAGCCGGTGAAGGTGCCGCACTGGGTGCGTGGACTCGAGACAGGCGAGCTGGTCGACTATACCGGGCGCCCGCGAGGCATCACCCAACGCGTCGTGCTGACCGCGCTCGGCGGTTCCGGGGCGACCCCGGCCAGCGGCCTGGTTGCGCCGGTCGTGGTGGTGAAGAGCTTCGACGAGCTGAAGGCGCGCGGCGCCGAGGTGAAGGGCAGGATCGTCCTGTTCGACGTGGCCTTCGACCAGCATCAGGCCGACCGCGGCCTGGCGGGCCAGGCCTATGGACAGGCCTCGGCCTACCGCCGCGACGGCCCGCGCCTGGCCGCCGAGCTGGGTGCGGTGGCGGCGCTGGTGCGCTCGGTGGGCGGCGCCAGCTACCGCCTGCCGCACACGGGCTCGACCGGCCTGCGGGACAATGCGCGGATTCCGGCGGCCGCCGTGACCGCCGAGGACGCGATGCTGATGAGCCGCCTGGCCGGGCGCGGGCCGCTCAGCATGAAACTGGTGCTGACCCCGCAGAACCTGCCGGATGCCGACAGCTATAACGTGATCGCCGACTTGCCCGGCACCGACAAACCGGACGAGATCGTGATCGTCTCGGGCCATCTGGACTCCTGGGACCTGGCCACCGGCGCGCATGATGATGCCGCCGGCGTCGCCAGTGCGATGGCCGTGCTCGAGACGCTGAAAAAACTCGACTACCGTCCGCGCCGCACCATTCGCATGATCGCGTGGATGAACGAAGAGAACGGCATGCGCGGCGCGCGCGGCTACCTGGCCGCCGAGCAGGCCAATGCCGAGAAGCACTTTGGCGCGATCGAAAGCGACAATGGCGCCGGACGTCCGTTCGGCCTGCGCGCCAGCGTGCCGGCCACGTCGAGCAAGCTGTTCGCACCGCTGCAGGCGGCGCTGCAGCCGATCGGTGCGGGCCTGTTCCGCCGCGAAGACGCACTGTCGACCGGTGACCTATCGGGCCTGGAACGCGCCGGCGTGCCGAGCTTCGCGCCGCTGATCGACACGTCGCGCTATTTCGATTATCACCATACCCCGGCCGATACGCTGGACAAGGTCGACCCCGACCACCTGCGCCGCCATGTGGCGCTGATGGCGGCCACGTCCTGGTTCCTGGCGAACATCGACGAGCCGATCGGCCGCGCGAACGTTCCCGGCCTTGCTCGCTGATCGCTGATCGCTGATTGCCAAACAAGGCCACCGGGCCCCCCGGCAACACGCCGGGGCCCGGCCCGCTTCAGGGCACGGCAATGCGCCGCACCGCCCGCGCATGCCCCCGGTAGGGGCGCCCATAGATTGTCTGGATACCGCTCGCGAAATTCTGCCCCCACACCAGCTGGGTGCGCGTTTCGTGCGGCTCGCTCGACCAGTACCAGTTGCGATCGAAGCCTTCGCGCTGGTTGGCGAACAATAAAGCCAGCTCGCGCCGCGTCGGCAGCACGCCGCCGTGCACCCGCGCCCAGTCGGCGGCGCTCGGCCAGCTGACCTCCACCGCCTCGTCCGGCAACAGCACCAGGTGGTAATCAGGCTCATCATCCTTGCCCAGGATTAGTCCCGCATAGGCCTCGCCTTCTTGCAGCATGGCCCGCACTTGCATGTACTCGCCCATTTAACAGTTCCTTTTGGTTAGTAGCTGTTTTGTAAGACCGTCCGGACCGCGCTTTGGTTGCGTGATGATGTTCGATCTAGCTCATGCAAGTGTTTGATTTCCTGATGGAACTTTGTCTTAAAGGATTAATACTTCCGGAGAATTTTTTTCCGAAAACGTTGAACTAAGGAAGTTTCCGCCCCTCAAAGGGTTACGTTCACTTTTTGAGGCACTGGGTTTGCATGAAACAATTCAAGGCTTACGCTTCCAAGCTTCGTATCGATATCCTGCTGTGCTGCGGCGCCACCGTCGTGCTGTCGGCCTGTGGTGGCGGCAATATCGACGCGGGGGCTGACCAACTGGCGGCTACCGCCGCCAGCGTGAGCACCGACGCCCGCGACCTGGCCGCTGCCAGCACCGCCGCACCGGCCGCAGCAGTCGAAGCGAGCACGGAAGCAGCACCGGCGGCAAGCATTCAAGCGGCACCAACGGCAATCCCTGGAGCATCCGCTGCAAGCACCGAAGCGGCAGGCAGCGCCAGCAACGCCGGCGCCACTGGCCAGACGGCAGAGGTGACGACCCAGGCGTTCGAACTGACCGGCTACGACAGCAAGCAGCCGCAGCCACAGCCGCAAACCGGGCAGCAGGACGCCGGCGCAAGCACCCCGGCTTCCGGCCCTGGCCCGACACACTGACCACGCTTAAGCAGTATCGGCAGCTCCATCCCGTGCAGGCGGCCACTCCCGCCGGCACACCCGAAGGCCCACAAGCATGTGTGCCTGATCCAGCAACCAGGACGACGCCACCGCTCTTTCACAGGTGGCCGGCTGTACCGGGATTTCCCGGTGCACTGGGGCGCTCTTTGCCCAAAGTTCTTGCCCGCTCAGTCGGGCACACAGGAAAACTACAAATGACCAAGACCTTCGCTTTTGCTTCGAACACCCGTCGCCACGCTGTCCACTGCGCCGCCGCCGCCGCCGCTCTGCTGGGCGCCTTCGGCAGCGCCGCCGCGACTCCGGCCACCACCTATAACTACTACGTGTCGCCGACCGGTTCCGACACCGCGGCCGGCACCAAGGCCGCACCGTTCAAGACCCTGGCGCGCGCCGCCAAGGCAGCGATCAGGCCGAGCACCACCGTGTTCGTGGCGCCGGGCACCTATGCCGGCGGTATCAAGACCACCGGCAGCGGCACTGCATCGGGCCGCATCTAC
>NZ_JCASIC010000018.1:0-79063 GCF_059685695.1 Telluria sp. PB2R4 | reverse complement strand
CGAGCACTCAAGGAGCGGTTGACCGCCAAAGGCAAGACGCCGATGGCGATCGTCGGTGCCGCTATGCGCAAGCTTGTACACCTCTGCTTCGGTGTGGTGAAGACGAGAACGAGGTACTCCCCGGATCACGCCCAGGCTGCTTGACACACGAGACGGTATCTACTGTTTAGGTGGCTGCATAAAATCCGACCCGCGGTCAAACACCACCTCCCACTGGCCCGGCGCCTTCAGCCGCCAGATCGAATTGAACCGCCCGATCCGCTGCCCCGCCGCGTTGAAGATCGGCCCGCCGCTGTAGGCCAGCGTGCCCGAATCGACCACTTCCACCTCTTCCGGCGCCCAAGAGAACGGCGCCTGCGGCTTGTCGTAATACTGGCGCCAGCCCCTGGCGATCGCCGCCTTGCCGCGCAACGGCCCTTCCGTCCCGAAGAAAATTGCCTCTTCCGCGATAAAACGCTTGAAGCCCTCGAAATCGCGCGCTTTCATGGTGGCGGCGAATGCGCGCTCGGCTTCCATGACCTCGCGTTTCAGGTCGCCATTCGAATCGCGGGCATAGGTGCCGGAGCTGGCGGCAGCGGCAGCCAGCATCAGGCAGGTGGCAAGAAGAGACAGCGAACGCAGGCGCATCGGCACAACCCCTTTGATAAACGCTTTTCTGTACGGAAAGGGTAGGGATTCTGTCATGAGCATAAACACCTGACAACCGATAGTTGCACGGATTCCGAAATAGGAGTATAAAAGGTCCAATTACGGAGATTGCCATGAGCCTAGCCTACGCCTACCCCAAGAGCCGCTTTGAACCGGCGGTGCTGGTCGACCTGAATTCACGGGCCGAACGCGAGCGCCTGTCGCGCTCTGCGCTCATGGGTTTCTTCAAGCTGGCCGCAAGCTGGGGAGTGCGCGACGACGATGCGCGCGAGCTGCTCGGCGGCCTGTCCTCGTCCTCCTATTACGACTGGAAGAAGAATCCCGACCGGGTGCTTGAGGTCGACCGCATTACGCGCGTGTCCTACCTGCTCGGTATCTACAAGGCGCTGCACATCCTGTATGGCGACAAGCTGGCCGACGAATGGGTCCACCTGCCGAATACCAACCCGGTGTTTGCCGGCCGATCCCCCTTGGCCTACATGCTGGCGGGCGGCCTGATCGCCATGCAAACGGTGCGCAAGCTGCTGGACGCGCGCCGTGGAGGTCTCTGATCTTGCCGCCGCTGCACAAACTCACCCAGCTGCGCCAGTACGACACCTGCCGCCTGATTCCTTCCCGCTTTGCCGACGTCGAGGATTCCGTACTGGCGCCGCTGGCGGACGACAACGACGTCCTGCGCGACCTGTTCGACCTCGATAACGCGACCAACGAACGCCTGCGCGCCGAATCCGGCCTGCTGCCGGGGATCGGCATGGACGAGCTGGTGTTCGGCGTACCGAACTTCCGCATCATCAATGCGGCCTACACCTATGCGCGCCCGGAAGGCAGCCGTTTCAACGACGGCGAGCGCGGCGCCTGGTACTGCGCCTTCGCGGCCGAGACGGCGCTCGCCGAGGTCATCTTCCACAAGACCGTCGAATACGCCGAGATCCAGCGCTTCGACGACAGCGTCAGCTACCAGATGCTGCTGGCCGACTTCAGCGCCGGCTTCCACGACCTGCGCGGCGCCGACGGCTATGGCGCCTGCCTGGATCCGGACAGCTACATCGCCTCGCAGGCGCTGGCGGCCGAGCTGCTGGAACACGACTCGATGGGCGTGATCTATCCGAGCGTGCGCGACCCGGGCGGCACCTGCCTGGCCTGCTTCCGCCCCGCACTGGTAGGGAATGTGCGCAAGGCGCAGACCTATCGGTTAACATGGGCGGGTTCGCCGCAACCCGCAATCGAGATTACCTAGCATCCTGAAACATATGAAGACCGATCCCAACAAAGACACAGAACTGCACGACAAGATCAACCGCGAGACCGGCCGCGTCAAATGGAGCGAACTGGAACGCCACTTCGCCACCGGCTCGGTGATCTACGTGAGCGAAGAACTCGACCTGATCGACGTCGCCCTGCGCGTGGCGCACGACGACAAGGAAAGCATCATGAAGTGGATGAATGCGGGCACGGTGGCCAAGGTCAGCGACCTGCAGGCGCAGACCTGGACCGCGGCTGATGCGACGCTGTGGGCGTCGGTGGTGAGTCCGTTCGTGCTGGTGCAGCCGGAGAAGAGGTCGCTGCACTGATTGCCTGAGCGCTCAGGCCTTCCCTGGGGCGCTCAACGTTTGCCCTCGGCCCGATGCGTCAACGCATGCGCCGCCCGCCGAAAATACTGCGCCGCCTTCTCCGGGTCGTTTTCCATCATCCCCAGTTGCTGCCAGGCTTCCGGGTAATCCAGCTGCGTCGCCGCCTCTAGCCAGCGCCGCGCGGCCGCTTCGTCCTTCGGCACGCCGTCGCCTTCGAGCAGCATGTTCGCCAGCAGGAACATCGCCTCCGGCATCCCGCGCGCCGCCGCCACACCCAGCCAGTGCGCGGCCAGCGCGGCATCGCCGCCGTCCTTATACGCCATCCCGCGCCGCAATGCGATATCGCCTTCGTCCCCATGCTGGGCCATCACTGGTTGCGCCAGCATGAACAAAGCCAGCACGGCTACAGCGAAACGCTTCATTTCGACAGGTCGATCGCGTACAACGCCGTCCCCTTGCCGCGCCCATCATCCGCCGCGACCTGGCTCACGTTGTGCAACCCCGCCGCATGGGCGAGTTCGGCCATGCCGGGCGCCGACGAGAACACCACGCGCCCCGCGGTCTTCACGGGTGTGAAGCGCCAGCTGCGGTGCCCGGCGTTGGCGGCCCGGGTCAGGCGCCTGGCGTCGCGCACGAAGGCGATCATGATGTCGCGGTTGCTGTCGGGCGAGGCGATCACAGTTTTGCTGCCGTCCAGGCCCGGGAAGTGGCCGCCGCCGCTGGCGCGGTAGTTGTTGGTCGCGACCAGGAATTCCTGTGCCGGGTCCACCGGCTTGGCGTGCCAGGCCAGGTTGCGGATACGCTCGCCCGGCGCACGCGTCACGTCGATCTCGTAGGACACCTCGGGCGAGGTGACCGTGTCGAAGTTGTAGCTGGCCACGGCCAGGTTGACCAGCGCCTGCGGCTCGGATTTGGCCGGGTCGATGGTGTGGAAGCGCTGCGCCGCCTTTTCCAGCCAGGCCTTGAGCTGGGCGCCGCTCACCTTCACGGCATACAGCGAATTCGGATACAGGTACAGGTCGGCCGCGTTGTTCAGGGCCAGGTCGCCGGCCTTGACGTCGGTGTAGTCGGCCGGGCCGGCGATGCCGCTCTTGAACGGCGCCGTCACCGACAGCACCGGCAAATCCTTGTACTGCGGCAGGTTGGCGGCAACGTACTTGCGCACATAGTCGGCCTGGGCCTGGTTGACCACCTGCAGGGCCGAGATGTCGCCCACGTCGGCGAAATAGCTCGACATGCGGAACTCAGTCGCCCCCACCGGCGTCTTCACGTAGCTGATCGTCGCTTCGTGCTCTTCCTTCACCAGTGCCATGACGGCCGGATCGGCATCGACGAAGGATGTCGCGCCCGTCTGCGCGGCGCGCGCCTCGACCCGGGTCTTGTCCTTTTCGACCGTCCAGCGCTTGCCGTCGTGCTTCAGGTGCAGCTGGACGACGCCCAGGTGCTTGCCCCACAGGTTGGCCATTACGGTCGGCACGCCGTGCACCAGGCCCCTGGCCCTGTCCACGCCAGGCAGCTTGAACTGCGGCGCGGTGCTGTCGGCGCTCGGGAACAGCTGGTGCGAATGGCCCAGCAGCATGGCGTCGATGCCCGGCACTTTCGCCAGGTACCAGTTGGCGTTTTCCATGGTCGGCGTGTACGGGCTGTCATCGAGGCCGCCGTGCGAGATCGCGATGACCAGTTCGGCGCCCTTCTTGCGCATCTCCGGCAGGTACTTCTGCGCGGCCTCCACCACGCCGCTGGTGTACACGCGTCCCTCCAGCCAGCGCTTGTCCCATTCCATGATGGTCGGCGGCGCGAAGCCGATGATCCCGACGCGCACCGTCGCCTTCACCGGCCGCCCCCTGGCGTCCAGCGCGTCCACCTGCTTGTCGATAATGGCGTAGGGGCTGAACAGCGGCTTCTTCGTCTTCGCGCTATAGACGTTGGCCAGCACCATCGGGAAGGCCGGGCCGGCGCAGCGCTTCGGCTGCTCGACGCCGGCGACCTGGAAGCGACTGCCGGTTACCTGGCCCAGGAAACCGAGGCCGTAGTTGAATTCATGGTTGCCGATGCCGGCGCCGTCGTACTTCAGCGCGTTCATCACCTTGTAGATGCCCAGCGTCTGGTCGCAGGCCAACGGCTTGACCATCGCCTGGTAGTCGGCCAAGGCCGTGCCCTGGATGGTGTCGCCATTGTCGAGCAGGAGCGTGTTCGGGAATTCCTTGCGCGCCTGGTGGATCAGCGTGGCGGTGCGGTCGAGGCCATGCGAAGGCTCGGGCGCCAGCTTGTAGTAGTCGTAACCGACCAGGTTGGCGTGCAAGTCGGTCGTTTCCAGCACCGCCAGCGTGACGGTGGTACCGGCTTTCGGCGCCTTGGCAGCGTAGCAGGGAAGGCTCAGGAACATCGGCGCGAGCGCGATGCAAATTTGGTAACGCAGTTGATAACGCAGATGAGTAGCCATGAGGTGTCGGGAGATCGGAACCGGGGGATGATATGCCAGCATCATGCCAGGCAGCAAGCGGCAAGCGGCGCCGTGGCCGTCCCGGGGACGTCCTGAGGTATAATCGAAGGTTCGATTTAACCTATTCAGAAGACTGCCAAGACCATGGAAGCTGAACGCATCAACGCCATTTCCGCCCTGCTGAACGACCTGACCGGTCGTGAGGCCGAACTTCGGAGGTATCTTTGACTTCGATCGCAAGTCGGAGAAACTAGAACAGGTCAACCAGGAACTCGAAGACCCGACCATCTGGAACGACCAGAAGCGGGCCCAGGACCTCGGTAAAGAGAAGAAGGCCCTGGAAGCCGTCGTGCTGACGCTCGAGAAGGCCAAGGCCGATCTCGCCGACGCATCCGACCTGTTCGAGATGGCCAAGGAAGAAGGCGACCACGACACCCTGGAAGCGATCGGCGGCGACGCCGAGGCCATCCAGAAGATCATCGAGTCGATGGAATTCCGCCGGATGTTCAGCAACCCGATGGACCACGCCAGCTGCTTCATCGACATCCAGGCCGGCGCTGGCGGTACCGAAGCCCAGGACTGGGCCTCGATGCTGCTGCGCCAGTACCTGCGCTACTGCGAACGCAAGGGCTTCAAGGCCGAGATCCTGGAACAGTCCGAGGGCGAGGTCGCGGGCATCAAGACCGCCACCATCAAGGTCGATGGCGAGTACGCCTATGGCCACCTGCGCACCGAGACCGGCGTGCACCGCCTGGTGCGCAAGTCGCCGTTCGACTCGGCCAATGGCCGCCACACCTCGTTCACCTCGCTGTTCGTGTATCCGGAAGTGGATGACTCGATCGAGATCGAGATCAACCCGGCCGACGTGCGCATCGACACCTATCGCGCATCGGGCGCGGGCGGGCAGCACATCAACAAGACCGACTCCGCGGTGCGCCTGACCCACGGCCCGTCGGGCATCGTGGTGCAGTGCCAGAACGACCGCTCGCAGCACCGTAACAAGGCCGAGGCCTGGGACATGCTGCGCGCCAAACTGTACGAGCTGGAACTACGCAACCGCATGAGCGAGCAGCAGAAGCTCGAAGACTCCAAGACCGACGTCGGCTGGGGCCACCAGATCCGTTCGTACGTGCTGGACCAGTCGCGCATCAAGGACCTGCGTACCGGCTTCGAGACCGGCAACACCAAGAACGTGCTGGACGGCGACCTGGACGACTTCATCTCGGCTTCGCTGAAGCAGGGCGTATAAATGACGCACCCACAGCAGGCCTTCGTGTTCGACATGGACGGCACCATCGTCGACAACATGGCCTTCCACACCCGCTCCTGGATCAGCTTCTTCGCGCGCCGCGGCCAGGAGCTCGACGCGGACGAGTTCTTCCGTGCGACAGCCGGGCGCCATGGCCGCGAGATCATGCGCACCTACCTGGACGCCAACTTGTCGGACGACGAACTCGCGCTGCTCGACAACGAGAAGGAATCGCTCTACCGCGAGCTGTACGCGCCGCACCTCGCGGCGGTCGCCGGCTTTGACAGCCTGGTTGCGCGCGCCAGGGAACACGGCGTGAAGCTGGCCGTCGGCACCGCCGCGCCGCCGGCCAACGTCGCGTTCACGCTCGACGGCCTCGACCTGCGCAAGCATTTCGATGCGATCGTCGGCGCTACGGACGTCGCGCGCGGCAAGCCGCATCCGGACGTGTTCCTGAAGGCGGCCGAGCTGTGCGGCGCAGCGCCGGAGAACTGCATCGTGTTCGAAGACGCGCCGCTGGGCGTGGAAGCGGCACGCCGCGCGGGCATGCGCTGCATCGTCCTCACGACCACCCTGCCCGCGTCCAGCTTCACGGAGTTCGACAACGTCATCGCCATCGTGCGCGACTTCACCCAGGTCGATCCCGAACTGCTGTTCGCCTGATCGATCAAACAAGCCAATAAGAACTGCCTATCCAATCATGACTACGGAAAACCAAGACCAGTCGCCCGTCGTGGCGCTCGACGAAAACAAGATCATGGCCGAGCGCCGCGCCAAGCTGGCCGCGCTGCGCCAGCACGGCAACGCCTTCCCGAACGACTTCGTCCCTCAGCACAAGGCGGCCGACCTGGTCGAGACCTACAGCGCCAGGACCCGCGAAGAACTGGAAGCCGAGCCGGTCAATGTGATCGTGGCCGGCCGCATGATGCTGCGCCGCGAAGCCGGCAAGAAGGCCGCGTTCGCGACCCTGCAGGACAGTTCGGGCCCGCTAGCTTCCGGCCGCATCCAGATCTACGTCACCCTGGATTCCGCCGGCGAAGACGCCATGGAAGCCCTGCGCAGCTACGACCTGGGCGACATCCTGGGCATCGAAGGCACGCTGTTCAAGACCAAGACCGACGAGCTGACCGTCAAGGTCAGCAAGCTGCGCCTGATCGCCAAGGCCCTGCGTCCGCTGCCGGACAAGTTCCACGGCCTGGCCGACCAGGAAACCAAGTACCGCCAGCGCTACGTCGACCTGATCATGAACGAAGAGACGCGCCGCACCTTCAAGGCGCGTACCGCCGCGATGTCGTCGATGCGCCGCTTCATGGAGAAGCACGGCTTCATGGAAGTCGAGACCCCGATGCTGCACCCGATCCCGGGCGGCGCCGCGGCCAAGCCTTTCGTCACCCACCACAACGCGCTCGACATGGAAATGTACCTGCGCATCGCGCCCGAGCTCTACCTGAAACGCCTGGTGGTGGGCGGCTTCGACCGCGTGTTCGAGGTCAACCGCAACTTCCGCAACGAAGGCGTGTCGGTCCGTCACAACCCGGAATTCACGATGATGGAATTCTACGCGGCCTACACCGACTACAAGTGGATCATGAACTTCACCGAAGAGGTGATTCGCCAGGCCGCGATCGATGCCCACGGCAGCGCCGTGCTCACCTACGGCGGCCGCGAGCTCGACCTGTCCAAGCCCTTCCAGCGCCTGACCATCGTCGAGGCGATCGACAAGTACGCGCCGGGCTACACGCCTGAGCAGCTGAACGACATGGCGTTCATCAAGCTTGAATTGAAGAAGTTCGGCGTCAAGCCTTTCGCCAACGCCGGCCTGGGCGCGCTGCAGCTGGCGCTGTTCGAAGAGACCGCCGAAGCCCTGCTGTGGGAACCGACCTTCATCATCGACTATCCCGTGGAAGTGTCGCCGCTGGCGCGCGCCTCGGACACCCGCGAGGGCATCACCGAGCGCTTCGAGCTGTTCATGGTGGGCCGCGAAATCGCCAACGGCTTCTCGGAGCTGAACGATCCGGAAGACCAGGCCGCACGCTTCCTGTCGCAGGTGGCCGCCAAGGATGCCGGCGACGATGAAGCGATGTTCTACGACGCCGACTACATCCGTGCGCTGGAATACGGCATGCCGCCGGCCGGCGGTTGCGGCATCGGCATCGACCGCCTGATGATGCTGATCACCGACTCGCCGAACATCCGCGACGTGCTGCTGTTCCCGCATTTGCGCAAGGAAGACTGAGCGATTCCGTGCTCATGAAAAAGGCGGCCTGCTCACACAGACCGCCTTTTTTGTAGGGTGGGCAGGTTTCCTGCCCACGTGGTGTTGGTTTGCCGCCGAGATCCCGCGCCCGATGATCTTGCAGTTGGCTGAACACCCACCCTACGGTAAGGCCAGTAATTATTACTGGATCACGGTGTAGCACGGCGTATACGCCTTGCCCGGCAACTTCATCCGGCTCTGCTCCACGAACGAGGCCAGCAGCGCATCCATCGGCTCCATGATCGCGCTCTCGCCCTGGATCTCGTATTTGCCGAACTGCTCGATCGCGCGGATTCCCTCTTCCTTCACGTTGCCGGCCACGATCCCCGAGAACGCGCGCCGCAGGTTGGCCGCGAGCAGGTGCGATTCCTGGTTGCGGTGCAGCTTCAGGTTGCGCATGTTCTCGTGCGTCGGGCGGAACGGCTTCTGGAATTCCGGATCGATCTTGAGGCGCCAGTTGAAGTAATACGCGTCGCTGTGGGCCTTGCGGAACGCCCGCACCGCCGTGATCCCGGCATACATCTCCTTCGCCACCGCTTCCGGATCGTCGATGATGATCTTGTAGCGCTGCTGCGCCGCTTCGCCGAGGGTCAGGCCGATGAACTGGTCGATCTGCTCGAAATACGCGCGCGCCGTCGCCGGGCCGGTAAAGATCAGCGGGAACGGCATTTCGGCGTTTTCCGGATGCAGCAGGATGCCGAGGATGTACAGGATTTCCTCGGCGGTACCGGCGCCGCCCGGGAACACGATAATGCCGTGGCCGGTGCGCACGAATGCCTCGAGGCGCTTTTCGATATCCGGCATGATCACCAGGTCGCTGACGATCGGGTTGGGCGATTCGGCCGCGATGATGCCCGGCTCGGAAATGCCGAGATAGCGGCCGCCCTTGATGCGCTGCTTGGAGTGGCCGATGGCGGCGCCCTTCATCGGGCCTTTCATGGCCCCCGGGCCGCAACCGGTGCAGATATCGAGTTCGCGCAGGCCGAGCGCATACCCGACTTCCTTGGTATACGTATATTCGACGCGGTTGATCGAGTGACCGCCCCAGCACACAACCAGGTTCGGACTGCGTTGCGGCTGCAGTACATTGGCATTGCGCAGGATATGGAATACGGCGTCGGTGATGCCTTCCGGTCGGTTCAGGTCGAAGCGTGGATTATCGGTGACTTCGAAATGGACATAGACGATATCGCGCAGCACCGAGAACAGGTGCTCGTGGATACCGCGGATCATCGTGCCGTCGACGAAGGCGATCGCGGGGGCGCTGCGAATATCGAGCTTGATGCCGCGCTCGCGCTGAAGAATGGTGATTTCGAAATCGGCATAACGTTCGAGCAGCTCCTTGCCATCGTCGATCGAGCTGCCGGTATTGAGCACGGCGAGTGCGCATTTGCGGAACACGTCATACAGACCGCTCTTGCTGGTGTCGAGCAGTTTCGAGACTTCGGCTTTGGACAGGACTTCGAGGCGGCCTTCCGGAGAAATGAGGACATCGACAACTTCATGGCTCATGTTTTATTTTCCCTTTCAATCGTTAGTGCGGGTTGGCCTGATACCAATATACGCCAAAGTGCAACATTTTGCGCCCCGAGTTGGACAATGCGGGACCATTCCATGGTGCGCCCCGCACCGCCGCCGGGCGTCAATACCACATCCACAAAAAGTTCGCTTGCGTTGAGCGATTTACACTAGAATGCGTGCCTATTGGAATCTCCGGCATACGGATGTTTCACACAAAAAGCGATCGATTCAGATAACGTAATTATTGACATTGGAGGAACCGCATGAGCGGTGCAGCTACTTCAGCCAAGGGACCTATCCCGGAGTTCAAGCAGATCATGGGCCATCCGGCTCCGCTGTGGATGCTCTTCATGACCGAATTCTGGGAGCGCTTCGCGTTCTACGGCATTCGCTGGGCCCTGGTGCTCTACATCGTCGCCCAGTTCTACGGCGGCGACGCGGTCGGCCAGGCCGACGCCAACCTGACCTACGGTTCCTACCTCGCACTTGTGTATGCCGGCGCCGTGTTCGGCGGCTACGTCGCCGACCGCGTCATCGGCTACCAGCGCTCGATCCTGGTCGGCGCGATCTTCATGGCGGCCGGCCTGTTCATGATCACCCTGCCGGACCAGGACATCTTCAAGCTCGGCCTGGCCACCATCATCGTCGGCAACGGCATGTTCAAGCCGAACATCTCGGCCATGGTCGGCCAGCTGTATTCGATCGATGACACCCGCCGCGATTCGGGCTTCACCATCTTCTACATGGGCATCAATGCGGGCGCTTTCTTCGCCCCGATCGTGACCGGTGAACTGGCCGAACGCCTCAGCGACGGCGCCATCCCGGCCTACAAGGCAGTGTTCTTCGCCGCCGGCGTCGGCATGCTGCTGGCCCTGGTGTGGTTCTACATCGGCCGCAAGCAGCTCAAGGGCATCGGCGCACCGGTCGGCGAACTGGCCAGCCCGAAGCGCCTGATCGGCGTCATCGTCGGCTCGGTCGTCGTGATCCCGGGCGTCTACCTGCTGCTGCAAGCCGGCGCCGCCAAGCTGCAGATCGGCCTGACGATCCTGTTCATCGGCCTGGCGCTGATGCTGATCATCGAAGGCGTCCGCGAAGGCAAGGTCTCGCGCGACAAGACCATCGCCATGATGATCATCTTCGCGTTCAACATCCTGTTCTGGTGCTTCTTCGAGCAGGCCGGCAGCTCGTTCACCTTCCTGGCCGACCAGATCGTCAACCGCAACCTCCTTGGCTGGGAAATGCCGGTGGCGTACTTCCAGTCGGTGAACTCGGTCGCGATCATCCTGTTCGCACCGATCATCGCAGCGATCTGGGTCGCCATGGGCAAGCGCAACGTCAACCCGTCGATCCCGCGCAAGTTCGGCCTCGGCATCATCTTCAACGGCCTGGCCTTTGGCCTGCTGATGTACGCGCTGTCGCAGCTGCTGGACCCGGTCGGCCAGATCCCGGCCTGGACCCTGCTGGCGGTGTACACGATCCAGTCGATCGGTGAGCTGTGCCTGTCGCCGATCGGCCTGTCGATGGTCACCAAGCTGGCCCCGACCCGCCTGGTGGGCCTGGGCATGGGCGGCTGGTTCCTGTCGACCGGTATCGGCAACAACCTGTCGGGCATCTTCGCCTCGCACGTGTCGGGCACTTCCGGCATGTCGGTGGCCTCGGCGCTGGACGGCTATACCTTCGGCTTCTGGATCCTGGTGGGCGGCGGCGTGCTGCTGTTCCTGCTGGCCCCGCTCATCCAGAAACTGATGCACGGCGTGAAGTAAGCGCACCAACGCTCGAAGTAAAGACGGCGGCCTGCGGGCCGCCGTTTTTGTTGGATGCCGCGCTTTTCAGCGCCGGTCCAGCGTCGATTCCATCTCGCGCATCTCCGCCACCATCCAGTCCCTGAAGCGCTGCACCTTGAGCATGTGCTCCTTGTGCGGATTGACCATGAAGCGGTAGCCGCTTTCGAAACGCGCACTGCGGCAGGGAATCTGGCGCAGCGCGCCCGACCTGATGTCCTCGAAGGCGATCCCGTAGGGCACCAGCGCCACGCCCTGCCCCGCCACGGCGGCTTGCACCAGCACACCCCAGTGCGTGTACACCCGCGAAAAGTCGTACTTGCCCTTGAGCGCCCGGTTCTCGTTCAGCAACTGCAGCCAGGCTTCCGGCGACTGCACCACCAGCAGGTGATGCTGCGGCAGGTCGGCCAGTCCCAGGGCATCCTGCCCGGGGGGCAGCAGCTCGGGGCTGTAGACCGGCACCAGGCGCTCGCGGAACAGCACCGTGGGGTCGGCATCGCGCACGGGGCCGTAGCGGATCGCCACGTCGGTGCTGTCGGCCTGCAGGTCGACCGGCGCATCGTTGGAATCGATACGGATGTCCAGCTCGGGGTACAGCTTGGTAAAACGGTGCATGCGCGGCACCAGCCACTTGATGGCGAAGGAGTGCGTGGTCGAGATGCGCAGCACTGCCTCTTCGTCGCCGCGCTGCAGCGCAGCGACTTTCGCGCGCAGGTCGGCCAGCATGCGCCCGGTCGCGATCGCCAGTTCCTGGCCTTTCTCGGTGAGGGCGATGTGGCGCGGATGGCGCACGAACAAGGGAAAGCCGACGTTTTCCTCGAGCTGCTTCACCTGCAGGCTGACTGCCGCCGGCGTCTTGTGCAGCTCGCGCGCCGCCAGCTTGAAACTGCCCCAACGCGCGGCGCAATCGAAGTCGATCAGTCCCGACAGGCTGCGCAAAGGTTTCATGCCGCCTCCATGCATAAGTTTTTCTTATTCAAAGCCCGTACTTTTTCTCGGTTGAAGGTTTCTGCTGCTTTGCAGAAAATATACCCGATCCTACAAGGAAAAGTCATGCCAAAGAAAATATTGGTGATCGGCGGGACCCGTTATTTCGGCAAACTCCTGGTGCAGCGCCTGCTGCGCGCGGGTCACCACGTCACCGTGGCCACGCGCGGTTACGCCCCGGATCCCTTCGGCGAACGGATCAGCCGGGTCCGGGTCGACCGCCGCAACGAACACGCGATGCGCAACGCCTTCCGCGACGCCCGCTTCGACATCATCTACGACCAGATGTGCTATTCGCCGCTGGATGCAGCAATTTCGGTGCGCGTCTTCGCCGGCAAGGTCGGCCGCTACGTGATGACCTCGACCATCGACGCCTACCGCGCCGCCAATCCGTTTGGTGCGGCCTTTCGCGAAACCGACCTGAAGGTAGCGGCGCAGCCCATCGACACGAGCTATCCGTGGCACGACCCGGCGCGGGCGATCGAGAGCTATGTGTCGGGCAAGGTGCAGGCCGAGGCCTACCTGGAGCGTGATGGCAGCCTGCCGCTGGCGACCGTGCGCCTGGCCCATGTGCTGGGCGGCCCGGACGATTTCACGGGCCGGCTGGCCCATTACGTCGACCTGGTACGCCTGAAAGCGACGCTTCGCTATACGAACGCGGCCGCCAAGGTCTCGTTCATGGAAGCCGCGGGCGCGGCCGATTTCCTGCTGTGGACCGGGATGCAGGACTTTCGCGGCGCGGTCAACGCGGCCTGCGATGGCCCGCTCTCCGCTTTTGAGTTGCACGCGCAGGTCGCCGCGGTGCTCGACGAGACGCCGCGCGCGGCTCGGGTAGCGGCGCAAGCCCCTGGCGTGCTGTCGCCCTTTGATTTCGCCACCCCGCTGGCGCTCGACACCACGCGTGCCAGGGCGCTCGGCTACCGCTTCGGACACACGGACGACTGGCTGGAAGATGTGATCCGCCAGCACGACCTGTCGTTCGTCTGATAAGAAAACGGCCCGGATGTTCCGGGCCGTTTTCTTAGCGCTTGGCTTTTTCGCGCGCCACCCAGTACAGCAGCGCGATAATCAGGCCGTAGGGGATCAGGGTCAGTAGGTGCGAGCTCGCTCCGGCGTAGAACGGATTCGAAGCCTCGGCCCAGTTAGCCATCGTGCTGTCGAAGTCGGTCAGCACGCCGGCGGTGATGGCGATGATGATGCCGGCCAGCGCGCCGCCCGCGATGTAACCCGACGCCAGCAGGGTGCCCGAGCTGCGGTCGCCGGCGGCCTGGCGCTCTTCCGCGTTCAGCTTCGCGTACTGCGGCAGGCCGCTGTTGCGGCGGTCCGCCAGCCAGCGCACCATGCCGCCCACCGCGATCGGCAGCGTCGAGATGAGCGGCAGGTAGACGCCCACCGAGAAGGCCAGCGCATGCACGCCTGCCATCTCGAGCACCACCGAGATCATCACGCCGAACAGCACCAGGGTCCAGGGCAGCTCCTGGTCGAGGATGCCCTTGATGATGTAGGACATCAGCACCGCCTTCGGCGCATCGTATTTCTTCACCTCGGTGCCGTCCGGACGAACCTTGTGGGTGCCGTTGATGCCCGGGTCCACCAGGTAAGCCAGCCGGCCGTCTTCCGCCACCAGGTATTTGCCGGCCGGGCCGCCCACGGTGTCCGGCTTCTGCCAGACCTTGTAGGTGTTGGTGTCGCTGGCGGCCTGCGGGCCCTGTAGCTGGGCAGTTTCGGTGAGCTTGGCGGCGTCGACCTTGATGCCGGGCGCCACCTGGGCCGCGGGCACGTAGACGGTGCCGGCTTCGTTCAGCTTGAGCAGGATCGGGCCCAGGATCAGCGCCGAGGCCAGCGCGCCGCACAGGATCGCGTACTGCTGCAGGCGCGGGGTAGAGCCGACCAGGAAGCCGGTCTTGAGGTCTTGCGAGGTGGTGCCGGCATTGCTGGCCGCGATGCAGACGATGGCGCCGACCGACAGCGCGGTGACGTAATACTGGCCGCCGGTCCAGCCCATTAACAGGAAGATCAGGCAGGTAAACAGCAGCGTGGCCACCGCCATGCCCGAGATCGGATTGGAGGACGATCCCACTTCGCCGGTCAGGCGCGAGGACACGGTCGCGAACAGGAAGCCGAACACCAGGATCAGCAGCGCGCCCATCAGGTTCATGTGCAGCGGGGTCGCCACGGTGATGATGGCGATGATCGCGAGGCAACCGATCAGCACCCACTTAAGGGGAATATCCCGCTCGGTGCGAAGCAGCTTGTCGTGCGCGGGCTTGCTGCCCGCGCTCTTGCCGAACCCGGCCAGACCGCCGGTGAGGCCCTTCCAGATGGCCGGCATCGAGCGCACCAGCGCAATCAGGCCGCCGGCCGCCACCGCGCCTGCGCCGATGTAGAGCACGTAAGCATTACGGATGTCGTCCGGGCCCATGTCCTTGATGAGGGTCGTGGCCGGCGCCAGCGGCACCGTGAGCAGCTCGCCGAAGAAGGCGATCATCGGGATCAGCAGCAGATAGGACAGCACGCCGCCGGCCGCCATCGTGAAGGCGATGCGCGGGCCGATGATGTAGCCGACGCCGAGCAGTTCCGGCGATACCTCGGCGCCGGCCGAGCCGCCCCGGAGCGGATAGGCGAATTCGAAGTTGACGTAGTCGCGCCAGCCCTTGAAGGACACGCTCAGGGTCTTGTACAGCAGGCCGATGCCGAAACCGCCAAAGATCAGCATGGCGCGGCGCTTGGCCTCGAGCGCCGCGCTCGACCCTTCTTCGCGTGCCTCGCCGGCCGCGGCGCGCGAGGTCTCGGTGGCCGCGGCCTTGAGCACCTCGGCGCAGGCCGTGCCTTCCGGGTATTTCAGTTCGCGGTGGGCGTCGACGATCATGGTGCGGCGCATCGGGATCATCATCAGGATGCCCAGCAGCCCGCCCAGCACGCCCACCAGCATGACGCGTGCGATCTCCAGGTCGAAACCGAGGATCATGATGGCCGGCATGGTGACGCCCAGGCCGAAGGCGATCGACTCGCCCGCGGAGCCGGCGGTCTGGGTGATGCTGTTCTCCAGGATGGTCGATTCGCGCGCCCCAAACTTCTTCGCGGTGTGGAACAGCGTGATGGCGATGACCGCCACCGGAATCGACGCGCTCACGGTCAGGCCGACCTTCAGCACCAGGTACAGCGACGAGGCGCCGAACACCATGCCCAGCAGGGTGCCCATGATCAGGGCGCGCAGCGTGAACTCGGGCAGCTGCGCGCTGGCCGGGATATAGGGCTTGAATCCGGCCGCGCCGGTACCGGAAGGCGAATCGTAAGGCATCGAGGGTCCTCGGGAAAGCATGCTGATAAGGGGTTGAAGGCGTGACTATCGCATATGCCCAAACGGAATGAAAGCGGTTTGGAAGGATGGAATGCGCGCGCTACAATGTGTCGTAACGGCCGGAGCATGCGGCCATCCTTCGAGAGTACGCAGTGACCAAGCCCGCCAACAAGGCTTCCCAGCCGCCCGCCAAACGCCCCCGCCGTCTCCGGATGTTCCTGTTCTTCATGCTGGCCGCGCTGGTCGGGCTGGCGGCCGGCATCGTCATCTACGGCATGACCGTGATTCTGCCGAACGTGCCGAAGATCGACGCGGTGCTCGATTACCAGCCCAAGATCCCGCTGCGGGTTTACACCCTTGATAATCACCTGATCGGCGAATTCGGCGTCGAACGACGCGACTTCGTCACCATCGACAAGATCCCGGCCCGCATGAAACAGGCGCTGCTGGCCATCGAAGACGCGCACTTCTACCAGCACAAGGGCATCGACTGGCGCGGCGCCGCGCGCGCCGTGTTTACCAACCTGCGCGAGGGCTTCGGCTCCGGCGGCGCCTCGACCATCACGATGCAGGTGGCGCGCAACTTCTTCCTCTCCAAGGAAAAGATCTTGTCGCGCAAGATCACCGAGGTGGCGCTGGCCTACCGCATCGAGGATGCGCTTACCAAGGACCAGATCCTCGAGCTGTACATGAACCAGATCTTCCTCGGCAATCGCTCCTATGGCTTTTCCAGCGCCGCGCGCAGTTACTTCGGCAAGTCGCTGGACGACTTGAGCCTGGCCGAAACCGCGATGCTGGCCGGCCTGCCGCAGAACCCCTCGCGCCACAACCCGATCTCCAATCCGAAGCGCGCGCAGCAGCGCCAGCACATCGTGCTCGAGCGCCTGCTCAAGCTCGGACAGATCAGCGAGCCCGAATACCGCCAGGCCCTGCTTGAGCCCCTGCGCATCCGGCGCGGCGGCCAGGTCTTCGATACAAAAGCCGACTACGTGGCCGAGCTGGCGCGCCAGGCCGTGTACGCCCAGTTCGGCGACGCAGCCTATGAGCGCGGCATCGTGGTCACCACCACCATCCTCAAGGCCGAGCAGGACGCGGCCTACGAGTCGGTGCGCCGCAACGTGCTGGCCTACGACCAGCGTCACGGCTACCGCGGCCCCGAAACGCGCATCGACCTTCCGCAAGACCCGCTCGAGCGCGAGGAAGCGGTGATCGAGGCCCTGCAGAAGCGTACCCCGAGCGACGGCCTGCTGCCGGCGGTGGTGCTGGCGGCATCGCCCCAGGCGGTGCGGGTCGAGACTTTGAGCGGCGAGGAAGTGACGATCGAGGGCGCCGGCCTGAAGTTCGCCGCGCGCGCCCTGGCGCCGAATGCGAAGGAATCGCTGCGCATCACGCCGGGGGCGGTGGTGCGCATCACCCGGACGAAGGATAACGTCAAGCAGAAAGACGGCCAGTCCTGGGCCATCGCCCAGGTGCCGCAAGTGGCGGCCGCCTTTGTCGCCATCGACGCCGATACCGGCGCCTACCACGCACTGGTGGGCGGCTTCGATTTCAACCTGCAGAAGTTCAACCACGTCACCCAGGCCTGGCGCCAGCCCGGCTCCGCGATCAAGCCGTTCGTGTACTCGGCGGCGCTGGATAAGGGCTATTCGCCCGGCACGCGCATCCTCGACGAGCCGCTCGACATGGAGGGCGAGAACGCCGGCGAGACCTGGTCGCCGCAGAACGACGACGGCGTGTTCGATGGCCCGATCACGATGCGCTACTCGCTGGCGCATTCGAAGAACGTCACCACCGTGCGCCTGCAGCGCGCGCTCGGCACCGACTATACCCACGACTTCCTGGGCCGCTTCGGCTTCGACGCCGCGCGCCACCCGAAGAACCTGACCCTGGCGCTGGGCACCGGGGCGGTCACGCCGCTGCAGATGGCCGGCGCGTACGCGGTGTTGGCCAACGGCGGCTACCGCGTCAAGCCCTACCTGATCGCGCAGATCCGCGATGGCAACGGCACCATCCTGGTGGAGAACAAGCCGGCGGCGCGCCAGGACACAGACCGGGTGCTGGACGCCCGCAACGCGTTCGTGGCCAACAGCATGCTGCGCGACGTCACCCGCTACGGCACCGGGGCCGCATCAAGCAAGTTGCTCGGGCGCAGCGACATCGCGGGCAAGACCGGCACCACCAGCGACGCCATCGACGGCTGGTTCGCCGGCTACGGCGGCAAGGTAGTGGCGGTGGCCTGGATGGGCTACGACGAACCGCGCTCGCTCGGCGGGCGCGAGTTCGGCGCCACGCTGGCGCTGCCGATCTGGATCGATTACATGCGGGTGGCGCTGGCGAAGCTGCCGCCGCAGGAGGAAGCGCTGGAGCCGGAAGGCGTGCTGCGCGAGGGCGACGACTGGGTGTTCGAGGAATTCATCGAGCGCCCTGACCTGCGCACGATCGACATCGACCCGGGCCTCGATAATCCGCCGGTGCAGGTGGATCCGGTCACCGGCGAGCCGCTGCCGGCGCCACCACCGGCGCTCCCGGCGACTCCGCAGCCCCCGCCGCCTCCGCCACCTCCATCCACGATTTTCTGACGCCGGATTGACGTGTATCCTTGACGTGCTTCCCGCTGGCTGCGTCCCGCATGCCGCGGGAACCATGCGGGCCGTCCCGGGGTCAGTCACTGGACGGTTCCCGTTCACACCTCCCAAGGAGATCAGCATGGCCTACGTCGATGGTTTCATCCTTCCCCTTCCCACCGCCAACATCGCGACCTACCGTGAAGTCGCCACCCGCGCCGGCCAGATCTGGCGCGAGCATGGCGCCCTGCAGTTCCGCGAATGCATCGCCGAGGACGTCAAGCCGGGCAAGCTGACGTCCTTCCCGCAGGCGGTCAACCTGGAAGAAGGGGAAACCGTGATCTTTTCCTGGATCGTCTACGAATCGCGCGAGAAACGCGACGAGGTCAATGACAAGGTCATGAACGACCCGCGCATGGCCGAAATGATGAAACCCGGCGCCATGCCCTTCGACGGCAAGCGCATGGTGTTCGGCGGCTTCGACCTGCTGGTCGATCTCTAGCGCCAGTCCTTGGCCTCAGCCGGCGCTGTCGATGATCCAGTCGGACAGCTTGCCATTCGACTGGCGGGGCAGCGCGGCGCCAAACGTGTAGGCCGCCGGCCGTTCCGGCGTCGACAGGCGCTCGGCGATCCATGCATCCAGTTCCGCGCGCAGGGCCGACGCCCCCGCGCCGCCTTCCTCCGGCACGGCGCCGCGCGGCACCACGAAGGCCTTCAGGCGCCAGCCCTCGTCCGGCCGCATGAGGCGCACCGTGGCATCTTCCACGCCGGGGTGCATGCGCAGCACATCCGCCACATAGGCGGGAAAGACGTTAGTGCCGCCGACCTGCACCGCATGGTCGATCCGGCCGGCCGGGCGGAAACGGCCCGGCGCGCTCCAGGCCAGCCGGTCCTGCAGCGGATAGGCGGCGCGGCTGCCGTCCGCCCCCGTGCGGCGCAACATCGCCGGATCGTCCGTCGTCTCCCAGTACGGGAACAGCCGGTAGTCTTCATCCGGGCTGTCGCGCCAGCCGACGCCGGCGGTCTCCGAGCTGCCGTAGACCTGCACCAGCCGCTCGACGCCACCCGCCGCGACGGCGCGCGCCACCTCGTCCGGGCACGGCGCGGTCGAGCTCACGCCCGTCACCCCTGCCGGCAACGCACCGGCACCGGGCGCGAAGGCACGCCAGAAATCCGGGAAGCCGACCACCAGGTCTCCCGGCCGCAGCTGCCGCGCCACCTCGCCGGGCGACGCCCCGCGCAAATCGCACAGCGCCGCCGGATCCAGCCCGAGCGCGCGCGGCAACAGGACCGTGAACAGGAAACCGTAAATATGGTGCGATGGAACCAGCCCAACGATGCGCTGCGTTTCCGGAAACAGGCTTGCCAGCACACCGGCTTCCTGCCACAGGTTCGCCAGCGAATGGGGGCAGGACCTGGGCGCGCCGGAGCTGCCCGAGGTGCGGAAACCGATCATCCCACTGCCGTTCTCCAGGCCGAAGGCCGCGGCCGCCAGCCAGGCACCGAGGCGTGGATTGGCCAGCACCCTTTCCTCCCCGATGCAACCGATCCCGAGCACGCCTTCCATCGCGGTGGCAAGACCGAGCAGTTCGAGCGAATCCGCGCCAAGCTCGGCCACCAGGTCCAGCTCCGGCGGCCACGGCAGCGGACGGCGGGCGACACCCGGGCGCATCAGCGCCAGCTCACCAGCCAGCAGGTCGGACAGCACGCGCAGCAGGGTGGCCTGGTGCGACCACCAGCGGGGTTCGGGGAGCGGTTTGGGCAACATGACGGAGCCGGCAATGACAAGGCACGGATGGTGCCGGTGCAGTGGGGTGCTGTCAAGCCGGTAGAGAACGGACCAAATGTGGTATTTGACAGCGTCAACTGTCAAAGTATCGGTCCGCACAATTGACAAGTGGGCTGGCGGCATGTCAACATCAATTTCCTCAAATCAATGAACGCCTGCGCGAGATCTTACCCATGAACGCACCCGCCCTGTCGTTTTCGACCGCCGACCTCGCCGCACAGCTCGACAACTGCTCGCCGGAACAGCTCGACGGGCTCGACTTCGGCGTGATCGGCTTCGACGCCGACACCAATGTGCAGCGCTACAACGCCTTCGAATCGCAGGCCGCCGGATTGTCGCCGCAACGCGTAATCGGCCAGCCGCTGTTCACCAATGTCGCGCCGTGCCTGAACAACTTCATGGTGGCCCAGCGCTTCGAGGACGCGATGGACGAGGGCAGCGCCCTGGACGACACCCTCGACTACGTCCTGACCCTGCGCATGCGCCCGGTCAAGGTGGCGCTGCGCCTGCTGGCCAGTCCCGCCAGCGGCAACCGCTACGTGCTGGTCCAGCGCCAGGCGCGCTGAGCGGGCGCGCCCGAGCCGAGTGCGATGAACGACATGGTGGACAACGTGGAGCAGCTGCGGGCCGAGCATGAAGCCCTGATCCAGTTCCTGTACCTGGCGCCGGTAGGCCTGGTGCAGGCCGATATCGACGGCGCCATCGTCATGATGAACCCGGTCTCGGCCCAGCTGCTGATGCCGCTCTCGCGCGACGGCGGCCTGGACAACCTGTTCTCCGCACTGGAAAGCGTCGCACCCGAGCTGCGCCACCTGTGCGCCGATTACGAGCGCCCTTCCGGCAAGATCTGCGACGGCCTGCACCTGCACCTGAACGCCGGCGGCGCCGGCAAGCGGGTGCCGCAGATCCTGGCGGTCACCCTGCTCAAGCTCGACGCCCGGCGCATCATGGCGGTGATCGACGACGTCACGCTGCAGGTAAGGCGCGACCGCCAGCTGCGCCAGAACGACGCCTGGTTCAACGCCATCCTGACCGGCATCACCGATTACGCCCTGGTCGGCCTGGACGCCGCCGGCGCCGTCACCGAGTGGAACCCCAGCATCGGCCGTGTCACCGGCTTCGGCCAGGAGGTGGTGGGCCGGCCCTATTCGGTCTTCTATCCGCTCGACGCGATGACCCCCGAGCACCTGCTCGACCGCCTGCGCGATGCCGAACGCGATGGCTGGAGCCTCGACGAAGGCAGGCGCATGCGCGCCGACGGCAGCGGCTTCTGGGGCAGCGCCCTGATCGCCCCCCTGCCCGAACGCGAGCCGCCGGGCGGCCTGGAGGCGGACGGCCCGGCCTACTGCCTGATCCTGCGCGACATCACCGACAAGCGCGAAGCCACCGAGCGGCGCCGGCGCGAAGCCTTCGGCGACTACCTTACCGGCCTGGCCAACCGGCGCGCCTTCTTCGAGGCGGCCGAGCAGGAACTCAGCCGCAGCAACATCGTGCCGCGCCCGACCGCCGTGATCGTGCTCGACGCCGACCACTTCAAGGCCATCAACGACCGCCATGGCCACCCGGGCGGCGACGCCGTGCTGCAGCACCTGGCGGCGGTACTGGGCGAGACCTTCCGCGCGGTCGACGTCGTCGCACGCATCGGCGGCGAGGAATTCGCGGTACTGCTGCCGTCCACCGACCTGCCGCGCGCAGCCGTGGTGGCGGAACGCCTGCGCGCCAGCGTGGCCTCGCAGGTGGTCCACTTCGAAGGCGCACGCATCCAGTACACCGTCAGCGCCGGCATCGCCAGCCTGGACGACGGCGAAGGAGGCATCGACCTGCTGCTCAAGCGCGCCGACCAGGCCCTGTACGCCGCCAAGCGCGCCGGCCGCAACCGCGTCGAACGCTGGCGCCCCGAGATGGCCGCCGCACCACTGCACGGGGCCCAGGACAATGATGGAGGCCGCGTTGCAGCCTGATCCGAACGCCGCCTACGAAGCCCTGGTGCAGTTCCTGTACCGCGCGCCGATCGGGCTGGCCCAGATCGCGCCGGACGGCACGGTCGACATGCTCAATCCGATGGCCTCGAACCTCTTGATGCCGATCGCGCGCGACACCGGCCTGGACAACCTTTACGCCGTGCTGGACCCGATCGCGCCCCAGCTGCCAGCCCTCGCCGCCGCGTTCGACGAGCCTTCCGGCGTCATCTGCGAAGGCATGCGTGCGCCGCTGCCGCTCGAGCTGACCTCGGGCAGCCCGCAGGTACTTGCGATCAGCCTGATGAAGCTCGACGCCGAGCGCCTGATGGCGGTCGTCAGCGACGTCACCCACGAAGTGCAGCGCGAACAGGACACCCTGGTGCGCCGCCTGCGCAACGCCGCCCGCACCGACGCGCTCACGCGCATGCCGAACCGCGAAGCAGTGCGCGAGCAGCTCCAGCACCTGGTGGCGCGGCCGCACTCGGCCGGCCAGTTCGCCGTGCTGTTCATGAACTGCGACCGCTTCCGCCAGATCAACGACACCCTCGGCCAGGCCGCCGGCGACGAATTGCTGGTGCAAATCGCCGACCGCATCCGCGGCGCGCTGCGCCCGCCGAACGACCGCATCGACACCGCCAGCGGCAGCGGCCAGCTGGCCGCGCGCGTGGGCGGCGACGAATTCGTCGTGGTGCTCGACGGGATGCGTTCGCGCGACGACGCCGAGCGCGTCGCCGGACGCATCCTCGATGCGCTGGCGCGCCCCTACCGCGTACACGGCACCGAGGTCGTGTGCGGCACCAGCCTCGGGCTGGCCTGGGGCGCCGCGGGCGAACACGAGGGCGCTCGCGACGCCGACGAGATCCTGCGCGACGCCGGCATCGCCATGGTCGAAGCCAAGCGCGCCGGCGGCGCACGCCACCTGGTGTTTGAGGCCTCGATGCGCGAACGCGCCGAACACCGTGCCGGCATCGAGGCCGAGCTGCGCCAGGCGCTGGCCGAGGAACAGCTGTTCGTCGTGTACCAGCCGGTGGTCGGCCTGCGGCCGGATGGCGGCACCGACCACGCCGCCGGCGTCGAGGCCCTGGTGCGCTGGCGTCATCCGGTACGCGGCATCGTGCCGCCGATCGAGTTCATCACCGTGGCCGAAGAGTGCGGCCTGATCGGTGCCGTGGGCGACTTCGTACTCGAACGTTCCTGCCGCGACTTCATGGACTGGCGCGCCCGCCTGGGAAGCGGCGCGCCGCGCCTGATCGCGGTGAACCTGTCGCGCGCCCAGCTCGGGCAGCCGGGCTGGATCGACAGCGTGCGCCGTGTCCTGCAAGTGACCGGCATGCCGCCCGAGCAGCTCCAGCTCGAGATCACCGAGAGCCTGGCGGCGCAGGACCAGGGCATCCAGCAGCGCCTGCACGAACTGAAGGCGCTCGGCATCCAGCTGGCGCTCGACGATTTCGGCACCGGCTATTCCTCGCTGTCCAGCCTGCACCTGCTGCCGGTGGACACGGTCAAGATCGACCGCTCCTTCGTCAGCCAGGCCGACACCAGCCACCATCACCGCGTGCTGATCGACGCCACCGTCAAGGTGGCGCAGAGCCTGGGCATGAAGACCGTGGCCGAAGGCATCGAGACGGCGTCGCAGGCCGAGGTCGTACGCACGCTGAGCTGCGCCAAGGGCCAGGGCTATTTCTACAGCCGCCCCTTGGCGTCGGACGCCCTGCTGGCATGGCTGCTGAGCCATGAGGAGATGGCTGCCTGACCTACTGTCGGGCCACGCGGTTAAGTATGTACGCACGGTCCTACATCGACTGACGCCCTGTTCCTATTTTCCGCATAACGCGCACCTCGCATGATGGCCTGACCCATCCACATGAATACCGAGGAGAATTCGAATGAGCAAGATCCAAACTGCACTGCTGGGCGGCATCATGGCGCTGTCGCTGGCAGCCTGCACCACCCCCGACACCACCACCGACTCGACCAGCTCCGGCTCGTCGATGGGCACCGGCGCCACCGGCACCAGCAGCCCGTCGGGCCAGAGCGGCACCAACACCGGGACGACGAACGACCTGGCCACCCCGGCCACTACCACGCCGCCGGCCACCACCACCACGCCGCCGGCCACCAGTTCGTCAACCTCGGGCACCGGCCGCTGAGCGGCTGTTGCGGGCTCTGCTCTTTTCTGGCCGGACACCCGGCCGCGCAGCCCGGTCGCAGCCGGGCTGTCCTTATTCTGCTCTGCCGTTTGCCTCGCTCGTTGTAGATTCGCCACTATCGCGCGCTGGCCAGGCCCATCGCGCCAACCCCTGGTGCAGCCCGAGCCGCCCGGCGGCGCAGCAGCCATTCGTCTATAATGCACGGTCACTGTTGCGAACGTCACTGCGCGCTCAATGCCCTTCGATCTCAAGAAAAATCTTCCCAAGCCAGGAACCCGTTTCGCCCTTCCCGCCCTGCACGGCTCAAGCGATGCCTATGCGCTCGCCACCGCCGCGCTCGCGCTGAAGGACAAGCAGCAAATCCTTACGGTCATCGTGGCCAATGCCAGCGACGGCCAGCGCCTGCTCGACGAGATTCCCTGGTTCGCCGGCGGGCGACTGGCATGCCACCTGCTGCCCGACTGGGAAACCCTGCCCTACGACGCGTTCTCGCCGCACCAGGACCTGGTGTCCGAACGCCTGGCCACGCTGCACGAGATCCGCAACGGCCAGTGCGACGTACTGGTGGTGCCGGCCACCACCGCGCTGGTGCGGCTGGCCCCGCCCTCCTTCCTGGCGGCCTACACCTTCTTCTTCCGCCAGGGCGAACGCCTCGACGAAGCGAAGCTCAAGGCCCAGCTAACCCTCGCCGGTTATACGCATGTATCGCAGGTCATGTCGCCGGGCGAATACTCGGTGCGCGGCGGCCTGATCGACCTGTTCCCGATGGGTTCGGTGCTGCCCTATCGCCTCGACCTGTTCGGCGACGAGATCGAATCGATCCGTACCTTCGACGCCGATACGCAGCGCTCGTTGTACCCCGTCAAGGAAGTGCGCTTGCTGCCGGGCCGCGAGTTCCCGATGGACGAAGCGGCACGCACCGCCTTCCGCGGCCGCTGGCGCGAGCGTTTCGAGGGCGATCCTTCGCGCTCGCCGATCTACCGCGATATCGGCAACGGCATCGCCTCGGCCGGCATCGAGTATTACCTGCCGCTGTTCTTCGACGAGACCGCGACCCTGTTCGACTACCTGCCGCAAGACACCACGCTGGCCCTGGTCGGCGACATCGAAGCGGCGATCCAGCGCTTCTGGCTCGATACCGAGTCGCGCTACAAATTCCTCAAGAGCGACCGCGAACGGCCGATCCTCGAACCGCGCGAGCTGTTCCTGGGCGCCGAGCAGTTCTTCACCTGCGCCAAGCCGCACGGGCGCTGGACCATCGGCAAGGACCCGGCCGCCCCAGCCTCCGAGCTGTCGGCGCCGATCCCCGACATCGCGGTCAACCGCCGCCTCGACGATCCACTCAGCAGCCTGCGGGCCTACCTGGCGCGCCAGGATGCGCGCGTAATGATCGTCGCCGATTCCGCCGGCCGCCGCGAAACCCTGCAGCAGTACTTCCACGAATACGGGCTCGAGCTGGTGCCGGTCGAAGGCTTCGGGGGCTTCCGTGCCACCGACGCCAGGCTGGCGCTGGGCGTGGCGCCGCTGCAGGCTGGCTTCGAACTGATCGAGGACGCTGCCGGCCACCTGGTCTTCGTCACCGAGACCGAGCTGTACGCGGGCTCGGGCCGGCGCGCCGGCAAGAAGAAGCAAGAAGCCACCAGCCAGGTTGAATCGATGGTGCGCGACCTGTCGGAGCTGAAGATCGGCGACCCGGTGGTCCACATCAACCACGGCATCGGCCGCTACATGGGCCTGATGAGCATGGACCTGGGCGAAGGCGAGACCGAGTTCCTGCACCTGGAATACGCCAAGGAGACCAAGCTCTACGTCCCGGTCTCGCAACTGCATGTGATCTCGCGCTACTCCGGCACCTCGCCCGAAGACGCGCCGCTGCACGCGCTCGGCTCCGGCCAGTGGGACAAGGCCAAGAGAAAGGCCGCCGAGCAGGTGCGCGACACCGCCGCCGAATTGCTCAACCTGTACGCGCGCCGCGCCGCGCGCCAGGGCCACGCTTTCGAATACTCAAACATCGACTACGAGAACTTCGCCGGCAGCTTCGGTTTCGACGAAACGCCGGACCAGGCCGAGGCCATCCACAACGTCATCAAGGACATGACCTCGGGGCGCCCGATGGACCGCCTGGTGTGCGGCGACGTCGGTTTCGGCAAGACGGAGGTCGCGCTGCGCGCCGCCTTCATCGCCGTCATGGGCGGCAAGCAGGTCGCCATCCTGGCGCCGACCACGCTGCTGGCCGAACAGCATGCACAGACCTTCGCCGACCGCTTCGCCGACTGGCCTGTGAAGATCGCCGAGCTGTCGCGCTTCCGCACCGGCAAGGAAATCAACAACGCGATCAAGGGCATGGCCGACGGCACCCTCGACATCGTGATCGGCACCCACAAGCTGCTCTCGCCCGACGTCAAGTTCACTCGCCTGGGCCTGGTGATCATCGACGAGGAACACCGCTTCGGGGTGCGCCAGAAAGAAGCGCTGAAGGCCCTGCGCGCCGAGGTCGACGTGCTCACGCTGACCGCGACCCCGATCCCGCGCACCCTCGGCATGGCGCTGGAAGGCCTGCGCGACTTCTCGATCATCGCCACCGCGCCGCAGAAACGCCTGGCGATCAAGACTTTTGTCCGCAGCGAAGACGGATCCGTCATCCGCGAAGCCTGCCTGCGCGAACTGAAGCGCGGCGGCCAGATCTACTTCCTGCACAACGAGGTCGAGACCATCGAGAACCGCCGCGCGACGCTGCAAGAGCTGCTGCCGGAAGCGCGCATCGGCGTGGCGCACGGCCAGATGCACGAGCGCGACCTGGAAAAGGTCATGCGCGATTTCGTCGCACAGCGCTACAACATCCTGCTGTGCACCACCATCATCGAAACCGGCATCGACGTGCCGACCGCGAACACCATCATCATGCACCGCGCCGACCGCTTCGGCCTGGCCCAGCTGCACCAGCTGCGCGGGCGCGTCGGCCGTTCGCACCACCAGGCCTATGCCTACCTGTTGGTCAGCGATGTATCCGGCCTGACCAAGCAGGCGCAGCGCCGCCTGGACGCGATCCAGGCGATGGAAGAACTGGGCAGCGGCTTCTACCTGGCGATGCACGACCTGGAGATCCGCGGCGCCGGCGAGGTGCTGGGCGAGAACCAGTCCGGCGAGATGCTGGAAGTCGGGTTCCAGCTGTATTCCGACATGCTGAACGAGGCGGTGCGCTCGCTCAAGGCGGGCAAGGAGCCCGACCTGGCCGCGCCGCTGTCTTCCACCACCGAGATCAACCTGCATGTGCCGGCCCTGCTGCCGTCGGACTACTGCGGCGACGTGCACGAGCGCCTGTCGATCTACAAGCGCCTGGCCAACTGCGAAAGCCAGGACAAGATCGACGGCATGCAGGAGGAACTGATCGACCGCTTCGGCAAGCTGCCGGAACCGGTGAAGGCGCTGATCGAGACCCATCGCCTGCGCATCGCCGCCAAGTCGGTCGGCATCGTCAAGATCGACGCCCATGGCGAAGCGGCCAACCTGCAGTTCATGGAGAAGCCGCCGATCGACCCGATCAAGATCATCACGCTGATCCAGAAGAACCGCCACATCAAGCTGGCCGGCCAGGACAAGCTGCGCATCAGCGCCAGCATGCCCGACCTGGCGGCCCGCGTGACGCAGGTAAAACAGACCATCAAACAGCTTCTCGCCTAGTTTCCCATTGATTCCATGACCATGAACCTGGTGCTCCAGGGGCCGCAGGCCTCGTTCCAAACACTCGACGGCCTGGCCGCACTGGCTGCACCGGCGCGCGTCACCCGCCTCGGCGACCATGCCATCCGCTGCGAGGATGTGCCGTTCTCAAACGAACTCAAGGAGCGCATCGACGCCGCGGCCTACGCCGCCCAGGTCGATGCCTGCTTCATCGAGGCCGGCCGCACGCTGCGCGACTTCGGGCTGGTGGCCATGGACATGGATTCGACCCTGATCACCATCGAGTGCATCGACGAGATCGCGGACATGCAAGGCCTCAAGCCGCAGGTGGCCGAGATCACCGAGGCCGCGATGCGCGGCGAGCTCGATTTCGCGGCCAGCCTGACGCGCCGCGTGGCGCTGCTCGAGGGCCTCGACGCCGGCGCGCTGCAGCGCGTCTACGACGAACGCCTGCGCATCTCGCTGGGCGGCGAAGCCATGCTGCAGGCGGTGCAGGCGGCCGGCCTGAAGACCCTGCTGGTGTCGGGCGGCTTTACCTTCTTCACCGACCGGTTGAAAGGGCGCCTGTCGCTCGACTTCACCCACGCCAACGTGCTCGAAGTGGCGGATGGCAAGCTGACCGGCCGCGTGCTCGGCGGCATTGTCGACGCGGAAGAAAAGAGGCGTACCGTGCAGCGCGTCTGCAAGGAGCTTGGCATCGATCCGGCTCAGGCCATCGTGATGGGCGACGGCGCCAATGACCTGAAGATGATGGGCATTGCCGGCCTGTCGGTGGCCTTTCGCGCCAAGCCGGTGGTGCGCGCGCAGGCGGCCGTTGCCCTGAACTTCTGCGGCCTCGACGGCCTGATGAATATCCTACAGTAAAACTTGCATACCGCCTGGATTGACGGGCGATATGCGATTTCAATACGAAACTTCATGCGGAGGCGAACCGTCGCGTTTCGCATAAGTTTCCTCTGTTCCGTAAGTTCAGCGCACAAGTACGAGCCAGCGCAAAAGATGTGAGATGCACGATTGGATGAGCGGCGCTGCTGGTCTATGTTAGTGATGCGGCCGCGCCGCGGTTGCACCTCATTCGACAGGAGCATGCCATGTCCAACCCGGCTTTCGGCACGTCGTCTTCATCCCTTTCCAATCCTCACGATTCGGCGCGCAATGGGGACGCGCTGCGCCATGGACGCCGGCAATTCCTGCGCGGCGTTCCCGCACTGGCCGGCACACTTGCCGGAACGGCGGCGCTGGCGCCGGATTCCGCATCCGCGCAGACAAGGCGCACCGACGGCTGGTGCGCTACCTGGGGATGCGCGCCCGCGGGCCCGCCGCCGTCCGCGAGCACGATGAGTTTCAGCGCACAAACGCTGCGCATGATCGTACGCGCCAGCATCGGCGGCAACCGCGTGCGGGTGCGCCTGACCAACGAGATGGGCCGCACGCCGCTGACCATCGGCGCCGCACAGATCGGCCTGCGCAGCGCGGGGCAGGCCGTCGTTGCGGGATCGAACCGTGCCCTGACCTTCGGTGGCCGCAGCGCGGTCACCATCCAGCCCGGCACCCCGGTGGTCTCCGACCCGGTGTTCTTCCAGATCCCGGCCTTCGCCGACCTGGCAATCAGCCTGTATTTCCCGGGTACCGTGTACGCCACCACGATCCACCGGGATTCCTGGCAAACGAACTACGTGTCCACCGCCGGCAACTTCACGGCCAACACCACGTTCACACTGTCACGGTCGCTTGCGTCCTGGCCCTTCCTGAGCGAGGTCGATGTCGATGGCGGTGCGCCCTGCGTGGTCGCCATCGGCGATTCGATCACCGATGGCCAGGGCAGCACGGGGAACCAGAGCCGTCGCTGGCCCGACTACCTGGCGCGCAGGCTGCAGGCGGAACTCGGCAGCGCGGGCCGGATCGGCGTCGTCAACCGCGGCATTGCCGGCAACCGCCTGCTGCTGGACCATCCGGATGCGCTGCTGGCCGGGAACGACGTGCTGGAACGCTTCGACCGCGACGTGCTGGCGACGCCCGGCGTGCGCGCCGTGATCGCGGCGATCGGCATCAACGACATCGTCTACGCCTCCGGCACGGCGCTGAGCGAAATGCGCGACGACCTGATTGCCGGTTACCGCCAGCTGATCGCACGTGCGCACGCACGCGGCCTGGCGGCGCTCGGCGCCACCTTGCCGCCGATGCTAGGATTCGTCTACTACACGGCGGCGCGCGAAGCGGTACGCCAGCAGGTGAACGGCTGGCTGCGCTCGGCGAACGAATTCGACACCCTGATCGACTGGGACATGGTGCTGCGCGACCCGGCGGCGCCGACGCGGCTGCGCAGCGCGTATAACAGCCGTGACTGGCTGCATCCGAACGACGCCGGCTGCCAAGCCCTGGCTGCCGCCGTGCCGCTGGGAGAGCTCACCTCGCTGCTGGTATAGGATGCTGCTGCCGTTTGTAAGGAGTTGTAATTCCGCGCAGAATTTGCGCCGGGTTTTCTTATCATGGCTGAATCAGGAGGACCGCCATGAAAAAACTTATTTTCGTTACCGCGTCGCTGGCCGTACTGGCCGGTTGCGCCGCGCCCGGCCCGAATTATTACGGCAGCCAGGCCTACCCGCGCTCGGGCGATCCGAGCCAGTGGCAAGTGGTGTCGGTGACACCGGTACCGCTGGGCACTGGCGCCCGCGCAGCGGCTGCCGGTGACACCGGGGCCACCACGACCTACAGCCCGGCGCCGGCGTCTCAACAGCCGATCTATGTGCAGGAACAGCCGGTGTATGTGCAGCAGCGTCCGGCCTATGTATACCAGCCGCAGCCGGTATACGTGCCGGAGCCGGTGTACCAGCCGCGCTATTACTACCCGCCGGTCACGATCGGCCTCGGCTTCAACTTCGGCAGCGGCTGGGGACACCACCGCCACGGACGCTGGGGTGGGCACGTCGGTACCCGCTTCCCGCTCCACTACCGCCGCCGCTGAGGCGAGCGGGTATCGAAGCCGGCAGCAAGGCCGGCTTTTCTTAGCCCCCACTTGCCCAGGGTGGGATCAGTGCCCGTGGTGGTGCTTCTCGTACTCGTCCGCATCATGCTTGGTGGCGTGGACGATGCCATCCGGGTGCTCCGGCGGCGTGTACAGCGTGTACAGGCGCATCGGCTCGGTCTGCGAGGTATTGATGACATTGTGCTCGGTGCCGGCCGGGATCACCACCGCGACGCCGTCTTCCAGCGCGTGCTTCTCGCCGTCCAGGATCGCCACACCCTCACCCGCTTCGACCCGGATGAACTGGTCGTGGCCTTCATGGTGCTCCATGCCGATCTCTTCGCCCGGCTGCAAGGTCATGATGACCAGCTGGCTGCGCTGCGTGGTGTAGAGCACTTCGCGGAAGTTATTTCCGGCAAGCGTTTTCTCTTCGATATTGATGCTGTAACCCGACATGGTTCTTCTCCTGATAACGCGACACGCGGCTGTTGCCGCCTCGTCCATATTGTATAAGAGCCAAGCGGATCGCGTGCGCGAGGGCTAGCCGCGGGAGCCGAACAAGTCGTGGGCGTCGAGCAGCGCATAGGCGATCTCGGGCCGCGCGTTCAGGCAGCGCCGCACCGCCGCGGGCACCGATTGCCGCGCCTTCTTGCACAATCCCGGCTTCTCTTCCAGCACGACGATGATGCCGCGCACCGACCGCACCTCGTTCGGGCCCGGCTCGATGCGCAGCTCGGCGCCGATGTTTTTCCGGATCAGCGCCTGGACGTGCTTCAGGTCGTCATAGGTGTCGATGCGCTCGATGCGCTCGCACAGCTTCTGCTCCTGTTGGCGGGTCAACGCCAGCGGCCGGTGGTCGGCCCGCGGGTCGGCCATGACACGCTCGCGCTCGCACACGCAGGCGCCGGGCGGGCACTCGATGCGGACGGGGAAAGGAAACGGCGAAACGGCGTCGCTCACGCTGGTCAAGGATGGGAGTCTGGGGTCGACGGCAATTTTACATCAGCCGCAGGCGCCGCCACGTCTTCCAGAAGCCCCTGCATGCGCGCATGGTGCGAGCCCTTCCAGTAAACCCGGCCGCAATTGTCGCAGAGGGTGAACTCCTCGTGGCTGGCGGCCACCCGAGGAGGCAGGCGATCGAGCACATCGTCCTTCGCTACCGGCCTCAGCGGCAGGTTACAGCGCAGGCACAGCGAGAAAGGACGCATGCCGGCGCCGAGGCGCAAGCGCGCAAACAGTTCACCCAACTGTTCCGTCGGGTCAAGGGCATGCAGGTAGCAGCCGAGTTCCACGGTCCGGCGCTTGAGCAGCTCGCGGTCGCGGGTGAGCAGCACCCGGGCCTCCTCGCGGGCAATGCGCTCGATCTCGTCGTCGTGGTAGCCGTTGTCGTACAGCGTATCGTAGCCGGCCATGCGCAGCAGTCGCGCCAGAGCGCCCAGGTGGGCGTCGGCGACGAAACGCAGGCGCTCTTCGGGCCACGTACGGAGACACTGCAATGGACGCACGTCCAGCAGGCCGAAGGCCGGATACGCCGCTACCCGGTCTCCTTCGCGCAGCAAGCGCCCGAAGCCGCTCGATTCGCCGTTCACCAGCACCAGCTCGACCTCGGTATGCGGCACGCCGAGCGCCTCGATCATGTGCTTGACCGTGGCCTCGCGCGCGCAGGCAGTGCTGAATGCGCGCCCGCGCCGCGCGCGCGGCAGGAAGTCGCCCAGTCCGTCGTAGAAGCGGAAGGTGGCCGTCACCACGGCGGCGACAGGATCGCGGCCTCGTCCAATGGCTGCCCGTCCAGGCCATGCAGCAGCTGCAGCGCATTCGGCACGGCCTCACCCGCCGCGGTGTTATCGAAGATGCACCAGCAGGTACGGCCCGCGGCAGCCTGCCGCGCCAGTTCGCGGCGCACCGATTCGACGTATTCGGGCGAATAGCGCGAATAATAAATGCGTGGCGTCCCGTGCAGGCGCACATAGACGATGCTGGTGCTGGTCGGGACGTGCGGGCCCGGCTGGCCGGCCGCCGGGTCGGCGATCACCCGCGCCACGCCGCTCTCCATCAGCAGTGCGGTGGCCGCTTCCGAGAACCAGGTCGGATGCCGGGCCTCGAAGGCCACCGCGCAGCCGACGATGGCGTGCAACTGGCGGAAGAACAGGCGCGCCGTCTCGTCGACGAAACCGAATTTGGGGGGCAGCTGTACCAGCAGGCAGCCCAGCTTCTCGCCCAACTCACCGACCTCGGCCGCGAATTGCACCAACTGCTGCTCGACGTTTTCGAGGCGCGCATCGTGGCTGATGGCGCGCGGCACCTTCACCGCGAAACGGAAATCGTCGGGCGTGCAGCCGGCCCACTTGGCGTAGGTCGCCGCGCGGTGCGGACGATAGAAGGACGAGTTGATCTCCACCGCCGGGAACACGGCGGCGTAGCGCTCGAGGTGGCTGTCCTCGACGGGAAAGTGGGCGGCTTCGGCCTTGGGCAGGCTCCAGCCGGCGCAGCCGACCAGCAGACGGCCGGGTGCGTTTCCTTCAACTCTTGCTTGAGCGGTCATTGGTCTGGTAAAAATGGCAATGACCCGATTCTACGGAATGCGGGGTAACGGCGGCGCATGCCTGCAGACGCGGGATGATCGACTTACAATGGTCGCCAACATGTTGAACAGAGGAGAAAACAATGAGCGACCCGATCCATGTCGTCTGCCCGCAATGCGATGCGGTGAACCGGCTGGCGGCCGAGCGTCTCAACGATGCCCCCGTCTGCGGCAAGTGCGCCCAGCCCTTGTTCACGGGCCGTCCGCTGGACGTGGACAGCGCCCGCTTCACCAAACACGTGTCGCGCAGCGAGCTGCCGGTGCTGGTCGATTTCTGGGCCGAATGGTGCGGCCCCTGCAAGATGATGGCGCCGCATTACGCGCAGGCGGCGCAGCGCCTCGAGCCGAGGGTGCGCCTGCTGAAAGTGGACACCGAGCGCAGCCAGGACCTGGCCGCGCAGTTTGCGATCCGCAGCATTCCCACGCTGGCCCTGTTCCGCGGCGGGCGCGAGGTGGCAAGGCAGTCGGGCGCCATGGATGCCGGGCGGCTGGTGGCCTGGGTCGAGTCGCAGCTGGGGTAAAGGGACGGGCCGGTCTTGAAGAAAAGGCCGGGGGCCCTCATGTTGGCAAAACGGCAGCACTCGCTGCTACAATGTGTCGCGTACGGGCGTTCCCGTGTTCCCCTTGAAGGAGAAAACTGATGTCGCAAGACCTGGTAATGGATCGCGGAACCGAGGACGCCAAGCAGTTCGCGCGCATCCTGTACGTCGCACACGCCCTCACCTTCCTGTTCTCGGCCGGCCTGCTGTCGATCCTGGTGCTGATCGTCAACTACGTCAAGCGCCCGGAGACCCAGGGCACCATCGTCTATTCGCACCACAGCTGGATGATCCGCTCGTTCTGGTGGTACCTGGTGTGGTCGATCGTTGCATGGGTGCTCGCGGTGACCATCATCGGCATTCCGATCGCCGTGGTCGTCTGGGGCGCAGCCTGGCTGTGGGCGGCTTACCGCATCATTCGCGGCTTCCTGGATCTGAACAATAATCGGGCAATGCCGTAATGTGATTGTCGTACGGTGGGCGGCGGTGCCGCCCACGTCACATTCGCGCCAGCGCCTGCGCGATGTCGGCAATGAGGTCGTCCGTCTCTTCCAGCCCGATATTGAAACGCACCAGCACGCCCTCTTCCTGCCACCGGCTGCGGATCGCCCTGATTCGGTAAGGCATCACCAGGCTGTTCGGACCGCCCCAGCTGTAGCCGAGGCCGAACAGCGTCAAGGCATCGACGAAGCGGTCAGTCTGCTCTTCCGTGTAACGCGGATCGAACAGCACCGAGAACAGCCCGCCCGCACCCTTGAAATCACGCTGCCAGTGTTCGTGCCCCGGACAGTCCTCGAAGGCCGGATGCAGCACCTTGCTAATCTCGGGACGGGCCTTCAGCCACGCCGCCACCTTGCGTGCGCCCGCGTCGTGCGCCTCGAAGCGCAGCTTCATGGTCGGCAGGCCGCGCATCACCAGGTAGGCGTCGTCGGCGCCGACACCCAGGCCGAGGCGCATGTGCGCCTGCGCCAGATGGTCGTTCAAGGCGCGATCCCGTGTAATCACTGCACCCATCAGGAGGTCGGCGCCGCCCGACTGATATTTGGTGAGCGCATGCATGACGATGTCGGCGCCGACATCGAAGCCACGCAGCGCCAGGCCGGCAGCCCAGGTATTGTCGAGCGCGACCGGCACGCCCCGTGCTTTGGCGGCCCGGCAGATTGCTGGCAAGTCCGCCACTTCCATCGACACCGACCCCGGGGCCTCGGCCCAGACCAGCCTGGTGTTCGGCTGGATCAGCGCCGCAATGCCGGCCCCGATCATCGGATCGTAGAAACGCGCGCTCACGCCGAAGTCCTGCGACAGCCAGCGTCCGAGTTCGCGGTTCGGGTTGTAGACGTTCTCCGGCAACAGCACGTCGTCGCCACTCTTCAAGAGGGCAAAGTTGATCATCGCGATCGCCGACAGGCCGGAAGGCGCCAGCAGGCAGTGATTACCGCCCTCGATTTGCGCCAGGCGCGCTTCCAGCGTGAAAGTGGTCGGCGTGCCATGCAGGCCGTAGGTGTAGGAAGTCTTGTCCTTCCACTGGCCGGAGCGCATCGCGGCCACGTTCTCGAACAGGACGGTCGAAGCGCGGTGCACGGCTGGCGGGAAGGCGTCGAAGCCGCCAGGCGCCTCGTAATCGCTGTGGATCAGGGCAGTCTGGGGCTGCTTCTTCATGCCACCGTGGCCCACAGGTCGTGGGCATCGGCCCTGGTGATCACCACGTCGATGAACTGGCCGACCGCCGGCTTGGCCTTGCCTGGCTGGAGCGCGCGCTTGATGTGGACCACGCCGTCGATCTCCGGGGCGTCGGCGGCGGTGCGGCCGATCGCTTCGCGGGCGCCGACTTCGTCGACCAGCACGCGCATGGTCTTGCCGACCTTGGCCTGCATGCGCTTGAGGGAGATTTCTTCCTGCAGCAGCATGACGCGCGCACGGCGTTCTTCGCGCACCGCTTCTGGCACCGGGTTATCCAGCAGGTTGGCAGTGGCGCCCTCCACCGGCGAGTAGGCGAAGCAGCCGAGGCGGTCGATCTGCGCCTCGCGCAGGAAGTCCAGCAGGTACTCGAATTCTTCCTCGGTCTCGCCCGGGAAGCCGGCAATGAACGTGGAGCGGATGGTCAGGTCCGGGTTCATGCGGCGCCACGCCAGGATGCGGTCGAGGTTCTTCTCGCCGCTGGCCGGGCGCTTCATGCGCTTGAGCACATCCGGGTGAGCGTGCTGCATCGGGATGTCGAGGTAAGGCAGCACGTGGCCGTCGCCCATCAGCGGAATCACCTGGTCGACGTGCGGATACGGGTAGACATAGTGCATGCGCACCCAGGCGTCGTACTGGCGCGCCATCTTGCCCAGTTCTTCAGTGAGCTGGGTCATGTGGGTCTTGACCGGGCGGCCGTTCCAGAAGCCGGTACGGAACTTGACGTCGACGCCGTAGGCGCTGGTGTCCTGCGAGATGATGAGCAGTTCCTTGACGCCGGCCTTGAACAGGTTCTCGGCTTCCTTCAGCACCTCGTGGATCGGGCGCGAGACCAGGTCGCCGCGCATCGACGGGATGATGCAGAAGCTGCAGCGGTGGTTGCAGCCTTCCGAGATCTTCAGGTAGGCGTAGTGCTTCGGGGTGAGCTTGACGCCGTGGTCGGGCACCAGGTCCACGAAAGGATCGTGGGGCTTCGGCAGGTGCAAGTGCACCGATTCCATCACCTCGGTCACGGCGTGCGGGCCGGTCACGGCCAGCACCTTCGGGTGCACCTTGGTGATGATGTCGTCGCCGGCCGCATCCTTCTTGGCGCCCAGGCAGCCGGTGACGATGACCTTGCCGTTTTCGGCCAGCGCCTCGCCGATCGCATCGAGCGATTCCTGCACGGCGGCGTCGATGAAGCCGCAGGTGTTGACGATCACCAGGTCGGCGCCGTCGTAGGAATTGGCGGTCTGGTAACCCTCCGCGCGCAGCTGGGTCAGGATCTGCTCGGAATCGACCAGCGCCTTCGGGCAGCCGAGCGACACGAAGCCGACCTTGGGCGCGACCGTGCCGGCGGCCGGACTCGGGATGACGAGCGACGGGGCGGCGGGTGCGGCCGGGGTGGCTGCGGTGTTGGCTGAGGAAGGATTACGGCGAAGTTCGGTCATGGGCGGACGACAAAGAAGCTGGGCAATCCGCGATTGTACCCGAACAGGGTGCGCCAGTGCTACCGGCGGGGATGTTCGCCGGCCCACGCAAACGCACTACGGGGCCGGCGACTGTCTCGAAAAGACGACTTCTTATTGACTTAATATTTACTTCTTGTCGGTCGGCGGTGGCGTCATGCCCGGGAAGGGGAAGGCGCCGAACAAGGTCTTGCTCTGGTTCTGCATCTGTTCCTGCATCTGCAGGAACAGGTTTTTCGACTGGTCGATGTAGTTGTTCATCATGCCCTGCATCATCGGGCCCTGGACGTTCATGAACTGGGTCCACATTTCCGGGCTGAAGGGCTTGCCCTCCAGGGCGCCGGCGGCGTTGCTGGTGAACTTGTTTTGGATGTCGGTGAACGCCTGCACGTTCTTCTCGAGGTAGGAACCCATCATGCCCTGCATGGCATGGCCGTAGTAACGAATGATCTGGGCCAGCACCGAGCTGGAGAACATCGGCACACCGTTGGCCTCCTCTTCCAGGATGATCTGGAGCAGGATGCTGCGGGTCAGGTCTTCGTTGGACTTGGCGTCGACAACAGTGAATTCGTCGGCGTCGAGCACCAGCTGCTTCACGTCGGTCAAGGTGATGTAAGAACTGGTCTGGGTGTCGTACAGACGGCGGTTCGGGTATTTCTTAATCAGGCGCTCGGTACTCTTCTTCACACTGCTCATCTCGTGTCTCTTCGTTGTGCGTCGCGGCAGCGGTAACCGCAAGCTATTTTTCTTTGATTATTTAGCAAAAACGCCGGGGCGAATGTTGCCCGACGGGACGTATAGGCCAACACCATACCACGACCCGCGCGCAGGTGCAGCAATTATTAGACTACAAACTTCCGTGGCAATTCTGATATGTACAGCGGGTTAAGACACCGCCCGCCGTACGGCTCAGTCAGCCCTGGCCTTGACGTAGCGGCCAGGCGCCGGCTCGGTCGGCTGGTAGCGCGCGTTTCCGAATGCGGCAGGCGCCGGCACGTCGGCGCCGCCGTTCTGCGCCAGGAATTTGGCCCACTCCGGCCACCAGCTGCCCTTCTGCTCGGTGGCGCCTTCGAACCAGGCCGCGGCCGTCTTCGGGCGCGCCTTGCCGGTCTTTTCGTTGACCCAGTAGCTGCGCTTGTTCTTCGAGGCCGGATTGATCACGCCCGCGATGTGGCCCGACGCGCCCAGCACGTAGCGGTTGGCCTTCGGGTTCTTGGGGTTGAGCAGGTCCATCGACGCAAAGGCGGCTTCCCACGGGACGATGTGGTCTTCCTTGGAGCCGTACAGGAAGACCGGGCAGTCGATCTTGCCCAGGTCCACAGGCACGCCGCAGACGGTGAGCGCGCCCGGCTGCTTGAGCTTGTTCTCCAGGTAGGTGTTGCGCAGGTACCAGCAGAACATCGGGCCCGGCAGGTTGGTGCTGTCGGCGTTCCAGTACAGCAGGTCGAAGGCTGGCGGTTCCTTGCCCTTGAGGTAGTTCTGCTGGACGTAGTTCCATACCAGGTCGTTCGGGCGCAGGGCCGAGAAGGTGGTGGCCAGGTCGCGGCCCGGCATCAGGCCGCCGTTCGCCAGTTTCTGCTCGCGCTGCGCCACCTGGGCTTCGTCGACGAAGACTTCGAGCACGCCGGTGTCCTGGAAGTCGAGCAGCGTGGTGAGCAGCGACAGGCTGGCGGCCGGCTGCTGGCCGCGCGCCGCCAGCACCGCCAGCGCGGTGGCGGCGATGGTCCCGCCGACGCAGAAGCCGAACACGTGGGTCTTTTCCTGCCCGGTGATCTCGCGCACCACCTCGATCGCCTTGATGGCGCCAGTCTCGACGTAATCGTCCCAGCCGGTGTTGCCGAGCGAACGGTCCGGATTGCGCCACGAGACCATGAACACGGTATTGCCCTGCTCCACCACGTAGCGCACCAGCGAATTCTCCGGCTGCAGGTCGAGGATATAAAACTTGTTGATGCACGGCGGAATCATCAACAGCGGCACCGCCTTCACGCTCGGGGTGCTCGGGGTGTACTGGATCAGCTGGAACAGTTCATTCTCGAACACCACCTGGCCCGGCGCGGTGCCGACATTGCGGCCGACTTCGAAGGCCGACTCGTCGGACTGCGAGATGCGGCCCTTCTGCATGTCGGACAGCATATTGGCCAAGCCCGTGGTCAGGCTCTCGCCCTTGGTCTCGATCAGCTTCTTCTGCGCTTCCGGATTGGTGGCGAAGAAGTTAGCCGGCGACATGGCGTCGACCATCTGCTGGACCGTGAAACGGATCTTCTGGCGATCGCGCGGGCTGGCCTCGACGGCGTCGGCCAGGGCCAGCATGAATTCCGAGTTCAGCAGATAGGACGCGGCCGAGAAGCTCGAAAGCGGGTGCTCGCGCCACTCCGAGCTGGAAAAGCGCCGGTCGTGGATCTCGGGCGACTTGCCGCTGAGGAAGTCTTGCCATAGCTGGCCAGCCTTCCTGAGATAATCGTCACGGATGCTTTCGAGTTTGGCAGGAGCGATGCCGGCGCCGAAATCCTTCAGCACGCCGGCCAGTGGATTGGCGCCGCCGGCGCCAGGGGCCACCGTCGGCATCGTCATCCAGCCCTGCCACAGGCTCGGATCGGTGATCTGGGTCATCCAGGAGGCGGCAAAAGCTTGGGGGTCAGGCATGTTCATGTCGGCATCCGTTAGTTAGAATCGGGCTTACTATTCGTGTACTAGCTTGGGAGAAACTGCATGTGGATCGTCGCCGTTGCCTGGATTTACGTGGTCGCCCTGATGGCAGCGACCGAACCGAGCCTGGTACACGGCATGATGACGTTCGTGTTCTATTGCGCCCTGCCATTATCCATTGTTTTCTACCTGACCGGGTCGAAACGGCGCCGTGCGCGGCGCGAAGCGCAGGCGCATGAGCGAGCACAAGGGCGGGCGACGCCCGCGACAGCAGCCGGCACAGGTGCCGACAACGTTCCGGCATTCTCCGGCTCGAAGCACTGCGGGGCGAATGATGTCGGCTGCGACGGCGGCGATGGCGGCGGCGGCGACTGAACATTCTCGCCCGGTACCGCCAACATCACTTGATCCAGATTAGACTGCCCTGGCGGCCGGTGATGCCGTCACGGCGGTAAGAATAGAAACGCTGCGGCGCGCTGGCGGTGCAGAGATTGCCGCCATGGACGCGCGTCACACCGTCGCGCGCCAGCATCAGGCGGGCCAGCGCCGGCATATCCGCCAAAAATTTTACCGGTTGGTCAGATTTCGGCCTGAACGCCGCCGGCGTGGCCTGCCCGGGCAGCGCAGCCAGGAAGGCATCGCGCACGTCCTCGCCCACCTCGAAGGCGTCCGGCCCGATCGCCGGCCCCATCCAGGCGGTAATCTCCCCTGCCCCGGCGGCGCGCATCGCGCGCACGGTTTCGCCCAGCACACCCGCGGCCAGCCCGCGCCAGCCGGCGTGGGCCGCACCCACCACCTTGCCGTCGAGGCTTGCAAACAGCACCGGCAGGCAGTCGGCGGTGAGGATTGCGCACACCACGCCCGCTTGCGTCGCGATGCTGGCGTCGCCGGTGCGCACCGGCTGGCCGGGGCCGACCGTGCAGGCGTCGACCACGGCGGCGCCGTGCACCTGTGCGATCCAGGCCGGACGGCCCGGCAGGAACTCTTGCAGGCGTTCGCGATTGAGGCGCACGGCATCGGGATCGTCGCCGCAATGCAGGCCGAGGTTCAGCCCGCCGCCGCCCTTGCCGTCATCGTAAGCCCCCCGGCTGACGCCGCCGTCGCGGCTGGTCGCCAGTGCGCCGATGCCCGGCGGCAGGTCGGGCCAGTCCGGCCATACGAGCGCAGACCGCTCCATCACTCTTCGCCGGCTTCGCTGTCGTTCTCGTCGCCCGGCTCGTCGATGCCGGCCTTCGCGATCAGCTCGGCGAAATCGGCGGCCAGCGGCACGGTCCACTCGCAGGCTTCGCCTGTGGCCGGGTGCACCAGGCCGAGGCGGCGCGCCTGCAGCGCCTGGCGGTGGAACACCGGCACCAGGTGCTGCTTGCCGTACACCGAATCGCCCACCAGCGCAAAGCCCAGGTGCTGCATGTGGACGCGGATCTGGTGGGTGCGGCCGGTCTCCAGGCTGCAGCGCACCAGCGTCACCGGACGACGGTCCAGGCTGCCCACGGCAACGCGCTGGTAGTGGGTGATGGCCGGCTTGCCGAACATGCCGGTGGACACCGCCATCTTGACGCGGTCGCGCGGATGGCGGCCCATTGATGCATTGATGGTGCCGGACAGTTGCGGGGTTCCCCAGACCAGCGCGAAATACTCGCGCTTGACGCTGCGCGCCTGCAGCTGGCGCACCAGGTCGGTCTGGGCGGCCAGGGTCTTGCCGACCACCATCAGGCCGCTCGTATCTTTGTCGAGGCGGTGCACGATGCCGGCGCGCGGTACGCCCACCAGTTGCGGGCAATGGTGCAGCAAGCCGTTGAGCAGCGTGCCCGACCAGTTGCCGGCGCCCGGGTGTACCACCAGCCCTGCCGGCTTGTTGATGACCAGGATGTCGTCGTCTTCGTAGACGATGTTCAGTTCCATCGCTTCGGGTGCGAAGGCGGTGTCTTCCGGCGCCGCCTGCGGCTCGATGACGATGGTCTCGTCGCCGTAGGCCGTGTCCTTGCCGCGCGCGGGCTTGCCGTCGACCTTGACGAAGCCGCCGTCGAACCAGAGCTGCAGGCGGCTGCGCGAGAACTGCGGCACCAGGCCGGCCACCACCTTGTCGAGGCGCTGGCCGCAAGCGGCGGGATCGAGCTGCAGGGTGATCGGCGACAGGTCTGGACCCGCGGCAAGGTCGAACCCGCCCTCGAGCTCATCGTCTAAAAGCGCATCCAGGTCGGGGTCGAGAGGCATTTCCGCCGAATTCGGCGCAGGAGTTAATATCACGTGAGTCCCATCGGCTATAATCAGCCGTTCGTTGAATCTAGGTAAAACTTTCTTGCAAAGAGCTATGCAAAAAAAATTGTCTGTGTTGGTCGCCGCTTGTGTTCTGAGTCTGTCAGCGTGCAGCATCTTGCCGAAGGCGGACGACACTAAAAATTGGACAGCGGAGAAATTATACGCTGAGGCACGCGATGAGATGAATGGCGGCCACTATGAAGCGGCGATCAAGCTGTTCCAGCAGCTCGAATCGAACTACCCGTTCGGCACCTATGCCGCGCAAGCGCAGATGGAAATTGCCTACGCCCATTACAAAGCCCAGGACCAGGCCGAGGCGCTGGCCGCGGTCGAGCGCTTCATCAAGCTGCACCCGAACCATGCCCAGGTCGACTATATGTATTACTTGCGCGGCCTGATCAACTTCAACGACCAGCTGGGCTTCCTGAGCTTCATCTATTCGCAGGACCCGACCGAGCGCGACCCGAAGGCCACGCGCGAAGCATTCGCCGCTTTCAAGGCCCTGGTCGACAAGTTCCCGAACAGTAAGTATCGCGACGATTCGATCGCGCGCATGAACTACCTGGTCAATGCAATGGCCCAGTACGAAGTGCACGTAGCGAATTATTACTTCCGCCGCGGCGCCTACCTGGCCGCGCTGAACCGCGCCCAGTCCGCCGTGCAGGACTACAGCGATGCGCCTGCGCGTGAAGAAGCGCTGTTCCTCATGACGCGTTCTTACGACAAGCTCGGCATGCCGGTGCTGCGCGACGATGCCCAGCGCGTGCTGGTGCTGAACTATCCGAACAGCCGCTTCCTGAACCCGAATGCCAAGGGCGATGCACCGTGGTGGCGCTTCTGGTCGAAGTCGGGTCCGCGCCCGGCGCCGGTCGACGCGGTCAAGTAAGGCAGTAAGCGCGTGGGGCGGCTGGGCCGCCCCTGTTGCTTACCCTTCCAGTCGGCGGCGGAACACCCAACTGTATTCGCTGGAAGCAGCTTCGTCGAAGGCATAGCCGTCGACGTCGAAGTCCTTGAGCCGTTCCGGGTTCTTGATGCCGTGCTGCGCGGCGTAGCGCGCCATCAGGCCGCGGGCGCGCTTGGCGAAGAACGAGATGATCTTGTACTTGCCGTTCTTCCAGTCCTCGAAGACCGGCGTGATCACCGGCACGTCCAGCAGCTTCGGCTTGACCGACTTGAAGTATTCTTCCGACGCCAGGTTGACCAGCGCCTTCGCCTTGGTTTCCGCACGCTGGGCGTTCAGGGCCTCCGTCACGCTGTCGCCCCAGAAGGCGTAGAGATTGCTGCCGCGCGCATTCTTCAGGCGCGTGCCCATTTCCAGACGGTAGGGATGCATGCGGTCCAGCGGACGCAGCAGTCCGTACAGACCGGACAGGATGCGCAGGTGTTTTTGCAGGTAGTCGATTTCCTTGGCGCCGAGCGTCCGTGCATCGAGGCCGCCATATACGTCGCCGTCGAAGGCCATGATCGCCTGGCGCGCCTTGCCATGATCTTCGCTCCAGTGCGCATAGCGCGACACATTGAGCATGGCCAGGTTATCGGACAAGTCCATCAATTCGGCAATCTGTCCGGGAGAATAGGTTCGCAGCTCCTCGATCAACTCGGCGGCATGCGGAATGAAATCCGGGGTAGTGTGTTTCCTGGTGGTGCTTGGGGACTCGAGATCGAGGGATTTGGCGGGCGACAGGACAATCAGCATCGGTTTATACAGCAGTACTAAGAAAATTCGAAGAAAATTTCCCACATGATACTCGCTTCAAAGAAACCCATCGTCATCGACACCAATGTCTGCCTCGACCTGTTCGTATTCAAGGACCCGCGCTTCGTGCCGATCCTCGCTGCGCTCGAGTCCGGCGAGACGATTGCCGTGACGCGTGCCGAGTGCCGCGACGAATACCTGGCGGTGTTGAAGTACCCTCACCTGCCGCTGAATGACGAATCGCGTCTCGAGGCCGTCGCACGCTTCGATGCCCTGCTGGTATTGGTGGCCCCGGATGCGAAGCACGTGCGCCTGCCGGTGTGCACCGACCGCGACGACCAGAAATTCCTGGAATTGGCCCGCGATATCGACGCCGAGGTGCTGGTCACCAAGGACAAGGCCTTGCTCAAGCTGGCCCGGCGCACCGCGCGCGAGGGACTGTTCAAGATCATGTTGCCCGAGGCCTGGCTCAAGGCCCGGGCCGCCGCCGCGCTAGAATAAAGCCCATCGTTACTCTCCTGCCGACCATGAGCACTCCCGTACTGCGTACCCGCCTGCCCGCCGTGGGCACCACCGTTTTCACCCGGATGTCGCAGCTCGCCCTCGAGCACGGCGCGGTTAACCTAGGCCAGGGCTTCCCCGATTTCGGCTGCGACCCACGGCTGATCGATCTGGTGGACCAGGCCATGCGCGCGGGCCACAACCAGTATGCACCCATGACCGGGATCCCGGTCCTGCGCGCGGCGATCGCCGCCAAGATCGAGAAGCTGTACGGCCGCCGCTACGACGAGGCCACCGAGATCACCGTCACCAACGGCGCTTCCCAGGCGATCCAGTCGGCGATCCTGTGCAGCGTGCATCCGGGCGACGAGGTGATCGTCATCGAGCCGGCCTACGATTGCTATGCGCCCGCGATCGCGCTGGCGGGTGGTGTGGTGGTGCCGGTGGCGATGCGCCTGGATGGCGAAGGCTATAGCGTCCCCTGGGACACGGTGGCGGCCGCGGTCACGCCGCGCACCCGCATGATCGTGGTGAACTCGCCGCACAACCCGACCGGTTCGATCCTGCGCGCCGCCGACCTGGAAGCCCTTGGCGCGATCGTTACAGGCACCGACATCCTGGTCCTGTCGGACGAGGTGTACGAGCACATGGTGTACGACGCCGAAGAGCACGCCTCGGTAGCGCGCCACCCGGTCCTGGCCGAGCGCGCCTTCGTGATCTCGAGCTTCGGCAAAACCTACCACGTGACCGGCTGGAAGGTCGGCTACGTGGCCGCTCCCGCCGCCCTCATGGCCGAATTCCGCAAGGTCCACCAGTACAACGTGTTCAGCGTGAACACGCCGATGCAGCACGCGATCGCCAGCTACATGCAGGATGCCGCACCCTACCTCGAGCTGTCCGCGTTCTACCAGAAGAAGCGCGACCTGTTCCGCGCCGGCCTGGCCGGCTCGCGCTTCGAGCTGCTGCCCTCGAACGGCACCTATTTCCAGTGCGTGCGCTATGGCGCGATCTCGGATCTGCCGGAGGCGGAGTTTGCGAAATGGCTGACGGTGGAAGCGAAGGTGGCGGCGATTCCAGTGTCGGCGTTCTACAGCCAGCCGACCGAATCGGGGGTGGTGCGGTTCTGCTTTGCGAAGAAGGACGAGACGCTGCACAAGGCACTCGACACCTTAAGCCGCCTGTAGGTCGTAGGGTGGACGGCTTCGCCGTCCGCGCGTTCAAATCACCTATGCAAGGACGCGTCGCCGATCAGCACCCGCATGTTGAACGCGCGGTCGGCATAGTGAACTGACCCCATAAAGTTGGACATCAACTTTATGGGGTTTTTAATGGGGAAGTACACACCTGCCTTCAAGCTGCTAGTCGTGCAGCGGTATCTAGATGGTTCGATGGGTTACCGGACGCTGGCCGAACACTTCGGCATATCCAATCCATCAATTGTTCAACGATGGATTGGCTTCTTTCGTCTACATGGCGAGGATGGGCTCAAGCGGAAACGTGCGTCGTACGATGGAGCCTTCAAGCTCTCCGTTCTACAGCACATGTGGGACAATAAGCTATCAAAAGGACAAGCTGCCACGGCATTCAACATACGGCGTCATGCGTCGGTGGGTTCGTGGGAGCAGGCTTATCGTGAGGGCGGCATCGCAGCCCTGGAGCCCCGTCCGGTAGAAAGAATAAGAATGCAGCCCGAGCAGAAAAAGTCTGAACCCACCGAAGATGGCGACAACCGCAGCCGTGAGGAGCTACTCGATGAGCTACTGCACCTGCGTGCGGAGGTCGCTTACCTAAAAAAGCTCGATGCCTTAGTTCGTTCGGAGGAGCAAGTGAACTCCCAACCGAAAGCGCCGCAAAAAAAGCGCAAGTAGTGCACGAACTAAGGCCACAGTTTCCACTGAGGGTCCTGCTCAAAGCGGCCGACTTGGCTCGCAGCGTCTTCTACTATCATCGGCAAGCTCGAGGTGCAGAAGACAAGTCTGACGCGGTAAAAAAGCGTATTCGTTTGATCTTCGATGAGCACCAGGGCCGTTACGGCTATCGCAGGATCACAGCAGCGCTTGCCCAGCTGGGAGAGAAAATCAACCACAAGACCGTTCAACGGCTGATGGGCGAGCTGAAATTGAAGTCGTTGGTGCGTCCGAAGAAATACCGCTCCTTCAAGGGCGACATGGGACTTGTCGCGCCTAATGAGCTGGCGCGACAGTTCGAAGCCAAGGCGCCCAACCAGAAGTGGGTAACGGACGTTACCGAGTTCAAAGTCGGCGATGAGAAGCTGTACTTGTCGCCGCTTCTCGATCTGTACAACGGCGAGATCATCGCTTTCGAAACATCTAGGCGACCTGTCTTCGAAATGGTCCGTTCAATGCTGCACAAAGCGATCGCTACGCTGCTACCACACGAACGTCCATTGTTGCATTCCGACCAGGGATGGCATTACCGGATGCCGCACTACCAAGCTACGCTGAGTGAACGAGGCATCGTGCAAAGCATGTCGAGGAAGGGGAACTGCCACGATAACGCCGCCATGGAGAGCTTCTTTGGTGTGCTCAAAACCGAGTTCTTCTATCTGAACAAATTTACGAGCATTGCAGAGCTGCAAGCGGGACTTGCCGAGTACGTCAGGTACTACAATAACGACCGCATCAAACTCAAACTGCGAGGCCTGAGTCCCGTGCAGTACAGGACCCAGGCCATGGGCGCTTAGAAACTATCGTCCAACTATTTGGGGTCAGTTCATAGTCGACCACCCTACAAAAGCGGAAACACATGCCCGTCAACGAGCGGTCTGCTTCAGCCTGCGCTCCACAAACCCCTGCAGCTCCCCCGACAGCGTGCCGCTGTCCAGCGCCTTCTGGAACGCCCCTGCCGCCTCCGGGTTGCGCTTTTCGGCCTGCAGCGACATGCCCAGACCCATCCACCACACGCCGTTCTGCGGCGCCGTGCGCAGCGCCGCCTGATAATGCTCGGCTGCCTCGCGGTGGCGGCCTTCCCTGGCCAGCGCGCCGGCCAGGAAGGCATGGTAGTCGCCGTTGCCCGCCGCATGCGGCAAGCTGCGCAACAGGGTGTCGATGCCGGGGCCGCCGCGCTCGATCTGCAGCCGCGCCAGCAGCATCGCCAGCGCAGGCTGGCGCGCATCCAACGCGAGCGCCGCCTGCAGCTGCGCCATCGCTTCGTCGGGACGCTTCGCTTCGATCAGCAGGCTGACCAGGGTCTGGCGCGACGCTTCGTGGCGCGGATTGACCTTCAGGGCCGCCTGCAGGCCGGCGATGGCCTCGGTGACCCGGCCGTCCTCCAGGCTGGCGAGCGCGCGGCGATAGGCGTTATCCGCCCGCTGCAGCGGGGTTTCCTGCCTGCCGCTATTGGCGGGAGCCACCGCTTTCGATGCTGCCGGCTTGGGCGCCTTGGCGGGCGCAGTCGCAGGCGCAGCGGCGGGCGTGACGGCCTTCGCCACCGGCTTCTCGAGGACCGGCTTCGCCTTCACAGGCGCAGGGACCTTGGCCGCAGGCTCCGGAGCTTTCGGCACTGCGGGCGGCTCGGCCGGGGGAGCGGGCGGTGCCGCAGGTGCGTCCACGGTCTCCGCCCTGTCCTGGCGCGGCGGTACGGGAATCTCGAAGGCCACGACAGGGGCCGGCGCCGGCGAGACGGGCGCCGCTGGCTTGGCCACCGGCGCGATGACCGGCGCCGGCGTTGGCGCCGCAGCGGGTCGATCTCCCAGCATGCGCCAGGCAGCCGCACCGGCTGCCGCCACCGCCGCCGATGCCGCAACCCCGATCGCGACACGCTTCCACGGCCAGTCGCGCTCGGGCGGCCCCACTGGCCGCACGTCAGACGGCAACGGCGCGGCACCGGGCTGGCCGGCGCGCGCGTCGAGGTCCTGCAGCATCCGATTAATCAAACTCATCGCGTCAGGCTCATCGTGCAAACACCCATGCCAGGCCGGCGGCCGCCGAGAACACCGCGGCGCCACCAAGCAGCCAGGCCCAGATGGTGCGCCGCACGCCGATCGTATCACGCGCCGCCGTGGCCACATGGCTGCCGGCCACCTCGCGCTTGCCCTCGCCGTAGCTGAGCATGAGCGCCTTGTGCGCCATGATGTTGACCAGGCGCGGCACGCCGCCGCTGGCGCGGTACAGCCCGCGGATCGCGGCGCGCGTGAACAGGCGCGCGCCGCCGAAGCCGGCTACCCGCAGACGGTGCGCCACGTAGTATTCCAGGTCGTCGCGGCTGAGCGCGCCCAGGTGATAATGGAAGGTGATGCGCTGGGCCAGCTGGCGGATCGATTCCAGCTCGAGCTTGCGGTTCAGCTCGGGCTGGCCGAACAGCACGATCTGCAGCAGCTTGCGCTTTTCGGTTTCCAGGTTGGTCAAGAGGCGCAGGGCTTCCAGGCTCTCCACCGGGATCGCCTGCGCCTCGTCCAGGCACAGCACCACGCGCAGGTCCTGGCCCGCCAGTTCGAGCAGGCGCAGGTTGATCGCCTTGAGCACCTGGTGCTGGTCGACGTCGCGCTCGAGCCCGATTTCCAGCTCGTCGGCCAGGGCCAGCATCAGGGTGCGCGGCTCCAGATAAGGGTTCGGGATGTAGGCAGTCACGAAACCTTCGCCCAGCGTGGCCATGAACTTGCGGCACAACAGGGTCTTGCCGGTGCCGACTTCGCCGGTGATCTTGATGAAGCCTTCACCGCCGCGCGCCGCCACCAGCAGCGTGTTCAGCGCTTCCTGCGAACGCGCGCTGCCGAAGAAGAAGCTGGTGTCCGGCGTAATCCCGAAGGGCGGCTCGCGCAGGCCGAAGTGGGCCGCGTACATTACTGGCGCTCCCGCGCGCGCGGATCGAGCGCTTCGATGCGGCGGCTGGCGTCCATCAGGTCCTGGCTCCAGTCGTTGGCGCCTTCGACGATGGTCGGCTTGATCAGCACGACCAGCTCGCGCTTCTGGTTGACGCGGGTCTTGTTGCGGAACAGCGCCCCCAGCACCGGTACCCTGCCGGCGCCCGGCAGCTGGTCGGTGTCGCCGCTCGACACCTGGCGCATCAGGCCGCCGATCGCCACCACCTGGCCGCTCTGGCCGCGCACCAGGCTGTCCAGTTCCGAGGTGGCCGACGCCGCCAGCGGCAAGGTCAAGGTGCCGCCCGACCCGAGGTCGACGTTCTTGGTGACGGTCGTAACCTGACTCACCGACGGGTGCACGTGCAGCAGGATGTTGCCCTTGTCGTCGATCTGCGGGGTCACGTCCAGCACCACGCCCGAGAAGAAGGGCTGCAGGGTGACGCTCGGGGTGACGGTGCTGCCGCTGTCGTTGTTGTTGATGGTGTTGGTGACGCCGGTGACGAAGAACTCGTCGGTGCCGATCTTGAGCACCGCTTTCTGGTTGTTCATCGCCGCCACGCGCGGGCTGGACAGCACGTGCACCTGGCCCTGCGATTCCAGGAAGGAGATCAGGGCCGCGAAGTTATTGGTCTGGAAGGCGAAGCCGAACAGCGAGCCGGCAGCGGTCGCCGCGTTCGACAGCGAGAAGCCGGTGCTGGCGGCCAGGCCCTGGCCGTTGCTGATGATTGGGGGCTGGCCGCCGTTGTAGGGCAGCGGCGCCAGGCTGGCGCCCGGCCCGATCATGCCGCTGGACACACGGTTCGGGTGCGAGCTCTTGATCGAGGCGAACGAAGCCCAGTTGATGCCGCTCTGGAAGCTGTCGTTCAGCTCGACCTCGAGGATCTTGGCCTCCAGGATCACCTGGCGGTCGACCGCCAGCTGGGTCGCTTTCAGGTAGGCGTCGACGCTGCGCAGCTCGTCCGGCATGGCACGGATCACCAGCACGCCCGACTGCGGGCTGATCACGACGCTGCGCCCGCCCTCCTTCGAGCCGACGATGGCTTCCAGCGCGGTGCGCAGCTCGCTCCAGAAATCGTTGTCGGAGGTGGTGCGGATGTCGGTGCTGTCGACCTGCACGTTGCCGCCCAGGGTGTTCGAGCCGCTGTCGTTGCCCTGGCTGCCCTGGCCGCTGCCCGAACCCTGGCCGTTGCCTTGGCCGCCACGATTGCCGGCCCCTTCGCGGCCCGCCTCCGCGACCGAGGTCGAGCTCACCCGCAGGTTCGAGCTGCCGCGGCGCTTGGCGGTCAGGTAGTTAACCTGGAACATCCGGGTCTGCATCGTGAGCGGGCGGATCGTGATGCGGGTGCCGTCGATCCGGTAGTCGTAGCCGTACATCTCACGGATCGCCTCGAGCGTTTCGGCGATGGTCACGTCCTTCAGGTTGGCGCTGATGCTGCCGCTGACCTCCGGGTGGACCAGCATGTTGTAGCGGGTCCCGGCCACGATCGAGCGGAAGAACTGCTGCGCGGGCACGTTGTTGAACGCGACGTTGAAGCGCTCCTCGAGCGCCGGCCGGGCCTTGGGCAGCTGGCTGGCGAGCGCGCTTGCCGGGGGCAGCAGCGCGTCGGCGACGGCATTCTCGACCGTGGGTGCGGCCGCCGGCTTGGCCTGGGCCCGCGCCATTTCCTTGCCGATCGCCTCATAGGTCTCGTGCTGCGGGGCCGTCTGGCAGCCGGCCAGCAGGGCCAGGCCGGCAAGGGCGCTGCTTGTCAGGAAGCGCTGGTTCATCATTGGGCCGCGGGGGTCATGCCCGAACCCATGCCGGCAACCGTGGCCGCCGGCAGCTCCAGGCGCAGCACCTGGCGTTCGCCGCCGCGCACCAGCTCGACCAGGTCCTGGCGCATGCGGACCACGCGCGCGCCGCGGAAGCTGTCGCCCAGGCGCACCGTCTCGCCGTCGATCACGGCCACATGGCGTCCGCCCGCGCGCGGCGAGATCAGCACCGACTGCAGGCGCGGCAAGCCGTCGCCGGCGGCTTCCAGCCGGCTGCCGTCCAGCCCGGCCGGCGGACGGGTCGGATCGGCCAGGGTTTGCGCCGCGGCCGGCAGGCTTGCCAGCGCGGTGCCCATGCTCAAGGCGAGGATCAGTTTTTTCACAGCTTCATCCATTTGCGGTCCAGACTCAGGGTATAGAGCGTGAGCGTCAGTCGCGACGCCGGGTATTCTTCCACGTCGAGCTGCGCCCTGCCCCAGAACAGCCGGGTCGGCATCGCTTCGAGCGCACTCATGTATTCGACCATGTCGAGATAATTGCCGCGCACGGTGACTTCCACGCCGTGGCGGTACAGCAGTTCGGTGGGTTTGGCCGGGGCCGCCGCAGGCGCGGCTTGCGTCGCCGCCCCCTGCCCGCCCAGCGCCGACATCGATTCGACCGGCAGCGTGCGCATCGACACCAGGGTCAGGCGGGCGTTGGCACGCAGGATGGTGTCGACCAGCGGCGCCATGCGCTCGGGCGGCACCAGGCCGTGTTCCATCGCCAGCAGCGAATCGCCCAGGACGGCCGTCTCCTGGCGGATGGCGTCCAGCTTCTGGCGCGCCGGCGCGTCCGGGTCGACCTGGTAGGCCTGCACCTTGGCGGCGATCTCGCCGTCCAGGCCCATCAGGTTGTTCTGCTGCTGGTTGATCTGGTCGCGCAGCGCTTCCTGCTCGCTGTAGACCGGACCCAGTACGGCGGTATGGCCGACGAACACGATCACCGCGGCGGCGGCGGCGAACAGCAGGCCGCGCTCGCGCAGCGTGAGCGCGTCGACGCGCGCCAGCAGATCGACAAGTTTCGCCTTCACTTGCGCGGCTCCTCGGGTACCGACTGCAGATTGAATTCCACATAGGGCGCGGCGACTGCCTTGCCGTCGGCGCCATTCACCGGGACGGGCTGGCTGATCGACAGGCTGGCAAAGGATTTCCCCTGCAACAGCGGTTCCCCGGTCAGGCGCGACAGGTAGCCCGGCACGGTCGCCGGATCGGTGGTGCGGCCGCGGATGCCGATGTCGCGGCCACCGCCGGAGACGGACACGCCCGTCAGCCACAGCCTGGGCACGCCCTGGCGCGCCAGCGCCTTGAAGTAGCCGGCATACCCATTGGTATCGCCCAGTTCGCCGCGTTCGATCACGCGCGCGATGTTCCGCAATGCCAGCAGCTGGGCCTGGGCCTCGGCGATCTCGGCATCGAGCTCCTTGTTCTTCTGACGCGGCGCGAATTCGAGGCGCACGCTGGCCAGGCGCGCCTGCTTCTGCTCCAGGCGCGTGGCGCCGGACGCGGCTTGCGCCTGCAGGGCGCCGGTCTGGGCGTGTCCATAGCTGGCGAGCGCGGCGATACCCAGCACCAGCACCGCCAGCGACAGCCCCATCGTGGCCGCCGACAGCACTTTCTTCTGCGGCTCGAACAGCGGATTGAACAGGTTGATCTGCTGACTCATGCCGCCGCCTCCGCGCGCAGGGCCGCGCCCAGCGGGATGAAGAAGCGTCCCTGCATCACCGGGTCGAGCAGCTCGGAGGTGCGCTCGATGTTGAACACCGAGGCCAGGTCGAGCGTCTCGACCGGCGTGTACAGGTTGCTCGACAGGTAGGCGTCCAGCCCGTCCGCCGGCGACGGCGCGAGCACCAGCTTGGCGATGCTGATGAAGGAATACTGGCGCTCGAAATTGTCGAGCGAACGCTGCAGCTCCAGCGTGATGCGGTCGAAGCCGGCGTGCCTGCGTTCGTGGTCCGGCTCGCGCAGTTGCTCGAGCGTGATGTCGATCCGGCGCGACAGGTACAGCTCGCCGCGATAGGTCACCGTCAGCAGCCCGCCCTCGGGGCTGAACGAGAGCATGGCCACGCCGCGACTTTCGGGCGCGATCAGTGCCGAAATATTTCGCTGTGCCATCTCGGGAATGTCGATCGCGTTGAGTCCGATCTTGGCATCGCGGAACAGCTGCTGCCGTGGCTGGATGACCGAATTGCGCGCCGCCACCACGAACACCGATTGCTGGGCGCGCATCTGGCTGGCGTCGACCGGGATGTCGAGCACGTCGATGGTGGCTTGGTCGGCCGGGAAATCGAGGATGTCCTTCAGGCGCCAGCGCACCGCCGTTTTCAGTTCGTCGACCGGCACCTTGGGCGCCTCGATGCTGATCACCTGGTAGTCGCCGGGCGCGAGCAGGGTCAGGCAGCGATAGGCATTGGCATGGCCCTCGCGCGCGGCTTTCTCGAGCACTTCCGCACTGGGCTGACCGGGCATGAAATGCGCAAAGCGCACGAAGGGCTTGCCGTCCGCGACAGTCTTGACGCTGGTCGCCGCCACGCCGTCCTGCTGGACAGCGATGGTCAACCAGCCATCTTTCTTCTTTGCTCTCTTAAAAAAACGCATGCAGGCAGACTGTGATCGCGAAAATGATTCGGTACGGCAAAGACTTGATTATATTCAAGCCTAGCCGCCTGCGATCACAAAATGTGGGGTTGTCCCACAAAACAAAGGCGTTTTTGGGGCTCTTTGCCACGTTTCGTTGTCAATACATCTCGCGCACATAGATCACGGGGCTTTTGAAGCTCCCGAAGCTGACGCGGCCGAATGTGCTCGGCAGGTATTCCTCGCCATTGACGAACAGGTCGACGTTGCCGCTCTTGTCGCCGACAGGCGCCAGAATGAGGTTGGCCTTGCCGTTTTTGAGCATCGGCAGCGCCACTTCCTTGACGCCGGCCTCCACGCCGACCAGCTTGACGATGCCGAGGTCGCAGGCATCGCCGGTGACCCCTGACGGACGCAGGCTGCGCCGGCATTTCAAGAAATCCACCGAGCCCATCACCGCCTGCTCCTGCTCGACGGCGCTGTTCTGCTCCCACCCCATGCCGCTCCAGTACTGGGCCCGCAGTGGCACGGCGGTCTTCGCCAGCGGGGTGCCGATCGTATTCGCCACAAACAGCCTTCCGTTGACAACCATGAGCCCGCCTTCCACGCTGTCTTTTTCGCGCAGCGAGCTGATCTGTACCGTGACGGCGCCGCCGCCGGGCGCGCTGCGCTGTTCCTGCGCCACGGCCCGCGCGTACACGGCGCTCGGCGGGGTCCAGTCGCGCGATGCCTTGTCGTCGGCCTTTGCGTCGTAGGCAGTGGCAAGACGGTAGCTCAGCTTGCGCGCCATGTTCGCTGCGGGGTCGCCGTCGACGAACTTGTCGAGCGCCTTGCCATTCTTGTCCGGCGCGCTTACCGCCACCAAGGAAATCCGGGGGATCAGGTCCTGCTTGTTCTCGTAGCTCAGCAGCAGGCCGTTGCGGCCGTAGGCGCGGACCGTGGCATCGAACTTCTGCTTCGAGAAAACCGCCTGCGTGATCAGGCCCGGCGCCGCGGCCGGGCAAGCCATGCGCTTGAGGCATGGGAAGCCGCCGGTGAGCTCGGTCTCGAAATACTGTGGGTAGAAACGGCCCACAGGGACAGCCGTGATATCCAGCTCCTTTCCAGCGCCCAGATAGGCGCCGAAGGCGATGCCCAGGCTCGCCGTACCGACGTCGTTCCACACGAAAGTCCGGGCCACCGAGCCCGCACCATCCCATTCATCCTGTGCCTCGAGCAGATTCGGCTGTTCGGCCTGCACGGCGAGCCTGTTGGTGAGGGCGTATTCCCCCGACTCCCTGCCAAAATTCTTCAGGATTGTTTTTCCGTCCATCGCATAGGCGGACACGATCGCCTGGAAGGGCTCGCCCGCCTCGGCAAAGCCGAACCCGTCAAGCGCCGGCGGATTGGGAGCGCCGTCAACCACGCGCCGGTAGACCACGCTCAGGTTCTTCGGCATCGATATAAAGGTGGTCTTGGCGACATTGCCGGCGCTGTCGCGCATCTGCAGCGTCACGCGCCCCGCGTCCGCGTACGAGAATGTGGCCTTTTTCGACGCCTTTCCAGCTTCCAGCTCCAGCTTCGCCGCTTCACCGTCGGTGTCACTCACGACTGCGCCATTGTCGATGCAGGCAGGCAGCGACTTGCCCGCGTAGACGGCGATGGTGCCTGCCCCCTTTTCCGGATTATTGCACTGCAGGCTGTAGCGCACATCGAGACTGATTGCGCCGCTGACCGCCTTCGCAGTGCCATTGAGCGCATGGGTCAGATAAATCTCTGGCGTGCTGCCGGCGACGACCGGGCCGGTAAACAAAGTGCAAGCCCCATCGCCGGAGGTCTTGATCGGCTCGCCGTCCTTGCATTCGCCCACCGTGAACACGAAGGGATTGGTCCCGACCTGCGGGCCTCCGGCGTTGCCCTCGGCCGTCGAACTATTGTTACCCGAGACGGAGTCGGCCGTTCCCGTCACCGTGGCGGTATTCGTGATCTTGCCGTTGCCCGTGATCTTCGCCTTGAGCTGGATGCTGGCGGTGGCGCCGGCCGCGAGTGGCTTGCCGTATTTGCATGCGACGGTCTTGCCAAGCACGGAACAGGTCCAGTCGGTACCGCTGGCCGACACGAAGGCGACTGCATCGGGCAGCGTATCCTTGACTTCCACATTGCTGTCGGCACGGCCGCCCTCGTTGGTGACGCTGAGGGTATAGATGATCTCGTTGCCGGTCTTGAATTCGCCCGAGGCCGTCTTCTTGATACTCAGGTCCGAAGGTTTGGCAGGCAGGACGGCGATGGCAGTGCCGAGCAACACGCGGTCGTCCTGGGTAGTGAACACCGCCTTGGCATTGGCGGGGGACGCCGGCAGGCTGGGCAGGTTGACGATATCGAAGTCGATGCCGTTGCTGGTCTCGTCACCATTGGCGCCGCTCTTCGAATTGAAGGCGTCGTCCTTGTGCACGTAGGGCGCGGCCTCCAGGACCTCGCCGGCGAAGCTGACCGAATCGCCCTTTTGCTGGCCGGTCTTGTCGCCTTCCCAGACGATGTAGGCGAGGCGACCCAGGCCCGTGTTGACGGCGGGCGGCACGTAGTCGCCCATCTGCACCGTGACGCTGCTGTTCTTGATGGCGTGCAGGCCTTCGTAGACATTGACCGCGCGGTAAGGCTCGCCCTCGCGCGCATAGACCACCGCAAGCGAGAAGCCGGCCACCATCGCGTTTTCCTTCTGCTGCTTGGCGCAGTAGATGTCGGCCTTCGACACGTCCAGGCCGCTGAACGTAAAGGCGGTCCTGCCCTTGACCAGGGTGGTGACGTCGGCCGCCGCGGCGAAGTAGCTCAGGCCATCGATGGTCGAACTGTAGCGCCGGTCGCTCGGGGCCGTCACCTTGCTGCCGTTGAGCAGCACCTCGGTATCGACCGGCCCGGTGCCGACCCAGTACAGGATGGCCGCGATGACGTTCGACCCGGGCGGCAGTGTCAGGCTCGCCCCAGCGCTGGCAAGCAGTTCGCAGGCCTTGGCGCCGTTGTTCTTGCTTTGCACGCTCGCCTGCGTGCCAGAGATGTTGATGTTGCCCTCGAAGCTCTTGGTCAGGGCCAGCGGCGTCGCCGCGGCTGGAAGGGCAAGGACCGCCAGGCCGGCACACAGTCCCGCACGGGTGACATTGAATAGCGTTTTCATATCTCTACCTCGAGCCGGCGTTGGACGTAATCGGGATTGTTGGGGGCTTGCTGGCCGCAGGCGCCGTCGACCGGCTGGTTGCAGGCCACCGCGCCGATGCGCCAGCGCATGACGGGATTGCCTTCGGCATTCTTGAGCTCGTCGATCGCGGTGCAGCTCACCGTCACCCGGAAGCTGCCCAGCACGCTCGCCACCGGGAAGCCGAAGGAGTTGCCGGCAGTACATCGCCCCTGGCGCAGCCGTTCGTACAGGCCCCACTCGATGCCGGCGCGCGCCGCCTGGTAGGCCTTGGCGCCCTCGAGGTCGAGGTTGGCGCTGGCCTGCTGCGAGGTGAACAGGGTGACCGAGGCAACGCCCAGGCCGGCCAGCACCACCAGCAGGAAGATGCCGGTGACCAGGCCGACGCCGGCCTGGCGCCGCAGGGTGCGGGCAAGTTGATTGAGATGCTTCATGGCGTGTTGTCGACGTGGACCTGGCTGGCCAACCGCACCAGGGAATCGTCGTCGTTGCCGGCGCGTAGCGCCAGGTTCAGGATCACCAGCGCACTGCGCCGGGTCGCGTCGCTGCCATAGCGGAACACCTGGGCACAGTCGGCCACGCGCGCGGCGATCACGGCGCGTTGCGCATCGCCCGCAGGCGGGGTCTGCTGTGTGCCTGCGATCGGGTAGCCCCAGTAGCGCACCAGCTCATTGCCTCCATCCCGGCGCGGCTCGCAGGCATAGGTGACCGGGCCGGTCACGACCTGGAAACGGTCGCTGGGCGAACGCATCGGCGTGGACTGGGTGGCGAAAGGGTTGTTCACCAGGGTAATCACGGGATTGCTGGACGCGGGGCCATCAACGGCCTCGACCTGCGCAATATTGAGGGCCTTGCCGTTCGGGACATAGCGGTAGGCGTCCGACTCGCCGTCTTCGGCATCGCCGACGTTGTAGACGACGATGAAGTCGCCCGGCTCGATGCGGCGCATGGTGCCGCCCACGGCGGTGAAACTGCGCTGGTCGGCGTTGTCGAAGTCGAGGACAGGAAAATTGTCGACGTCATCGTCCAGCGTCAGGTAGCGCCCACCGGTTTTGGTGAGCAGGAATTCGACCGCGCTGCCGTCGTCGCTCACGCGCACGCTGTTGGGCAGCGCCAGGCGCAGGTCGCGCGCGATGCGGCGCAGCGCCAGGTCGGCTTCGTCGCTGGCGGCGGCGCGTGCGGCCGTATCGACATAGCCCTGCACCGGCGCGCGGATGAACACGGCGACAATGGCCCCGACGATGCCGATGATGACGATCACGAGCACTGCCTCGATCAGCGTGAAGCCGCCGGCGCGGTGCATTGGCTGGGGCAGTTTCATAGGAAATTCGGCGCGTAGCGGGTGCGATAGCCGTCGAGAACCAGCGTCTCGCCGTCGTAGCGCACCTCGACCCGGACGCGCAGCACGTCGGCGTCGGCCGACGCCGCGCCGGCCACGCCGATACCGCCGATCGATTCCGGGGTCACTGTCACCGTAGCGCTGTAGCCGTCCACGTTCATCGGGTCGCCGTTGGCATCGGCCAGCTTGCCATCGGCGTTGTCGAAGGGGCTGGCGGCGAGGTTTGCCGCGCCTGCATAGTCGTTGATATTGTCGAAGGGGCGCTTGCCGTCCGGCTCCGGGCCCCAGTTCTCGGGCACAGTGCAGTCGGCGCTGCCCTTGACGGTCTCGTCGCCCGCCCTGTCGTCGGTCGGGTCGCAAAAAGTGAAGCGCGCCAGTTGCACTTCTTCGAGCAGGCCTTCGGCGATCATCAAGGCCTGCTTGCGCCGCAGCGGGTCGGCGCTGCCCTTGGTGGTGATGCTCAGCACGCCGATGATGGCGGACAAGGCGACACCGATGATCACGATGAACATGATCAGCTCGATCAGGGTCAGGCCGGCCTGGGCCCGCTTTCCCATCGGCTTGCCGGGCTTACTGGACATACCCGGTTTCCTGGTTGACAGAAATGCTGCTTGATTCGCCGGGGCTGGCGATCGTCACGGTGAGACCGTCGAAGCTGCCATTCGGGTTGATTGGGCGACCCAGGGCGTCAAAGCCGAATTCGGTCATGGCGGCAGACAGCTGCACGTCTTGCGGCAGGCCGATGCAGTACCAGCGCTCATCCTGGCAATGGGTCTCGGAAGGGGGCCCGCCCAGGCCGCTGCCGGGAGCGGCGACGCGGTCGGCCGGCGCGCAGTTGCCCTGCGGCGCCGCGTAGCAAAGGGCGATACGCTTGTCGTCGAGCTGGACGTACACGGGGGTATTGCGGGCGATGGCTGCCTTCTGCGCGTAGCGCAGCAAGGCGCGCGCCTGGTCGGCAAAGGCTGCGGAATCGTAGCCGCTGCGATCGAAGAACCGACCGGCGGCAATGGCCGATAGTATGCCGATGAGCACCATCACGATGATCAGTTCGACCATCGTAAAACCACGCGCGACACACGGACGCGGATGAGTGCTTTGCATGACGTTCACGAGATCGGGTTTGTTCAGCGTGAAACCTGGCTTCAGAATGCACAAGCCCGCTACAGAAGCAGCGGGCCAGCCAGGTTCACCTTCTACCTTATTCGCACTTGCTCAAGGCTTCCGTGTAAGTTGGAGCAGCGTTCGCCGCAGCACTCGTGTAGCGGACGAAACAGGTGGCTTCGAGCGCCGTATTGCCTGCAACGCTCTGCGGAATAACCGTCAGCGCAGTGCCAGCGACGACGAGTTTGTAGTCCGAAGCGCTCAGGCCCGCAGCGGCGGCGAAATTGAGATCCGCAGTCGGGTAACCGTTGGTGAGCGAAACCGCCGTACCTTCGATGGTGATCGGACCGGTGGCGGGCTTGAGCAGGTACTTGGCATGCACCATCGATGCGCTTGCGCTCATTGCACCCTTGGCGGCGCGCAGGCTGGCCACGCGGGCATCGCCGCCCAGGCTGGCGAACTTCGGCAGCGCGGTCGCAGCCAGGATGCCCAGGATCACGATCACGACGATCAGTTCGATCAGGGTGAAACCACCTTGCGAGCTCTTGCTGGAATACTTGTTCATTCTGTTTCTCTCCGTGGAAGTGATGCGGATCTGAGCCCGCGGTCTTGAGGTTGGTGGAACCCGGCCCCGACTTCGTCGATGACCAGTGTGCCTTGGGTCCCGCCCTGCCCCATGTTGCCGGCCGGAAGAGACGATGTGAACAATTCTACCTTGAATTTGAGCAATTTAGATGTCTCAAAAGAAAAAGTGTCGCTACTTAGCAAATAATTGACGGTTCGGTCGGTGCGGTCAAAAAACCAGGCGCCTTTGCGCAGCGTTGCCAGGTCGGGCGAATAGTATTCTCCGAGGTAATTTGCGGGATGGCGCTGGAGCCAGCTCATCGGATTTTCTTGCATTAATGCCAATGCGACCTCCTCGCCGCCGGCCACCCCAAGCTGCGCCGTGCGCGCCGCCAGCGCAGTGCGCATGGCCGCGACGACATGGTAGGCGGCGGTCCGTTCCGACTGCACCCGCCATTCGAGCAGGCGGCCCAGCAGGAAGCCGGCCAGCAATCCAATCAAGATGACGCAGACCGCGAACTCGAAGCGGGTCGCTCCCCGGGGGTGCCTGGGCACTGCCCGCGGCTTTATCATTTGCCTCCATGCAGGGCAGCCTTGCCCAGGTCCCAGATCGGCAAGAAGATGCCCAGGGCCAGCACCAGCACCATCACACCCAGGAAGGTGATCAGGATCGGCTCGATCTGGCTCGACAGGGTCTTGAGCTCGTAGTCGACCTCGCGCTCGTACATCTGCGCGATCTCGTCCATCAGTTCGTCCAGCGAGCCGGACTCCTCGCCCACGGCGATCATCTGCAGCACGATCGGCGTGAAGACATTGGCGGCAGTGGACGTGCGCAGGATGCTCTCGCCGCGCTCGACGCCGTCGCGCATGCCCTCGATACGCGCGCTGAGCCAGGCATTGTCGGCGGTCTGCGACACCACCGTCAGGGCCTGCACGATCGGCACCCCGCTGCGGGTCGACAGCGCGAAACTGCGCGCGAAGCGCGCCATCGTCGCCTTGTGAATGATCTTGCCCGCGATCGGGATGCGCAGCTTGTGCCGGTCCCAGGCCAGCCGCCCCTTGGCGGTGGCGACCCAGGAACGGAAGCCGAACACGGCGCCGCCCGCCAGGGCCAGCATGGCGGGCCAGTAGGCGACCGTGAACTGCGAGGTCGCCAGGAGGATCCGCGTCATCAGCGGCAGCTCGGCATTGAAGGACTTGAACACCGCCGCGAACTGCGGAATCACGAACACGTTCACGATCACCATCGCGATCGCCATCGCCGCCACGACGAAGGTCGGGTAGCGCATCGCGGTCTTGACCCGCTCGCGCATGTCGCGGTCGAATTCCAGGTGGTCGAACAGGCGCAGGAACACTTCTTCCAGGCGGCCGGTCATCTCGCCCACCCGCACCATCGACAGGTAGAAGGTATCGAAGATCCTGGGATGGCGCGCCATCGCGGTGGACAGCTCGCGGCCCGCGTCGAGCGACTCGCGCAAATCCTTGATGACCTTGGCGAATGACTTGTTAATGGCCGATTCCTGCAGCCCCGCCAGGCCGCGCATGATCGGCACGCCGGACTTGAGCAGCGTGTAGATCTGGCGGCTGAACAGCTGCACGTCCATCGACGTGACCTTTTTCTCCGTCAGGCGCGCGAGAAGGCCTCCGCCGCCCTCTTTCGCGCCCGGCCCCTTGCGGCTGGGGCTGATCTCGATCGGCGTGGCGCCGCTGCCGAACAACTGGTCGGCGATGGCGCCGCTGTCGGCGCCCTCGAGGATGCCCTGCATCAGTTCGCCGGCGCCGTTGCGCGCCTTGTAGGAAAAATACGGCATCAGTCGTCGTACTGGTTACTGATGCGCATGGCTTCGGCGATGGTGGTCCTGCCCTGCACCGCCAGGCTCACGCCGTGGCGGCGCAGCGTCTCGCCCTCCATCTCGGCCTGGGCCACTTTCAGGAAGTGTCCCGGATCCGGATGGTTGGCGGCCTCGGTGACGGCGCGCGTCATCTCGAGCAGTTCATAGACACCGGTACGGCCGCGGAAACCGGTGCCGTTGCAGTGCGAGCAGCCCTTCCCGTGGAAGAAGGCGGTGGTGGCCGCGCGCTCGCCCAGCTCCGCGCGCAGCCAGGTCACTTCGCCGGGAGTCGGCTGGTATTGGGTGCTGCAGCTTTCACAGATCACGCGCACCAGGCGCTGGGCCAGCACCGCCTGCAGCGAGCCGCCCACCATGTAGCGCGGCACGCCCATGTCCATCAGGCGCAGCGGGGTCGAGGCGGCATCGTTGGTGTGCAGGGTCGAGAGCACCAGGTGGCCGGTCATGGCGGCGCGCAGGCCGATCTGGGCAGTTTCCTGGTCGCGCATCTCGCCGACCAGCACGATGTCCGGATCCTGGCGCAGCGCCGAGCGCAGCACGCGGGCGAACGACAGCTCGATCTTGTCGTTCACCTGCACCTGGTTGACGCCCTTCAGGCGGTATTCGACCGGGTCCTCGACCGTGATCAGCTTCTTCTCGACCGAGTTCAGCTCGGACAGCGCGCTGTACAAGGTGGTGGTCTTGCCGCTGCCGGTGGGGCCTGTGACCAGCACCAGGCCGTTCGGACGCTGGACCAGCGCGCGGAAGCGTTCCACGATCCGCGGCGGCATGCCGATCGCATCCAGGCGCAGCGTCGTACCGCCCTGGTTCAGCAGACGCATGACGACCGACTCGCCGTACTGGGTCGGCATGGTCGAGATACGCACGTCGATGCGCTGGTTGCGCACCTTGACCGCGAAGCGGCCGTCCTGCGGCAGGCGCTTTTCCGAGATGTCGAGGTCGGCCATCAGCTTGAGGCGCAGGGCAAGGGGCGTCGCGACCTTCAGGTCGGCCTCGGTCTGCAGGTGCAGCACGCCGTCGATGCGGAAGCGGATCTGCAGGCGGCCGTCCTGCGGCTCGATGTGGATGTCGGAGGCGCGCACCTGGGCGGCATCGTCGAACACCGACTGCAGCAGCTTGACGATGGGCGCCTCTTCCAGGCCCGGGTTGGCGGCCAGCGCGCCGAAGTCGATCGAGGTGTCGCCCAGGTCCTGCTCGACCTCGCGTGCGAGGCCGGTGATCTCGCCGGTGCGGCGGTAGATGCGGTCGATCGCGCCCAGCACCTCGGTCTCGTTGACCACCGCCAGCTCGACGGTCTTGCGCAGCAGGCGCGCGATCTCGTCGTAGGCGAACAGGTCGGTCGGGTCGGACACGCCCACCAGCAGGGTTTCGCGGCGGTCTTCCAGCACCAGGGCGCGGAAGCGGCGCGCGGCCGTTTCCGGCAGCAGGCGCACCAGCTCGGCGTTGATGTTATAGAACTTGAGGTTGATGTAAGGGATGTTCAGCTGGCGCGCCAGCGCGCCCGAGATCTGCTCTTCGGTAACAAAGCCGCTTTCGACGAACACGCGGCCGAGCTTGCGCCCGGTGCGCTTCTGGTCCGCCAGCGCCTGGTTGAGCTGCTCTTCCGACAGCAGCTTCTGCTGGATCAGCACCTCGCCGAGGCGAATTTTTTCCGGCCTTGCCATGGAACATCCCTTTTAGTTATATCTTGCAGCAAACATTTTATGCCAGAACCATCAAAAATTGACTGATGGAATTAACGCATGGCGATGAAGTGTCGTTGTTTCGCCTCGACGAAATGGCATCGCGTGTAAGATGGCCTCGAAAAAACCACAAGGATGTTCGATGGACGAGACTCTTACGCCGGCCCAGCGACGTCGCATCTACCTGATGCGCCATGGCAGCGTTACCTACTTCGACGAGACCGGCAAACCTTTTCTCCCGGAGAGCGTGCCGCTGAACGAGGCGGGCCGGGCCCAGGCCGATTGCGCCGGCCATGCGTTCCGCGCAGCCGGCGTGCGCTTCGACCGCGTGATCACCTCGGACCTGCCGCGCACCATCGAAACCGCACGCCGGGTGCTCGCCGCCAGCGGCCAGGAGCTCGCGCCTGCGCGGTCTCCCGAGATTTGGCCCGAGCTGCACGAGATCCGCGGCGGGCGCCTCTCGAGCATTCCTGACGCCGAGCTGCGGCGTGCCTTTACCGGCGCTTTCGAGGGGCTGGTGGACGAAAACCAGCGCTTCCTCGGCGGTGAATCGGTCGGCGCGATGATGGACCGGGTCCATCCCGCCATTGCGCGCCTGCGCGCGCAGCCCGACTGGGACACGGTGCTGCTGGTGTTGCATGGCGGCGTGAACTGCGCGATCCTGTCCTTGGCCCTGACCGGACAGCGCCTGTTCCTCGGCGCGCTGGCCCAGGCGGCAGGCTGCATCAACGCGCTCGACGTCGGCGACGACCCGCTCGACTGGGTGATCCGCTTCGTCAACTACGTGCCGCCCGGGCCCTTGCAGCCTGAGGCGCGCGTCACCACGATGGAACAGCTGTTCCAGCAATACAAGCGCGGCCGCTAGCCACACAAAGAAATAGCACGCCCGTACGCTTCCACGCTAGAATAAAGAACAATGATCGGAATGGAGACGCGATGTACGAGGAAATGATGGGCACCAAGCCCGTGTCCGAACGCCAGCGCTTCGACGTCGCCGCCCTCGGCGCCTGGCTCGCCGCGCATGTCGACGGCTATCCCGGCGGCCCGCTCGAGGTCGAGCAATTCAAGGGCGGCCAATCGAACCCCACCTTCAGGCTGAGTACCGGCCGCGGTGACCACGGCGCCCGCTACGTCCTGCGCACCAAGCCCGGGCCGGCCGCGAAGCTGCTGCCTTCGGCCCACGCGATCGACCGCGAATTCCGCGTCATGCAGGCCTTGCACGGCGCCGGCTTCCCTGTGCCGCGCCAGGTCGCGCTGTGCCTGGACGAAGCCATCATCGGGCGCGCCTTCTACGTGATGGAGTGCGTCGAGGGCCGGGTGCTGTGGGACCAGTCGCTGCCGGGCATGACGCGCGAGGAACGGGCCGCCATCTACGACGAGCAGAACCGGGTGATCAGCCAACTGCATACCGTGGATTACACGGCGCTTGGCCTGGGTGACTACGGCAAGCCGGGCAACTACTTCGCGCGCCAGATCGAGCGCTGGACCAGACAGTACCAGGCGTCCGTCACGGAACCGATCGAGGAGATGGAGCGCCTGATCGACTGGCTGCCGCGGCACATCCCGCCGGGCGAGGACACCAGCATCGTGCATGGCGACTACCGGCTGGACAACATGATCTTCCACCCGACCGAACCGCGCATCCTGGCGGTGCTGGACTGGGAACTTTCCACCCTGGGGCACCCGCTGGCCGATTTTTCCTACCACTGCATGAGCTGGCACATCCCGCCCGGGCGCTTCCGCGGTATCGCGGGCCTCGACCTGGCGGCGCTCGGCATCCCGTCAATGGAAGACTATGTGGCGCGCTACTGCGATCGTACCGGCAAGATTATCCGGGAGGAAGACTTCGCCTTCTATCTGGCCTACAACATGTTCCGGCTCGCCGGCATCATGCAAGGGATCATGAAGCGCTACGTCGACGGCACCGCCGCGAGCGCGCAAGCGCTGGAAAACGGCAAGGCGGCGCGGCCGATGGCCGAGATGGCGTGGCAGTTCGCCTCGCGCAGCCGCTGAACGCAAACAAGGACAAGGACAAGGACAGGACATGGATTTCGCTTATTCGGAGCGCTGCCAGGAGTTGCAGGCACGCCTGCTCGCCTTCATGGACGCGCACATCTACCCCAACGAACGCGCCTTCGCCGAGGAAATCGCCGCCAACGCGCGCGACCGGGGCACGCGCTGGCTGCCGCTCGAGCTCATCGAGCGCCTCAAGCCGCTGGCGCGCGAGGCCGGGTTGTGGAATCTGTTCCTGCCGCGGTCGACCCGCGCCTTGGCGGGCCTATCGAACCTCGACTACGCGCCGCTGTGCGAGATCATGGGCCGGGTGCCCTGGGCGCCCGAAGTCTTCAACTGCGCGGCGCCCGATACCGGCAACATGGAGACGCTGGAACGCTACGCCTCCGAGGACATCAAGCGCACCTGGCTCGAACCGCTGCTGCGCGGCGAGATCCGCTCGGCCTTCGCCATGACCGAACCCGACGTCGCCTCGTCGGACGCCACCAACATCGCCACCCGCATCGAACGAGACGGTGAGGATTACGTCATCAACGGCCACAAATGGTGGATTTCCGGCGCCGGCGACCCGCGCTGCAAGGTGTTCATCGTGATGGGCAAGACCGATCCGGCTGCCCCGCGCCACCGCCAGCAGTCGATGATCGTGGTGCCGGCCGATACCCCCGGCATCACGATCGTGCGCCCGCTGCCGGTGTTCGGCTATGACGATGCGCCGCACGGCCACTGCGAGATGCTGTTCGAGAACGTGCGGGTACCGGCGGCCAACATGCTGCTGGGTGAAGGCCGCGGCTTCGAAATCGCCCAGGGCCGCCTGGGGCCGGGCCGTATCCACCACTGCATGCGCGCCATCGGCGTGGCCGAGCGCGCGCTCGAGCTGATGTGCCGGCGCCTGGACAGCCGCGTGGCCTTCGGACGCAAGCTCTCGGAACAGGGCGTGTGGCGCGAGCGCATCGCCGAAGCCCGCATCCGCATCGACACTGCGCGCCTGCTGACGCTGAAGGCGGCCTACATGATGGACACGGTCGGCAACAAGCTGGCGCAGGCGGAGATCGCGATGATCAAGGTGCTGGCGCCGAACGTGGCGCAGGACGTGCTGGACTGGGCGATCCAGGCGCACGGCGCGGCGGGCGTGTCGGAAGAATTCCCGCTGGCTTACCAGTGGGCGGCCAATCGCACGCTGCGCCTGGCCGACGGGCCGGACGAGGTGCACCGGAATGCGGTGGCCAAGCTGGAGCTGGCGAAGTATGCGTCGTAGGGTGGGCGCGGGAAAACAGTGCGAGCGTCCTGGCAAATCATCCGTGAGCTGAACGCGCGGTCGGCGAAGCCGACCACCCTACGAAAATCAGGTGTAAGCACGCACCAGGAATTCCGCCGCACACACCGGCTTCCCGCCCTGCCCTTCCGATTCGACGGTGACGCTCCACGTCAGTTGCACCCCACCCGCGACCGGCTCGAGCGCCGCGAGCACCCAGCGCCCGCGCACCCGGCTCCCGCTTGGCAGCGGCGCCGGAAACCGCACCCGGTTCAGTCCATAGTTCACGCCCATCCGCATGCCCTCGATGCGCAGCGCGCTCTCCAGCATGGCCGGCAGCAGCGACAGCGTCAGGAAGCCATGCGCCACCGGCGCGCCGAAGGGCGACTCGCGCGCGCAGCGCTCCGGGTCGACGTGAATCCACTGCCGGTCTTCGGTCGCCTCGGCAAAGGCGTCGATGCGCTCCTGCTTGATGTCGAACCAGTCGGACAGCGCAAGCTCGCGCCCGACCAGCTCCGGCAACCCGGCAAAATCGATCGTCCTAGTCATCGGCTGCTCCCGCGCCATCGGGTGGCCTGCGCCCGAACATGCCCATCCCCTCGATGGTGCAGATGTCCTCGGCATGCTGGTTGGTCGCGGTCCACGTCGACCACACCACGCCGCGGTCCGGTTTCGAGTTCGAGGCCTTGACGCGCGTGGTCAGGTAGCGCAGCTTGAGCGTGTCGCCGCCGTGCACGGGACGCAGCCAGCGCACCCCGTCGAGGCCGGGGGAACCCATGCTCGAGGCCGAACACATCAGGCCATCGACCACCATCCGCATCATCATGCTGCAGGTATGCCAGCCGCTGGCGATCACGCCGCCGTAGATCGACGCGGCGCCCGCCTCGCGGTCGACGTGAAAGGGCTGCGGGTCGAACTGGCGGGCAAAGTCGATGATCTCTTCTTCGCTGACCACGCGCTCACCCAGGTCGATCTCCTGGCCCGGATAAAAATCTTCGAAATACCATGGACGCTTCATGTGCCCTCCTCACGCGGCCTGCTGGAAGCCAGGCTGGGCCATGAAGCGCGCCAGGTGGTGGTCGCAGTCGCCCAGGGTCAGCTCGATCATCGACAGGCGCTTGAAGTAGTGCGCGGCCGCCAGCTCGTCGGTCACGCCCATGCCGCCATGCAGCTGCACCGCCTGCTGGCCGATGAAACGCGCCGCCTGGCCGACACGGTACTTGGCCGCGGACACCACGCGGCGGCGCTCGGCGGCATCGGTGCCATCGAGCTTCATGGCGGCCAGCAGCGCCATCGAGCGCGCCTGCTCCAGGTGGATGAACATATCGGCCATGCGGTGCTGCAGCGCCTGGAACTTGCCGATCGGAACACCGAATTGCTGGCGTGTCTTGAGGTAGTCGAGCGTGCTGTCGAACAGCGCTTCCATCACGCCCAGCGCTTCGGCGCACAGCAGGCCGGCGCCGTAGTCGGCCGCCTCTTCCAGGATGTCCCAGCCGGCGCCGGGCGCGCCGATCAGCGCCTCGATGCCCAACTGCACGCCCTCCAGGCGAATCTCGGCGGCCCGCTGGCCGTCGAGCGTGCGGTAGCCGGTCACGTGTACGCCGGGCGCGTCGGCCGGCACCGCGAACAGGGTGATGCCCGCTTCGTCGCGCTGGCCGCCGGCGCTGCGCGCCGCAACGATCAGCAGGCCCGCCTCGGCGCCATGCACGACGGCGCTCTTTGCGCCGCTCAGGCGCCAGCCCTCGCCCGCCGGTTCGGCACGCGTGACGATGTCGCGCAGCTCGTGGCGCGACTGGCGTTCCCCCAGCGCACAGGCTAGTTTCAGCTCGCCCGTGGCGACACCTTCGAGGGCGTCGCCATGGCCGCCTCCCAGTGCGAGGAAACGGGCGCCGAGCACGGTCGCGAAATAGGGTTCCACCACCAGGCCGCGGCCCAGTTCGCGCATGACGACGTACAGGTCCACCGCCGTGCCGTCGAAGCCGCCCTGCGCCTCCGGCACCGGCAGCGCAGTCATGCCCAGCTCGGCCAGCGTGGCCCAGGCGCGGCTGGACGTGCCCGCGTCCGAGCGGACGATGGCGCGGCGCTGCTCGAAGCTGTAGTCGCGGCCGATCCAGCGTTTGAGCGCGTCGGCGAACTGGAGCTGGTCCGGGTTGACATCGAAATTCATCGGGATTCTCCTTACAGCCCCAGGATCATCTGGGAGATGATGTTACGCTGGATCTCGTTCGAGCCCCCGTAGATGGAGGTCTTGCGGTAGTTGAAGTAGTAGGACGCAAGCGGCGCGGCATCGTCGTCGCCGGCAATGCTGTGTTCAGTCTCGCCGGCCAGGTAATCCGCATCGAAAGGCAAGGCCATTGGACCGGCGGCCTCCAGCATCAGTTCCGTCAGCGTCTGCTGGATGTCGGTGCCGCGCACCTTCAGTACCGAAGCTTCCGGACCGGGGGCCTTGTTTTCTTGGGCGAGAACGCGCAGCACCGTCATCTCGAGCGCCATCAGCTCGATTTCCAGCGCCGCGACCTTGGCGCCGAAAAGCGGATCCTCGAGCAGCGGCCGGCCGCTCTTCTGTTCGCGCCGCGCCAGGCGCTTCAGGAATGCCAGCTCGCGCTTGCTGCGGCCGACCGCAGCGATGCCGGTGCGCTCGTGGCCCAGCAGGTACTTGGCGTAGGTCCAGCCGCGGTTTTCCTGGCCCACCAGGTTCGCCGCCGGCACCCGGACATTGTCGAAGAAGACTTCGTTCACCTCGTGGTCTTCGTCGAGCATGACGATCGGGCGCACGGTGATGCCCGGCGCATGCATGTCGATCAGCAGGAAGGAGATGCCCTCCTGCTTGCGCACCGAGGTGTCGGTGCGGACCAGGCAAAAGATCATGTCTGCGTGCTGGGCCAGCGTGGTCCAGGTTTTCTGGCCGTTGACGATGTAGTGCTCGCCCTCGTCGTCCACGCCGCGCACGGCCAGGGTCTTGAGCGAGGCCAGGTCGGAGCCCGAACCCGGTTCGGAATAGCCCTGGCACCACCAGTCTTCACAAGAGAGGATACGCGGGAGGAAGTAATCCTTCTGCTGCTGGGAGCCGAAGGCCATGATGACGGGCGCGACCATGTCGATACCGAAGGGCATCACGCGCGGCGTGCCCGCGCGGGCACATTCCTCTTCGAAGATATGGCGCTGGATCGGGGTCCAGCCAGGCCCGCCGAACTCGACGGGCCAGCCCGGCGCCACCCAGCCTTGCTCCGCAAGAATCTTGTGCCAGCGGACGAAGTCATCCTTGTCCAGCCGCAGGTGTTTCAGCACCTTGGCTTGCAAGTCTTTCGGCAGGTGGGAATCGAGGAAGGCGCGGACCTGGTCGCGAAAGGCCAGGTCCTCGTCCGTGTAGTGCGGGTCCATGTCGTCTCCTTATTGGCGTCGCCCGGAAAAGCACGACCGTTCACAAGGATTGTACCCGACAGTGTTGGCGCCTAGTCAGAATTTTGCATCGATGCAGGGCGGGCGGCCACACCCTGCACAGGGCGCGTAACGCGGAATCAGCGGGGATTCAGCGGCTGCGGCGACGGGTGACCGCGCCGGCGCCGATCATGCCCAGCAACATCAGGGCGATGCTGGATGGTTCCGGTACTTCCGCGACCAGGTCTGCTGCTGGAATCGCCATGCCGTTATCGTTCGGATTGCTGGCCTGTGGCGGGAGGATGATGCTGTCCTGTTGGCCATTGCCTGGATTCAAACCGGCCTGGCCGTTATTGCCACTATTGCTCGAACCGCTGTTGTTCGAGCCGCTGTTGCTCGAGCCGCTGTTGTTCGAGCCGCTGTTGTTCGAGCCGCCGTTGCTCGAGCCGCCGTTGCTCGAGCCGCTGTTGCTCGAGCCGCTGTTGCCCGAGCCAGCGCCCGGAATGCTGTTATTGCCGCCGCCCGTCATGCCCGGCGCCTTGCTGACGCCGTCCGAAATGATGGCGCCATCGGCGTCGGCGACAACCGACTTGCCCAGACCCTGGGTCGCTGCCAGGATGCCATGGCCGGAAGCCAGCAGGTAATTCGCTTCGATGCCGCGCTGGAAGAACAGTTTGGTCTGGCCATCGACGTTGGCGACGGTGCCCGCCACTTTACCCATCAGCAGGTCAGACAAGCTGGCGTCTGCGCTGTGGGCGATGCCGGCAACCAGGTTCATGTTACCTTGCAGAACGCCCGATCCCAGCACGTCGGTACCGTTGCCGGTGGTCCAACCGCTGACGACATTCGACGGCGACGCCGCTGGGGTGGTGATGGTTCCGGCCTGGGCAGTGGCGGCACCAGCAATCAGGCTTGCAATCACGAGACGGCGAATTAGCATGGCAATAACTCCTTAATCGATGTTTAATTGTTGTTTTTACAACCGTAGAGACATGCTAACACAGCCGTAAAAAAAGCTCCTTTTGGCGCAACTCAACAGTGCGCGGGGTATGAATTTCAGATAATCACCCGAAAATAAGTAGGATTGATCCTACCGCAAGTATCCGGCGGTGAAAGACAGCGGTAACCGCTTGTCTCATTTAATTTCTTCACAGACAACACAGTGCTACCACGAAGTTACCTACGGAATAACTGTGCGGCAGTCGGATGCGGAAAGAAAATGGCCGGACCTTGCAGTGCAAGGCCCGGCCATCGTGCCGGTCGGCAGGCGGCGCGTTACGCGCCAGGATCCTCAGTTTCCGCTGCGCGGGGTCGCCATATAGGGCATCGCGCGAGACGCCATCCGGGTATCGGTACGCAGCATGCCTACTTCGTCGGCCAGGATATTGGCGGCTTCCTGCAGCAGGATGTCCTTGGCGTCCTTGGCCGCTTTTTCGGCCGCCAGTTCCGCCGCCAGGTCACGCTCGTCGTATTGCAGGCCGTCATCCTGGCGTGGCGCGCCGCGCACGGCGGTCACGGCCTTGGCAGGCTTGGTCGGCGCCGGCACCTTGCCGCGCGCTTCCTTGCCCGCCGGGCCGGCTGCCGGCTCGTCGGTATTGATGCCGCTGGCGCCGGCCAGGCGTGCTTCACGCAACTTGGCGCGGGCATCCTGGGAATCGCGTTCCTTGCGGCGTACGGTCTCGTTCAGCGAGATCGAATTCTCCTTGCGGATTTTCAGCACCTCGGCGATGTCCTCCTGCAGGAACTGGAACTCCTTGTCCTTCGCGATGCGGGCTTCATGGCGCTTCTGCAGCGGGCCGATCAGCTCCTTGAGATCGCCGGCTGCCTGGTAGCTGGCCGGCTTGATCGCCACCCATGGCAGCGCATTGTCGTAGGACGATTCGCCAAAGCTTTCCATGTCGGCCAGTACCGGCAGCTTGATGTCCGGCACCACGCCGCGCAGCTGGGTCGTGCCGCCATTGATGCGGAAGAACTGGGCGATGGTCATCTTGAGTTCGCCGTAGCGCACTTTCTCGGCCGGCGAGAAGCGGTCCAGGTCGATCAGGGTCTGCACAGTACCTTTGCCGAAGCTCGGCTCGCCGATGACCAGGCCGCGGCCGTAGTCCTGGACGGCGGCGGCGAAGATTTCCGACGCCGAGGCCGAACCGCGGTTGATCAGCACGCCGATCGGGCCGTCCCAGGCCAGGCCGGGCTGCAGGTCGGACTCGACCTCGATGCGGCCCTGCGCGTCGCGCTGCTGCACCACCGGGCCCTTGTCGATGAACAGGCCGGTCAGTTCGATCGCCTCGGTCAGCGAACCGCCGCCGTTGTTGCGCAGGTCGATCAGGACGTTGTCCACCTTGTCTTTCTTGAGTTCGCCGAGGATACGGGCCACGTCGCGGGTGGCGCTGCGGTAATCCTTGTCGCCGCGGCGGCGCGCCTCGAAATCGAGGTAGAAGGTCGGCAGCGAGATCACACCCACGCGACGCTTGAAGGCGCCATCCTTGACTTCGATGATCGATTTCTTGGCGGCCTGCTCTTCCATGCTGATCTTCTTGCGCACCATGGTCACGGTGACATGCTTGGCGTCCGGACCGGCATCGCCAGGCAGCACGTCGAGGCGCACGGTGGTGTTCTTCTCGCCACGCACCAGCTGCACGACGTCGTCGATGCGCCAGCCCAGCACGTCCGTGAACGGCTTGTCGCCCTGGGCCACGCCGACGATGCGGTCGCCCACCTTCAGCTTGCCCGACAGCGCGGCCGGGCTGCCCGGCACGATTTCGCGGATGACCGTGTATTCGTCGCGCGACTGCAGCACGGCGCCGATGCCTTCCAGCGACAGGCGCATGGCGATGTCGAAGTTGTCGGCCGAGCGCGGGCCCAGGTAATTGGTGTGCGGCTCGATTGCGGTGGCGTAGGCGTTCATGAACATCTGGAACACGTCTTCGTTGTTCAGCTTGCGCAGCCGGTTGACGTAGTTCTCGTAGCGCTTGTCGAGCGTCTCACGGATGGCTTTGTCTTCCTTGCCGGCGAGCTTCAGGCGCAGCCAGTCATTCTTGACGCGCTTGCGCCAGAGTTCGCGGACCTCGTCTTCGCTCTTGGCCCACGGCGACTTCTCGCGGTCGAGCTCGATCGCTTCGTCCAGGCTGAAGTCGGGCCGGGTCTTGAGCAGCTGGCGCGCGTAGTTCATGCGCTCGGTGAAGCGCTGCTGGTAGAGATTGTAGATGGCGAACGGAACGGTGAGGTTCTCGTTGTTGATCGCGTCGTCCATCTTGGTGCGCATCGCGGCGAACCCGTCGACGTCGGCCTGGATGAAATACAGCTTCTCGCTGTCGAGCCCCTCGAAGAACTTGTCGAAGATCTTCACCGACATCGCATCGTCGAGCGGCACCGCCTTGTAGTGGTAGCGGCCGAGCACGCGCGATGCCCACAACGCCGCCTGGGTCTGCTCGGCGAGCGGCTTGAGCTGCAGCGTGGCGGCGGCCGAACCGGCGCCGCCCCCTGCGCCGGCAGCCTTGGCAGGCACGGCGGCAGCAAGCGTCGCTGCTTTCTCGGGCTGGGCAGTCACCACGTGGGCGGACATCGCAAAGGCCATTGCGGCCATGACAAGGTGGTGCTTCTTCATTGGTCGTCTCTCCGAAACGGAATCACTGTGCCTCGGCGCGACCGGCGATCGCTGTAGATAAGCAGGCCGGTCAATACGCCCTTTGAAGGCCATTCTACAGGAAGCCAGCGGGTGGCAGAGCCGCCATCTGCGCATTTACGCCCGCCAATTAAGGCTGGCATAAGCCAGGCATTGCGCTTTTGCTCACCCTTTTACAAGCCGGAGTAGCTCGGCGCCGTAAACCGTGGCAAGACCGGCAAGCAGCAGCACCGGAATCCAGGGCCAGGAGCGCGCCGCCAGCCGCCAGTCGACCGGGGATGGCCAGAACGACAGGAACTGCGGCGCCAGCAACAAGGCCAAGGCCAGGTCGAGCGGCTCGAACAGCAGGCCGTGGCGGGTGCGCCACCAGCCCACCGCGAACGGCAGGCCCAGCACCAGTAGCGGCGCCAGCGCGCTCGGCGCCGCGTTGTACCAGCGCAGGTTGGCGAAAGTGACCGAGCCGAGCTCCCAGTTGTGACCCGAACTTCCCCCGCCGCGCGGTGTCTTGATGCGCTTCGGGATGACGCTCAGGCCGACCGGCTCGGCATTGGTGAGCAGGCCGACCGAGAAATGCGCGAGCTCGTGGCACAGCGTGCCGGCGACCGTGAACACGAAGAAGAAGGGATGCGCGCCCGAGCCGATCCAGAGCAGCAGCGCCAGCGCGGCCGAAGGAAGCAGGTACAGCAGGATGTCGCTCATCTGCGGCGATCAATGGTCCGGCAGATCTGCCGCGCGATTCAATGCGCGCCGGAGTAGAAGCAGCGGCCGCAGGCCTGGCGGTAGCTTTCGTTGCCGCCGATACTGACCTGCTCGCCCTCGCGGATGCGGCGCCCTTCGGCATCGACGCGAATGTTCATGGTCGCCTTCTTGCCGCAGCTGCAGATGTTCTTGATTTCCTCGATGTCGTCGGCAAGCGCCAGCAGATAGGCCGAACCGGGAAATGGCTCGCCGCGGAAGTCGCTGCGCAGGCCATAACAGATTACCGGGATGCCGCGCACCTGCGCCACCTGGTGCAGCTGCTGCACCTGCAGCGTGCTGAGGAACTGGGCTTCGTCGACCAGGATGCAGGCCACCGGCGGCGCACTGGCCAGGAAATCGGTGTCGCTGTCGAACAGGTCGACCTGGCGCTGCGGCCCGAGGCGCGAGGTGATCAGGCCGACGCCGTAACGATTGTCGATCGCCGCCGTATAGAGCTTGACCCCCTGGCCCTGCTCTTCGTAGTTGTGCGCCACCTGCAACAGGGCAGTGGATTTGCCGGCGTTCATCGCCGAATACCTGAAATAGAGTTTAGCCACGGCGCTGCCCTGAAACTGCGATTAGACGTTGAAGAATTGCCGGATTATAACAAGCGGTGCTGCCCCGGCACCAGCGGCTTTGCCTTCAATGGGCCGGATTGCCGGCCACCCGGGCGCCGGCCGGGACATCGTGCGTCACCACGCTGCCGGCGCCGACCACCGCATCGTCGCCGATGCTCACACCGGGCAGGATGATCGCGCCACCGCCGATCCAGACATTGCGGCCGATCGTCACGGGCCGCCCGGATTCCAGCCCGCTGCGGCGCACTGCCGCGTCGAGGGGATGCTCGGCGGTATAGATCTGGACCGCCGGGCCGATGCGGGTGTCGTCGCCGATCGTGACCGCGGCAACGTCGAGGATCACGCAATTGAAGTTGATGAAAACCCGGCTGCCGAGGCGGATGTTCCAGCCGTAATCGCAGTGGAAGGGAGGTCGCACGATGCTGCCCTCGCCCAATGCCGCCAGGCGCTCTGCCAGCAGCGTGCGCCAGACCACGGCGCCCTGGCCAAGCGCGGCGTTGTAGCGCGCCAGCCAGGCGGCCGTGACGGCCTGTTCGGCCACCAGTTCCGGATCACTGGCGTGGTAGCGCTGCCCGTCCAGCATCTTGTGCCGCTCGCTCATCCGCATCTGCGCTGCTCCTGTTGATCCCTACATGCCCGGGTGGTACTTGCGCTCCAGGTGCTTCTCGATGTCTTCCTTGTAGAACAGCACGTCCTTGAACTCGCCGCGGCTGTACATCCCGGCCTGGTCGGCGAAGTGTTTCGAGGCCGGGTTATTGCTGTTGCCACCAGCAAGGATACTCTTGGCGCGCACGCGCGGGCCGAATTCCACCACCGCGACGAAGCTGTTGCCGCGGTCGCCGTAGATGCGCTTGGTCTTTTGCTTGGCCACCATGCCGAACGAGGCCAGCGAGCCCCAATTGGCCGAGGCGAAGCCCACCGGCCAGCTCGGCTTGCTGTCGTCGTACTGCTGGTCGATGTCGCCGCTGATGCGCTGGAAGCGGTTGATCTCGCCCCAGGGCGTTTGCCAGGTGCCGAAGTCGGCCGCCAGCTTGTCGCTGGCGCGCTGCAGCGAGGCCAGGCGCTCTTCCGCATTGAGGCTGGCGCTGATGAAGTCGATGGTCGGCACACCGGCGGCGCGGGCGCGCGGGGCATGCTGGGCCACCATGTCCTGGCCCCAGTAGATCGCCAGCGAGGTCGGTACCGAGGCTACCCCGAAGCGCAGGTCCCAGCCGCGCAGCGCCGCCACCTGGGCTGCCAGCGCCGCCTTGCGCGGGTCGTTCGCCGGCAAGGCATCGTAGTCCTTCAGCAGCTGCGGCACCAGGGGCTCGAAGGCCGTCAGGTGGCTGTCGTAGGCGGCGGCGATCAGGCTGTCGAGGGTGAAGCCCTTGGCGTCCTTGAGCACGCGCTCGGCGTGGCGGCCGCGCGCGTTTTCCGGCAGCGACCACATGTAGGCGGGCCAGTCCTGGCGCTTCGGGCTGCTTGCGCCCGAGGAACTGAAGGGCCAGTTGTTCGTGTTCGAGATGTAGCCGCTGGCCGGGTTGAACAGGGTGATGGTTTCCTGGATGGCGTGCAGGCCCTGCCATTCGGTGGCGGGGGTGCTGCCGTCGACCGGCTTGCTCCAGTCGAAGCGCGGGTCGCGTTTCGGGACGAAGTTGCCGTGGAAGTAGGCGATATTGCCCTTCGCGTCGGCGTACACCGTGTTGTTCGAGGAATTGGTGCGCAACTCCATCGCCTTGTAGAAGGCGTCGTAGTCGCGCGCCTTGGTGCGGCTGTACGACTGGGTGAGCGCCTTGAGCGGCTCGTCCATCATCTTGACGGACACCCACTTGCCACCCTCCTCGCGCACGATCGGGCCGTGGTGGGTGAAGTAGGCCGTAATGGTCTTGCTCGCCATGGCGCCCGAGGCGGTCCGGTACGGCAGCGTGATCGCGCGCGCCTGGACCGGGCGCTCTTCCTTGCCGTACTTGTAGAAGAATTTGCCGTCCTTCTCGACCACGGTTTCGAGGTACTCGTCGATGACGTCGCCGCCGCCCGAGGTGTGCATCCAGCCGGCCTTGTCGTTGAAGCCCTGGTAGATAAAGAACTGGCCCCAGGTCACGGCGCCGTAGGCATTCAGGCCCTGTTCGCTGACCATATGCACCTCGGGACGGAAGTAGAACGAGGTGTGCGGGTTGATCAGCAGCAGCGCATTGCCCGAAGCGGACAGCTTGGGCGCGATGGCGAAGCCGTTGGAGCCGCGCGGCTCGGCGTCGAGGCTGTTGTCCAGCGAGGCCACCTTGACGCCCATCGTGGCCTGCGGGCGCTTGCCGTAGAAGCGCTCCAGGTCCTTCAGGTCGATCGACTCGATGTCACCGCCGATGCTGCCTTCGCTGAAGCTCAGCGCCATCCAGGGCTCGAAGCGGGTGATCAGCTTCGGCTTCACTTCCGGGTGGGTGTGCAGGTAGTAGTTCAGGCCGTCGGCGAAGGCGTTCATGAGCTCCTTCAGCCAGGCCGGGCTGGCGGCGTACTTGGCCTGCATGTCGGCAGGCGAAATGTACATTTTCATGCGCAGGTCGCGCATGAGCTGCTTTTCGCCCTCGACCTCGGCCAGGCGGCCCATCGCATTGATGTAGTTGAGCTCGACGCGGTTGAAGTCGTCCTCGGCCTGCGCGTACAGCAGGCCGAACACGGCGTCGGCGTCGGTCTTGCCGAACACGTGGGGAATGCCCCACTTGTCGCGCATGATGGTCACCCGCCCTGCCGTCTGTTTCCAGCGCGCCAGCTCAAGCGCGCCGGCTGCCTGCTGAGTGGCTTGACCTTCAGCGGGCGCCGTGGCCGGCGCGGCCGGCGCAGCCAGCGCAGTAGAAGCGGCAGCGCCGAGGGCGCAGGCCAGAATGCTTGGCAGGATGATGCGGGTGGTCGTCATGCAAGGTCTCCTTCTTATTGTGCTTATTGTGTTACGCCGGCGTGCACCAGGCGCTGCTTGAGCACTTCGTTTTCGGTCAGCAGGGTTGCGACGCGGTCCTTCAGCGAGGCGATCTCGGCGCGCGCGGCGGCCAGCTCGTCGGCCGGGTCGCCGGAGGCGGTCTCCTTCTTCGGCCGGGTCGCCATCTTCTGCTCGCGCACCTGGCGCGCGGCCTGCTGCAGCTCCTTGCGTCCACCGGCGACAGCGGCCTTCTGCTCTTGCTCCGAGAGCTGGGCCACGTTGGCGGCGGCGTTGATCGAGATGGTGCCGGTGCGCACCGCCTCGCGCAATTCAGGCGTCGCGGCCTTCTGGATGCGTTCGATCTGGCTGATGGTATTGGCCGACACGCGCGCGGCCTTGGCCACTTCCTCGCGGGTATTCCACGGCGGCGGCGGGCGCGCGTCCATGTCGTCGGCTTCCGGCTGCGGCGGCTCCTGGGCCAGCTGCTCGGCCATGCGCGCGGTGACGATTTCCTTTTTCTTGAGGGCAAGGACGCCGCGCTGGAAATCGGACACGCTGCGGCGCGCCAGGTGGTTGTCGATCATCCACAGCATCACGTCGTCGATCGAGGCGAAGTTGTTGTTGTGGACGGTGCGGAAGGGAATGCCGTGCTTCTGGCAGATTTCGTAGCGGTTGTGCCCGTCGATCAGGGTGTCGCGCCACAGTACCAGCGCGTCGCGGCAGCCCTCGGCCTGGAGGCTGCGCTCGAGCGCGGCGTATTCGATATCGGTCAGTGGATCGACGAAGGCACGGAGTTCGTCGTTGATGGTGATGTTCAATTGGTGTCCTCATGCTGCGGCGGCAACGGATAAACCGCCGTCCGGCATGCTACACCATCCACGCGCCGAGACCAATGGATGGGCCAGCGTAGAGGTCTTGAAATCGTGGTGCGGGCAGCCGGAATCGAACCGGCAAGACTTGCGTCGGCAGATTTTAAGTCTGCTGCGGCTACCAATTTCGCCATGCCCGCGCCGGCGGGGATTGTACACCGTGCCGCGAGCACAGTGTTAGTGCTCGAGCATCGGCGGCGGAAGCAAGCACGCAAAAAAATGCCGCTGCCTGGTTGGGGCAGCGGCCAATAACTCAGTCGATACTGAGCTGGAGACACACGGAGAAAGGTGGAACGAAGCACCCGAGACCATAACGAAGATAAGTCCGGATGCCGGACTTACAAGCACTGTTTTTCCCCGCGCGTTTGTCAGCGTGATCGGACAAACATCAAAATATTTGGCGCTGTCACCGTTTCGTATTGATGACTCCAACTGCGATGCGCAGCAATTGCTCAGCAGTAGTAACTCGTTCGCAATCAAGTGCCCGATGCCAGCCCAGGTAGTTCGGCAAGTAGCGCGAGGCCACGCCATGAAACCGGGCCAGCCATTGGCGCAATCGTTGGTGGTAGGCATTGACGTTCTGGACATGAATGGCTCCGGCTGCGTGATGGCGGACCCGT
>NZ_JCASIC010000017.1:0-83106 GCF_059685695.1 Telluria sp. PB2R4 | reverse complement strand
TGCGCTTGTGCCCGCGCCTGTGCCTGCGCTTGCGCCTGCCCCGCTGCCGCCGACGCCGCCGCCGGGTGCACGGGCGGTGGCAGCGACGGCGTCGGCGTCGGCATGGGCGTCGGCGCCGGCGCGACCGGCGGCGTTGGTGCAGGCCGCGGCGCTTCCACCGGCGGCTTGGCCAGCAACGGCGGCACCGTATTCGACTGCGGCGGCTGCGCGGGCAGCGCAGCCTGGGCCGTGCCGCACCATGGACAGAAATTCACCCGCCTCGGCATCAGGCGCCCGCAGTGGGGGCCGATGCAGCGGTAGACCGCGTCGTCTTGCACCATGCCGTCCTTCATTCCGGGTCCGGGATACCGTCGCCGGCGCTGGGCGCGCCGTCCTCAGGGTCGGGAATCGCATCGCCCAGCAGCGCCGCCAGTTCAGGCTGCGCGCCGACCGTGCTCCACTTGTCCAGCTTCGGGTTCCAGGCCATGTTCCAGGCACGCGTCGACGCGTCGATCTCGCCGCGCGCGGCCTGGGTGGCGACCTCGTCGATCGTGAACGGGCCGCGCTGGGCGCCCTGCACGAACAGCTTGTAGCGCGGCTGCACCATCGCGGCCGGCGCCGGCGCTTTCGCTAGCTCCACGCCGCCGACGGCGCGCTGCTGCAGCACCGCGGCCGCATGCTCGTCGCTGTGCAGGAACTGCGGCAGGATCACGCGCTTGTCCACCGGACGCTCGACTTCCCAGCTGTAGGCGTCGCCGGCGGAATCCGGCACCGTCTCGGTCCAGCCCTGGATGCCGCTCAAGGCGGTCTCGATCTGGCTGTGCGACAGCGTCGGGTCGAGCGCGGCGGCGCGCCGGATCCACGCGTCGTACAGGCGGCGTGCGGTGATGTTCGGCAGCGAGGGCGACGGCAGCTGGGCGCCGGTCTCGTCCACCTCGAGGCGCGGTTCGTACACGCGCAGCTGGTAGTAGCGCATCAGGGCCGCCAGCAACAGCAGCTGGTGCGGCCCCACGCCCGCCAGCCGGTGGCGCACACCCTGAATCAGGCCGTCGCGGTAGTACGGCGGCAGCCCGTTGGAGCGGATCGCGTACTCGTTGCCGATCTGGAGCCACTCGCCCGAGCCCGGCTCGACCTCGAACAGGTATTGCCCGCGCGGCTGGAAGCTGGCTTCGCGGTCGCCCAGGTCGGCCTTGCGGCGGATGACGCCGAGCGCGATCGCCTGCAGGAACCACTCGTAGTCGTCGGCCAGCCGGTTCAGCTCATCCATCGAGGGCGACAGCGGGTGGCGGAAGCGGGTGGCGTCGAAATGCAGGTGGGTCGGGATCTTCGGGTTCTCGATCTGGTACGAGGCGCGCCAGGTCGGCAGGCCGCGCAGCACCGTCATCGGGTAGCCCGACAGCTCGATGTAGCAGACCGCCTTGCCGGAAATACCCGTGTTGACGACCGAGAGCAGCTCGCCATGGAAGTAACCGGTCGGCACCGCGGCGCGCAGCTCGCCCTCCATCTTGCGCCAGGCAGCCACGTCGCCGACGCCGATGAAGCACTTGAACTGGTCGGCATTCGGGGTGAACTCGGCCGAGAAGCGCGCGTTCACCCACGGCATGGCGCTGCGGATCCATTCGGCGAACACGCGCTGGCGTTCCTGGGGCGTCATGCTGGACAGGCGTTCGAGCAGCGGGTCGCCTGGCTCCGGCTGCTCCAGTTCCTGGGTCGACAGCTGCAGCTGGGCGCGGCGGAACAGCTTGAGCAGCAGGTCGGCGCGCAGGCGTTCGTCGCCCAGCTGCGGGAACAGGCGCGCCGAGCCGCCGAATTCCAGCAGCACTTCCTCGCTCCAGGCGCTGACGTCGCCGCTCAGGCGTACCGGCGGCGGCAGCGTGTCGCTGGCCAGCTTGATGTAGGTGGCGTGCTCCTGGCGCGCATCGGCGCGCAGCTGGCTGATGCGCTGGTCGGCGGCCTGCAGCATGGCCTGGACCTGGCGCCGTCCGTCCTGGAATTCGCCGGCGATGCCGCTCCACTGGGCATTCCCGTATTCGTCGGTGGCCTGCGGTTCGCCCAGCCAGGACGACATATTGCGCATCACCTCGATCGACTGGTTGGCCGCGACCGCCAGCAAATGGAAGCGCAGGTAGTCGGCGATGTCGCGCTTGAGGTGGTTCATGACTTCGCGCGCCTGCGGCTCCTTGCCGAACATGCGTCCGGCGGCCTGCGACAGGTTGTTCAGCGATTCCTCCACCTGGCGCGTGCGCAGCGCGTCGCGGATGTCGCGGTAGCGGCGGCCGTTGCGCTCGACGTTGACGAGGTCGCGCTGCGACAGGCGCGCCTTGACCTGCTCCAGCAGCGAGAGCACGAATTCCAGGCCGCCCTGCTTGCGGTCGTCCAGCAGCGCGTACAGGCGCTCGCGCACCCGTGTCTTGAGGCGCGCGGTGACTTCACCCGTGTGGCGCTTGATGCGGTCCTCGCTGGTCTCGGCTGTGGCGCCGGCTTCGCGGATGGCGTCGCGCTCGAGCTGCGGGAGCAGTTCGGCGACCTTCTCGCGCCACAGCTTGATATCGTAGGACGCCATGATGCGGTCGACTTCGAGCTGCACCTTGCTCTCGACGCGTTCCAGCAGCAGCCTTCCGTCCTTATCCAACAGGAGCGTGCCGGTGAGCGCATACTCCGGGAAGGGCGTGACGTCCACCGTGCCCTTGCGGAAGTCGGGGAAGATGTCGAAGGGGCGCTCGGCCATGTCCATCTGCTCGCGCATGAAGCTGTCGCGCTCGGCGTCGCCGGCGCGCCTGGCGGCCGTCGTCTCGCCTTTCGCATCGGTGCCGACCAGGCCGAAGAAGGCTTTCACCATCAGCCCGGCCAGCTCGTAGGCGCGGATGTCGTCGCGCAGGCTTTGCTGGGTGTCGAGCACCGACTGGCCGAACGCGGAATAGGCCTTGGAATAGGACAGGCGCATGTCGCCGAAGCGCTGCTCGGGAACGCGCGGGTTGTAGGGCCCGAGCTTGTGCTGCTGCTGGTTGACCGCGACCGAGCGCTTGCGGTTGGCGAAATCGGCCGAGGCGAAGTCTTCGAACAGGGTGTCGGCCACCATCTGGTACACGTCCTTCACATCCAGCGTGGCCTTGTTGGCCAGGTTGGCGGTATCGACGAAATACACGTCGTCGAAGGGTGCGCCGCGCCCGGTGATGCTGTCCGGGTCCATCCAGTGGACTTGCGCGTTCATGTCGCGCATCGCCGTTTCCAGCTCCATCAGGGTGGCGTAGGCATTGGCCTCGGTGCGTTCCTTGTTGGCCTTGGCGAAGCCGCCAGGCATCAGCAGCACCAGGTCGACCTGGCTGTCCGAGACCTCCTGGCGGGCGATGGCTTTCGACAGCCAGCCGAGGTCGAGCACGCTGCCGGCGCCGGTGCCGCCCGCGCAGGAGGCGATGACCACGATGCGGAACTTCGATGTGTCGACCTGCAGGCCGAGACGCTGGTAGTTCTCCTTGCGCTCGATGCCGGCATTGCTGCCCAGGGTGTTCAGCGCGCCCTTGATGCGTCCGCGCAGCTTCGGGTATTTGTCGAACAAATAGAGCCGTGCCAGCGCGCGGATCTGGCCGGCGCCCTTGGAGGGATCGATGCCGAGCGAGCGCAGCTTTTTCGGACGCAGCGGCATCCAGCTTTCGATCAGCGGAAAGCGCGCCAGGCTGTCGTCGGACTCATGGTACTGCGGCAGGTCGAGCGGCTCGACCAGGCGCTCTTCGTCGGTCAGCTTCACCAGTTCGTACCAGGGGTCGGTGCGCTGCGACTTGCCCTCGTCGATGATGGCGTTGTTGTCGAGGTCGAAGTGCAGGAAACGCGCCACCGGGAAGTCGCCGATCGATTCGACGCGGGTCGGGTGGTGGCGGTTCCAGACCGCCGACAGGATGCGGCGGCGGATGCGCATCATCACTTCCATGCCGGTACCGCCGGCGCCGATGAACAGGGTCGGGCGCAGGTCGACCTTCAATTCCTGCTTGGCGTTCAAGGCTGCTGGGTTGGAAAAATCTGCCATGTTGTTCTCTTTATCAGGTTCAGCGGCGGCCGATGAACAGGGCTGCGACCAGCGCCACCAGGCCGACCGCCACCAGCGGGCCGGTGACGGCGAAGGTCAGGAATTTGCTGGCGTTGATGATCGCCAGTACCGCGGCTGCCGACAGGAAGCCCAGGCCGACAAACAACAGCCAGCCGGCGCTGCCCGCCGATGAGGGCGCGACGCGCCGCACCACCAGGTGGTGCACGTAGGCGTTACGCACGAAGAAGTACACCACCAGCAGGATCGCGAACACCACCGCGCCGATCGCCAGGTCGCGGGTCGAGGTGTCGGTGGCCGGCACCGGTGCCGTCGTGGTGTCGGGCACGACCTCGACGGGACGGCCGGCGGTCTCGGGCAAGGTTTGCGGCAGCGAATCTTGCGGCGAAGCCGATTCTTCCGGCAGCTTGAAGCCGGGATCGGCGGGCGATGGCGCGGATGGTTGTTGGGTGCCTTGCATGGGGTTTGTTTCCTTTTTTATTGTTAGCGGCCCAGGCGCACCTGCGCGCCCTCGCGCAGGTCGATTAACTGATGGCCGAACAGCGTGGTCTTGAGTTGCGCCACCTGGGCGCCGCCCTTGTCGTAAATGGGTTGCGTGGTGCCGGGCCGGGCGCGCATGGTGCGCAACTCGTCCTCGACGGTGAGCTGGGCCACGCGCGGCCGGCCGTAGGCCCACGCGGCTGCCCCGCCCGCGGCAAGCAGCGCCGCCGCCAGGCCGCCCAGCGCCGCCAGCGGGCCCATGCCGTAATGCACCCGCACCTCCAGCGGCAGCACCGCGGTCGAGGCTTGCACCGTGCTGGGCGGCGTGAAGATGTCGGGCAGCGGGTCGCCCGGGAACAGCGCGGCCATGCGCTGGCGGAAGTCCTGCGACAGCGCCAGGCGCTGGTTCGCCAGGTGCAGCTCGATGCGCCCCGGCAGCACATAGGCCGAGCCGGCCGACTTGAGCGCCGCCATCGACCACTTGTCGGGCAGCTGCGCCACCGGCAGCTGCATCGTCGAGCCGAGCGGCAGCGATTTGCCCGGCGCCAGGTTCTCGACGCGCTTGCTGGCCAGCGCGATCGGGCGGTCCTCGCCGGCCAGCAGCGAGCGTGCGCCGAGCGTGGCCGAGACGATGGTGTACGGATACATCGCATTCTCGAGCTGCCAGCGCACGCTGGCCCTGGGGGTGCGCGCATCGGGGTCGACGTCGGCGCGCAGGGCGCCGCCAGGCGCCTGCGAGAAGGACACGCCCGGCGCATCTTCCACCTGGGCCGGGCTGAGTCGCACGGTGTCGCGGTCGAGCGGCTTCAGGCGCGCCGGCTGTTCGGTGATGACGCGCCCGATGCGCCCGGATGCAAGCAGGCCGTCCAGCGCGCGGCTGCCTTCCCTGCCGACCGCGAAGGCGTACACCATCAGTCCATTGGCCTGGTAATGCTTGCCCTGCACCGGCATGCGCAGCGGGAAGGCGACTACCTTGTCGATCGCCTGTCCTTTATGTATCAGCTCGTAGAATTCGCGGTTGCGCGCCGCAGTCGCCTGGTCGTTGTTCGGGCTGTTGCGGTTATTGGTCACCAGCCAGACGATGCCGGGCTTGCCGCCCAGCGCCGTGCCGATGGCGGCCTGCACGGCTTCGCCGAGGTCGGTGTCGGCCAGCGCGCCGCTCCCCGGCTTGCGCGCGGTGTCGAGGCTGGCCAGCGCGCCGTCCACGCGGCTGCGCACGGTCTTGCCGTCGGCCTTGAGCGACAGCAGCGCCCTGGGCGAGGGCGCGCCAGGCAGCGACTGGTTGAAGGCCGCCAGCACCAGCGCGTCGCCCGGCTGCACGACGGCGCCGGCCAGGGCGCCGACCAGCGGCTTGAACTGCGACTTCGGGTCGCTGTAGAAGGGCTCCATCCAGCCCGAGTTCTGCACCAGGAATACATGCGGCGTCGCGTGCGCCTTCGCCCATGCAGCTGTCATGAAGAGCAGCGCCGCCAAGGCCGCAAAGAAGGGTCCAATGCGCACGCTCATGCGCGCATAACGCTCGGCCAACGGGTTCGTAGGGTGGGCGGCTTGGCCGCCCACGCGTCCCAGCCACGCCCGCGTCGCGACAGCGCAACCGATGGTTGAACGCGTGGGCGGGAGACCCGCCCACGCTACGATGGGATGCTGAACCACAGCGGCCCTCATGCCGGCTCTTCCAGGCGCCAGCCGCGCATCGCGTTCCAGTCCGGATGATGCAGCCACAGGCAGCCGTCGTAGACGAAGGGCACGCAGTCGAGCGGGCGGACCAGGCGCACCACCTCGTCGAGGATCACGTTGCGGCGGCCGATCCATTCGACCGTGGTCCTGGGAATCACACGGGCTTCCAGCGCATCCTCGGCGCGGCCGGTGACCTTGTGCATGCGCAGCACCAGCCCGCTCGGCTGGCTGCGGTTGTTGTTGAAGGCGCGCAGCAGGGGCAGCACCAGGGTCTCGTCCTGGTTCAGGTCTTCCACATGCTCGCCCGACCAGGGTTCGTCGAGCACCGGATGGCCGCGCCGGAACAGGAAGTTGGCGAAGCCGAGGCGCGCGCCATCGATCGGCGCCGCCTGCGGCCGTTCGCTGCCGAGCTCCAGGAAAGAGTAGCCCTGCCCGTCATGGCCGATGAGCCACAGGCGGCCGTCGCGGCTCTGGGTCGGGCCGCCGAAGGCCAGGCGCGGCTGCCAGCCCGGCGGCCAGGGCGTGAACAACGGCGCTTCGCCCGGGCGCCACGCAAGCTGGCCCTGCTCGTGCAGCCAGTACAGGCGGCCGTCGTAGCCGATCGGGCGCGACCAGCCCGATGCCGGCACATCGGGACAGGCGAATTCCTCGACCGCGTCGACGTCCAGGCGCGCGCTCCACAGCCTGACTGCGCCTTCCGGCGCCACCAGGCAGGCGATGTGGCGGCGCATGGCGCCGGGTGCGGCCGCCAGTGGCGCCTGCAGCACCGGTTCCAGGCGGTAGGTCTCGCTGACCGGGTTGATCCACAGGCGCTGCAGGCCGCCGTTGGTCGGCACGATGGCGACCTCGCCGCGGCGCGGCTCCAGCACCGGCAGCCAGGCATAGGACGAGAGCGTAAACGCCAGGCTCGCTGCGCCCTCTTCCGGCGTCATCACGTGCCACAGGCCGGCTACCGGATCCCAATACTGCAGCACGCCGCGGGTATGGGCCAGCGCCAGCAAGCGCTGTTCGGGGAAACCATAGTGGGCGGCCGCGAACACGCAGCAGGAATTGGGCGGCACCGGCATGCTCAGGTCGCAGCGGCCGGGATGCGGCGCGGCCGGGCGCTCTTCCAGGCTGTCGCCGAGCGGCAGCGAGGTGACGGGCAGGCCATGCGGCACGTGGCGCGGCAGCATGGCGTCGCCGCCCGGCCCCCACCAGCCGGCCTGGCGCGAGGGCGTGCCCGGCAGGCGCTGCAGCGGCTTGCCGCAGTTGGGGCAGAAGGCAAACCCTTCGGGGTAGATGGGCGCGCAGTCGCAGCTGCCCGGCAGCGAAGCGCCGAGCAGGCGGGCCACGTCCGGCAGGCGGCCGGGCGCGTGGGCCTGCCAGTCGATGCGGCCCAGCCCTTCGCTGGCCAGCAACGCAAACTGCCCGTGCTCGTCCTCCTGCCAGACACTGGCAGGCGTTTCCCATCTGTATGCCATCTCGTCGCCTTGTGCCTTGATTACATTGATCGAAATCTAGCCTGTCGAGGCTGTTGTTGTTGCTCAAATCATAGCGCCGGCCACTGCCGCGCGGCGCGCCGTACACGGGGTAGCGCGTGCTGACACCTGAAGGATCAATAGACGAGCCAAAAACGAGCCCATGCGCGGAACTTTTGGCCAACGTACGTATAATGGCGGCGATTTCGCCCTTATTTCCCTCGAACATGCATACGCCAGTTTCGCCAGACCTCCGCCAGCAAGAGGACCTTCCCGCGCACGCCGTCGACGCCGCCGGCGCCCACCTGGGCGACATCCTGGCGATCGCGCTCGGGCACGTACCGGACCATGGGGCATTGGTCGTCTACGACGAACGTACACCCCTGGCGCGTGCGCTGACCGAGGGCTACCGCCGCAACCTCCCCGGCGCGCGCTTCATCGATTTCGACAGCGCCACGCCAGACACCGTGCTGGCCGCCTTCCGCGCCATGGCGCCGCAGGATCTGGTGGTGCTGGTGCAGTCGACCAACTTCCGCCTGGACGGTTTCCGCATCCGGGTCGAGCTGTTCAAGCTCGGGCTGAAGGTGATCGAGCACGTGCACCTGTCGCGCATGCCAGGCCCGCAGTCGGAGCACTACATCGAGGCGCTGGCCTATGATCCGGAGTATTTCCGCGGCACCGGGCGCGCACTCAAGCGCCGGATCGACGCGGCGCCGCATGCGCGCGTGGTTGGCGGCGGCGAGACTCTGCATTTCGCTTCGCCGCTGGAGCCGGCCAAGCTGAACGTGGGCGACTACAGCGACATGAACAACGTCGGCGGCCAGTTCCCGATTGGCGAAGTGTTTACCGAGGCACTCGACCTCGAGGCGGTGCACGGCCGGGTGCAGGTGCACGTCTTCGGCGACACGGCCTACCGCTCCAACCACCCGGAGGTGCCGGTCACCCTCATCATCGAACGCGGGCGGGTGGTGGGCACCGAGAACGCGACCCCGGCCTTCCAGCAGGTGCTGGACAACATCACCCAGGACGAAGGCGAGGTCTGGGTGCGCGAGCTGGGCTTCGGGCTGAACCGCGCCTTTACCCGCGAACGGCGGGTGGACGACATCGGCACCTACGAGCGCATGTGCGGCATCCACCTGTCGCTCGGCGCCAAGCACGGCGTGTACCCGAAACCGGGCTTCAAGCGCAAGGATGCGCGCTACCACATCGACGTGTTCGCGGTGACCGATGCGGTGTACCTGGGCGAGGAATGTGTTTACGCACAGGAGCGGTGGATTTGTAACAACTAGTTTTTCTTCGGCGCCGCAAGTGCTACCATGGCATGTTGCATTCATTTCGTAGAGCATTCCATGGCGGGAAAAGCACTCTCTTGTGTCGATGAAGTCCAGGCGATCGGCGCGGTGCCGAAGATCCTGGAAACCGTCGCCGCAATGACCGGCCTGCGCTTCGTGTGCATCGCCCACGTCACCCGGGACTCCTGGACCGCCTGCGCGGTGCTCGACGAACTCGAATTCGGCCTCAAGCCGGGCGACCCGCTCGATGTCACCACCACCCTGTGCGAAGAAGTGCGCGATACCGGCGCCGCCGTGATCATCGACCACGTGCGCGAGAGCGACCGATACCGCGACCACCACACCCCGCGCATCTACGGTTTCCAGAGCTACTTTTCGATTCCCGTGTTCCGCCCGGACGGCCAGTATTTCGGCACCCTGTGCGGCCTCGACCCGGAGCCGGCGCGCCTGACCGATGCCGTCACCGTCTCGACCCTGCAGCTGTTCGCGGACTTGATCGCCAAGCAGCTCGAGAGCGAAAAGAACCTGGGCGAGGCACGCGCCGCCCTGCTCGACGCACGCGAAACGGCCGAGCTGCGCGAGCAGTTCATCGCCGTGCTCGGGCATGATTTGCGCACGCCGCTCGGTTCCGTCCTGTCCGGCACCGAGATCCTGCTGCTGAAGCACCAGGACCCGTCCACCCGCCAGGTGGTCGAACGCATCCAGCGCAGCACCCGGCGCATGGCGGCGCTGGTCGAGGACGTGGTGGACTTCACGCGCGGCCGCATGGGCAGCGGCATGGCGCTCGACCTGCGGCAGGTAGTGGGCGCCGACCTGCGGCTCTACGAGGTGGTGGACGAGCTGTCCGGACTTTACCCCGAGCGCGTGATCGATACCGCGATCCAGCCCGGCATGTCGCTGTACTGCGATCCGGAACGCTTGTCGCAACTGCTGTCCAACCTGCTGAAGAACGCCCTGGTGCACGGCAGCGAACACCACCCGGTCTTCGTCGTCGCCCACGTGCGCGACGGCCGCTTCACGCTGCGTGTCACCAACGGTGGGCCGGACCTGAGCCCGCTCCTCATCTCCCAGCTCCTGAAACCCTACTGGCGCGCCGCCTCGCGCGCCGGCAGCGAAGGGCTCGGGCTCGGCCTGTACATCGTCGACCAGATCGCGCGCGGCCATGGCGGCGCGATCGAGGTGACGTCGAGCGCCGGCTCGACCTCGTTCACGTTTTCGATGGCGGCGGATCCCCGCGCCTGACGCGGCAGTGGGGGCCGATTGCCAAGCGCTGCGAGGAGCAGGAGCGGTAGCGGCGCTACAATGAGGTTTTATCCGAAGCGACCGACCATGCTGACACCAGAACAGCGCGATCAATACCAGCGTGACGGCTTCCTCGTCATCCCCGGTTTCAAGCGCCTCGATGAGATCGCGGCCCTGCGCCGGCGCGCCGAGGAAATCGTCGACGAATTCGACCCCGCCGAATCGCGCACCATCTTCACGACAAAAGACCAGGAACGCGCCAGCGACGCCTGGTTTCTCGGTTCGGACAACACGGTGCGCTGCTTCTTCGAGGAAGAGGCTTTCGGTGCAGACGGCCAGCTGCGCCAGGCCAAGGCGCTCTCGATCAACAAGATCGGCCACGCGATGCACGATCTCGATCCGGTCTTCGACGCTTTCACGCGCGACCCGAAGCTGGCCGCCGTCGCGCGCGACCTCGGCCTCGCGCAGGCACAGGTCTGGCAGTCGATGTACATCTTCAAGCAGCCCGGCATCGGCGGCGAAGTGCGCTGGCACCAGGACGCCACCTTCTTCGACAGCGATCCGATCACCGTGACCACCTTCTGGTTCGCGCTGGAAGACGCCACCGTCGACAATGGCTGCCTGTGGGCCGAGCCAGGCGGCCACCACGGCCCGCTGCGCGAACGCTTCCTGCGCGATGGCGACAGCATCAAGATGGAAAAGCTTGACGCCACGCCCTGGCCGGATGACAGCACGGCCGTGCCGCTGGAAGCCAAGGCGGGTACGCTGGTCTGCTTCCACGGCCTGCTGCCGCATTACAGCGCCCCGAACCGTTCAGCGGTGTCGCGCCATGCATTCACACTGCATGCGACCGACGCATCGTCCAGCTATTCGCCACGCAACTGGATCCAGCGCGACGCCGGTTTCCCTGTGCGCGGCTTCGACTGAGCAAGGCGCGACCTACATCACCCTGACCCAGCCGCCCTTGTAAAGAATCGGCCCGCTCGGCCCGTTCGGATCGGGCGAGCCGCCCTTCGGTTCGAGGCTGACCGCCAGCACTGCGACGTCGGCGCCGAGCGCCTGGCGCGTGAGCGGCAGCGACAACTCGCGCCCCTGCCCCAGCAGACCGAGCGAACGCGGCTTGCCCTGTTGCGGCACCGCCCACAGTTGCAGTACCTGGTCCGCACTGACCGGCTGCGCATCCACCAGGCGCACGGTCAACCGCTGGCGCTCGCGATCGGCCAGCACCAGCAGCGCGGTGCGGGCCTGTTCGTCGGTCAGGGTGGCGATGTCGCTGAAGGAGGGTTCATTACGCTCCTGCATCACCGTCACCAGCAGCAGCGCCGCCACCATGCTCGAGGCGACGCCGAGGGTGCGCCAGTAGCCGATGGCGCCATGGCGCCAGAATTGCCACGCCGGCGCGTGGGCACGCAAGCCGAGGCGCGCCTCGATCGCGCGCCAGACCTGCGTGCGCGGCGCCACCGGCGGCACGAATTCCGCCATGGCGCCGATCCGGTCGCGCCATTCGGCCACCGTGCGGCGCAAAGCTGCATCGTCATGCATCAGGCCTTCGAAGCGGCGCCGCGCGCGACCGCGCAATGTGCCCAGCACATATTCGGCTGCGAGGCGGTCGCGCAGCGCTTCCTTTCCACGCAGCTTCATGGCCGCCTCCCGCCGGCCGTCAGGCATGCCTGCAGGCGCGCCAGGCTGCGCCGGATCCAGGTTTTTACTGTTCCTATCGGCAGCGCCAGCTTCTGCGCCACGTCGCTATGCGACAGGTCGTGGAAGAAGGCCAGGCTGACCACGTGCCGGTGTTTTTCCTCGAGTGCGGACATGCAGATCGCCAGCGCCTTCGCCTCGCTGCTCAGCTCGAGGGCGTCGGACGGGTTGGCGGTCGGATCGCGCAGGCTGGCCATCACGCTTTCATCGAAGTCCTCGCCGTCGATCGCTATCTCTGCCCCCTGGCGGCGCAACAGGTCGAAGGACTTGTTGCGGACGATGGTCGTCATCCACGTCATCGGCGCCGACACGCCGGCCTGGTAATCGCGGGCGTGGTGCCAGATCGAGACGAAACTTTCTTGCAAAACCTCTTCGGCCAGCTCGCGCCGGCGCAGGATGCGCAGCGCCAGGCCGTACAGCCGCGGCGAGCTGGCCTCGTACAACTGGCGGAAAGCGAGCGCATCTTTCTGCGCGGCGCCACGTAACCAGATATTCAGCTGTAATGAATTTAGCGAATTTGACGACTGAACCACAAGGACACCTTCCCAGCGACGAATGTTTCTGACGATTTTGCTTGGCAATGCAGAAACTTAACATATTTACGTCGCGGGCAATGCAATAAAAATATTTTGAATCCGATAAGACGCGGCCTGCGTATATGCCTAGGTAGCCGTGCCGTGCCGGACCCATGTGGTCGCAGCAAGCTCGCCAACATCCCTGCAGGGAACAACAACATCAAGGAGATCGTCATGCAATCTGGTTACAAGCATCACCGCTGGGCCACCGCCCTTCTGTCGGGCGCGGCCCTGGCCGTACTGACCCTGCCCGCCGTGGCCTCGAGCCACCGCGAAGCCCCGTTCCTGACCGGTGCACCGAAAGTGGACGGCACCGACTTCTACATGTTCCGCAGCTACGCGCCGGGGCGTGAAGGCTTTGTGACCATGATTGCCAACTTCAGTCCCTTCCAGGATCCGCAGGGCGGCCCGAACTTCTACCAGTTCGATAACAACGCCCTGTATGAGATCCACGTCGACAACAATGGCGACGCCAAGGAAGACATCTCCTTCCAGTTCCGCTTCAAGAGCACCTCGAAGCGTACCGCCCTCAACGTGGGCGGCAAGCAGGTGCTGATCCCCTTGATCAATTCGAACACCATCAGCGGCGTCAATCCGGCCTCGCTCAACGTGCGCGAAACCTTCACCATCGACATGGTCAAGGGCGACCGCCGCAGCGGCACCCGCACCCGCCTGGCCGCGGCCACCGGCGGCGCCACCGAGTTCGACAAGCCGGTCGACAACATCGGCGACAAGACCTTCGGCGGCACCAGCGGCTACGAGACCTACGCCAACCAGCATATTTATGACGTCAACATCCCTGGCTGCGGCACCGGCCGCGTGTTCGTCGGCCAGCGCAAGGAACCCTTCTATATCGCGGTCGGCAAGATCTTCGACCTGGTCAACCTGAACCCGCTGGGCGCCGAGGTCAACGGCAACAAGAACGACCTCGAGAACAAGAACGTCAGCGCTATCGCCGTCGAACTGCCGATCAGCTGCGTGGTGGCCGCGGGCGAACCGGTCATCGGCGCATATGCCACCGCCAGCATGCGCCAGGGCCGCCTGATCAATCCGGCACCGGCCAGCGGGATCAACACCGCCGTCAAGGAAGGCGGCGCCTGGGCCCAGGTCTCGCGCCTGGGCATGCCGCTGGTGAACGAAATCATCATCGGCATGGACGACAAGGACCGCTTTAACACCTCGAAGCCGAAGGATGACGGACAGTTCATCAACTACGTCACCAATCCGACCTTGCCGGCCCTGATCGAAACCCTGTTCCCATCGGCCAAGGCGCCGACCAACTTCCCGCGTAACGACCTGGTCACCGCCTTCCTGAAGGGCATCCCGGGCGTGAACCAGCCGAAGAACGTGGTGGCGTCCGAGATGCTGCGCCTGAATACCAGCATCGCGCCGACCGCACTGGCCGCGCAAAACGCGATGGGTGTGGCAGGCGGCGACAACGCCGGCTTCCCGAACGGCCGCCGTCCAGCCGACGACGTGACCGACATTGCCCTGCGCGTGTCGATGGGCGCCCTGTGCGTGCTGACCGGCGCCAACGACGCCCTCGGCGTGGGCTGCAAGCCGGCCGACGCGCCGGCCGGTGGCCTGGCCCTGACCGATGGCGTGCGCAAGACCGCGGCATCGTTCAAGCCGGCCTTCCCCTACCTGAATACCCCGCTGCCGGGCAACCAGTAAGGAGCACGCCATGACTTCCACCCTTCACCGCATGCGCACCGGCGCGCTGCTGGTGTCGCTGTCCCTGATGCTGGGGGCCTGCGGCAGCAGCAACGACCGCGATCACGTGGCCGAAACGCCGCCGCCCCCGCCGACCGGCACCAATCCACCGCCGGCAGCGACTGACTCGTTCTTCGCGCTGGTCGCCGCCCGTGTGGCCTCGCTGCTCGACAACGACGAACCGGTCGCGATCGATGCAATCACCGCCACCACGCCGGAAAACACCGAGCCGGAGCCGGTGCCGACGGCCTGACCCGACCTGAACGGAAGGCGGGATGCCGGCTGCGTCCCGCCCGTCCTGGAGACGTGATGATCCTGAAGATCACCCCCCTGCTGCTGGTCGTGCTGGCATGTGCCGGCGCGGCCGCAGCTCCCTATATCCCGGCCAGCGGCCAGCAGGTGATCGAACGCCTGCCTGGCCGGCTCGACCCGCTCCAGCGCGAGCTCTCGAGCATGCGCGCCCAGCTGGCCGCCAATCCGTCCGACCTGGGACGGGCGTCCAGCCTGGCGCGCCGCTACATCGAGCAGGCGCGCCGTGATGGCGACCCGCGCTACCTCGGCTACGCCCAGGCGGCGCTCGCGCCCTGGTGGAAGCAGCCGCGCGTCCAGGCCCCGGCCGAGGTGCTGGTGCTGCGCGCCACCCTGGCCCAGAGCACCCACGCCTTCGGCGACGCCCTGGCCGACCTCGATGAAGTGCTGCGGCGCGATACCGGCAATGCGCAGGCCTGGCTGACCCGCTCCACCATCCTGCTGGTGACCGGCGACTATGCCGGCGCCCGCGCCGGCTGCGCGCGCCTGTTCGGACGTGCGCCCGACCTGGTCGTACAAACCTGCCTGGCCTCGGTCGGCAGCGTCAATGGCCAGGCGCGCGCCAGCTACCGCCAGCTGGAACGTACCCTGGCCGCTCGCGCCGACGCGCCGGCGCCGCTGCGCGCCTGGTCCGCCACCCTGCTGGCCGAGATGGCCGAGCGGCTCGGCGAGCATGCCGCGGCCGAAGCCCACTTCCGCGCCGCCTTGCAGGCCGACCCGCAGGATACGTATCTGCTGGCCGCCTATGCCGACTTTCTGCTCGAACGCGGCCGCGCCCGCGACGTGCTGCGCCTCCTGGCAACGCGCACCCAGGCCGACGCCCTGCTGCTGCGCCATGCACTGGCGCTGTCCGCGCTCGGCGCGCCCGAGGCCGCAGGCCAGGTCGCCGCGCTGCGTGCGCGCTTCGAAGCGGCTCGCCGCCGCGGCGACACGGTCCATCGCCGCGAGGAGGCGCGTTTCGCCCTGGCGCTGGCGGGCAATCCACTTGATGCCGTGCGTCTGGCAAAACTGAACTGGGCGGTGCAGAAGGAGCCGGCCGACCTGCGCATCCTGGCGCAGGCCGCCGCGGCCAGTGGCGACGCCGAGGCCACGCGCCTGGTGCGCGACTGGCTGCGCCACAGCAAGCTGGAAGACCGCACCCTCGACGGCCTCGAGGCCAAGGCATGATGCGGCGCCTGCTTGCCCTGCTGGTCCTGGTCCTGTTCTGGACACCCGCCGCCTTCGCCCACAAGGCCAGCGACAGCTACCTGAACCTGTCGGTGGACGGTGCGCGCATCGAAGGCCGCTGGGACATCGCCCTGCGCGACCTCGAACTGGCCGTCGGGCTCGACGCCAACGGTGACGGCGAGCTGACCTGGGACGAGGTGCGCGCCCGGCACGGCGCCATCGAAGCCTATGCCCTGAGCCGCCTGAAGCTGGCCGCCGGCGGCGCCGCCTGTCCGCTGCGGGTGACCCAGCAACTGGTGGACAGCCATACCGACGGCGCCTATACGGTGCTGATGCTGCGCGGTGCCTGCGCGGCGCCGGTGGACAGCCTGGAGCTCGGCTATACGCTGCTGGCCGAGCTCGACCCGCAGCACCGCGGCCTGCTGGCGCTGCGCCATGCGGGTAAGGATGCGGACATTACCTCCACCGCCATCCTCGGCCCGGACAATCCGCGCCAGGCGCTGCGCCTGGCCGAGCCGAGTCACTGGCGGCAGTTCGCCGACTATGTCAAACAGGGCACCTGGCACATCTGGATCGGATTCGACCACATCCTGTTCCTGCTGTCGCTGCTGTTGCCGGCCGTGCTGCTCTACCGCGACCGCCAGTGGGTGGGACGCGAAGGCTTCCGCAGCGCCGCCATGGACGTGGTGCGCGTCGTCACCGCCTTCACGCTGGCGCATTCGCTGACCCTGACACTGGCCGCGCTGGGTGTGCTGGCGCTGCCCTCGCGCCTGGTCGAATCGGCGATCGCGGCCTCGGTGATCGTGGCGGCCCTGAACAACCTGCGGCCGCTGTACCAGCGCGGCCGGGTCCTGTTCGCCTTCGGCTTCGGGCTGCTGCACGGCTTCGGTTTTGCCAGTGTGCTGGCCGACCTTGGCTTGCCGCAAGATGCGCTGCTGCTGTCCCTGGTCGGTTTCAACCTGGGCGTCGAGCTCGGCCAGCTGGCCATCGTCGCCGTGTTCCTGCCGCTGGCATGGTGGCTGCGCAAGGGCATGTTCTACCGGCGCGTGGTCATGCTGGGCGGTTCGGCGGTGATCGCGCTGGTGGCGGCTGTATGGCTGGTGGAACGCGCTTTCGACCTGCAGCTGCCATTGTGGAGCGGGATTGCGGCATGAATTGCCGACGCCGGGCAGCGGTTGCTGGTTCGCCAACCATATGTACTATGTATCAGATTTTTTACAAATCCTCTGAGCAATTGATAATAGGTAAAGCTAGAATACTTTTTCCTATTCCAAATAAAAACCCAGGGGAAATATGATACGTCTGCCCATCGGACTAGCCGCGCTGTGCCTCAGTGCCACCGTTTTCGCCGCGCCGCCTTTCGACGACAAATTCCGCCAGCTCGACGAACTGCTGCCGACGCCGGGCGCCGTGCGCACCGCGTCGGGCGCGCCGGGCCACGCTTACTGGCAGCAGCGCGCCGACTACACGATGCGCGCCACGCTCGACGAAAACAAGCGGACGCTCACCGGTTCCGGCACCATCACGTACCACAACAATTCCCCTGACACGCTGAAGTACCTCTGGCTGCAGCTGGACGAGAACATCTACAAGCCGGATTCGGCCGCCCGCAGCACCGCCACCCTGCCTTCGCGCGAAGCATGGCAGGCGCGCGGCACCGACGGCGTGAAGTTCGACGCCCTGCGCAATGTACTGGAAGGGAATGCCTTCCAGGGCGGCTTCAATATCCGCAACGTGCGCGACAGCGGCGACCGTCCGCTCAAGCACATCATCAACGGCACCATGATGCGCATCGACCTGGCGCAGCCGCTCAAGCCGGGCGCGCGCGTGTCGTTCAGCCTCGACTGGAACTACAACATCAACGAGCAGCGGGTGCTCGGCGGCCGTTCGGGCTACGAGAAATTTGACGACAAGAACGACTTGTTCGAGATCGCCCTGTGGTTCCCGCGCATGGCGGCCTACTACGACGTCTACGGCTGGCAGCACAAGCAGTTCCTGGGCGCCGGCGAGTTCACGTTGGAATTCGGCGACTACGACGTGCAGATCACCGTGCCGGCCGACCACATCGTCGCCTCCACCGGCGAACTGCAGAACCCGGGCCAGGTGCTCACGGCCGCCCAGCGCGAACGCCTGCAGCAAGCCAAAACCGCCAAGAAGCCGGTCCTGATCGTGACCCAGGCCGAGGCCGAAGCCGCCGAGAAGGGCCGCGCCACCGGCACCAAGACCTGGCACTACAAGGCCAAGAACGTGCGCGACTTCGCGTTCGCCTCGAGCCGCAAGTTCATCTGGGATGCGCAGGGCATCAAGTCGGGCAACACCGACGTGATGGCGATGTCCTACTACCCGAAAGAAGGCAACCCGCTGTGGGAGCGCTACTCGACCCACGCGATCATCCACACCATCGAGCAGTACAACAAGTACTCGTTCGACTATCCGTACCCGGTCTCGATTTCCGTGAACGGCCCGGTGGGCGGCATGGAATACCCGATGATCACCTTCAATGGTCCGCGTCCGGTCAAGGACAAGAAGACCGGCGAGCTGACCTACTCGAAGCGCACCAAGTATGGCCTGATCGGCGTGATCATCCACGAAGTCGGCCACAACTACTTCCCGATGATCGTCAACTCGGATGAGCGCCAGTGGACCTGGATGGACGAAGGCATCAACTCCTTCGTGCAGTCGCTGGCCCAGGAAGCCTGGGAAGAAAACTGGGAAGAGATGCGCGGCCACCCGCGCACGATCGTGCCCTACATGCGCACCCAGAACCAGGTGCCGATCATGACCAACTCGGAGTCGCTTCTGCAGTTCGGTAACAACGCCTATGCCAAGCCGGCCGCCGCGCTCAACGTGCTGCGCGAGACCATCCTCGGCCGCGAACTGTTCGACTTCGCGTTCAAGGAATACGCCCAGCGCTGGAAATTCAAGCGCCCGACGCCGGCCGACTTCTTCCGCACCATGGAAGACGCGTCGGGCACGGACCTCGACTGGTTCTGGCGCGGCTGGTTCTACACCACCGACGCGGTGGACATCAGCGTGGACGGCATCACCGAATACACCGTCAGCACCAAGGATCCGGAAATCGAAAAGGCCTGGGCACGCGCCCGCAAGCAGGAAGAGCCGATCTCGGTCACCGACCAGCGCAACAAGGGCATGGAGCGCCGCGTCGACCGCTTCCCGGAGCTGAAGGACTTCTACAACGAGAACGACGACTTCACCGTCACCAACAAGGACCGCAACAAGTTCAACGAGACCGTGGCCGGCCTGGAAGACTGGGAAAAGGCCCTGCTCAAGGAAGGCAAGCACCTGTACCTGGTGGACTTCTCGAACAAGGGCGGCCTGGTGATGCCGCTGATCGTCGAGATCACGACCAAGAGCGGCAAGAAGTACATCGAGCGCATTCCGGCCGAAGTGTGGCGCATGTCGCCCAGGAAGATCACCAAGCTGTTCGTCACGGACGAGCCGATCGTGGGCCTGGTCCAGGACCCGTACTGGGAAACCGCCGATATCGACGTGAGCAACAACGCGTGGCCGGCCAAACCGACCCCATCGCGCCTGGAGCTGTTCAAGACCGAGCGTGACCCGGCAACGGGCAACCTGATGCGCGACTTCAATACCAAGCTGGCCCCACCGAAAGCAGCGGGCCAAACTGGCGAGGCGCCGAAGGCTGAGTAATAACTGGTTTGACCTGGGGCGCTTGAGTCAGGCGCCTTATACCGGCAGGGCTGCGCGCCCTGCCGTTTCTTTATTGAAGACGACCGAGCATGAAAATGAAACAACTGCAGGCGGCGATTGTCGCTGTGTTCCTGACCACCGCCGCGCAAGCCGCACCAGCCTTCGACGACAAGTTCCGCCAGCTCGACGAACTGCTGCCGACCGCCACCGACACCCGCACCGCCTCCGGCGCGCCGGGGCACCGCTACTGGCAGCAGCGCGCCGATTACCGCCTGCGTGCGACCCTGGACGAGAACAAGCGCGCCATCCTTGGTGCGGGTAGCGTCACCTATCACAACAATTCGCCGGACACGCTGTCTTACCTGTGGGTGCAGCTGGACCAGAACATGTTCCGCGCCGATTCGGACAACCGCCGCATCTCCACCCTGCCCTCGCGCGAAGCCTGGCTGGCACGTGGCAGCGACGGCGTCAAGTTCGACACCCTGAAGGCCACCCTCGAACAGCGGCGCTTCGAAGGCGGCATCCAGGTCACCAGCGTGACAGGCAGCGATGGCCGCGCCTTGCGCCACACGCTGAACAAGACCATGATGCGGATCGACCTGCCGCAGCCGCTCAAGCCGGGCGCGCGCGTCTCCTTCAACCTGGCCTGGACCTTCAACATCCCCGAAGCGAACGTCGTCGGCCGCCGCACCGGCTTCGAGAAGTTCGACGACGGCAACGATATCTACCTGTCGGCCCAGTGGTTCCCGCGCATGGCGGCCTATTACGACGTCAAGGGCTGGCAGAACAAGCAGTACATGGGCGACGGCGAATTCACGCTGGAGTTCGGCGACTACGACGTGCAGCTGACCGTCCCGGCCGACCACGTGGTCGCCTCGACCGGCGAACTGCAGAATGCCGATGCGGTGCTCACAACGGCCCAGCGCGAGCGCCTGCGCCAGGCACGCACGGCGAAGAAGCCGGTCGTCATCATCACCCAGGCGGAAGCAGAAGCAGCGGAAAAGGCGCGCTCGAAAGCCACCAGGACCTGGCACTTCAAGGCGCGCGACGTACGCGACTTCGCCTTTGCCTCGAGCCGCAAGTTCATCTGGGATGCGCAGGGCATCAAGAGCGGCGACAAGGACGTGCTGGCGATGTCCTACTACCCGAAGGAAGGCAACCCGCTGTGGGAGCGCTATTCGACGGCGGCCGTGATCCACACCATCGAGCAGTACAACAAGTATTCCTTCGACTATCCCTACCCCACCGCGATCTCGGTGAACGGCTCGATCGGCGGCATGGAATATCCGATGATCTCGTTCAATGCCGGCCGCCCCGTCAAGGACAAGAAGACCGGCGAACTCACCTATGCGAAGAGTACCAAGTATGGCCTGATCAGCGTGATCATCCACGAGGTGGGCCACAACTACTTCCCGATGATCGTCAACTCGGACGAGCGCCAGTGGACCTGGATGGACGAGGGCATGAACAGCTTCCTGCAGTTCCTGGCCGAGGAAGCCTGGGAAGACAATTACCCGTCGCGCCGCGGCGAGGCACGCAACATCGTCGACTACATGCGCAGCACCAACCAGGTGCCGGTCATGACCAATGCCGAATCGACCATCCAGCGCGGTAACAATGCCTACGCCAAGCCGGCCACCGCGTTCAACATCTTGCGCGAGACCATCCTGGGCCGCGAACTGTTCGACTTCGCCTTCAAGGAATACGCCGAACGCTGGAAGTTCAAGCGCCCGACCCCGGCCGACTTCTTCCGCACCATGGAAGATGCGTCGGGCACGGACCTCGACTGGTTCTGGCGCGGCTGGTTCTACACCACCGACGCGGTGGACATCAGCGTGGACGGCATTACCGAGTACACCGTCAGCAGCAAGGATCCGGAAATCGAAAAGGCCTGGGCACGCGCCCGCAAGCAGGAAGAGCCGATCTCGATCACCGACCAGCGCAACAAGGGCATGGAGCGCCGCGTCGACCGCTTCCCCGAGCTGAAGGACTTCTACAACGAGAACGACGACTTCACCGTCACCAACAAGGACCGCAACAAGTTCAACGAGCTTGTCAGCGGCCTGGAAGACTGGGAAAAGGCGCTGCTCAAGGAAGGCAAGCACTTGTACCTGGTGGACTTCTCGAACAAGGGCGGGCTGGTGATGCCGCTGATCGTCGAGATCACCACCAGGAGCGGCAAGAAGACCATCGAGCGCATTCCGGCCGAAGTGTGGCGCATGTCGCCCAGGAAGATCACCAAGCTGTTCGTCACCGACGAGCCGATCGTGAGTTTGGTGCAGGACCCGTACTGGGAGACCGCCGACATCGACGTGAGCAACAACGCGTGGCCGGCCAAACCGACCCCATCGCGCCTGGAACTGTTCAAGACCGAGCGTGACCCGGCAACGGGCAACCTGATGCGCGACTTCAACACCAAGCTTGCTCCGCCCAAGGACGCGCCGAAGGCACCGGCAGCAGAGAAGAAGGCCGAACAATGATCCAGCGCCGCTTCAAGGTCCTGTTCGCCGCCGCGCTTTTCGCACTGAGCGCGGCGGCGGGCGCGCACCGCTTCCACATGGGGATCACCGAGGTCGCCTTCAACGCGCGCACCGGCAGCACGGAGATCGTCCATACCTACATGGCGCACGACGTCGAGGCGCTGTTGATGAACATGTACGGGCGCCAGTTCGACCTGACCGATCCCGAAGACCAGGCCGTGCTGCGCAAGTATGTCGAGGGACGCTTTTGGCTTCAAGGCCAGGACAAGGCGCGCCTGCCGGTGCGCTGGGTCGGCATGACCGCCGATTCGCAGAGCGTGGTCATCTACCAGGAACTGGAGAACGCGCCGCTGTCGAAGACGGCGGCGATCCACCATGCCGTGCTGGTGGACTTCCTGCCGGACCAGGTCAACACCGTGAACCTCAACAACGCCGGCGCGGTGCGCTCGCTGACCTTCAGCCAGGCGGCCGTGGAACAGTTAACCCAGGCAACCCAGGAAACCCGCCCATGAAACTCCGCCCTCTTCCCTGTGCGCTGGCCGCGCTGCTGGCCCACGCACCCGCCATGGCCGACGACTTCGTCCTGCAGCGCGTACTGGTCGAGGGATCGCGCGCCAACCAGATCGGCCTGACCGACTCGGCCAGCGCCGGCAGCGTCAGCGCCAGGGAACTCGCCCAGCGCACCGTCTACCGCCCGGGCGAGCTGCTCGAGGCCACGCCGGGCCTGATCGCCAGCCAGCACAGCGGCGAGGGCAAGGCCAACCAGTTCTACTTGCGCGGCTTCAACCTCGACCACGGCACCGATCTCGCCACCTGGGTCGACGGCATGCCGGTCAACCAACGCAGCCACGCGCACGGCCAGGGCTGGACCGACCTGAATTTCCTGATCCCGGAACTGGTCGCCCGCCTCGACTACCGCAAGGGACCGTATTCGTCGGCAGAAGGCGATTTTTCGTCGGCCGGCAAGGCTTCCGTGGCCTATGCCAACCGCCTGGTCGCGCCGCTGGCATCCCTCACCGTCGGCGAGGATGGCTTCGCGCGCGGCGTGCTCGCAGGCTCGCCGGAAGCCTTCGGCGGCACCCTGCTGTACGCGCTGGAGCTATTGAAGAACGACGGGCCGTGGACGCGGCCGGACGGCTACCGCAAGATCAATGCGGTGCTGCGCTACAGCCGTGGCTTCGCCAACAACGGCTGGAGCGTCAGCGCGATGCATTACCGCGGCCACTGGAACGCCACCGACCAGGTGCCGCTGCGCGCAGTCGCCGGCGGCCAGCTGGGACGCTTCGACACGATCGACCTCAGCGACGGCGGCGAAGCCCAGCGCAGCAGCCTCTCCGGCGTGTGGCGCCAGACCGGGGCCGAAACCGCAACGAGCCTGAGCGCCTACGTCATCCGCAACCAGGGTGACCTGTATTCGAACTTCACCTATTTCCTGAACGACCCGGTCAATGGCGACCAGTTCAGCCAGCCGGACCGGCGCGTCACCACGGGCCTGGACGGCAGCCACACCTGGCACGTAGTGCGCAAGGGCGAACTGGCATCGGACCTCACCGCGGGCCTGCAGCTCCAGAACGACAACATCTTCAACGCTTTGCACGACACCCGCGCGCGACGCCGCCTGGCCACCGTCCGCGAAGACCATATCGTGGAATCCAGCATGGGTGTCTACCTGGAAAGCGCGACGCGCTGGAACGAGCACCTGCGCACCGTCGTCGGCGTGCGCGCCAACGCCTACCGCTTCCGGGTCGAGAGCGACCGCCCGGAGAATTCCGGCCGCGCGCGCGACACCCTGGCCACGCCGACGCTGAACGTCGCCTACGGCCCCTGGAAGCACACGGAGCTCTACCTGAACTATGGCCACGGCTTCCACAGCAACGACGCGCGCGGCACGGTGGCCGCGCTCGACCCGAAGACGCTCGATCCGGTGGACCGCACCCCGGGCCTGGTGCGCTCGCGCGGCATGGAACTGGGCCTGCGCACGGTGGCGATCCCAAAGATGGAGACCACGCTCGCACTGTACCGCCTGGATTTCGATTCGGAGCTGAGCTATATCGGCGACGCCGGCAACACCGAGGCGGGCGATCCGAGCCGGCGCTACGGGATCGAGCTGTCGAACAGCTACAAGGCCAACAAGTGGCTGTCGGTGGACTTCGACGCGGCCTATGCACGGGCGCGTTCGCGCGGCGGCAACCCCGCCGGCGACCGGATTCCGGGTGCGGTGGAAGGCGTGGCCCAGCTGGGCCTGACGGTGGATCGCGCCGGTCCATGGTCGGGCGCGCTGCGCCTGCGCTACTTCGGCCCGCGTCCCCTGATCGAGGACGACAGCGTGCGCTCGCGCGCCAGCCTAACGCTCAACGGCCGCATCGGCTATCGGCTGGGCAAGGACATGCACATCGAGCTGGAAGGGTTCAATCTCACCAACCGGCGCGATTCGGCGATCGACTACTATTACGCGTCGCGCCTGGCGAATGAAGCCGATGCCGTGGACGACATCCACTTCCACCCGATCGAGCCGCGTTCTTTCCGCCTGAGCTTCACGAAGAACTGGTAGCGACTTCTCACGAGTTGCCCAACCGCATGCTAGCCGCATGGAAAGCTGCTACGCTAAGCGGATGACACCACGTGAACTCCCCTACACCGCCCCGCTGCAGCTGGCGGACGCCATCCGCAGCGAGGGCTACGCCCTGCTGCGCCCCCTCGATGTCGCGCGCCTGGCCGGCTGCACGCTCGACGAGCTGCAGTCGCTCGTGCCAAGCTGGGACCGGCTCGAACTCGACAACTACCTGAAGGATGGCGGCCGTTACCGCCGTCGCCGCCATTCCTGCTTTATACATGAGGAAAAAGGCTCCGACGACGGCGGCGACGGCGGCCGCGCCCTGGTGCAGGTGCCGCACCGCCCGCACTGGCAGCCGGTCGAATACAACGCCCTGCACGGCGGCATGCACCGCCTGTTCGCGCCGATCGAGACCGCGACGGTCGCGAATCCGGCCTGGGCCCGCCTGCTGGGCGCGCTGGGCCAAGCCTGTTCCAGCGTGCGCGGGCACCACACCTGGTACGTGGAAGCGCACCAGTTCCGCATCGATACCGCCGACGGCATCGGCCGCCCGACCCCGGAAGGGGCACACCGCGATGGCGTCGACTTCGTCGCGGTGATCCTGATTGGCCGCACCGGCATCAAGGGCGGAGAGACGCGGGTGTTCGAGGCCGATGGGCCTTCCGGCAAACGTTTTACGATGCTGGAACCATGGACCCTGCTGCTGCTCGACGACGCCGCCGTCATCCACGAATCGACGCCGATCCAGCCCTTGGCCGAACATGGCCACCGCGATACGCTGGTGCTGACCTGGCGTGCCGGGGCGTTCCAAGGTGCGGACGTCGCATAAAAAAAGCGCCCGCGAACCTTGCGGCTGGCGGGCGATAATCCAATTTTCAGAGAAAACTGGAGGAGACGGTGCCAATATAGCGCGATTTTTTGTGCACTGCAATACCGTAGAATTACGTAGTCACTTTTGGTTGGGAAGCCTTTCCAAATACAGCCTGTCGGCAGGGCATTGTTGCACTGCGCAATATTCGCTTCCACGTATCAGTAACGCAGGAAACGCTCACTGCGCAGCAGTTCCCGCAATCGGCCGGGTTGTGCCGGCTGGCTCCGTGCGGCGGCCGCCATGGCGGCGGCCGAAGGCGTCGGCGCCGCCATCAGCACCGGCCCCGGCTGGGATACCGTCCCCTGTGACCCCTCGCCACCGGCGCGCGCGCGCAGTGGCGGCGCCGACGAAGCAAGCTGGTGCGGCCGCACCGGCGCCATCGCCAGCGCCAGCCGGCCGCCCGCCAGCCGCTCGATGAAATCGGCACGCTCGCCTTCCGTCATCTCCCTCCGCACCAGTTGCACCAGGGGCGCGACGTTGTCCACCGCCACGCCGGACGCCCGGACCGCCGAGACGACGAAGCGGAACCCGTCCTTGCGCTTGCCGCCCCACTGCCGCGGCGCCAGGAATTCGCGGCTCGTCAACAACGTGCGCAGCACCGCCCGCTGGTCTCCTCCGCTTGCCTCCCACACCCGCGCCACAGCGCGCTGCAAGTCCGCACTGGGCGCGGAGACGAAATGCCGGACCAGCGCCGCGCGGGCCGCCGCTTCGCCGCCGGCGGCCGGCCCACCCCGCGGGTAGGCAGCGTCGACTGCCGCGCGCAGCGTCGCATAGCGGCCCAGCACCGGTGGACGCAAGGCCGCGCGCGCCGCATCGTCCGTTTGCAGAAAATACTCCAGCCAGAACGCGGTCAGCACTTCTTCGAGCTGGCGCGGGCTGGCGATGGCGCGCAACAGCGTCTGCTCGCCGGCCGGGCTGCGTGATTCGGCCAGTGCGCGCAGTTGCGTCTCCAGGTGCGGCGGCATGGGTGGCGGGGCGAGCTGGCTGTCGACATAGGCGCGCACGTCGACGCCACGTACCCGCGCCAGTTCTCCCGGCGCCGCGCCGTAGCCGAGCCGGTTCAACAGGTGCAGCGCCAGCCCCTCATCGACCGGGCTGGCGCCATGCGCCTGGACCGCGCCACCCGTCGACAGGAGCAGCAGCGCGCGCACGGCGCCGTACATCAACAGGTTCAAGACTCGCATGCTTATTTATATACCTGCCATGGGCGCCTTGCCTACAACACGTGAATCGGCCCGCAGGACATTGCAATTTTGCTACACTTAGCGGCTCATACCGACGCTGATTGACGACGATGCCTACCTTCCCCCGCCTTCCCCGACATATCCCCGTTCCCCTGCTGGCCGTGGCCGGCGCAGCGCTCTGCTTTACGCTGGCACTGGCGGTGCCGAAGCGCGCCACCGCCAAGGACGAGAAGCCGGCTGCGGCAACGCCGGCCCTGACCGTGACCACCGGCCAGCCGGCCGCAGCCACCCTGCCGCTCGGCCTCACCGCCAACGGCAGCGTCGCCGCCTGGCAGGAAGCCGTGGTCGGCAGCGAGTCGAACGGCCTGCGCCTGCTCGAGGTCAGGGTGAACGTGGGCGACGTGGTCAAGAAGGGCGACACCCTGGCCGTGTTCTCCAGCGATACCGTGCGTGCCGACGTCGAACAGGCGCGCGCCGCGCTGCAGGAAGCGCAAGCGAACGCCAGCGCCGCCAAGCTCGATGCCGGCCGCGCGCGCGCCCTGCGCAGCTCGGGCGCGCTGAGCGAACAGCAGGTGACCCAACTCCTGACCGCCGAACGCACCGCCCAGGCGAGAGTCAACGCCAGCAAGGCGACGCTGGCCCAGCAGCAGCTGCGCCTGGACTACACCACCGTGACCGCGCCGGACAGCGGCATCATCTCGGCGCGCAGCGCGACCGTCGGCGCCGTCGTGGCCGCGGGCACGGAGCTGTTCCGCATGATCCGCCAGGGCCGCCTGGAATGGCGCGCCGAGGTCACCTCGAGCGACCTGGGTCGCATCAAGCCGGGCATGCGCGCGGCGGTGCGCGCCGCCAACGGCAGCGAGATCGCCGGCAAGGTGCGCACGGTGGCGCCGACGGTCGATCCGCAGACCCGCCTGGCGCTGGTCTACGTCGACCTGCCGCCGTCCCTGTCGAGCAACGCGCCGCTGAAAGCCGGCATGTTCGCCAGCGGCCGCTTCGAGCTGGGCGCCACCAGCGCGCTCACCGTGCCGCAGCAGGCGGTAGCGGTGCGCGACGGTTTCAGCTACGTGTTCCGCCTGAACCGCGACAGCCGCGTCAGCCAGCTGAAGGTCAGCACCGGGCGCCGCCTCGGCGACCGCATCGAGATCGTGGGCGGCCTGGCGGCCGGTACCCCGATCGTGTTCAGCGGCGCCGGCTTCCTGAACGATGGGGATTTGGTACGACAGGTACCAAATCCGGTCCGGAATGTCCCGGCGCCGGCCAAAACGCCGCGCCAGACCGCGGCACGCTGAGCGGAGCAGCGTCATGAACTTTTCCGCTTTATCGATCCGTAACCCGATCCCGGCGATCATGCTGTTCGTCCTGCTCACACTGGCAGGGGTACTGGCCTTCAAGGCCAACAAGATCCAGGACTTCCCGGACATCGAACTGCCGATCGTGACCGTGGCCGCGACGCTGGAAGGCGCCGCCCCGGCCCAGCTCGAGACCGAGGTAGCGCGCAAGATCGAGGACTCGGTCGCCACCCTGCAGGGCGTCAAGAACATCTATACCAAGGTGCTCGATGGCGTGGCCACGGTCACCGTCGAATTCGTCCTCGAGAAGGACCTGGCCGAAGCGGTGAACGACGTGCGCGACGCGGTCGCGCGGGTGCGTGCCGACCTTCCGCCCGAGATGCGCGACCCGAGCGTGACCAAGGCCGCCACCGCCGGGCGCGTGGTCGCGACCTTCATCGCCTCGCCCGCGCCGGGCGCCGGCAGCGCGATGGACGACCAGGCACTGAGCTGGTTCGTCGACAACGACGTGGCCAAGCGCCTGCTGAGCGTGCCGGGCCTGGGTTCGGTCAAGCGCGTGGGCGGCGTCACCCGCGAAATACGGGTGGAGCTCGACGATGCGCGCATGGCCGCGCTGCAGGTCTCGGCGCTGGACGTGTCGCGCCAGCTGCGCCTGGTGCAGCGCGAAGCACCGGGCGGACGCGGCGACGTGAACGGCGCCGAGCAGTCGGTGCGCACCATCGCCACCGTGGGCTCGGCCCAGGAACTGGCGCAGATGGACATCCCGTTGGCCGACGGCCGCCACGTGAAGCTCGGACAGGTGGCCACCGTGACCGACACCGTGGCCGAACCGCGCTCGCTGGCCGAGCAGGATGGCCGCAAGGTGGTCGGCTTCGAGATCTTCCGCACCCGTGGCGCGGGCGAAGTCGACGTGGCCGAGGGCGCGCGCGCGGCCGTCGCCGAGCTGCAGAAGGAGCACCCGAGCGTGGTGCTGCGCGAGGTGATCGACAACTCGGCGCCGGTGCAGGAAAACTTCGACGCGTCGATGGAGATGCTGTACGAAGGCGCGATACTGGCGGTGCTGGTGGTGTGGTGGTTCCTGCGCGACTGGCGCGCCACCCTGGTGGCCGCCGCTGCCCTGCCGCTGTCGGTCATCCCGGCCTTCCTGGGCCAGTACCTGTTCGGCTATACGCTGAACATGGTGACCCTGCTGTCGCTGGCCCTGGTGATCGGCGTGCTGGTCGACGATGCGATCGTCGAGATCGAGAACATCTCACGCCACCTGCGCATGGGGAAGACCCCGATGCAGGCGGCGCTGGAGGCCGCCGACGAGATCGGGATGGCGGTGATCGCCACCACTTTCGCGCTGGTGGCGGTGTTCCTGCCGACCGCCTTCATGGGCGGCATTCCCGGTAAATTCTTCAAGCAGTTCGGCTGGACCGCGGTCATCGCGATCCTGGCCTCGCTGGTGGTGGCGCGCCTGCTGACGCCGATGATGGCGGCCTACATCCTCAAGCCGGCCAAGCATCTCGGCGAAGAAAAAGATGGCCCGCTGATGCGCCGCTACATGACGGCGATGCGGTGGTGCCTGCGCCACCGCCTGGTGACGGCGATCGGCTCCGCCCTGTTCTTCATCGGCTCGATCGCCCTGGTTCCGCTGCTGCCGACCGGCTTCGTACCGCCGGCCGACCGCTCGCAGACGATGGTGACGCTGGAACTGCCTCCCGGCTCCACGCTGTCCGAAACGCATGCGGTGGCCGAACAGGCGCGCGTGGCGGCGATGGGCGTCGAGGGCGTGAAGAGCGTCTTCAGCTCGATCGGCGGCGGTTCCAGCGGCGACGCCTTCGCGCCGGGCGCGGCGGCCGAAGCGCGGCGTGCGGTGCTGACCGTGACCACCGTCGAGCGCGGAGACCGCGATGTCGGCCTGTCCGAGCTCGAGCGAGCGCTACGCAGCCGGATGTCGCAGATCCCGGGCGCGCGCTTCAACGTCGGCGCCCCCGACACCGGCACCAAGATGCAGCTGGTGCTGCGCAGCGAGGACCCGGTGGTGCTGACCGCGATCGGGCGCCAGGCCGAGCGTGAACTGCGCACCCTGCAGGGCATCGGCAACGTCAGCTCCAGCGCTTCGCTGGTGCGTCCGGAAATCATCGTGCGCCCGGACTTCGCGCGCGCGGCCGACCTGGGCGTAACCGCCGCGGCGATCGGCGAAACCGTGCGCGTTGCCACCGCCGGCGACTATGAAGTCTCGCTGGCGAAGATGAACCTGGACGAGCGCCAGGTGCCGATCCGCGTCAAGCTGCCGGACGCGGTGCGCGCCGACCTCGACGCCCTGGGCCGCCTGACGGTGCCGGGCGCGCGCGGCCCGGTGCTGCTGGCCAACGTCGCCACCATCACCATGGAAAGCGGCCCGGCCCAGATCGACCGGCTGAACCGCACCCGCAACGTCACGCTCGAAGTCGAGCTTCAGGGGCGTTCGCTGGGCGAGGTCAACGAGGAAGCACGCGCCCTGCCCGTGTTCCAGAAGCTGCCGCCGAACGTGCAGATCGCGGAACTGGGCGACGCCCAGGAAATGCAGGCCTTGTTCGCCAGTTTCGGAGTGGCGATGCTGATCGGTGTGCTGTGCATCTACGGCGTGCTGGTGCTGCTCTTTAACGACTTCATGCAGCCGGTGACCATCCTGGCGGCGCTGCCGCTGTCGATCGGCGGCGCCTTCGTGGCCCTGCTGCTGACCGGCAGCGCGCTGTCGATGCCGACCATGATCGGCCTGATCATGCTGATGGGGATCGTGACCAAGAACTCGATCCTTCTGGTCGACTACGCGATCCTGGCGCGCCAGGCCGGCATGAACCGCTTCGACGCGCTGGTCGATGCCTGCCACAAGCGATCGCGCCCGATCGTGATGACGACGATCGCCATGGGCGCCGGCATGCTGCCGCTGGCCCTGGGCCTGTCGGGCGACCCGAGCTTCCGCTCGCCGATGGCGATCGCCGTGATCGGCGGCCTGATCACGTCGACACTGCTGAGCCTGCTGGTGGTGCCGGCGGTATTCACCTATGTGGACGACTTCGAGCACTTCATGAAGCGCCAGGTGGGAAGGCTGCGGCGCAAGGGCGTGCCGCAGCCGCTGAAGGAGCCGGCGTCGGATACGGTCAAGTAAATCGCGCCAGCATACCTTCACAAAACAAAAAACCCGGCCGGGCCGAAGCCCGCCGGGTTTTTTTACTGATGGCCGGAGCCGATCAGTTGCGGCCGATCAGTCGCGGTAGTAGCGGTACTCTTTGCGCTCGGTGGTGTTCGAGCCGCCCAGCAGCTTGGCCAGCAGGAAGCCGACACCGGCTGCGACCAGCAGGGCGGTGCCCGGATTGGTCTTCACGTACTCGGTGCTCTTGGCCGAGTAGTTATGGTAGGTCTCGCCCAGCTGGCCCTTGCGCTGGCCCAGGCTGTCGGACGCGCCGCTCAGCATGCCGCTCAGGCGGTCGACGCCGGCGTGTGCGGTGCTGACCAGGCGGTCGACCAGCGGCTGCGCACCTTGCGCGAGCTGGTCGATCTTCTCGTGGGCCTTGTCCGGGGTGATGCTGGACATGGCGCCCTTGATACCGCCCTGCGACTGCGACTGGTCGCTGCCCGAGGACGCATTGGACGACTGCGCGCTGGCACCGCCCATGCTGCCGCTGCTGCCGGTCGTGCTGCCGAGGCTGGAGCCGGTGGTGCTGCCGCTCGAGCCCAAAGCGCTGCTGCCGCTCGAGCCGAGTGCGCTGTTGCCGCTCGTCGAGCCGCTCAGGCTGCCGCTGCTGCCGGCTGCGCTCGAACCCAGCGAACCGCTCTGCTTGTTGCTGTCGCTGGAGCTGGTGCCCAGGTTGCCCGAGCCCTGCGAACCGCTTTGCATGCTGCCCGCATTGCTGGTGCCGCCGATGGCGCCGGTGCTGCTGCCGGTAGCCGGCTTGGCGCTGCTTGGCGAGGCGTTGGTGCTGCCGAGGCTGCCCGACGAGCTGCTCTGGCTGTTGCTCGATGCGCTGCTGCCCTGGTTCAGGCCGGTGCCCTGGCTTTTACCAATGCTCGAACCCAGACCCTCGCGGCTTGCGTCGCTGCCTTTTCCCTCGGTAGATTTCTGATTATCCATGATGTATCCCTCGTAAAAATGTAGACCAACGCGAAGTAGACCGATACTCGACTATCACCACATTCTTCCTCGATTCCGCCGGAAACAGAATGAAGGGACGAAAGTGGCATGCGCTACATCAAGGTGGTACCCAGTTTCTTGCCTTAGGTCACGCCTTCGTTGTCGTGACCTAAAGCGAGCGCAAAAGTTCCACCGTTAGCGCCGATGCCATCTCGTCGCTGCTGGGGCGGTCGCCTGTGGCGGTCCGAATCGCGCGCAGTATCGGACAACTGCGTCGCGATACAAAAAATACAACAGCCATGCTCACGCAACCGTGCGGTGACTAACAGAGCCATGTCATCCGCTTCCTGCACGGCAGGAAATCAAGCCTGCGCGCCGCCTCGACTGCGTTATCATATGAATGATAATCATTCTCATTTAAGCAAAAGGAAGACGCATGTGCGACAAACACGCTCCGCCAGCCGCCGAGGCATCCCCACAGGGATCGCGCCGCCGCCGCGTCTGGGAACTCAGCCAGGCCAGCCACTGCCCGCTGGTCGGGGTCACCCTGCCGCTGGCCAGCCTGCGCAGGCTGGTGGAAAAGATCACCGGCGGCCGGCTGCTGCACGACGACTACGATGTCCATGTCGGCGCCGTCAGTGAATGCATCCTGCGCAATCCCTTGTCGGAAGCGCTGCAGAAGGAACTGGAGCGGCGCTATGCCGCCGACGTGGTCCGCTTTCGGGCCGCCAGGACCACGCAGGAAGTCGGCGCACTTTGGGCGCAGGCGGTCGACGCCGGCAACGTGCCGGGCGCGTTCTGGGCCGCGCTCACCCATGCGCGCTGCACCGCGGAGCTGGAGCAGCGGATGTGCCGCGACATCCACATGGTGCAGCACCAGGCCGGCGCCTGCGCGCGGGCCGACATCGACAAGCACAAGGCGCTGGTCGCCGACCACACGCGCCTCGTGCGCGAACTGGCCAGGGCCCAGGGGCGCTGCCAGTCCCTGCTCCAGGAAAAGACCGTGCAGGCCGAGCGCTACGAGGGGCAGCTGATGGCCGCGCGCGCCACGCTCATTGCGAAGGACACCGACATCCACCAGCTGCGCACCGAACTCGCCCGGCTGCAGGCGGAGGTGCCGGAGCTCGAGACGCGCAAGCGGCTGGCCAACCGGCTGGCGCAGATGGAAGAACGGGAAGCGGCGTTGCGCGCCCAGATGGCGGCACTGAAGTCGGTGCGCAGCGCGGCGCCGGCCGCGGAGCCAGCGTCCGCGGTCGCGCCGGGCGAAGCGCCCGCGCAGGCGCCGGGCGAAGCGCCCGCGCAGGCGCCGGGGGCAATGGTGGAAGTCCCGATGCGGCTGGTCAACCGCAGCGTGCTGTGCGTCGGAGGCCGCAGCGGCAGCGTGCCGGTCTACCGCAACGTGATCGAGCGGGGCGGCGCGCAGTTCGCGCACCATGACGGCGGACTGGAAGACAGCGCCGGCCAGCTCGACGCCAGCCTGGCGGCGGCCGACCTGGTCATCTGCCAGACCGGCTGCATCAGCCATCATGCCTACTGGCGGGTGAAGGACCACTGCAAGCGCACGGGCAAGCGCTGCATCTTCGTCGACAACCCGAGCGTGTCGAGCCTGGTGCGTGGGTTGCAGGAGGTGGTCACGCCGATTTAAGAAAGAAATCCAGGCGCAAAAGAAAAAGCCCGTGTTCTTTGGGAACACGGGCTTTCAATATCCTGGTGCCGCTGACCGGAATCGAACTGGTGACCTTCGCATTACGAATGCGCTGCTCTACCGACTGAGCTACAGCGGCTCTACGCGGGCAAACCCGACGAAGAGCCGTATTCTAGCAAACAAGTCCGGCAACTTGCTAGTCCGGCTCGGCACTCAGCCGTAAATTATTAAAAAATCACTCCGCGTGATAACGCGTCACCAGTTCGACTTCCGACTTTGACCCCAGGAACACCGGCACGCGCTGGTGCAGCTTGGTCGGCTGGATGTCCATGATGCGCCCGCTGCCGTCGGTGGCGGCGCCGCCGGCCTGCTCGACGATCATCGCCATCGGGTTGGCTTCGTACATCAGGCGCAGCTTGCCCGGCGAGCCCGGTTCGCGCATGTCGGCCGGGTACATGAAGATGCCGCCGCGGTTCAGGATGCGGTGCACGTCGGCCACCATCGAGGCGATCCAGCGCATGTTGAAGTCCTTGCCGCGCGCGCCGGTGGAACCGGCCAGCATCTCGTCCACGTAGCGCTGCACCGGCGGGTGCCAGTGGCGCTTGTTCGACATGTTGATCGCGAACTCCTTGGTGGTTTCCGGGATCTGCATGTCGCTCTGGGTCAGCACCCAGGAACCCATTTCGCGGTCGAGGGTGAAGCACTGCACGCCGTTGCCGGTGGTGAGCACCAGCATGGTCTGCGGGCCGTACACCGCATAGCCGGCCGCCACCTGCTGGGTGCCCGGCTGCAGGAAGTCCTGCTCGGTCGGCTCGCTCATGCCTTCCGGCGCCTTCAGCACCGAGAAGATGGTGCCGATCGAGACGTTGACGTCGATGTTGGACGAGCCGTCGAGCGGGTCGAACAGCAGCAGGAATTCGCCCTTCGGGTAGCGGCTCGGGATCTTGCGGATGGTTTCCATTTCCTCGGATGCCATCGCCGCCAGGTGGCCGCCCCACTCGTTCGCCTCCAGCAGGATCTCGTTCGAGATCACGTCGAGCTTCTTCTGGACTTCGCCCTGGATGTTCTCGGTCTCGGCGCTGCCCAGCACCTCGCCGAGCGCGCCCTTGCTGACCGAATAGCTGATGCGCTTGCAGGCGCGCGCCACCACCTCGATCAGGAGGCGCAGCTCGGCATTGATGGTCTGGTGGAGGCGCTGTTCCTCGACCAGGTACTGCGTCAGACTTACGCGTTTCATGGACTTCCTTTGGTTTGGGTGTGGATTCTTTTGTTCTGGACTTCTGTAGGGTGGGCAGGTCCCCTGCCCACGCGTTCAAACAGTGCCTGAACAAAGGCGCTGCGACTGTTCACATGCAGGTTGAACGCGTGGGCGGGAAACCCGCCCACCCTACGAAAGTCAGTTCGCGAGCGCTTTCGTGACGATCTCGCGCACGTCGTTCGACAGGCGCTGCTGCCCCGCCACCTGCTGCAGCGCCGTCTTCATGTGCTGCTGCAGTTCCGGGGTGTAGCGGCGCCAGCGGTCCATGGCGCGCGCCAGGCGCGCGGCCACCTGCGGGTTGAGCGCATCTAACAGGGTCACGTGCTCGGCCCAGAACAGGTAGCCGCTGCCGTTCGGCGCATGGAATTCGACCGGGTTGTTCATGCAGTAGGTCGCCACCAGGCTGCGCGCGCGGTTCGGGTTGCGCAGGTTGAAGGCCGGGTGGCGCATCAGCTCGCGAACCTTGGCGATGTCGGTGGTCGGCGCCGAGGCCTGCATCGCGAACCACTTGTCGACCACCAGCGCTTCGCCCTGGAACTCGTCGTAGAAGCGCGCCAGCTCGCTTTCGGCTTCGGGCGCCCGTGCATGGATCAGCGCACCGAGGGCGGCGGCGCGGTCGGTCATGTTGTCGGCATCGATGCACTGGCGCAGCGCCAGGGCGATCGTTTCCTCGTCCGGCGCGGCGTTCAGGTAAGACAGCGCCAGGTTCTTGAGGGCGCGCTTGCCGGCGGATGCCGCGTCCGGGCTGTAGGCGCCGGGGGTCTGGTTGGCCTGGTACTGGGCCAGCAGTTCGGCGCGCAGGCGCGCGCCGATGTTGGCGCGCATGAACTGGCGCGCCATGTGCACGGCCAGCGGGTCGACCACGCTGAGCTGCTCGGCGATCATGGTTTCGCTCGGCAGCAGCAGCGCCTGCTCGCGGAAGGCCGGATCGAGCGATTCGTCCGTCAGCATCTTGCGCATTGCCTCGATGAAGGTGTCGTCCAGGCTCAGGCGGCTGGAGACCGGCGCCTCGCCGGTGAGTTTCAGCAGGCGGCCCATGGCCAGGCGCTGGCCGGCTTCCCAGCGGTTGACCGGGTCGCTATCAAAGCTGAACAGGTGCAGCAAATCGCTGTCGCTGTAGCCGTGCTGCAGGATCACGGGCGCGGAAAAATCGCGCAGCACCGAGGGCACCGGTTGTTCCTTCACATTGGTGAAGACGAAGGTCTGCTCGGCCTGCGTCAGTTCGAGCACGGTGGTGGTGCCGAGTTCCTTGCCGTCCAGGACCAGGGGCATGTCATTGCCTTCGGGGTCGAGCAGGCCAATGGCGACCGGGATATGGAAGGGCTGCTTCTCAAGCTGTCCCGGCGTCGGCGGGCAGGTCTGGAACAGGGTGATGCCGTAGGTCTGCGCCCCTTCGTCGTAACGGGCTTCGAAGCGCAGCACCGGGGTGCCGGCCTGGTCGTACCAGCGCTCGAACTGGTCGAGGTCGCGGCCATTGGCGTCGGCCATCGCCCGGCGGAAGTCGTCGCAGGTGACGGCCTGCTCGTCATGGCGTTCGAAGTACAGGTCCATGCCCTTGCGGAAGCCTTCGCGACCCAGCAGGGTCTGGTACATGCGCACCACTTCGGCGCCCTTCTCGTACACCGTCACGGTATAAAAATTGTTGATCTCGACGAAGGAGTCGGGGCGCACTGGATGCGCCATCGGGCCGGCGTCCTCGGGGAACTGGGCCTGGCGCAGGGTGCGTACCTGGTCGATGCGGGTGACGGCGCGGCCGGTGCTTGTTCCGATCATGTCCGCGGTGAATTCCTGGTCGCGGAAGACCGTCAGGCCCTCTTTGAGCGACAGCTGGAACCAGTCGCGGCAGGTCACGCGGTTGCCGGTCCAGTTGTGGAAGTATTCGTGCGCCACCACTGCCTCGATGCCCTGGAAGTCGATGTCGGTGGCCACCCGCGGATTGGCCAGCACGAACTTGGTGTTGAAGATGTTCAGGCCCTTGTTTTCCATCGCGCCCATGTTGAAGTCGCCGGTGGCGACGATCATGAAGCGGTCCAGGTCGAGCTCGAGGCCGTAGCGCTCTTCGTCCCAGCGGATGCTGTGCTTGAGCGACTGCATCGCGTAGTCGGTCTTGTCGAGGTTACCCTCTTCCACCCACACCTGCAGCAGGGCGTCGCGGCCGTCCGCCAGGCGGAAGGTCTCTTCCTGGCACACCAGCCGTGCGGCGACCAGCGCGAACAGGTAGGCGGGTTTCTTGAACGGGTCTTCCCACTTGGCGTAATGGCGGCCATCGCCCAGGTCGCCTTCTTCCAGCAAATTACCGTTGGACAACAGCACCGGATAGCGTTCCTTGTCCGCGCGCAGCATGACCGTGTATTTCGCCATCACGTCCGGGCGGTCCGGGAAATAGGTGATGCGGCGGAAGCCCTCGGCCTCGCACTGGGTGAAGAAGTTCCCGTTCGAGGTGTACAGGCCGCTCAGTGTGGTGTTCTGCTCCGGCACGCAGACGGTTTCGATCTCGAGCGTGGCTTCTTCCGGCGCGTTCGGGATGGTCAAGAGGTTGCCGTTGATCGCGTAGTCACGGTCTTCCAGCAGGCGGCCGTTCAGGCGCAGCGCCACCAGCTCGATGTCTTCCCCATGGAGCTCGATCTCGCGCTGGGCGCTGTCGGGATTGCGGCGCACCGTCATCCGGTTGGCGACGACGGTTCGGGCAGGATCGAGGTCGAAGCCAAGCTCTACAGTTTCCACCAGGTAGCTCGGCGGGGTATAGTCACTCCGGTAAATCGTCTGTGGCGTATCGGTGCGCATAGGAAGTCCGCAAAAGGCAGGTTGGGAGGCAGGGCTGGTTGCCCGCTCAGGTGCTTATTTTACCAACAAGATTTTCTGCCAGCCGCCACGTTTCCTTATGTATCAGAATGTGCACGCCGTAACCACGTGTAAATTAATGTCCAGAGTTTCTGGACAAGCGGTAATTTAGAGGATCGGAAAAGTCCGTAATGACGAGGGAGATAGCAATGAAACGCCTGATGATCGCCGCCGGAGCGGTGTTCGCGCTACTGCTGACGGGGTGCGCCACCACGGTCCGCAGCAATGTCACCACCTTCCACCAGTGGCCGGCGCAGATCGAGGACAAGAGCTATGTGTTCGAAGCGCCGCAGGCAGCGGACGACACCCTCGAATACCGCGCCTACCAGGACCTGGTGCGCGGCCAGCTGGCGCGCCTGGGCTTCCGCGACGCCGCCGGCGGCACCCCGGCGCTGACCGTCTCGATGCGCTTCGCCACCACCGAGGTGCCGGTGCGCGTGGTGGAACCGATGACGCCCTTCGCCCACCCGTTCTACCATCCGTTCTACCACCCGGCGACGCGCTTCGGCTACCGCGGCATCCGCCGTCCCTATTGGGGCGGCTGGTACAGCCCGTTCTACGATCCGTTCTGGAGCCCTGCCTACCAGGTCTCGATCGAGCACCGCTACCGCCGCGAACTGCAGGTCGGCATCAAGTCGGCCGGCGACGGCAAGCGCCTGTTCGACGTCACCGTGCACAACATGAGCCGCCAGCTGTCGACTCCGGCGCTGATGCCGGCGCTGGTGCAGAGCGCGTTCGAAGGCTTCCCGGGGCCGTCGGGCGTCGCGCGCAGGGTGGAGCTGAAGCAGCAGAATGGCTGAATAAGCCAGGCCGCAATGAAAACGGAGCCGCTGGCTCCGTTTTTTGTTCTTACGTAGACGCTAATCACCCAGGAATCGTAGGGTGGGCAGGTTTCCTGCCCACGCGGTGATAGCTGCAAGATGATATGTCATGGCCGTGCTGGCGGAAGTTGACCGCGTGGGCGTTTGTAATTCCGGGCATTGCCCGAAATTACCCCGCCCACCCTACGAAAAATATGCTTCCGAGCCCATGGTGATCGCCACGACCAGCAGGATCGCCAACGCCAGCACGATCAACAAGCGCCCGAACTTCGGCGTGCCGTCGTCATCCTTTTTCGTCCCGCTCATGGCAGCAGCACCGTCGAGCCGGTCGTGCGCCGCCCTTCCAGCGCGCGGTGCGCCTCGGCTGCGTCGGACAATTTGAAACGCTGGTTGACCCCGATCTTCACCTTCCCGCTCTCCACCATCGCGAACAGGTCGGCCGCCATCGCCTCGAGCTCGGGCCGCGTGGCGGCATAAGCGAACAGCGTCGGCCGTGTGATGTACAGCGAGCCGCGCGAGGCCAGTTCGGAGAGCAGAAACGGCGGCACCGCGCCGGAGGCGTTGCCGAAGCTGACCATCAGCCCGCGCGGCTGCAGGCAGTCGAGCGAGCGGATGAAAGTGTCCTTGCCGACCGAGTCGTACACCACCGGCACCTTGGCGCCATTGGTAATCTCCAGCACGCGCTGGACCACGTCTTCCGTGTTGTAGTTGATGACGTGGGCCGCGCCATGGGCGCGCGCCAGCGCCGCCTTTTCTTCCGAACCGACGGTGCCGATCAGGTTCACGCCCAGCGCTTTTGCCCACTGGCAGGCGATCAGACCGACGCCGCCGGCGGCCGCGTGGAACAGGATGGTCTGGCCGGCCTGCAGTGGATAGGTCTGGCGGAACAGGTACTGCACCGTCAGCCCCTGCAGCATCATGGCGGCGCCAGTCTCGAAGGAAATCGCATCGGGCAGGCGCACCAGCATGGTCGCCGGCATGACCCGCGCCTCGCTGTAGGCCCCGGCCGGGCCGCCCGCGTAGACGACCCGGTCGCCCGGCGCCACGTGGGTGACGCCCTCGCCCACCGCCTCCACCACGCCCGCCGCTTCCTGGCCCAGGCCGGACGGCAGGGCCATCTTGTACAGGCCGGTGCGGTAATAGGTGTCGATGTAGTTCAGGCCGATCGCGTGGTGGCGCACGCGCGCCTCGCCCGGTCCCGGTTCGCCTACCTCGACATCCAGGTAGGCCAGCACCTCCGGGCCGCCGGTGGCGGCGATGCGGATGGCTTTTACCATGTGCTGCTTTCCTTCAGCTGCGACAGCACCAGGCGCGCGGTCGAGACATTGGTGGCGCAGGCGATGTTGTGCACGTCGCAGGCGCGTACCAGGGCATTGATGTCGGGTTCGTGCGGCTGCGGCGTCATCGGGTCGCGCAGGAAGATCACGCAGTCGATCTCGCCCTCGACCAGTTGGGCGCCGATCTGCAGGTCGCCGCCGACCGGCCCCGAGTGCTTGCGCTCGACCGTGAGCCCCAGCTCGTTGGCCAGCCGCCCGCCGGTGGTGCCGGTGGCCGACAGGGTGCAGCCCTTGAGGAAGCCGAGGTACTCGCCCGCGAGGGCAATCATGTCATCCTTTTTCTTGTCGTGTGCGATCAAGGCGATGCGCGGTCTGGTCTGTGTCGTCATTTTTTCAGCGAGAGAGAATAAATCCCCAGGAGCACCAGACCGGTACCGGCCAGCTGCACGCCGGTGATCGGCTCGCCGAGGATCAGCGCGCCGAGGAACAGCGTCGATACCGGCCCGATCATCCCGGCCTGCGAGGCGGTCGCGGCGCCGATGCGCTGGACCGCGGCCATGGTCATGAACACGGGGAAGATCGTACAGAATACCCCATTCACCAGCGACAGCCAGTAAACCTCGGACGGCTGCACCAGCATGCTCGCCGGGCGCAGCAGGAAGAACTGGCCGATGCAGGCCGCGCTCGACACGCACATGGCGTAGGCCACCAGGCGCAGCGAGCCGATGCGCCTGACCATCTCGCCGGTGCCGAGCAGGTAGACCGCATACGAGATGGCCGAACCCAGCACCAGCAGCGAGCCGAGGGCCACGCTGCCCGCGCCACCGGCCAGGTCGTGCACGAACACCAGCACGATGCCGCAATACGCCAGCCCCAGCGCGGCCCATTCCATCGGCCTGACGCGGCGCTTGAACACCACCACGTTCGCCAGCAGCACGAAGGTCGGCGTCAGGAACAGGATCAGCCGTTCGAGCCCGACCGAGATGTGCTGCAGCCCCAGGAAGTCGAGGTAGCTCGACAGGTAATAGCCAAGCAGGCCCAGCACGACGATGCGCCAGCGATCCTGGGTCGACAGCGGCGGCTGGGTCCGCATCTTCCAGAGCGCCACGGCAGCAAACACCGGAAGCGAGAACAACATCCTGAACGCGATCAAAGTAACCGCATCGATGTGGTAGCGATACAGCAGTTTGGCGACGATAGCCTTCGTGGAGAACAGGACGGCGCCGGCGACGGCGATCGACAGGCCGGCAACGAGGGCGGCGCGTGGTAAGGGAGCAGCAGGATTGGCGAGGGAGCTTTCGTTCATCCGACGATTGTACGAGTGATACGCCGAGTTCGCTGGAGGGGCGCAAGAACGCGGCCGGCGCCACGCTGTCGAACCACGCACATCAATCATATCGAGGAGAGATAGCATGCCGAACTCGTCAAACCATCGTCACAGGCGGCACGAAGCGGGCGCAAGTCTTGTGCACGGCCGCGGGAGATCCCAATGAGCCTGTCCGGCATCGACGAGCGTCTCGGGCGGCCGGTCGCGCTGGGTGTGGCCTGGATGGCGCTGCTCGCCTGTGCCTGCTGGGCATGGTTCATGTTCCAGGGTGCGGCGCCTCCGCGTCCCGCCCTCGGCTTATCGCTCCCGCCGCCACCGGCGCCGCTGCGCTCCAGCGAGCTGCTGCTGCTGTTCGCGATGTGGACCGGCCTGTGCGTCGCCCTGATGCTGCCGGCCGCCGCTGGCGGTGTGCTGATCTACCTGCGCATCGTGCGCCGCCGCGCCGCGGTGCGCTGGCCGCGGCTGGCAACCGCCCTGTTCGCCACCGGCTGCTTGCTGGCCTGGACCGGTTTCGCTGCGCTGGTCACCCTGCTGCACTGGGCGCTGCACGACGCCGGCCTGCTGGACGGGACGCTGGCGGCGCCCCAGCCGGCCCTGGGGCTGGCCCTGGTGGCCGCCGGCGCCTGGCAGTGGACCCCGGCCAAGCACGCCTGCCTCCAGCATTGCCGCACGCCGCTGCCGGGCGTGCTGGTGGACTGGCGCGGCGGCGCACTGGGCGCCTTGTGGCAGGGTGCCGAACATGGGCGCCATTGCCTCGGCTGCTGCTGGCTGCTGCTGCTGCTCCTGCTGGGCGGCGGGCCGGGCAATCCGGCCATCGTAGCGGCGGTCGGATTGCTGGCGCTGGCCGAGCTGCGACTCGGGGAAGGCGCGCTGGCGGCCTGCGTTGCCGGTGTGGCGATGGTTGCCTGCGGCACCTGGCTGTTGTTTCCGTGACAGTTTGCTCATCAGCCTGGGCGATTTTGCAAGGGGGGCCTATGTTAAAATGTCGGCCACTCTTGCATACAGGAACCGGTAGGTTCTCATACTGTCGAAGGAACTCTGGAAATGGCTGGACACAGCAAATGGGCCAACATCAAGCATAAGAAGGCCGCCACCGACGCCAAGCGCGGCAAGATCTGGACGCGCCTGATCAAGGAGATCACCGTGGCCGCGCGCATGGGCGGCAGCGACATCGCTTCCAATCCGCGCCTGCGCCTGGCGGTCGAAAAAGCGGCCGACGCCAATATGCCGAAGGATAACGTCACGCGCGCGATCCAGCGCGGCGCCGGCGAGCTCGAAGGCGTCAACTACGAAGAAATCCGCTACGAAGGCTACGGCATCGGCGGCGCGGCGATCATCGTCGACTGCCTGACCGACAACCGCGTGCGTACCGTGGCCGAAGTGCGCCACGCCTTCAACAAGTACGGCGGCAACATGGGCACCGAGGGCTCGGTGGCCTTCATGTTCAAGCACGTCGGCCAGTTCCAGTTCGCGCCCGGCGTGGACGAGGACAAGCTGATGGAAGCCGCGCTGGAAGCCGGCGCCGACGACGTGATGGCCGACGACGAAGGCGGCTTCGAAGTCCTGTGCGACCCGTTCGCCTATGCAGGCGTCAAGGAAGCGCTGGAGAAGGCCGGCTTCAAGGCCGAGGTATCGGAAGTCATCATGAAGCCGGATAACGAAACCGTGCTGACCGGCGAAGACGCCGTCAAGATGCAGAAGATCCTCGACGCGCTGGAAAACCTGGATGACGTCCAGGACGTCTACACCAACGCCCTCATTGACGAGTAAGCCCAAGGTCCCACATGAAAATCCTCGTAGTCGGCTCTGGCGGCCGTGAACACGCCCTGTCCTGGAAACTGGCCCAATCGGAACGGGTCCAGACCGTCTTCGTCGCCCCGGGCAATGGCGGCACCGCGCTCGATTCGCGCCTGGTCAACATCGAGATCCTCGATCCGGCCGCGCTGGCCGACTTCGTCGTGGCCGAAGGCGTGGCCCTGACCCTGGTGGGCCCGGAAGCGCCGCTGGCCGCCGGCATCGTCAACCTGTTCCGCGCACGCGGCCTGAAGATCTTCGGGCCGACCAGGGAAGCGGCGCAGCTGGAAAGCTCGAAGGACTTCGCAAAGGCCTTCATGCAGCGTCACGGCATCCCGACCGCCAAATACCAGAGCTTCTCCGATGCCGCCCAGGCGCACGCCTATGTCGATGCGAACGGCGCGCCGATCGTCATCAAGGCCGACGGCCTGGCCGCCGGCAAGGGCGTGGTGGTGGCGATGACGCTGGAAGAAGCGCACGCGGCGGTCGACCACATGCTGTCGGATAACGCCTTTGGCGACGCCGGCGCGCGCATCGTGATCGAGGAATTCCTGGCCGGCGAAGAAGCGAGCTTCATCGTCATGTGCGACGGCAAGAACATCCTGCCGCTGGCCACCAGCCAGGACCACAAGCGCCTGAAGGACGCCGACGAAGGCCCGAACACCGGCGGCATGGGCGCCTACTCCCCGGCCCCGATCGTGACCCCGTCGATGCACGCGCGCGTGATGCGCGAGATCATCAACCCGACCATCCAGGGCATGGCGAAGGACGGCATCGTCTTCACCGGCTTCCTGTATGCCGGCCTGATGATCGATGGCGAAGGCAATCCGCGCACGCTCGAATTCAACTGCCGCATGGGCGATCCGGAAACCCAGCCGATCATGGCGCGCCTGAAGAGCGATTACCTGACGGTGCTGGACCACGCCTGCAACGGCACCCTGGATGCGGTCGAGCTCGAATGGGACCGCCGCACCGCGGTGGGTGTCGTGATGGCCGCCGCCGGCTATCCGGACAGCCCGCGCAAGGGCGACGTCATCGACGGCGTCCCGGCCGAGACGCCGGAATGCGTCACCTTCCACGCCGGCACCCAGTTGGTGGGCGGATCGCTGCAGACCAACGGCGGGCGCGTGCTGTGCGTCGTCGGCCTGGGCGACAGCGTGAAGATGGCGCAGAAGCAGGCGTATGAGACGGTGGAGAAGATTCACTTCAACGGCGCGCAGTATCGCCGCGACATCGGGTGGCGCGGGCTGAAATAAGTACACAGCCGGCGGCAGGTGTACAATCCCCCCCTTTTGCCCACTCCACACGCATGACCACGCCCACCCCTTCCGCCGTCAAGACCTGGCTGCTCGACCTCCAGTCCCGCATTGTGGGCGCGCTCGAACAGGTCGACGGCAAGCCCTTCCTGGTTGATACGTGGGAGCGTCCGGAAGGCGGCGGCGGTATCTCGCGCCTGATCGAGGAAGGCAATGTGTTCGAGCGGGGTGGATGCAACTTCTCGCACGTCACCGGTTCCAGCCTGCCACCGTCGGCCATGGCCGCGCGGCCGGAACTGGCGGGCCGGGCCTGGGAAGCAATGGGCGTGTCGCTGGTGCTGCACCCGCGTAACCCTTATGCCCCGACGGTGCACATGAACGTGCGCTTCTTCGAAGCCACCGCCGAAGGAAAAGAACCGGTCTGGTGGTTCGGCGGCGGCATGGACCTGACGCCCTACTATGGCAACATCGAGGATGCGCGCCATTTCCACCAGGTCTGCCACGACGCCCTGGCGCCCTACGGCGACGACCTGCACCCGCGCTTCAAGGAGTGGTGCGACGAGTACTTCTACCTGAAGCACCGCAAGGAACCGCGCGGCGTCGGCGGCATCTTCTTCGACGATTTCAACGCGCTTGGCTTCGACGACTCGTTCGCGATGGTGCGGAAGGTGGGCGACGGCTTCCTCGATGCCTACCTGCCCATCGTGAATGCCCGCAAGGACATGCCCTACGGTGAGCGCGAGCGCGACTTCCAGGCCTACCGCCGCGGACGCTACGTCGAGTTCAACCTCGTGTGGGACCGCGGCACCCTGTTCGGCCTGCAGTCGGGCGGGCGCACCGAGGCGATCCTGATGTCGATGCCGCCGATCGTGAAATGGCGCTACGACTGGCACCCGGAACCGGGCAGCCCCGAGGCCGCGCTGACCACCGACTTCCTCGTCCACCGCGACTGGCTGGCAGCGAGACCGCATTCGTGAACCAGTGCGTTGCCCTGCTGGGTGGCAGCTTCGACCCGGTACACAACGGCCACGTCGCGCTGGCCGCGATGTTTGCCGGGCTGCTCCAGCCGGACCAGCTGCGCATCCTGCCTGCGCGGCCGTGGCAGAAAAGCAGTCTGCAGGCCAGCGACGCCCAGCGCGTGGAAATGCTCGAACTGGCTTTCAGCGGGCAAGCTTTCAAGGTCACGATCGACTTGCAGGAAATCGAACGCGGCACCTCGACCTATACGGTCGATACGCTGCGCGGCCTGCGTGACGAATTGGATAAAACCGTGGGAGCCGGCGCCTCGATCGTCTTCCTGATGGGCGCCGACCAGCTGCAAAAGCTCGACACCTGGCGCGACTGGCACGAACTGTTCGCACTGGCGAACCTGGGCGTGGCCGCACGCCCGGGCTATTGCCTGGACCAGGACCAGCTGCCGCCCGCGGTGGCGCACGAACTCGCACGAAGGCTGGCGACGCCGCGTGAGGTGCGCGCCGCCCCGTACGGCAAGGTATGCCTCGCGCATACCTTGGCGGTAGATATATCTGCCACACAAATTAGAAATGCCTTGCAGACAGGGAAGTACGACCGCGCCGACCTTGGCGCGCGCCTTCCCCCGCAAGTGCTAGACTATATTCAACAACATAACTTATATAAAAGCTAATGGATATCAAGAAACTGCAAACCCTCGTCGTTGACGCCCTCGAAGACGTCAAGGGCCAGGAAATCGCCCTGTTCGACACGACGCACCTGACCAGCCTGTTCGACCGCATCGCGGTCGTCTCCGGCACCTCGAACCGCCAGACCAAGGCGCTGGCCGCTTCGGTGCGCGACAAGGTCAAGGCGGCAGGCGGCGACGTGATCGGCATGGAAGGCGAAGACACCGGCGAATGGGTGCTGGTCGACCTGGGCGACATGATCGTCCACATCATGCAGCCGGCCATCCGCCAGTACTACCGCCTCGAGGAAATCTGGGGCGAGAAGCCGGTCAAGCTGGGCGCCGCCAAGCGCAAGTCGACCCCGGAAGCCGCCGAGGCGGACGAACCGAAGATCAAGTCGAAGCACCTGGCCGCCAACAAGGACGAGCCCGAAGCCAAGCCGATCAACGAGCGCAAGCCGGCCGCGCGCAAGGCTGCCGCCACCAAGACCACCACCGCTGCCAGGAAGCCGGCCGCCAAGAAGGTCCCGACCGGCAAGACCGTGAAAGTGGCGCCGAGCAAGACCGAAGTCGCCGCCGTCGAAGCGACCAAGGCCAAGCCGCCGAAGCGCACGCCGAAGGCAGCTGCACCGGCGGACGCCGAGCCGGTGAAAAAAGTGATCCGCCGCGTCAAGAAGGCTGTGGAATAAGCCGCCTTTTCGTCAAGCCATGCAGCTGATCATTGCCGCAGTCGGGCACAAGATGCCGGCCTGGATCGAATCCGGGTTCGGCGAATACACGAAGCGCATGCCGCCCGAGCTGCGCATCGTGCTCAAGGAAATCAAGCCGGTCGAGCGCTCCGGCAGCAAGACCGCGGCCACCGCGATGGCGCTCGAGCGCGAGCGCATCGAGGCCGTGCTGCCGAAAGGCGTGCGCATCATCGCACTGGATGAGCGCGGCAAGGACCTGACCAGCGTCGGGCTGTCGCAGATGCTGGAAAACTGGCAGCAGGACGGGCGCGACACCGCCTTCCTGATCGGCGGCGCCGACGGGCTCGACCCCGAACTGAAGGCGCGCGCCGAAGGCATGATCCGCATCTCGAGCATGACGCTGCCGCACGGTATCGTGCGCGTCATGCTGGCGGAACAGCTGTACCGTGCCTGGTCGATTACCCAGAACCATCCGTACCACCGAGTGTGAAGCACGCCGACCAATGAAACTCACCGACAAGAAGATCTACCTCGCCTCGAAGAGCCCGCGCAGGCGCGAACTGCTGCGCCAGGTCGGCGTCGAATTCGAACTGCTGATGCTGCGCAGCGACCCGGCGCGCGGCGTCGACGTCAGCGAAGACGTGCTGCCGGGCGAAGACCCGCACACCTACGTGGCCCGCGTGGCGAAGGAAAAAGGCGCGTTCGCCTGGAATATCCTCCAGCAGCGCCGCCAGCCGCTGCGCCCCATCCTCACCGCCGACACCACTGTCACCCTCGACGGCGACATCCTCGGCAAGCCGGCCGACAATGCGGAAGCCGTCGCCATGCTCGAGCGCCTGTCCGGCCGCACCCACCAGGTGCTGACCTCGGTGGCCATCCACGCCGAGCGCGTGGCGGAACAGATCACGCAAGTGTCGAACGTACGCTTCGCCCAGCTCACCCCGGCGCAGATCCGGGCCTACTGCGCCACCCCGGAACCCTACGACAAGGCCGGCGGCTACGGCATCCAGGGCCTGGCGGCGCTGTTCGTCGAGCATATCGAAGGCAGTCATTCGGGGATCATGGGGCTGCCGCTGTTCGAGACGGCGCAGCTTCTCCGTAAAGCCGGTTATCCCGTGTAGGGTGGGCAGGTTTCCTGCCCACGCGTTCAACCGTCGGATGCGCCGCAACGCGCGCGTGATTTGAACGCGCGGGCGTTCGTCCATTAGGCCACTGGCCTAATGGACCCGCCCACCCTACGGAAAACCCACCCGCCCGTGTATGATGTCGCTCTGAACAATACCCCGCGGCTGGCCATGAACGAAGACATCCTCATCAACATCACCCCGCAGGAAACGCGCGTGGCGCTGATCCTGCAGGGCGCTGTGCAGGAACTGCACATCGAGCGCACCCTCACGCGCGGGTTGGCGGGGAACGTCTATCTCGGCAAGGTCGTGCGCGTCCTGCCGGGCATGCAGTCGGCCTTCATCGACATCGGCCTGGAACGCGCGGCCTTCCTGCACGTCGCCGACATCTGGGAAGCGCGCAACCACGAGGGCGCCAACGGCGCACTGGCAGCGCCGACCCCGATCGAGAAGCTGCTGTTCGACGGCCAGGTACTGACCGTGCAGGTCATCAAGGACCCGATCGGCACCAAGGGCGCGCGCCTGTCGACCCAGATCTCGATCGCCGGCCGCATGCTGGTCTACCTGCCGCAGGACCAGCACATCGGCATCTCGCAGAAGATCGAAAAGGAAGCCGACCGCGAACACCTGCGCACCCGTCTCACCAACCTGCTGCCGAAGGAAGAGAAAGGCGGCTACATCGTGCGCACCCAGGCCGAGGATGCCTCGGACGTCGACCTGTCCGCCGACGTCGACTACCTGCGCAAGACCTGGGCCGCGATCGTCCAGGGGGCCCGGACCAGGCCGCCGACCTCCCTGCTCTACCAGGACCTGAACCTGGCCCAGCGCGTGCTGCGCGACTTCGTGCACGACGAGACTGCGACCATCCAGGTGGATTCGCGCGAGAACTTCAACATGCTGGTCGAGTTCGCGCAGGTGTACACCCCGAGCGTGCTGGCGCGCCTGACCCACTACACCGGCGAGCGCCCCCTGTTCGACCTGTACGGCGTCGAAGAAGAGATCCTGCGCGCCCTGGGGCGCCGCGTCGACCTCAAGAGCGGCGGCTACCTGATCGTCGACCAGACCGAGGCGATGACGACCATCGACGTCAACACCGGCGGCTACGTCGGCGGGCGCAACTTCGCCGACACCATCTTCAAGACCAACCTGGAAGCGGCGCACGCCATCGCGCGCCAGCTGCGCCTGCGCAACCTGGGCGGCATCATCATCCTCGACTTCATCGACATGGAGAACAGCGAGCACCGCAACGCCGTGCTGGCGGAACTCAAGAAGACCCTGGCGCGCGACCGCACCAAGGTCTCGGTGAGCGGCTTCTCGGCCCTCGGCCTGGTCGAGATGACGAGGAAGCGCACCCGCGAATCGCTGGCCCACATCCTGTGCGAGCCCTGCCCGGCCTGCAGCGGCAAGGGGCAGGTGAAAACCTCGCGCACGATCTGCTACGAGATCCTGCGCGAACTGCTGCGCGAAGCCAAGCAGTTCAACCCGCGCGAATTCCGTATCGTCGCTTCGCAGGAAGTGATCGATTTGTTCCTGGAAGAAGAATCGCAGCACCTGGCCATGCTGGGCGACTTCATCGGCAAGCGGATTTCGCTGCAGGTGGAGAAAGGTTACCACCAGGAACAGTACGACGTCATCCTGATGTGACGCTGGCGCGGCGTCCGGTCGAATCCCGCTAAGATGGGCTCGACACTGACCGCATCACCAGGGACATCCATGGACACCGCACCCGTATCGAAGGACAAGGACGACACAGCGCAAGCGGTGAAGGCCAGACACACCAGGCTCAAGCGCAAGATGAGCATGGAAGACGCGCTCCAGTGCATCGGCCAGGGCTGCGTGGCGCAGATCGAAGCGAACCTGCCCGGCGTGCTGGTGCAAAGCGTGGAGAGCCTGCACCAGATGCGCATCGGCCTGCGCCGCCTGCGGGCCCTGCTCGACATGTTCGGCGAGCTGGCGCCGCCGCCGGCCGAACTGCGCGACGAGCTCGACTGGCTGTCCGGCGAGCTCGGCGCCACCCGCGACTGGGACGTGCTGGCCGGCACCACCCTGTCCGGCGTCAAGGGCATCCAAACCGAAGCGCTGCAGGCGGCCGCCACCGAACGCGCACGCGCGCTGCACAAGCACCTGCTGCCCACCCTGCAGGCGCCGCGCAGCACCGAGCTGATGCTGCGGATGCGTGCCTGGCTACACGACCGCCAGTGGCGCCCGGCCGGCGGACTGCAGAAAGGCGACCCGCTGACCCAGCCGGCGCTGGATGGCCTGGTGCCGCTGATGCGCAAGGCGCAACAGCGCCTGCGCAAGCGCATCAAGGGGTTCGACGAGAACGACGCACCGGCCCGCCACCGGGTGCGCATCGCCGCCAAGAAGGCCCGCTATGCGGCCGAGTTCTTCAGCGACCTGCTGCCGCGGAAAGAGGTCAAGGCCTACGTCAAGCACCTGTCCCGCCTGCAGGACCGCCTGGGCCACCTCAACGACCTGGCGGTGGCGGCCAAGCTCTTGCCGGTGCTTGAAAACAGTGGCCACGCGCACGACGGCGCGTTTGCGCGCGGCTATGTGGCGGGGGCATCGGACGCACACAGCCAGGGTTTGCGTGATGCACTCGAGAACGTGGCGCGTTTGAAACTGGTCCGTTGACGTGGACCAACACCGTTTTTTCTTGACTTGCGCCGCCAAGCTCGTTAGCGTCTCGTATTATGTAGCGGTTTCCCTCTTTTCACGACCAGCGGCAGATCAGCTTGTTTCTCGACATGCGCACACAATCATCTGGCCGCAACAGCGAGGCGCAGGGCCGGCGCCATACCGGACAACCGGACGCCGCCAACGATGCGGACGATTCCCACCATGCCGAACTCGAGGCTGCGGTACTGCAGCTGACCCAGGACCAGATGCTCATCAACCAGGCACTGGTCGAGAAGATCCTTGCCTGCAAAAACGCCGAAACCGCGCTGCGCGAAACCGAGCAGAAGCTGCACGAGCTGCTGGCCCACCAGACCGCCAAGCGCGAAGCCGAGCGCAAGCGCATCTCCTGCGAGATCCACGATTCCCTGGCCCAGAACCTGCTGGCGCTGCGCATCGACATCGTCATGCTCTACCAGCATACGGGCACGCGCCAGGGGCGCCTGCACGACTGGGCGGGCGCCGCGCTCGACAATGTCGACACCACGCTGCGCACCGTCAAGCAACTGATGGGCGAGCTACGGCCCGCCGGGCTTGAACTGGGCCTGATAGCCACCCTCGAGTTGGAAGTGCGCAAGTTCACGCGCGCCAGCGGTATCGCCTGCGAACTCGATGCCGGCGCCGAGCTCGCCGACCTGGCGCTGGACGAGGAAGCCGTGCTCACCGTCTGCCGGGTCCTCCAGGAATGCCTGAACAACGTGTTCCGCCACTCGCTGGCCAGCCGGGTCAAGGTGCGGCTCGGCATCAACGGCGGCCTGATCGAAATGAGCATGGCCGACAACGGCATCGGCTTCGATACCGCCGCGCCGCGAAAACCGAGTAGTTATGGCCTGATCGGCCTGCACGAACGGCTGGCCATGCATGGCGGCGACCTGGCCGTGGCCAGCAGCCACATGCGCGGCACCCGGGTCACGATGCGGCTCCCCCTCGGGACCGCCCTCACGGAGCCCCCCGCAGCGGCCCCGTGATCGGATAGAATCATGCATTAATTTCATCCATGACCCGGACCGGGACGGCATGCTTCATTGTCGACGGCCACAGCAGCTGTAGCCCGAACCCATGCCTATCTCGACCGAGCTGCTTGCTTCCGTTACCGACCTCCTGAGTCCCGGCGGCAAGCCAGGCAATGCGTCCGATGCGGTGCGGGTCTGGAAGCGCCTGTACGCGAAATTCAGTCCCCTGCTCGGCCCCCTGAGTACCGAACTGCTGTTCGTACGGACCCTGCACGCGCACACGGCCGACTTTCCCTGGCTGGACGCATGCGCCCTGCCGGACAAGTCGCGCGATGTCTTCCGCGCGTTCACGCAGTGCCTGGACGGCCTGGCGCCGGCCGACATCGTCGCGGCCAACAGGGTGTTGCTCGCGACCTATATCGCGGAACTGTCGGACCTGATCGGCGAGCGCCTGGCAACCCAGTTCCTGCGCGCTGCCTTCCCGCCGGGCGGAGACACCAAGAACACTTAGGAGAATGCGGCATGACCGACCAACTTGAATTGCGCCACATGTCGACGGGCATACCCGGTCTCGACACCATCCTCGGCGGCGGCTTGCCCGAGCTGTCGTTCAACATCATCGGCGGCACCCCGGGCAGCGGCAAGACCACCTTTGCCCAGCAAATCATGTTCGGCCTGGCAGGCCCGGGGCGCAAGGCGCTGTTCTTCACGGCAATGGGCGAGCCGCCCGTCAAGATGCTGCGCTACCAGCAGCAGTTCAGCTTCTTCGATTTCGATAAGGTAGGCGACTCGGTCCACTTCATCAGCCTGGCGCCGCAGGTCGAGGAAGGCGACTACGACGTGGTTCTCGCCCAGATCCTGGAAGAGGTGCGCGCCCACCAGCCGGCCCTGGTGTTCATCGACTCCTTCCGCTCCTTCATCGAGGGCGCGCGGGGCGGCCACCGGGAAGCGGCGGCGCTGCAGACCTTCGTGCAGCAACTGGTGGCCCACATGACGACCTGGAAGGCGACCAGCTTCCTGATCGGCGAGTACACCTCGGGCGAGGCGCACCAGAACCCCATCTTCACGGTGGCCGACGGCATCTTCTGGCTGAACCAGCTCGTGCAGCGCAACGCCATGTCGCGCAAGATCCAGATCATCAAGATCCGCGGTCAGAAACAGCGTCCCGGCCTGCATGCCTTCCGTATCGGCCAGGACGGCATCGAGGTATTCCCGCGCGTGCTCCCTGCACCCGAGCCGATCGGCGCCGAGCCCCGGTCGCACGTGCCGCCGGCGCGCCTGTCGAGCGGCGTGCCGGTGCTGGACGACATGCTGGGCGGCGGCATCCCGGCAGGCTACTCGGTGCTGGTGGTGGGCCCGACCGGTTCCGGCAAGACCATCCTGGCCACCGAATTCCTGGCTGCCGGCGCGGCCCTGGGCGAACCGGGCGTGATCGCCCTGTTCGAGCGCAGTCCCAGCCAGATGATGAACGAAAAGCTCGACCAGCTGGTGCGAAGCGGCCTGGTCGGCATGAAGAGCGTGCGTGCGCTCGACCTGTCGATCGACGAGATGCTGCACGAACTGGTCGAGATGATCGATGCCATGGGCGCCAAGCGCGTGGTGCTCGATTCGCTGTCCGGCTTCGAGATGGCGATGGCGCCGGAATACCGCGAAGATTTCCGCGAGTCGCTCTACCGCCTGGCCACCGTGCTGGGCGCCAAGGGCGTGACCGTGATGATGACCAGCGAGCTCGACGACCACTACGGCGAGCTGCGCTTCAGCCCCTACGGCAGCGGCGTGCTGGTCGATGTGGTCATCATGCAGCGCTACGTGGAATCGCAGTGCGAGCTGCACACCCTGATCTCGGTCGTCAAGGTGCGCGGCAGCAAGCACAGCCGGCAGATTCGCCGCTTCGAGATCACCGACGCCGGCATCGCCATCGATGACGGCCCGGCGCCCTACGATGGCGTGCTGCGCGGCAGCGCCCAGCTGCGCGCGCCGTAAGCCTTCCGCTGCCGTTCAGCGGGCGGCCGAAGGAAAGAACAGCTGCTCGCCTTCCGGCCTGAAGGCGGCAATGCGGGCCTGCCCTTCGCTGGACGTGATCCATTCGATCAGCCGCTTCGCACCCGCATGGTTCACGCCCTTGTGCCTGGCGGGGTTGACCGCGATGATCCCGTAGGGGTTGAACATGCGCTTGTCGCCTTCCACCAGCACGGCCAGGCCCGTCCTGGCCTTGTAGGCGCCGTAGGTGGCGCGGTCGGTCAAGGTATAGGCGCGCATTTCGGCGGCCATGTTGAGCACCTCGCCCATGCCCAGGCCCGCCGACACATAACTGGCGCCCGCCGGTTTCACGCCCGCCGCCTGCCAGTAGCCCTTCTCCATCACGTCGGTGCCGGAATTGTCGCCGCGCGAAATAAAACGCGTGCCGCTCGCGGCGATCTTGCGGAAGGCGGCGATTACGTCCCTGGTGCCCTTGATCCCGGCCGGGTCCGCGCTTGGTCCGACCACGATGAAGTCGTTGTACATCACGTCGCGCCGGTCGACGCCCCAGCCTTCAAGCACGAACCTGTCTTCCAGCGTGCGCGCGTGCACGAGCGTCACGTCGACGTCGCCGTTCCTGGCCAGTTCGAGCGCCTTGCCGGTGCCGACCGAGATCACGTGGACCTTGATGCCCGTTTTTGCTTCGAAGGCCGGCAGCAGCACCTTGAGCAGGCCGGAGTTCTCGGTGCTGGTGGTGGTGGACAGGCGGATCGTGTCTTGCGCCTGCGCCAGCGGCGAAGCCAGGAAGGCGCTCAACAACAGAGTCGTGACGAAACTGCGTCGTTTTTTACGCCGTAGGGTGGCGTTCGTTGCGACATAAGCAGCCGCGCGGGCTGCAGCACTGTGATTTGAACGCGTGGGCGGGAGACCCGCCCACGCTACAACGGCATTTGCGATAACGGTATAGCGGCGCTGCATGGTTTGCTCCTTGTATCAGCGGTATTCAAGGCGGCCGTCACGCAGCTTCAGGCGGTGGATGCCGGGCAGCCCGATCAGGTCGCGGTCGTGGCAGGCCATCACGACGCTGCTGCCCTGCTCGAGCAAGGTGGGAATCAGGCTGATCACCTGCTCGCGCGCCGGGCCGTCGAGGTTGGCCGTCGGCTCGTCGAGCAGCAGCAGGCGCGGCTGCAACACGCGGGCGCGCGCCAGCGCCACGCGCTGCTTTTCGCCGCCCGACAGGCGCGCGGGATCGGTATCGCGCAGGTGCGCTACACCGGCCCATGCCATCGCCTCCTCGACCGCGGGCGCCACCTGCTGCCTGCCGCCGCCGCGCGCCAGCAGGCCGTAGGCGATGTTATGGAAGACGCTGGTCGAGAACATGATCGGGTGCTGGTGCACGAACACGATCGCGCGGCGCAGTTCTTTCGGATAGGGATGGAGCAGCATGCTGCGGCCCTCGAATTCGACCGTGCAGGCATCAACGCGTTCCAGGCCCGCGAGCGTGCGCAGCAGCGTCGACTTGCCGGCGCCGTTCACGCCGGTCAGCACGTAGGCGGTGGCCGCCTCGATGGCCAGCGCATCGATCTCGAACAAGGTGCGCTCGCCGTGGCGTTTGCGCAAGCCGTGCAGGGTCAGCAAGGTGTTCACCAGCGCCCTCCCGCCGCATGGGCTTCGCCCTGCAGCAGCACCAGCGCGCCGTTCATCAGGAGCGCCAGCGAGACCAGCACGATGCCCAGCGCGATACCCTGCGCGAACTCGCCCTTGCTGGTCTCGAGCGCGATCGCGGTGGTGATGGTGCGGGTCTGCCCTTCGATGTTCCCGCCCACCATCAGCGCGCAGCCGACTTCCGAGATCACGCGGCCGAAGCCGCTGATCACGGCCGCCATCACGCCATAGCGCGCCTCGTGCAGCACGGTCAGCATCACGCGCCAGGCTGACGCGCCATGGGCGACGGCGGTTTCGGCATAGCGCGGGTCGGCCGCCTGCACCGCCGCCAGCGTAAAGGCGAGCAGCACCGGCAGGCCGATCACCATTTGGCCCAGGATCACGCCTTCCTGGGTGAACAGCCATTCCATCCCGCCCATCGGGCCGCGCCGCGACAGCAGCAGGTAGAGCAGCAGGCCGATCAGCACGGTGGGCAGCGAGAGTGCAGCCTGGGCCAGCCAGATGGCCACGCGCCGGCCCCGAAAGCGGTGCATGGCGATCACGTAGCCGAGGAAGATCGCGGGCGGCGCCGCCAGCAGCAGCCCGAGGATGCTGGTCTTGAGCGAGACCCAGACGATGCGCCACAGCGCCTCGTCGCCGCTGAACAGCAGCGCGAAAGCGTGCGTTGTCGCGTCCAGCACGTCAAGCCATCCGCGGTGCGTTCAGGGGTTCCAGCAGGTCCGGCTCGAACACCAGGCGCTCGTGCCCGGCCAGCAGCAGGAAGTGCTTGCCCGAGCAGCGCGCCAGCAGCGACATGCCGACGCGCTCGGCCACCATGTGACCCATCTGGGTGGTGCCGGACCGCGACAGCAGGAAAGGGATGCCCATCTGCGCGCCCTTGATGACCATCTCGGAAGTCAGGCGCCCGGTGGTGTAGAACAGCTTGTCGCCGCCCTCCAGCCCATCGAGCCACATCAGCCCGGCAATGGCGTCCACCGCGTTGTGGCGGCCTACGTCCTCGACAAAGTACAGCAGCTCGCCGGTGCTTGAAAACAGCGCGCAGCCGTGCACAGAACCGGCCTGCTTGTAGATCGACTGCTGGGTGCGAATCAGCTCGACGATGCGGTATACCACCGATTGCGGCAGGCGCGCATCGACCGGCAGCGTGATCTGGTCGACCTCGTCCATGAGTCCGCCGAACACCGAACCCTGCCCGCAGCCGGTGGTGACGACCTTCTTCGCGGTGCGCTCCTCGACATCCGCGATGCCGTTGCGCGTGACCACCGCCACCGCATCGACCGACCAGTCGACCTGGATCGAGACGATGTCCTCGATCGCGCGCACCAGGCGCTGGTTGCGCAGGTAGCCCAGGGTCAGCGCCTCGGGCGCGCCGCCCAGGGTCATCAGGGTGACGATCTCACGCTTGTCGACGTACACCGTGAGCGGCCGCTCGGCGGGAATGGCAATGGTGGAGGCGCGGCCACGCTCGTCCAGCGCCTGCACCTCGTGGGTCAGCGGTGCGCGCGCATCGGACAGGTCAGGACGGTAGCGTGGCGGGTTGGAACGGTTCATGTTGCCAATTGTGCCATGCCGGCCAGGATTTGGCCGCCACCGTAGCTCCCCTGCGGTGCGACCTCTCCCCCGGGCGTGACTTTGATCGCGCAATACTTGAACTCCGGGATCTTGCCGAAGGGGTCGAGCGCCGCGTTGGTCAGGCGATTGATGGCAGCTTCGTAGTAACAGAAGGGCACGAAGATCGCGCCGACCGGCGAGCTGTCGTCCGCGCGTGCGAACAGCACCACTTCGCCGCGCCGCGAAGCGATCGTGACCGGCTGGCCCGGCTGGATGCCGAGTCGCTCCAGGTCGAGCGGATGCACCAGCGCCACCGGGTCGGGCTCGATCGCGTCCAGCACGGTGGCGCGCCGCGTCATGCTGCCGGTATGCCAGTGCTCGAGCTGGCGGCCGGTGATCAGGACCATCGGATAGTCGACGTCGGGCCGCTCGTCGGCCGGGATGATGTCGGCCGGAACGAAGCGGGCCTTGCCGCCTTCGCGCGGGAACAGTTCGGTGAACACCACCGGCTGGCCGGTGTCGCCCTCGTTCATGCAAGGGTAAACCACCGCGCCGTTGCGCTCCAGGCGCTCCCACGTGATGCCGCCGATGCTCGGCATCGTGTGGCGCATCTCGTCGAACACGTCCGACACGTGGGCGTAGTTCCACGGCAGGCCGAGCTGCCGCGCCATCTGCTGGATGATCCATAGGTCCTGCCTGGCATCGCCCGGCGGGTCGATGGCCTGGCGGCCCAGCTGCACCAGGCGGTCGGTGTTGGTAAAGGTGCCGGTCTTTTCCGGGAAGGCGGATGCCGGCAGGATCACGTCGGCGAGGTAGGCCGTCTCGGTCAGGAAGATGTCCTGCACCACCAGGTGTTCGAGCGCAGCCAGCGCGGCGCGGGCATGATTGGCGTCGGGGTCGGACATGGCCGGATTCTCGCCCATGATGTACATGCCGCGGATCTGGCCGGCGTCGATGGCATCCATGATCTCGACCACGGTCAGGCCCGGCTTCGGATCGAGGGGCACGCCCCAGGCCCGCTCGAACTTCGCGCGCGCGGCAGGGTTGTCGACGCGCTGGTAGTCCGGCAGCATCATCGGGATCAGGCCGGCATCCGACGCTCCCTGCACGTTGTTCTGGCCGCGCAGCGGATGCAGGCCGGTGCCGGGGCGGCCGATCTGGCCCGTCATCAGCGACAGCGCGATCAGGCAGCGCGCATTGTCGGTGCCGTGCACGTGCTGCGATATGCCCATGCCCCACAGGATCATCGAGCCTGCCGAGGTGGCGTACAGGCGCGCCACGTAGCGGATGGTCTCGGCATCGATGCCGCAGATCGGCGCCATCGCTTCCGGGCTGTACTCGGCCACGTTCTTTTCCAGGTCTTCGTAGCCCACCGTGCGGCTGGCGATGAAGTCGCGGTCGACCAGGCCCTCATGGACGATCACGTGCATCATCGCGTTGAGCAGCGCGACGTCGGTGTCGGGCTTGAACTGCAGGTAGCGATGGGCGTGGCGCGCCAGCTCGGAGCGGCGCGGGTCCATCACGACCAGCTTTGCCCCCTCCTTCACCGCGTTCTTGATCCAGGTCGCCGCCACCGGGTGGTTGACGGTGGGGTTGGCGCCGATGATCACGATCACTTCGGCGCGCGTCACGTCCATCACCGGGTTCGACACCGCGCCCGAGCCGATCCCTTCCAGCAGGGCCGCCACCGAAGAGGCATGGCACAAACGGGTGCAGTGGTCGACGTTGTTGGTCTTGAATCCGGTGCGCACCAGTTTCTGGAACAGGTAGGCCTCTTCGTTGCTGCCCTTGGCCGAGCCGAAGCCGGCCAGGGCCGCGCCACCATGGGCGTCGCGGATTCGCGCCAGCTTGCCGCCGGCCAGCGCCAGCGCTTCGTCCCAACTCGCTTCGCGGAACACCTCGAGCACGCGGTCCGGGTCCATGGTGAAGTCGCCGGTCTTGGGCATGCCCGGGCGGCGGATCAGGGGCTTCGTCAGGCGATGCGGATGGTGCGCGTAGTCGAAGCCGTAGCGCCCCTTGACGCACAGCCGGCCCAGGTTGGCCGGGCCGTCACGCCCCTCCACGTACAGGATCTTGTTGTCCTTGATGTTGTAGGTCAGCTGGCAGCCGACGCCGCAGTAGGGGCAGACCGAATCGACCTGCTTGTCGGGAATGTGCAGCGCGACCTCGCGCGCCGGCATCAGGGCGCCGGTCGGGCAGGCCTGCACGCATTCGCCGCAGGCCACGCAGGTGGAGGCGCCCATCGGGTCGTCCTGGTCGAACACGATTTTCGTGTCCTGCCCACGGAAGGCCAGGCCGATCACGTCGTTCACCTGCTCGTCGCGGCAGGCGCGCACGCAGCGGGTGCACTGGATGCAGGCATCCAGGTTGACGCTGATCGCGGCGTGGGTCCGGTCGGCCTGCGGCTGCCGGCGCGTCGGCGCGAAACGCGGCTTGCCCACGCCGAGCTTTTCGGCCCAGATATCGACTTCATTGCGGCGCGTGTACTCGGCTTCGGGCATGTCGGCCTGCAGGAGTTCGAGCACCATCTTCTGGGCGGCCACGGCGCGCGGGCTGTCCGTGCTCACCTTCATGCCGGCGACCGCGTTGCGGCAGCAGGACGGCGCCAGCACGCGCTCACCGGCAATCTCGACCATGCAGGAGCGGCAGTTGCCGACGGCGTCCATGCCCTCCTTGTAGCACAGGCGCGGCACCTCGATGCCTTCGCGTTCGGCGACTTCGATCAGAGTCTCGTGCGGCAGCGCTTCGACGATGCGGCCGTTCAGTTCAAAGGAAACGGTGCGGATGATGGCGTTCATGGCGATGGTCCTTTTTACTGTGCCAATTCGTGCGGGAAGTATTTGATGACGCAGTCGATCGGATTCGGCGCCGCCTGGCCAAGGCCGCAGATCGAGGCGTCGCGCATCACCTGCGACAGCTCGCCCAGCAGCGCGGTGTCCCATTGCGGCTGGCGGATCAGGTCGAGCGCCTTGGCGGTGCCGTTGCGGCAGGGCGTGCACTGGCCGCAGGACTCGTCCTTGAAGAAGGCCAGCGTATTGCGCGCTGCGGCCACCGCGCTGTCGCGATCGGACAGCACGACCACGGCGGCCGAGCCGATGAAGCAGCCGTAGGGCTGCAAGGTATCGAAGTCGAGCGGGATGTCGCCCATGCTCGCCGGCAGGATGCCGCCCGAGGCGCCACCCGGCAGGTAGGCGTAGAAGGCGTGGCCATCCTGCATGCCGCCGCAATACTCGTCAATGAGTTCCCGGATCGTGATGCCGGCCGGGGCCAGCTTGACGCCCGGCTCGCGCACCCGGCCCGAGACCGAGAACGAACGCAGGCCGCGGCGGCCGTTGCGCCCGAAGCCGGCGAACCATTCGCCGCCGCGCTCGAGGATCTCGCGCACCCAGTGCAGCGATTCGAAATTGTGTTCCAGCGTCGGGCGTCCGAACAGGCCTACTTGCGCCACGTAGGGCGGGCGCAGGCGCGGCATGCCGCGCTTGCCTTCGATCGATTCGATCATCGCGGACTCTTCGCCGCAGATGTAGGCGCCGGCGCCGCGGCGCAGGTGAATCGGCGGCATGTTCGCCACCGGCGGGTCAAGGCGCAGCTTGTCCAGCTCGCTTTCGAGCATGGCGCGGCAGCCGTGGTATTCGTCGCGCAGGTAGATATAGATGGCCTCGATGCCTACCGCCCAGGCGGCGATGAGGGCGCCTTCGAGGAAGCGGTGCGGGTCGCGTTCGAGGTAGACGCGGTCCTTGAAGGTGCCCGGCTCGCCTTCGTCGATGTTGATGGCCATCAGGCGCGGGCCGGCTTCGGCACGCACGATGCGCCATTTGCGGCCCAGCGGGAAGCCGGCGCCCCCCAGGCCGCGAAGGCCGGAGCCTTCGAGGGTGCCGATGACCTGTTCGACGTCGTGCTTGCCGGCGGCGCAGGCTTGCAGGAGCGCATAGCCGCCAGCCTCGCGGTAGGCCGCGTAATCCACGTAATGTGCCACGGGCTCGCTTGTTTCCCCGGCGCCGACCCTGGCCAGCACCTCGTCGGTGCTCGCATGCGGCACGGCGCGCTGCCCCACCACCGCCACCGGCGCCTGTTCGCAGCGGCCGACGCAGGGCGCCTCGAGTACCCTCACCTCGCGTCCGAGCAGCGCCGGGAGCCTGTCCAGCAGCTCCCGGGCGCCCGCCATCTCGCAGGACAGGCCGGCGCAGACGCGTACCGTCAGCGCGGCAGGCGCGGCCTCGCCTTCCTTCACCAGGTCGAAGTGGTGGTAGAAACTGGCGACCTCGTAGACCTCGGCCTGCGCCATGCGCATCTCCTGCGCCAGTGCTGCCAGGTGGCTGCTGGCCAGGCAGCCGTAGCGGTCCTGGATCTTGTGCAGGTGCTCGATCAGGAGGTCACGCTTGCGCGATTCCTGGCCCAGCAGCGCCTGGACGTCGGCGAGCGCCTGCGGATCGACCCGGCGGCCTTTGGGAGCTTCGCGCTTGCGCTGGCGGCTGGCGCCGGCACTGGCGACGGCGATCGGGATGATGGGGTGGTTCATGGTTGTCCCAATTGTTCGATGTGGGTTGATACCTTGTTGAATGCAGCCCGGCGCTGCACGATGGCGCCGGGACTGCAAGCCGCTAGTTGAACATCGCCGACGCCTTCTGCAGCGTCACCCAGATGCCGAACATCAGCGGAATGCCGACCGCCATCCAGGCAAACGCCGTCACGGCCGGATTGGCGGCGGCGGCCGTGCCGCGGCCGGCGCCGCGCGTGCCGCTGGTGGCGGTGACTTCACGCTCGCGCGCCAGCTTTTTCTCGGCCACCAGTTCATCGTCGGTCATGAAGTGGCGGTCGTCCAGCGGCTTGATCATCGCATTGAGCCCGATGCCGATCACGACCAGTCCGGCCAGCACGTACATCGTCACGTCGTAGGCCTGCGCCTTCGGCACGCCATTGGCGATCTGGTACTCGCGGAGGTAGTTGATCAGGAGCGGGCCGACCACGCCAGCCGCGGCCCAGGCCGTCAGCAGGCGACCGTGGATCGCGCCGACCATCTGGGTGCCGAACAGGTCCGCCAGGTAGGCCGGCACCGTGGCGAAACCGCCGCCGTACATCGACAGGATAATACAGGTGCAGCCGACGAACAGGGCGAGCTGGCCGGCGTGGCCGGCGGACGGAATCGACACGTAGAGGATGAAGCCGAGGATCAGGAAGACGAAATAGGTTGCCTTGCGGCCGATATAGTCGGAGCACGACGCCCAGCCGAAGCGGCCGACGATGTTGAACAGCGACAGCAGGCCGGTGAAACCGGCGGCAATTGCCGCGATCTGGCCCTTCTGGGCCGCGTCGAGGTCGTTGATGCCCACGTCGAGGCCGATCAGGCGGCCGCCGAACACTTCCTGCAACAGCGGCGATGCCATGCCGAGGATACCGATGCCGGCCGAGACGTTCAGGAACAGCACGCCCCAGATCAGCCAGAACTGGGGGATGCCCCAGACCCGGCTGGCATGGACGTGGCGCGCGGTGATCATGGTGTTGCCGCTCGCGGCCGGCGGGGTCCAGCCTTCCGGCTTCCAGCCGGCGGCGGGCACGCGGTAGGTCATGGCGCCGGCCACCATGAAGACGAAATAGATCGCGGCCAGGGCGAGAAAGGTTTCCCAGACGCCGACCGAGGTCGGGGTAGCGAAGTATTTCATCAGCCTGTCGGCCAGCGGTGCGCCGATCACGGCGCCGCCGCCGAAGCCCATGATGGCCATGCCGGTGGCCATGCCGCGGCGGTCCGGGAACCATTTGATCAGCGTGGATACCGGCGAGATGTAGCCCAGCCCCAGACCGATCCCGCCGATGACGCCCGAACCGAGCCACATCAGCCAGATCTGGTGCGTATACACGCCGAGGGCGGAGATCACCAGCCCGCCGCACCAGCACAGGGCCGATACCAGGCCGGCCTTGCGTGGGCCGGCGTGCTCGAGCCAGCCGCCGAACAACCAGGCCGCCAGGCCCAGGAACACGAAGAACAGCGTGTACATCCAGCCCAGCATCGAAATCTTCCAGTCGCAGGTGGTCGCGAAGATCTGCGCCATGAATCCCATGTCGGCCGGGCAGGCCAGCGATTCGGTGATGCCCAGCGCTTTCGACAGCGGCAGCCAGAACACGGAAAAACCGTAGGCCATGCCGATGCACAGGTGGATCGCGAGCGCCGCCGGCGGCACCAGCCAGCGATTGAAGCCCGGCCCTGCGATGGTATGTTCCTTGTTCAGAAAACCTAATCCAGCCATGTCCCCTCCGAAATAGTTATTTATTTGAATATGCTTTAAAAAGCATATTTTTTCGTCAATTTTGTTATTTCGAGCGAGGGTATCATGGTGCTTTTCCGCGTGAAATAGGCTATTTTCAGCATATGCTCAACATCCACATCCGTCCGCACTGGGAGATCAGCCTGAAGGGCGAGCGGCCGCTCGATACCGCCGATCTGCTCGGCCTGCTGCTGGCGATCCAGGACACCGGCTCGATCGCCCAGGCCGCGAAGTCGGTGAAGCTGTCCTACCGCTATGCCTGGGGCCTGCTGCGCGCGGCCGAGGAGCTGTTCGGGCAGCAGTTGCTGCAGACCGGACGCGGACGCGGCACCGCCCTCACGCCGCTGGCGCAGAAGCTGGTGTGGGCCGACCGCCGCATCGCCGCGCGCCTGTCGCCAACGCTGCAAAGCCTGGCCTCGGAGCTGGAAGTGGAGCTGGCGCGTATCACGGGCGCCGCGCCGCGTCCGCTGCGGCTCGATGCCAGCCATGGTTTCGCGGTGGCGGCGCTGATGGGCTGTATCGACCGCGATGCGCTGCCGCTCGATTCGCGCTACCGCACCAGCACCGATGCGGTGATGGCGCTGGCGCGGCGCGAATGCGACCTGGCCGGTTTTCACGTACCGTCCGGGCGCTTCCAGGCGGCGACGGCCGGCTGGTACCTGCGCTGGCTCGACCCGGGCCTGCACTGCCTGGTGAAGGTGGCTGGCCGCGAGCAGGGCCTGATGACGGCGCGCGGCAACCCGCTCGGACTGCATGCGCTGGCGGACCTGGCGCGACCCGGGGTGCGCTTCGTGAACCGCCAGGCCGGCTCCGGCACCCGCATGCTGCTGGAAATGATGCTGGCTGCCGACGGTCCGCCGCCGGACACGATCCAGGGATTCAACAGCGCCGAGTTCACCCATTCGGCGGTGGCTGCCTACATCGCCAGCGGCATGGCCGATGCCGGCGTCGGCATGCGCGCGGCAAGCGCCCAGTTCAAGCTGGAGTTCACGCCACTCGTCGACGAGACGTATTACTTCGCGCTGCGCCAGGACGCCCTCGACGAACCCGCCATGCGCCAGCTGCTGGAGCTGATGCGGGCACCGTCCTACCATGCGATGGTGGACGCGCTGCCCGGCTATGACGCGCGCGGCACGGGCGAGGTCGTGTCCATTGCCGAGGCCTTTGCACTGCCGGCCTGACTCGGCCCGCAGGAATCAGCGGCGCCGCTTCTTCCAGCTGTATTCCGGTCCCGTCACGTCGACGCCCGGATGGCCGACCAGGTCCGGATGCTCGGACGACATCGTGATGAAACGCACCCCTTCGCCCTCGCGCTGGCGCTTGCGCAGGGTTTCCATGTACTGCATCGCCTCCACCATTTCCGCGGTCTCGAACAGCTTCTCGTGGGGCGTGCATGCGTCGGCTTCGACGATTGTCCAGTACACCATGTACATCATTGACCTCCTGTTGCCTATTGTGGCCGCAGTCGGCATGCCGCGGCGCACCGATCACCCCGTTTCGATGCCTCTGGAAACTCTCACTTAGCAGAAGTTAGCCTCTGAACCTGGGAAAATGAGTGCAAAAAGTAGGACTTGTCCGAAAAAGCCTTTATATGTGCGCCATTTCACACAACTCGTCGCACCTGCCAATTAGGCTATGCCCTGTCTTAACAAATAGCGGGTCAGAAGATGAACACTCAGATGCAGTCCCAGCCGGACCAGTCTCAAGAACTCGCATTGTGGGGAGGACTCGAGTGCACGGTGAACCGTGTGCGCGATAATTATTTCAGCCAGATGGAGCGCAATGGCCACGCAGAGCGCCTGCAGGACATCGAACGCTTCGCCTCGCTCGGCATCAAGGCGATCCGCTACCCGGTGCTGTGGGAGCGCACCGCCCCCGACGGCATCGACAAGGCCGACTGGACCTGGTCCGACGAACGCCTGCCGGCCCTGCAGCAACTGGGCGTCACGCCCATCGTCGGCCTGCTGCACCACGGCAGCGGTCCGCGCGACACCAGCCTGGTGGATCCCGCCTTTCCCGAAAAGCTCGCCGAGTACGCCGGCGCGGTAGCCCGGCGCTACCCATGGGCCGAGTACTACACCCCGGTCAACGAGCCCTTGACCACGGCGCGCTTTTCCGGCCTGGCGGGCGTCTGGTATCCGCATGGCAGCGACGAATCCACGTTCGTGCGCGCCCTGATCAACGAATGCCGCGCCACGGTGCTGGCGATGCGCGCGATCCGCGCAGTCAATCCGGATGCCAAGCTGGTCGGGACCGACGACCTGTCGAAGACCTACGGCACCCCCGAAATGGAGGAAATCACCAGCTTCTTCAACGAGCGCCGCTGGCTGGGCTGGGACCTGCTGTGCGGGAAGGTGGACCAGCACCATGCGCTGTGGAGCTACCTGCTGGAGTCGAACGCCAGCGAGGAAGAGCTGCTCTGGTTCCGCGACAACCCCTGCCCGCCCGACATCATCGGCGTCAATTATTACGCAACCAGCGAACGCTGGCTCGACCACCGTCCGGAACGCTATCCGGAAAACCGCCGCCATGTCTACCGCGGCGTGCCGCATGCCGACATCGAGACGCCGCGCGCGCTGGCCACGCCGACGCCCGGCATCGCGCCCCTGCTGATGGAAACCTGGGAACGCTACGGCCTGCCGATCGCCATCACCGAAGCGCACATCGACGCCAACCGCGAAGACCAGATGCGCTGGCTGGTGGAGATCTGGAACGCGGCGCGCAGCGCCCGCCAGCAGGGCGCCGACGTGCGCGCCGTGACGGTCTGGGCCCTGCTCGGCTCGTACGACTGGAACTGCCTGGTCACCGAATGCCGCGGCTACTACGAGCCGGGCCCGTTCGACGTGCGCAGCGGCGAACCGCGCCCGACGGCGGTGGCCACCCTGATGCGCGAACTGGCGACCAGGCGTCCGCTGAGCAACCCGGTGCTGCAGGGTGAAGGCTGGTGGCGCCGTCCGGGCCGCTTCTTCTGCAAACCGGTAGCGACCCGTACCGCAGTGGCGGACATCGCGATCCGTAGCCAGTTCAAGTCCAGCATCGTTCAGCCGATCCTGATCACCGGCGCCACCGGCACCCTCGGTTCGGCCTACGCCCGCATCTGCAAGACGCGCAACCTGGCGCACCACGTCTTGAGCCGCCAGGAAATGGACATCACCGATCCTGCCTCGGTCGAAGCGGCCATCGTGCGCTACAAGCCGTGGGCGATCATCAACGCGGGCGGCTACGTGCGCGTCGACGAGGCCGAGGACGATGCCGAGCGATGCATGCGCGAGAACACGCTCGGGCCGACGATCCTGGCGCTGGCCTGCATCCGCCACCAATTGCGCTTCATGACCTTCTCGACCGATCTCGTGTTCGACGGCGCCAAGGGCAGGCCGTATGTCGAGTCGGACGCCCCCAATCCGCTCGGCGTCTACGGCCGCAGCAAGGCCGAAGCGGAACGGAGCGTGCTCGACGCCGACCCGCAGGCCCTGGTGATCCGAACCAGCGCCTTCTTCGGGCCGTGGGACCGGCACAATTTCGTCACGCAGGCGCTGGGCGCCCTGGAAGCCGGGCAAGCTTTCCAGGCGGCGGACGACATGACCGTTTCGCCGACCTATGTGCCGGACCTGGTCAACGTCTCGCTCGACCTCCTGATCGACCGCGAGCGCGGTGTGTGGCACCTGACCAATGCCGAGGCACTGTCCTGGGCCGAGCTGGCCAGGCGTGCCTGCGATGCGGCGGGGGTGGATGCGTCCGGGCTGGAAGCGGTGCCGAGCGAGCGCTGCGGCCACCAGGCGCGCCGGCCGGAGTTCAGTGCGCTGTCGAGCGAGCGGGCATTGATGCTGCCGTCGCTGGACGATGCGCTGCGCAGGTACCTGGAAGCGCGGCAGGACGTCGCGCACGGGCGCGATGCGGAAAGGCCGGGGGAAGCGGCGCATTACGCCAGCTGATTCGTTAGTACCTCGTCTTTCGTAGGGTGGGCAGGTTTCCTGCCCACGCGTTCAGTCCACGCATGCACTGATTGAACGCGTGGGCGGCGAAGCCGCCCACCCTACGGGTTTTACGACTGTTCATCCGCCGCCACGAACTGCAACCGGTACAAATTCGCATACATCCCGTTCGCATCGAGCAGTTCCGCATGCGTGCCCTGCTCGACGATGCGTCCATGCTCCATCACCACGATCCGGTCGGCCCGCTCGATGGTCGACAGCCGGTGGGCGATCACGATGGTGGTGCGGTCCGACATCAGGGTCTCCAGCGCTGCCTGCACGGCGCGCTCGGACTCGTTGTCGAGCGCCGAGGTGGCTTCGTCGAGGATCAGGATCGGCGCATCCTTGTAGATCGCGCGCGCGATCGCCACGCGCTGGCGCTGGCCGCCCGACAGGCGCATGCCGTTCTCGCCGATGCGCGTCTCGACGCCGTCTTCCAGCTTGGCCACCACATCCGTCAGGTGCGCCGCCTTCACGGCTGCCGCCAGGCGCTCGTAGTCGATCTTCTCGACGCCATACGCGATATTGGCCGCCAGGGTATCGTCGAACAGCACCACGTTCTGGCTCACCATCGCCAGCTGCGCGCGCAGGCCGGCCAGCTTGATGTCCTGGTAGGGCACGCCGTCGAGCAGCAGGCGGCCTTGTTCCGGATCGTAGAAGCGCGTCACCAGGTTGACAAAAGTAGACTTGCCGCCGCCCGAGATACCCACCAGCGCCACCGTCTGCCCCGGCTGCACATCCAGCGTCACGTCCTGCAAGGCCGGGTTGACCGCGTTCGGATAGCGGAACGAGACGTTCTCGAAGCGCAGGTGGCCCTGCGCCCGGCCCGGTTCGCGCGTGCCGGTGTCGACTTCGGCCGGCGCGTCGATCAGGCCGAACACGGTCTCGGCCGCCGCGATCCCGCGCTGCATCGGGCCGTTCACTTCGGCCAGCGACTTGAGCGGCGTGAGCAGCATCAGCATCATGGTCACGAACTGGGTGAACTCGCCCACGGTCATGTCGGCCTGGATCGCCAGCACCACCACCAGCGACAGCGCCAGCGACGTGGCGACCTGGGTGATCGGCGTGGTGGCGGCAAAGGCCACGGTCATGCGCTGGGAGAAGCCGCGCAGCGCTTCGCTGCGGGCATGGAAGCGTGCGCGTTCGTAGCGCTCGCCCGAGAACACGCGGATCACCTGGTGGCCGCGGGTGGCTTCTTCCACCACCTGGGTCATCTCGGCCGTCACGCGCTGGTTCTCGCGGTTCAGGCGGCGCAGGCGGCCGGTGGTGGTGCGCACGATCACGGCGGTCAGCGGGATCACGACGATGGCCACCAGGGTCAGCTTCCAGTTCAGGTAGAGCAGCGTGCCGAGCAGGCCGATCACCACCAGGGTATCGCGCACGCAGGCAACGAACACCGACTGCAGCATGTCCACGACCTGGCGCACGTCGCCCACCACGGTGTTGATGATCTTGCCGGTCGACTCTTCGTGGAAGCGCCCCACAGGCAGCCGCAGGACGCGGTCGAAGACCATCGCACGCAGGTCGTTGAGCACGCGGCTAGTGACCCAGTTGTTGAGGTAGGCGGTCGAGAAGGTGCCGATGCCGCGCAGGACGAAGATCGAGACCAGCACGCCCGGAATCCACCACAGGCTGAACGGGACCTTTTCCTTGAAGCCGAGGTCGAGCAGCAGCTGCAGGGCCTTGCCCAGCAGCGGCTGGGTGGCGGCGGTGAGCGCCATCGACAGCAGCGCCAGCCAGGAACGCGTCTGGTAGGGTTTGACCACCGCCAGCAGGCGCTTGATGATGACTTTATTTTCCACGCTGTTGTTCCATTTCGTCTTTCGCAGTCAGGCAGAAGCCCATCAGCAGGGCCACCATGAGCACGTAGAACATGCTGCCTTTCAGGGACCAGAAAATGACTTCGGTGAGGCCGAAGGCGAAGTAGCTGAGCACCACCAGCATGCCGGCCAGGGCCGGCGCGAACTGCGGCATGCCGCGGCGGGCGCCGTGGACGCCGCGTCCGACCGTGCGCGCGAAGAAGGCGAAGGGCATCGCCAGGATGCCGAGATAGGCCAGCAGGCCGAACACGCCGCCGGTGGCCTGCGCCTGCAGCAGATCGTTGTGCAGATGGTCGAAGCCGAGGACCACGTCCTGGACCTCGCCCTGTTGCGCCAGCGCGCGCAGCTCGGCGCGCACGCTCAGCGGATCGCGCCCGAACCACGGCCGCTCCGCGATCATGTGGCTTGCGCCCTTCCACAGCTCCAGGCGGATGCCGACATTGGAGAAGGCGCTGCCGCCGTCCATCCAGGTCTGGACGTCGTGCACGCCCTGCCCGACCCGCTCCTGCACGCCGAAGGCGGGAATGAAGAAGGTCGAGGCGAACAGCGCGAAACTGCCGATCAGGAGCAGGCGCACGCGCCGGCTCTGCAGCAGGCGCGCATAGGTCAGGAACAGGATGGCCGCCAGCACCAGCGCGATCCAGCCGCCACGCGTGCCGCTCATGACCGTGGCCGCGAGTCCCGCCAGCGCGCCGAGCGCCGGGAAGATCGCCTTGCGGGTGCTGTGGCGGTAGTCGATGGCGGCCGCCAGCGCCACCAGCGCCAGGCACAGCGCGATGTCGCCGAAGGTGATGGCATTGAGCCAGCCGCCCGGGCGCTCGATGCCCTGCACGAGGCGCTGGTAAGCGATGAAGGGCAGCGCGGCGAGCGCGCCGGCGATCACGCCCCACCATAGGGTCGCCCGTGCCGGCCGCGCCAGCACCACCAGCATGGCGGCGCTCAGTCCCAGCAACATGCGCGAGGGCTTGTCGAGGTAGTGCAGGGTCGCGTCCGGACGTACCAGCACGTACGCCAGCGCCAGCAGGAAGTAATAGCCGAAGGCCGCCACCACCCAGCGGATGTCGCGCCAGTGCGGCGCCATCGCCGCCCACGCCTTGCGCGGCATGCACACGGCGACGAGCACGAAGATGAGGCTGCTGAAGCCGATGCCGGACGGGGTGATGAGGCTAAGGAAAGGGAACAGGAAAACCAGGAAGCCGATCCAACGCTGCATCGGCACCCCGATTTTCGTCTGATTATTGTTCATTCATGTTCTTGTGGGATATTCTTGCAGACCCTGAGCCGTGTTCAATCGGTGACAACCAAGCGAAACCCATGCAGCAACAAGATCTGAGCATCTCTGTCGTGATCACCACATACAACCGCCCGGACGCACTCGAAGCGGTCGTGGAAGCCTGTTTCATGCAGGATGACAAGAATTTTGAAATCATTATCGCTGATGACGGCTCGACTGCCAACACGCGGGACACCATAGACCGCCTGCGCGCACGCTCGCCGGTACCCGTCAAGCACGTGTGGCAGCCGGACGAGGGCTTTCGCGCCGCCATGGCGCGCAACCGCGGCACGCTGGCGGCAACCGGCAACTATATCATCTTCCTGGACGGCGACTGCGTGCCGCAGCGCGACTTCATCAAGCGCCACCGTGCGCTGGCGCAACCGGGCTTCCTGGTGTCGGGCAGCCGCATCCTGCTGAGCCAGGCGCTGACCGAACGCGTACTGCGCGAGCATATCGACGTCGCCGGCTTGCCCGTGCTCGCACGCCTGCGCTACCGCCTGCGCGGCGACATGAACAAGGTGCTGCAGACGATGCTGCGCTGGCCCGACGCCGGCCGCGTGCGGCGCAAGTTCAGCTGGCGCCGCATCAAGAGCTGCAACCTGGCCGTGTGGCGCGCCGACCTGGACAAGGTCAACGGCTTCGACGAGAGTTTCGTGGGCTGGGGCCACGAGGATTCCGACCTGGTGGTGCGCCTGTTCCATGCCGGCGTACTGCGCAAGGACGGCGCCCTGGCCACCGAGGTGCTGCACCTGTGGCACCGCGAGGCCAGGCGCGACGAGGAATCCAGCAACCGCCAGGTGGTGCTGCAGCGCGCCGCCGACAAGACCGTCCAGGCGAGCCAAGGGCTGCGCGAGCACGCGGGCGAGGCGCTTCAAGAGCAAGGACGGTCGGATCAGCGGTGAAGATGTCGCTGACGACCGGATTCTTCGCAAGGGCGCGCGCAGCGCAGTGCGGATGTCTTCGTGGCGGGGCGTTCATTGGATCGCGGTCGGCCAGCGAGCCGGCACGCTGAAGTATTCGAGCTAGCCGAGCGCAGGATGGCGCTTGATGCTGGCCCGAATGCCGAGTGGCTACCCGGTTCGACGTTCATTCGCTTGAGAGAACGCCAGCTATTCTGCAGAACGCACCAATCGCCAAGCCGATATCAGGCGACACATAACTTACTCGACGCACACAGCAAATAGGCTTCCAGGTCGCGGATGCCTAGCGGTTTGCTGAAAAGGTAACCCTGGTAGATCGTACAGCCGTGCATTGCAAGAAACTGCCGCTGGTATTCGGTTTCCACACCTTCCGCAATCACTTGCAAACTCAGGCTTTTTCCCAAGGCGATAATAGAGCGGGTAATCACCGCCGCATTGGTATCGGTCACCACGTCGGAAACGAAGGAACGATCGATCTTGAGCTGATCGAGGGGCAGGCGCCTCAGGTAGGACAGCGACGAGAAGCCGGTACCGAAGTCGTCGAGCGAAAAACTGACACCAATAGCTTTCAGTGCCGTCATTTTCTCGACCGTTGCGTCGGTATCGGTGACCAGGGAGCTTTCGGTCAGCTCCAGCTTCAGCCGGCGCGGATTGGCTTTGGTACGGCGCAGCGTGTCTTTTACCTGGTCGACGAAACCAGGATGCCTGATCTGGTGCGCGCTGAGGTTGACCGCGATGGTCAACGAGCGGGTAGTATCGCACCGCTCCCACACGTGCAGTTGCTGGCATGCCTGTTCGAGCACCCACGCCCCACAAGAGATGATCAGGCCGGACGTCTCGGCCACCGGGATGAACTCGGCTGGTGAAATCGGCCCGCGCGTCGGATGATTCCAGCGCAGCAATGCCTCGACGCCCAGCATGCGGCCTGACTCCGAGACCTGGGGCTGGTATGCAAGGTGTAATGCGTCGATCTGCAGAGCAAGGCGCAGTTCGTTCTCCAGCTCTACCCGCGAGTGGATTGCCTTCTGCATCGCGGTGTCGAACAGCCGCAGGGTATTGCGACCAGCGGACTTCGCTTCGTACATCGCGATATCGGCACGCTTGAGAACTTCTGCCGCGCTGTCGCGCCCGCAGCGAAAGTAAGCCAGGCCTATGCTGGCAGACCCGCTGTGCACATCGCCATCGATGTCATACGGTTCGTTCAAGCTCTGCAACACATTGCGCCCGACCGACATTGCTGCTTCAAGTTCACCACCCAATCCGGTCATCAACACGACGAATTCATCACCGCCAAAGCGCGCGGCAATATTTCCGCTGCCAATCGCGGCAGCGATGCGCTGTGCCGTCTGGCGTAGCAACACGTCGCCAATATCGTGTCCGCGGGTATCGTTCAAGGTTTTAAGCCGATCCAGATCGATCCACAGCAACGCGCCTTCTTCGCCGGTGGTCCTGCCGCTGTCGAGGAAAGCCTGTAATTCGTTTTCGAGCATGAGCCTGTTTGGCAGGCCCGTCAGACGGTCCGTAAAGGCGAGCTTGGCGACCTCATTTTCGGCAGCCTTACGCCGGGTAATGTCGGTAATGATCGAGAATACCGAGTCCGGCTTTCCGCTCGTGTTTCGCACCAGGGTAGAGTTGATCTCCAGGGTCAGTTCACGGCCATCGGCAAAACGCTTGTTCATTTCGCCCTGCCACTGTCCATGTTCGAGCAAGTACCTGCAAAGCGTGTTGAAGCGCTCCTTGTCATCGTAGACAAGTTGACCGATGGAGGTGCCAATGACCTGGTCAGCGCTCAAGCCATACAGCTGCTCTGCGCCCTTGTTCCAGAACGTGATGCGATGGGCCGCGTCATGCACGACGATGGCATCTTTTGCTTTATTGAGCAGTGATGCCTGTTCCGAAATCCGGGCGTCCGCAATCTGACGCTCCAGCTCGGACGCAGCCCTGGCAGCGAAAATCTGGATGGTCTGCGTCACGAATTCCAGCTGCGTTACCGCGCCCTGGAACAGGACAAACAGAAGTCCGTGCGGACGTCCATCGACAGTGTCGAGTCGGCATCCGACGTAGCCGCCCATGCCCAGGTGTGCGGCACCGGAAGCGGGATAACAGTCCGACACATCGTTGATGACAACGCAACTTGGCGATGCAAGCAAGCGCTCGCAAGGCGAGCCTGCGATGTCATAGGAGAAATTGGGAACTACTTCATTCCTTACTACGGCGGTGACGGTCTCGACTGAAGACAGGTCTGCTCCAAACCGGGCGACAAAGGCGCCATCGCCGCCGACCGCAAGCGCCATGTTCCGTGCGAATTGTGAGAAGAAGTTGTCACCGGAACTCGCCGAGACCCCGGCAACGATTTTTACGGCTGCCGATTCAATACGCTTTCGCTCTTCCCTCGATCGTATGGCGGCGATACCGAAAGCAATGTTTTCAGCCAGCGTCTGCAGCAACTGGACTTCTTCGGCATCGAATGCGCCGGGTGTGCCGCTATGGATGCTGATGGTACCAAGCTGCTCGGAGGCATGGTTCAAACGAAGACACAGGCCATCGCGTCCATCCGAAGTCGGCGGTGTCCCGGCACATGCCAGAGGTGTGATGCCAGGTGGGCAGTATGCAAACATCTGCGTCGGCTTGGAGCTAGCGTCTTCCGCAAGCGTAATAGAAGCTGCCTGGTAACCTCCCGTCTCGACAATCATTTCGCAGATATCGGCGAGCAATTTGCTCTCATCGGCTTGCCGTATCAGCCTCTCACTGCATTCTTTCATGATTCGAAGCGCACGGCTCAGACGTTCCAGATGCATTTTCGACTGCCTGCGTTCCGTGAGGTCGGATACCCCGCCAACGACGCGAACGGCGCGCCCTTCCGGATCACGGATAATGCTTGCACGATCCAATACCGGCGCAAACGTCCCGTCGACGCACTGGAGCCGATATTCTGCGGACCACTCCTCGTCAGTGGCGACAATCGCCGCATGGAGACTCGCCACAACCGGATTCCTGTCCTCTGGATGCACGAGATTGGACCAGCACGCGAATTCGGTATCCGTCGAATCCGAAGGCAGAGCGAACGTTCCGCGAATATTCGGGCCACGCCACATTTCGTTGGTTTGCGGGTTCCAGTCCCAGATATTGTCATTCGTTGCGTGGGCAATCCACTTGAAGCGCTCGTTTATTTCCTCGAGTTTCGCCTGCATCTGCCTGGCAGCGGTGACATCCATGATGAAGCCCTGAAGTGCAACAATGCTTCCATCTGGCCGTCGAATAGCATGCCCGTATTCGTTGACGATCTTGATAGCGCTGTCGACGGTAACGATACGATAGCTGAGAACAAAGCTGTCACCGGACTGGAGTGATCTTTCGACTTCTTGATGGATACGGTCGCGGTCCTCGACATGAATGATTCGCACATAACTCCGTCCGGCCAAGCCGAGGAACGCCTCCGGTGCATAGCCAGTCAGTAACTCAACCCCAGCGCTGATATACTGAATTGTCCAGTCAGAATCGTTCAGGCAGCGATAAGCAGCTCCAGGATATTCTCGAAGCAAGGATTCAAGAACGGGGAGAGAAGAATTCATATGGATACACCTGTTGCCGCGATTGATATGGAAACGCTACTAAAATATTCCGGCACGATGTAGTCGACTACCGGGTGCAGCACTCCTGAATGCGGGTTTTAGGAGCGCTGCACCTCTTACTGTTTGCGGCTAGAACTGTTCCCAATCACCTGCACCAGCGAGGGCCGCTTTCGGAGGCGCCTTGCTTACACCCGCTGAAGCTCTGCTATTCGGCCCCGAAGCCGGCCGCGCAGGCTTTTTCGCCAAAGCCGTCCTGGTCACGACTTTTGCCGGGCTCGGCAAACTTTGCGGAATGTCTGCCTGACGCGCGTTATCGAGCTTGAAGACACTCACCACCTCAGCCAGCTGAGCAGCCTGCTCCTGCATCGATTCGGAGGCTGCTGCCGCCTCTTCGACAAGCGCTGCATTTTGCTGCGTCACCTGGTCCATTTCAGCAACTGCCTGGTTGATTTGCTCGATGCCGGACGTTTGTTCCTGGCTTGCCATCGAAATCTGCTCGATGATGGCTGTCACCTGGCGTACGCTGTCGACAATCTCGTGCATGGTAGCGCCGGCCTGCGTGACCAGTTTGCTGCCATTCTCTACCTTGTCGACCGAGTCGCCGATGAGCAGTTTGATTTCTTTCGCCGCATTTGCCGAGCGCTGGGCGAGCGTCCGTACTTCGCTCGCTACGACGGCAAAGCCGCGACCCTGCTCGCCCGCACGGGCAGCTTCCACTGCCGCATTCAGCGCCAGGATATTCGTCTGGAATGCGATCCCATCGATGACGGTGATGATGTCGACAATCTTCTTGGCGGACTCATTGATCTGTTCCATGGTGCCCACCACTTCGTGGACGACCTCGCCGCCTTTCACCGCCACCGCCGATGCCTTCGCTGCGAGCGTGTTTGCTTCACGTGCGTTCTCTGCGTTCTCCTTGACGGTGGAGGTAAGTTCTTCCATTGACGAGGCGGTTTCTTCGAGCGAGCTGGCTTGCTGCTCGGTCCGCGAGGACAGGTCGAGACTGCCCGCTGCAACCTGGGAGGATGCCGTAGCGATCGTCTCGGTGCCGTTGCGTACCTGACCGACAATGTTCGCTAGGCTATCGCGCATTTGTTTCATTGCATGCAGCATGCTCGACTGATCGCCTGGCCTGATCCCGATCGCGACATTCAGGTCGCCGGCAGCAATCGCGCTTGCGATCCTGGCAGCTTCATTTGGTTCGCCACCGAGTTGTCCGGTCAGGTTACGCGTGATGAGAACGCCGAGCGCGACTCCCGCTGCAGCACTGCAGAAAGTCAGGATGAGCATCATCGACCGGCTTGCCTGATACAGTTCAGTCGTCTCGACGGAAGCTGCTTTTGCCCGCGCTTCCTTTTGTTGGGACAGGTGAGTCAGCACTTGGTCCAGGCTGTTGGCATGCTTGCGGGTTTCGGCCAGTGCCTGCGTTAGCGCTTCGCTACGTTGGGCCAGCGGCTCCTTGTCTGTCAGCGAGAAGACGCGGGCCAATTCGCTTTCGTAGCTGGCGGTTACCGTCGCGGATTCAGCGAACATCCGCTTGGCTTCTTCGGTGACAAAGAGCGGCTGCGCCTTGCCAAGGTAGTCCTTGACCGCAGCCAGATACTTATTGATATTGTTGAGGTTGGTTTCGCGCTCTTGGAGCGTCGTCGACAGCAAGTAATTGCCTCGCGCGCGTCCGGCATAAATAAGATTGATATTTGCTTCCTTGATATGCGATAGCCCGATGAGTTCGCGCTCATACATCGCGTCCGCCATATCGTTGATCTTGCCCATGTTAAAAATACCAATCATGGCAACGACTGCGCCAATCAAGGCCAGGATCAGGAATCCCGCGATCAGCTTGGTGCCAACTCTCATGTTTGCAAACATTTTTCCCTCGACTTTCGATGTTGTAATTACTTAAGCTGCAAGCTGATCGTTCAAATTAACTTCGGTAAGCGACATCAGTCGAACGATGTCGACGAGGACAAGCATGCGCTCACCCAACACGCCGATACCGGTCAGGTAACTGGCGTCGATGGCGTTTCCCATTTCCGGTGCAGGCCGAATATCCCCTTCGGACAGGAACACGACGTCCGACACACTGTCGACCACCATTCCGACGGTTGTGTGATCCATATTCAAGATGATGACCACAGTCGTTGCGTCGTATTTCGCGTCCGGCAGATTGAGCTTGATCCGCAAATCGACGATAGGCACGATCACGCCACGCAAGTTGACGACCCCTTTAACGAACGAGGGCGCATTGGCAATGCGCGTCACGCGCTCGTAGCCTCTGATCTCCTGTACGCACAGGATGTCGATCCCATACTCCTCCTTGCCGAGCCTGAACGCCAACATCTCCTTGTTCTCGGCTTTTTCGTCTTCCATGTGCTTTCCTTATAGTCGCAACACGGTGCACCGCTTTTGCACCGCCTTCACACAATCCTACACTTTGGTAGGAATAATCCTACGAAATGTTTCATAAAGAGTAAGGCATTTTTTAAAGATGTTGTCTTGCGCCAACATTGCGAGTCATCGCAACGTATGCGCGGCCCTAGACTACCAACGTCCATCGCATACAAAACTTGATCCAAATCAAATTCGATTTCCTATAGGAATTTTTATGCGCTTGAGCAGAAATCGATTACGAACGCATATGGGTACAAGCACGGTTATGCTTTTAGTATGCAAACAGATAACTTTCCGTGGTAGGCAGAGGCAGCACGGCATGCATAGATTGACCTTTCATTTCTGTCATGCAATCATCGTTCGATGTGCCAACTCCCCGGAAAGGAAGCCAACGTGCGTCGAACGTATGCATTTCTCCTTGCAGCAGTTGTCTCGGGCGTGGCCGCCGCCCAGGCTTACCAGCCCGATTTCGACCCTGCCAGACTGAAGGGTCCGGCAAAGGGTCCGGCCAACGAGGTGATGGTGCTCGGTTCGCCCCACCTCTCCTACTTCCCGAAGACCTTCGACCCGGCCACCCTGCGCGGTCTCGAGGACCGGCTGGCCGGATGGAAGCCGGCTGCCATCAGCATCGAGGCGCTGTCGGGTGCGCAGTGCGACCACGTGCGCCGTTATCCGGGCCGCTACAAGGACACGATCGCCTCCTATTGCTGGGATCCGGCGCCGGCCCGGCTGGCGACCGGCCTGGACGTGCCTGCGGCGACGGCGCAGGCCGAGCAGCTGCTGGCGTCCTGGCCCGCGCAGCCCTCGGCCGGCCAGCGGCGCCGCCTGGCGGCCCTGTTCCTCGCGGGCGGCGAGCGCGCATCGGCGGTCGTGCAATGGCTGCGCCTGCCAGAAGCCGAGCGACGCGCGGGCGATGGCCTCGACGACAAGCTGGTGGAGCTGCTGGACAAGCTGAAAGATCGCCGCGACGAAAGCTACCTGATCGCCGCCCGCCTGGCCGCGCGTCTCGGCCACGAACAGGTATTCGCGATGGACGACCACACGGCCGACCGCATGATCGCGGACGAGAAGGGCTGGGGCGATGCGATCAGGAAGGCCTGGAACAACCCGGCCGTGGAAAAGCGCCGCAAGGCTGGCGAAGCGCTGCAGGCCAGGCTGGCGACGCCGGAGGACCTGCTGGCCCTGTACCGCGCCTACAACGCGCCGCAGGAGATGCGGCTGGCCTTCGAGGGCGATTTCGGTGCGGCGCTGGAGGAGCCGTCGGCGCAGCGCTTCGGGCGCCAGTATGTGGGTTACTGGGAGACGCGCAACCTGCGCATGGCGGGGAACATCCGCGACGCGCTGACGCCGCGCCCGGGAAGCCGGATGCTGGTTGTCGTGGGGGCCTCGCACAAGGGGTATCTGGAGGCGTATTTGCACCAGATGCATGATGTGCGGGTGGTGGATGCGGGGCCGCTGTTGCAGTGAGCAGTTGTAGGGTGGGCGGCTGCACCGGGCGATGCGATTCATCCACACCGTTCATGCCGCCCACGCGTTCGACCGGCAGGTGAATAGCCGTTCCATCTGCTCAACAGGGAGTTGAACGCGTGGGCGGCATCCTAGCTGCGGAGTAAGCTGATCGACGGGTGGAGCCGCCCACCCTACGATCGTTCGTGGCCGTGGGATCGTTCGTGGCCAGCGCGGCGTGGGTCAGTATTCGACTGCGACATCCTTCGCCCCCAGCGTCAGCTCCAGCTGCTGCTTGAGCGTATCCGACGGCGCCACCCGCCAGTCGTCGCCGAGCTGCAGGATTGCTTCGACGCCCTGCGGCTTGATGCGCAGACTGACCGGCAAGCCATCCTGCTGGCGGTAGGGCTGCAGGATCTCGGCCAGCTTGCCCGGATTGAGGTCGCAGCCGACGTCCATCTCGAGCTTGAAGCCGTACTGGATACGCGCCGCCGCGATGTCGAACACCTTTTCGGCGGTGATGCGCAGGCCGCCGTTGAAGCGGTCTTCGGATACCTTGCCGACCACCAGCAGGAACTCGTCTTCCTTGAAGACGTTCTTGTTCTGCTCCAGCAGCTCGTTGTAGATGGTCACCTCGACCACGCCGGTCTTGTCGTCCAGCGCCACGATCAGGATCTTGCCGCGCTGGGTCATCTGGGTACGCACGCCGGTGATCACGCCGCACAGCATGCGCGGGTCGCGTGATGGCTCCAGGTCCTTCAGCTTGGTCTTGGCGAAGCGCCGCACCTCGGCGGCGTACGAGTCGAACATGTGGCCCGACAGGTAGTAGCCGAGCGCGATCTTTTCCTCGGCCAGCTTCTGGCGGTCGGTCCAGGGCGTCGCCTTCACGTATTCCGGTGGCGCGACCAGGTCGGAATCATCCCCGCCGAACAGGCTGACCTGGTTGGCGGCGGCAGCGGCCTGGCCGGCCGCTTCCATCGCGAAGCCGACCGTGGCCAGCAGCACCGAACGATCGACCCCGAAGGCATCCATGGCGCCGGCGCGGATCAGCGATTCGATGGTGCGGCGGTTGATCTGCTTGCGGTCCACGCGCATGCAGAAGTCGAACAGGTCCTTGAACTTGCCGCCATCAAGACGCGCCGCGATGATCGCTTCGATCGCGCCCTGCCCCGCGCCTTTCACGCCGCCCAGGCCGTAGCGGATGTTGGCGACCTGCTTGCCGGTGACTGACCTCGGCTGGCCTTCCGGGGTGAAGCGGAAGTGCGATTCGTTGACGTCCGGCGGCAGGATGGTCAGCCTGCAGACGTCGATCGCATCCTCGACCAGGATCTTGATCTTCTCGGTGTCTTCCATCGCCAGCGACATGTTGGCTGCCATGAACGCGGCGGTGTGGTGCACCTTCAGGTAGGCCGTGTGGTAGGACAGCAGCGCATAGGCGGCGGCGTGCGACTTGTTGAAGCCGTAGCCCGCGAACTTCTCCATCAGGTCGAAGATCTCGTCGGCCTTTTCGGTGCTCAGGCCATCTTTCGCCGCACCCGCGCGGAAGATCTCGCGGTGCTCGGCCATTTCTTCGGCCTTCTTCTTGCCCATCGCGCGGCGCAGCATGTCGGCGCCGCCCAGCGAGTAGCCGCCGACGATCTGCGCCATCTGCATCACCTGCTCCTGGTAGACCATGATGCCGTAGGTCTCGGACAGGATAGACTCGGTGCGCGGATCGGGGTAGTCGAATTTCTCGCCGTGCTTGCGCTTGCAGAAGTCGGGGATCAGGTCCATCGGGCCCGGGCGGTACAGCGCCACCAGCGCGATGATGTCCTCGAAGCGGTCGGGACGCGCATCCTTGAGCATGCCCTGCATGCCGCGCGACTCCAGCTGGAAGATCGCGACGGTCTTCGCATCGGACAGCAGCTTGTACGAAGGCCGGTCATTCAGCGGCAGGGTCTCGAGGTTGAACCCGGCGTCCTGCGGATCGAGCGCGCGGATGTAGTTCACCGCGCGGTCGAGGATGGTCAGCGTGGTCAGGCCCAAAAAGTCGAACTTCACCAGGCCGACGGCTTCCACATCGTCCTTGTCGTACTGCGACACCACGCCGGCGTCGCCGCCCTGGGTGTACAGGGGGCAGAAGTCGGTGAGCTTGCCCGGTGCGATCAGCACGCCGCCGGCGTGCATGCCGATGCCGCGGGTGATGCCTTCGACCTGCTGGGCCAGATCCAGCAGCTGCTTGACCTCTTCCTCGTTCTCGAGGCGCTCCTTGAGCAGCGGTTCTTCTTCGATGGCTTCCGCGATCGACACCTGCTTGCCCGGCTTGAACGGAATCAGCTTGGAGATGCCGTCGCAGAAGTTGTAGCCGAAGTCGAGCACGCGGCCAACGTCGCGGATCGCGCCTTTCGCGGCCATGGTGCCGAAGGTGGCGATCTGCGATACTGCATCACGTCCATACAGATCTTTGACGTGCTGGATGACGAGTTCGCGCTTTTCCTGGCAGAAGTCGATGTCGAAGTCGGGCATCGAGACGCGTTCCGGGTTCAGGAAACGCTCGAACAGCAGGTTGTACTTCAGCGGGTCGAGGTCGGTGATCTTCAGGGCGTACGCCACCAGCGAACCTGCACCCGAGCCGCGGCCCGGGCCGATCGGCACGCCGTTGTTCTTGCCCCACTGGATGAACTCGGCCACGATCAGGAAGTAGCCCGGGAACTTCATCTTGATGATGGTGTTGTTCTCGAACTCCAGGCGCGCCTCGTAGCGCGGGCGTGCCTCCTCGCGCTTGGCTTCGTCCGGGAACAGCTGCACCAGGCGCTCTTCCAGGCCCCGCTTGGTTTCAAGCACCAGGAAGTCGTCGATGCTCATGCCATCCGGCGTCGGGAAGTCCGGCAACTGCGGCTTGCCCAGCGTGAGGGTGACATTGCAGCGCTTGGCGATTTCCACCGAGTTGGCAAGCGCGCCCGGCAGGTCGGCGAACAGCTCGGCCATCTCGGCCTGCGACTTGAAGCACATGTTTTCGTTGAAGCGGCGCACGCGCTTGGCGTTGGCCAGCATCTCGCCTTCGGCGATACAGGTGCGCGCCTCGTGGGCGATGAATTCTTCCTTGTCCAGGAACTGGACCGGATGCGTCGCCACCACCGGCAGCTTGAAGCGCCCGGCCAGCGCCACCGAATGGCGCACGACCTGCTCCTGGTTGGCCTGGCCGGCGCGCTGGATCTCGATGTAGAAGTGGCCCGGGAAGATGCGCGCCCAGCGCGCGGCCGCGCGTTCCGCGCGCTCGATGTCGCCCTGTTCGAGGGCCTGGCCGACGTCGCCAAAGCCGGCGCCCGACAGCACGATCAGCGCGTTGGCCTGGTCGACCTCGGGTTCCAGCGTGGAGGTGGAGGTGGCGAGCGCCTCCAGCCACTCGACACGGATCTCGGCGCGGCCCTTGTACTGGTTGGTGAGCCAGGCTTTCGACAGCAGGTCGCACAGCTGCAGGTAGCCGGTGCGGTTCTTGGCAAGGATCAGCAGGCGCGAGGGCTTGTCGCGGTTCTCGTCATTGGTGATCCAGGCGTCGACGCCTACGATCGGCTTGATCCCCTTCCCGCGCGCCGCCTTGTAGAAGCGCACCAGGCAGAACATGTTGGCCAGGTCGGTCACGGCCAGCGCCGGCTGCTTGTCCTTGGCGGCGGCGCCCACGATGTCGTCGATGCGCACGAGGCCATCGACGATCGAGTATTCGGAGTGGACGCGCAGGTGGGTGAAAGTCGGGGAAGTCATCCCGATATTCTACCCCGGACGGCGAGTTTCGATGTTGTCAAAAGGCACGCGACTTCGGCACCCAGTGAAACCTGCCAGGGTCATTTCCATCACTGAAACGCCCAGCTGATGTATTCATAGATGTGTCGTTAAAACCTATATGGAATCATCTATGATTCCACAGAAATTTTATTGCACTTATAGATAGGTCCTTATGCACTATAATGACTTATCTATGGAGATGCTTAACGATGCCCAAGAAGCTGACCACTACCGAGACCTGGCCAACACTGGTACAGGAGCGTCTGAAAATATGGGGTAGCTGTATCCGTACTCAACGCCTGCGCCAGCGCATCACCGTCGCTGACTTGTCCACCAGATTAGGCGTTTCCAAGACTACCTTGCTTCGTCTTGAAAGAGGGGACCCGGGCGCCGGAGCCGGCGCTTATGTGACAGCGCTGCTTGCACTGGGCGTCGCTGACCGGGCAGTGCCGGCACTGCCTGCGGAACTGTGGCAGGGAGAGTTTGGTCAGCGTGTCAAGTTGAGCCAGCAGGAAAAAGGGGGCGCTGATGTTGAATATTTCTAAGCCTCTGTTTGTGTACCTTCAACGACCGGATACTGGTGAGTGGGTCACAGTTGGACGATACAAGAAAGGCCAACCGGGGGAAGGCGTTTTTTTATACGCTCCTTCCTACGTCGAGGCTGGGCTCAGTTGGCCTGTCGACCCGAAAAACCTGCCATTTTTGCCGGGTGAAGACGTCCGCGCGCCTCGATACCAGGCGTGGGGACAAGCCTTGCTGCGTCGGGAACATAATCTTCCAGTAGATGCCCCTCCCCTTCAGTACCTGCTAAAAGCCAGCAACCTCGACCGATGGGGGCTCTCGCCGTGGGACCAGGCAATAGACCGCCGGGCGCAACGATGAACACGCCTGCGCTGCCGCAACTCGATGAGATTGTCGAGGAGTTGGCAGCGCTTGCAGAACGCCGCCCCACCATACGCGCAAGGATGCGTGCCCGACTGGTCCAGACAGCCAGTATTGGCGGGGCGCGACCGAAAGCGACGGTGCGAGGGGAAGATGGAGAATTCTGGCTCGTAAAGCCAGAGGTCATGTCGGATGTGGCGAATATTCCCCTTCTCGAGCACCTGGGCCAGCAATGGGGCGCCGCATGCGGATTGAACTTTGCGAAGACGGCCTATCACCCTGCGGCAGGAGGCCGCAGCGCGGTTCGCGTTCTGCGGTTTGACCGCAATCATTTGCAGCGCCACATTTGCGTGAGCGCCGCCTCTCTGCTGCAGGCGGAATAACCAGGTCAACTGCAGACTGACCGCTGGAGCTATCCGTTCGTCCAAACCTATGCAAAGCTAGCCGTTGTTATCCAAAGCTGCCGTGCCGTTGGATTCCTGCTTCGCCGGGGCCGGTTTCGTCCCGCACTTGCGCGCAGGACCAGCGCCATCCCCTCCACAGGCAGT
>NZ_JCASIC010000016.1:0-120876 GCF_059685695.1 Telluria sp. PB2R4 | reverse complement strand
ACTCGGCGCTGGGCTATAAATCGCCGTGCATGTTTAGAAAAGAGCGACCGTGTCAGGCTCTGGAAACTGACGCTAACTAAGCATCAGGCTGTGTCCGGGAATAACGGGGCAAGATCATACGTTGGAGGAGATCGCAATGATTTGTGACTATCTTGACAAGCACTCGGCTCTACCGATGCGTGACATTATCCACTTTGCAATCGAATCCGCTATGCGAATCGACGAGATTATACGCCTTAGATGGATCGATCTGAATCACGTCGATAAAACCATAATCATTCGAAACAGAAAGCATCCTCGGCAAAAGATCGGGAATGACCAAGAAGTACCATTACTAGGAAACGCTTACGAGATAATCGGTAGACAACCACGTCCGACGGAAATTACACCGAGCTGCCGTATTTTCCCGTTTAATGTTAAAACGATTACCACAATCTTCCCCCGCGCGAAAAGCGCTCTTAAGATCAAAGATCTTCACTTCCACGACTTGCGTCATGAAGGAATTTCACGACTCTTCGAAAAAGGCTACCAAATACACGAGGTTGCGCTAGTGTCTGGCCATCGGGACTGGAAAATGTTAGCCCGGTACACGCAACTGAAAGCTAAAGATCTTCATCGCGATTAAGCGTGCGTTTCCTGATTTGCACAGTGCTGCGTAGAGTGACAGAACCCAGTTGCCATCAAGGAATAGTAATTTCCAGATTGCATTGAGACTTAAGGGAGAGACAGATATCACCTAAAAACTATTGCACATGGGCTTTATCGACCCTAGAATTAGTATCACCTCCTGGATTGCACCCTAGATTTAGTGTTTTTCCTCCGGGAACTGCAACGCTACCCCTGTAGAGTTGTGTGTCTTGCTGTCTACCGAACACTCAATTGTCGTGGCGAGCATCCGTATCTAAAGTGAGAAGACCATGCCGTTTGAAATTGAATTTCATCCTGTTGGCGAAGCCTCGAAAGCCGGTGATGCGATTACTATTCGCTACGGCGTACCTGGCCAATATAAGATCATGGTCATCGATGGGGGTACTGAAGACTCCGGCCAAGCGATTGTTAACCACATCCGCACTGTTTACGGACTCGGTAGCGTCATTACCGACATGATTAGTACCCACCCAGATGGCGACCATTGTTCGGGCTTGCGGACGATCATGCGTGAGTTGCCCGTCGAACGCCTGTGGATCCACGGGCTGTGGTATCACGCAGCGACAATGTTGGAACTCTTTGCAGATCAACGCTGGACGACACAAGGTTTAGCTAACGCAATTCGAAAGGAATATCCTCTCGTCGACGAGATCATTAGCTTGGCTTTCGAAAAAGGTGTAGCTGTCTATGAGCCGTTTGCAGGTGAGAAGATTGGCCCCTTTACGGTGCTCTCTCCAAATAGAGATGCCTACCGTCACCTCGTACCGCAGTTTCGCAAGACGCCGGAATGCAACGTTGACTTACTCAAGGTACGCAATATCTGGCTCGGCGATGGACAGAAGAACATTCTCACTGCCCTTCTAAAATCGCTGGCTGAAGCAGCGGTCAACTGGATACCCGAAAGCTGGGCCGGGGAGCGCCTGCAAGAGGGGGCCGTCACTGCCGCAGAGAACGAGTCCTGCACGGTCCTGTACGGCGACTTTGACGGCTCCGGCATCTTATTAACAGCTGATGCGGGCGTAATGGCGTTGAATTGGGCCTGCGAGAATGCAATTGCGATGGGTATCGATATCACGCAAGCCAAGCTCATCCAGGTGCCGCATCACGGTAGCCGTAGCAATGTTACGCCGTCGCTACTGAATCGTCTCATTGGGCCGATTCTACCGCCGAATACTCCTGAAACGAAAAAGGCCATCGTTTCCGCTCCAAAAGACGACGCCAAGCATCCCCGCAAGATGGTTTTGAACGCATTCAAACGCCGCGGTGTTGGCGTGCGCAGTACTCAAGGCAGTCGTTACCGCTATCACAACAACATGCCAAGTCGGGCTACAGAGAAGAGCGCCGAAGTTTTTGAGTTCTTCAGCCAAGTTGAAGCTTATGACTGACCTGTTGAAACTGATCTTTGATGCCTATTCACGCCAAGCGCGCCTCTATCCTGCATTACTGACACTCGTACCACCATTAACCTTGATTGCTGCGCTTTGGCCGGACCTCTTGACCTTGACCAGTCTACCTGGTCTAGTAGGATTTACCGCAGCCTTTGGTGTGTTATATGCACTGGCGTCCTTTGCCCGATCCCGCGGCAAGCAGGTTGAGAAGCGCTTGTTGAAAGTCTGGGGCGCATGGCCGACCACTATCTGGCTGCGTCATCGAAGCATGTTTGTCCAAAAGCCGACACTGGCGCGTTACCACCAATTTCTGGCGGATCATGTGCCCGACTGGGTGAGGCCGTTGGAAGCGGACGAGCAAGCCGATATTGAGAAAGCCGATTCGTATTACGCATCGGCGGTCGATTGGTTAAAGGAGCAATGCCGGGGGCCGGATTTTCCGATGGTGGAAAAGGAAAACACAGAATATGGATACCGGCGCAATCTTCGTGGTATCCGGAACGTAGGCGTTAGCGTTTGCATAGGTGGCATCATTGCCGCGCTCGGTATGCTCGAGTACCGCTACGGTGGAAGCGAAAGTGTGTCGGCCTTCATCCAGCCAAGGCATCTTTGGGCTCTGCTTTCCTCCGCGACCGGCGCCGCCATCGTATTCAATCTTTTTGCCGTCGCGGCTTGGCTAACGACCGTCAACGATGACTGGGTGCGTGAAGCCGCTGACCAGTACGCACGCGCGCTGCTAGCTAACTGCGATGACAGCCGAACTATCGCCGCGATGCTGGTGAAACAAGGGACTGTAGCCACCCAACCTTAGGAGTCAGCGGTGAACATGAATGACTATGAACGGCTCTTTGGGCGCATCAGCTCGACCGAGGCGGCCACGCTGAAGTCCGTGATGGAGGTCGACAAGATCAGGTCGCTCTTCCCCAGCATACATGACCCAATCGGCGAGTATGTTCGTCGCCTTCAGGAGGAAGAGAAGGCTCAACGCGAACAGTTGCTGCGTGGCGCTATCCCTCAAACGGCCGTCGAACACCTGAAACAACAGCTAGGTACGATAAGCAACGTCGGCACCATAGCCCATGCTCTTGAATTGCAGAACCGCGACTTGCTCCAGCTTATTCGCGGTCGCCCAGCATATGAACTGGCGCAGTTTAGCCACCACACCGATCAAATTGCGTCGATTGCGGCAACGCTACAACTTCAAAATGAAGCCTTCAGAAGGCAAGTCTTTGGTACAGACACATTCGAACAGGCAAAAGCGCTGGCGCTGGCGTCTGAGCGGTATCACCTAGACGATTACCTAGACAGCTTCCGCACAGCTACGGGGTCACTGACGGACAAGATGCTATATCTTGGAAGCCTTGATTCGATCCGCTCGCCTGACACACTTAAGGCTTTCGTCCACGCATCGACTGTTGCTGACATCTTGAGCGTGAGCAACGGCTTTGATAATCAAGCCCGGCAGGCGTGGATGTCCCTTACGAGTCAGATCTCGCCGCATTTTGATACGATCCAAGAATATGGAAAAGTGTTGTCGGCGGCAGGCTTGTCGATGCCCCGTTGGCCTCACCCGCGGTTACTGACAATCGGTGAAAAGAAGCGCCGCCTGCACCAACGCGTTCAACATCGTACTGACACCAGGTATGCGAAGAAGGCTTGGCCAGTGCTTCACAGGCTGGAAGTGTCGTTGCGTGACGTTATCAGTAGTCAGATGGAACAGCATTATGGGGAGGACTGGCCGCACGAACGCCTGCCGCAATGCAATTGCAAAGGCCTGCTCGGCAAGTGGCAGAAACGAGGTGGCGATGTTCTCGACCATGCGGACTACGCCCATTACATTGACATCATGTGCAATCCTGAGCACTTCGAAGTCATCTTCTCATTTGGTTTCGAAGATCCGGATGCCCTTAAAGCGCTGCTGACTAGGGCTAAGGACCTGCGAATCCCGGTGATGCATTCCTTGGAATTTACTCAAGAGGACCTTCGCAATATGCGGGTAACGTGGAGGGCACTCGAAACTGGGTTAGTGCATCTGACCAGCGATGTGGATTCTGGCTTTCACTGAGCACAAACAAGTCGCCAATGGAAAGAGCGCGTCTCGCAATGTATGACACGTATCAGACTACGATGAAGACGCGCTAGATCTCGAAACGATCGTTACCAGAGGCTACCTATCTCTCTCTACCGTTCTCGCTTTCGGCGGTTTTCCTTGGTCGATGACTTTGTCGACCGTCTTCGTATGTGTATCGATATCAGTAGTTTTAGTAGGAACCGAGTATATTTTCGGCCCACGTATCTGCGTGCCAGATGTGATCTTCTCAACCATATGGCGCCGTGCCATCTGAACAAATTCTTCTCTCGCCTCCTCGGGTAGTCGGTCTGTAGCAAATGCCTCAGCTGCTGCAACGACTCCGTAGGCTGGAGCTAAATCTGGATACTTTTTTACGACAAGCGCTGGCTCGTCCTCTTGGAACGCCTTTGCCTTTGCGGTGAATTGTGGATCGGGTTGCAAATCGCCAGGCGTCGGCGCCTTCGCCGGGGCATGTGTTGGAGTGGCTGTTTGGGCAGAGTTGTCCCGCGCCGCCGGCTGCTGTGTAGGCGGCGACTTTGGCTTACTGTTCTTTTCCTGGGCTGTACCTTTCTCGACGGTGTTATTTGCCGGTCTATTCTCGAGGTCTGCTAAGTCAAGGGCTGTGGGCTTGTAACCGGCCACTGTCATACCCGTCTGTGTCGCTTCCAGCCACGCGCTGCGGCGAAAATCCTCACTCCCCTTGACGGTGATCGTGTCCCATCCACGTGCTTTTGCGATCTCGACCAACGAACGGACAACATCCGGATCGGTGCCACGTGTAGCGAGTCTGTTGCCCCGATCTGAGAACGCGGGCGTCCTATCTTGAAAATAATACTCGCGGCCAACTTTAAGAAAGCGCCGTGCCACAGATTCCGGCACAACGCCTGATCTATCGTCGACCGCTGCCTGGATGTCTACTGACTTGTTCAAGAAGACCTGTGCGCCAGTTGCATGTGCCGTGCCTTTCTTATTCGGGCCCAACTGCCAGCTACGAGCCCAGTTCGCCATGCCGCCAAGAGCAAGGCCTAAGCGCCGAACAAAGCCTGGGCGCGGTACTGGTCTCGGCCTGTTCTTCTCACTTGGCGCTGCGGACGCAGCCGGCTGCTCAGCGAAGTTCTCGGCGGTCGCAGACTGCTGCGCTGCAGTTGCTGGAGGCGCAGCAGAATCTTGCTGCGCCGCGGTCACCAACTGCACTGGGCTCCGCTCAATCGAGTTTTCGAGCCCCTTCAATACCTTCGGACCAAACCTCGCTTGTGCCTCTTCCAGCATGCTATGAGCGCGCTTGTCATCGTCCTGTCTTAGCTGGCTGTTCTGGACGTGCGTGGGCGCTGTCCCAGCCATAAGGTCCAGCGTGCGGAGTCGAACGACGATGGGCAGGTAGGTCTGATATGTAGTGATCTTCTGCTGATACGACGGGATAGCGACATTAGCTGGCTTCTGCTTTCTAGGTTCAGAATCCTCGCGTGTGGCTTGCGCAGCCACGTGGCCCTGATCACGTCCGCCCCGCTTTGCTAACGCGTCAGCGAAGAGTTGGAAGGCTGGGCTGGCTGGACGAGAATTGGCGACCAAATATGCATTTGTCAGCCGACTATCTGCCTCGAGCTGCTGCATGTGCTTGAAGTGGTATTGCACGAACGCTAGGCTGTCTGGACTTAGCTTCAGAACGTCGGCGACCGTCGCCTCCTGCTTACCTAGGAACTCAATTGCGGCAGGTGTAATCGGCGGTATGTCGTTACCTGCGGGCGCTACGGGGCCTAGGGAGTCCGCCACCTTGCTTGTCCTCTTGGCCGACGTGCGCTTAGGCTTGCTTACAACTTCCGCCTGGTCGTTTACCCCCTCAGCAGACTGTGACTTAGCGCGCTTTGCGCGCGCCGGTTTGGATGCTGGCGTAATGGGGTCGAGAGTTTTCGTGTGAGCCTCGTTTTGGCCATTTTCCGTCTTAATGCGCCCGGCCTTCTGTGTCCCGTTCAGCCCGTTTTGCGGCTTGTCGCCTCCCCGTTGAGCGGCCGCCTTAGATCTGGCCGGTTCCTCAAAGGGGCCAACTGATAGCGCGGATTCTGCTCGTGCGTCCCCCCGATCAAAAGGAAAGGGTTCTACGTGGGCTCCCGACAAAGGATGCTGGGGGTTGCTGACTTCGTTCTGTGTGCTCATGTTTTCGGTCCTTAAGCGTCAAGTGCTGTCATGAAGGAATCGAAAGTCTTCCGCAGGTCCTCGCTGGTGAGCTGCTCTCCTTTCGGTAACTGAACACTCGAAAAATCCGCAGCGAAGTCGGTCAGTTTCAACTTCCCGACCTTGGAAACGTCCTGCGGTGTGATGTCGCGTGGAGCCCTGTTCTTGCCCAAGGACTCATCCTTCTCCTTGATAGGGGGCGGCGGTGGCGGCATCGTGATTTCGATCGGCGTGATCTCGGGACGCGGTCGGTTAGCACGGCGCAGGAAAACCAAGCGCTGCCAGTACCAGATCTTCCGGCAGAAGATCGGCGGGCAATGTTCGATAAAGACGATCTCGTTATTTATGCCCATCATCTTTACCTCTTGGGGATTGAGTAAGCCCCGCGCTACTTTGGATCTAGTGACGTTCCCAGCCTGCAGGCTTCTCGCTGGACGGGAATACGAAGTGCTATCGACAGTAAAAGTGCCGAGCTCTCTCGATATATCGGTTGCATACTCGCTGTCATTTGGGGCATACACGACTCGTGCACCACAGCAGGCAATGATGTTCTTGGTTTGATCCGGGCCATACACGGCGCGCAGCTGAGGAATGGAGTGCGCAATCAGCAGCGGGCGGATGCCATACCCGCCCATCAACTGGATGCTGTTCTCGATAATTGGCATGCGGCCCAGCGCCGCAAACTCATCCATGATCGGCAACAACTCATGCTTGATGCTCGGGTCGTCTTCCGGCATCGTGTCCATGTTCGCGTCCAGCAGTTGCGTGAAAAAGAGATTCATCAGCAGAGAGAGGCGCGTCAAATCACCGGGATTAACTCCCAGGTAAATCGATAAGCGCTTTCGGCGAAGGTCGTAGAAGTTGAAGGAATCCCCGCTGGTGGCGGCGTCGATGAGCGGGTTCGTCCACAATTGGAGCTTGGCGGTGAAGCTCTTGCGCACCGACGACTGGGTCTGGGGGCTCAGCGCAATGAAGTCGTAAAGCATCCTCTTGCAGGTCGAGGACAGGGGCTGCCCCACCTTGTCGCGCTCGCTGATGATCCGCCGCCAATGATCGCTAACGGAGTCGTCCGCGCCATGCATGATCTGGCGGACTATTTCGCCCATGGTGCGCGGCAGCGCTGGAGTTTCGATCACATACAGGCCGAGTCCGAGGAACAGGTCGCGGCAGGACGCCGGCCAAAACGGATCGCCAGACGCCGGATCTGGCGACAGCTGGTTGGCCAGCTTCTGCAGTGCGCTAACACGCAACGGCGGATCGTCCGGGACATAGTGAATCGAGATTGGATTCCATTGCGCAGTTAAACCCTTAGGCGACAAAGGGTCGAACAAATAGACTTTGGAGAACAACCTGCGATAGCCAGCCGTGATTCGATAGCACTCCCGGCGCACGTCATTGACGATCAGGCTTCCGCTCCAAGACAACGCATTGGGCTGGACAAGACCGGCTCCCTTGCCTGAACGCGGCGGTGCGATAATGATCGCCGCCAACTGCCGGCCGAGGACTAGATAGCGCCGTCCCCATCGTCCAAGGATGATACCTCGCTCATCAAATAAACCGGCGTTGGCCACCTCGCGCAGCGTGGCAAAGCGAGCATCGCCATGCAAGGAACGGTTGATTGGCCGCAAAAGGTAGAAGACGCCCGCGGCAGCCGGAGCAGCGCCGGCGACCAGACATCCAATTAGCCAGTGTCGGGTGTACGGGTCTGTACCGTAATGCTGCCAGTACCGCACCACCGTCATTGGCGTGGCGGCAGTGGGCGGAAGTAACGGGCTGGAAAGCTTGATCAAGAATAGGTAGCTTGCCAAGTAGAGGGCGATGAGCACGCATCCGATCAGTAGCCCGCTGTATGCCAAAGCCTTGTAGCGGAGACTGTCGATCGGGGTAATGAGCATGGCAGTCTCCTATCCAAGTTGACGTGCGGCGAAGGCAGGGTCGTAGTACACCTCTGTAACAACCCTTCGACCGCCAGGCAGGCGCGTCATCTGCACCACAATGTCGACCAAGGTGTACAGGTTGTCAGTGATATCGGCGAGCTCCAGACCTGCGCCCTCCACGCTGCCTTTGATCAGCAGCGCCAGGCGGCGAAACGCGAGCTTAGCCCGGGTGGCGTGGACGGTGGTTATCGTTCCTGGGTGACCTGAATTGAGCACGTTCTGGATGAAGAAGAACGTTTCGTCGCTACGCAGCTCGGCCAGCAGCACGCGGTCGGGACGCATGCGCAGCGTGGCCTCGAGCAAGTCACGCGCTTTCAATTTAGACACGCCATTCTCGCCCTTCTTGTACTCCAGGTTGACCTGGTTGGGATGCGGCAGGCGCATCTCCCGCGTGTCCTCGACAGTGATGATCCGTTCATCGAGCGGGATCATGGCGGCTAGGGCATTGCTAAGGGTAGTCTTCCCTGACCCGGTCGCTCCGGATGACACGATGTTCTTGCGACCCTCGACCGCGGCCTCGAAGAAGCTAGCCCACTCACGCTTTCGGAACAGCTCGAGCATGGCGCGCTCGCTATCTGGCAAAGCGGCTTCGAGTCTCGTCCGTTCCTCAGCGTTCAAGAGCAGCGACTGTTCACAGCGGGTCAATTCGAAGGCGCCGCCGTCGATGATATCGTTCATCGTCAGCACCTCGCCGATCGGGCGCCGGGTCGTAAACGAGATCTTTCCAGCCTCGATAGCAGGCGGGATTACAACCTGGACCCGAAGGCCGCCCGGGATTTGCGCGCCAAGCAGCGGCCAACCCTCGGTCAAGTCCTGATTGGCTTGATTCCGCAGAAGCATGGCCAAACCTTCGCACCATTTGTAGGAGAGAGCATCATTCAGCACGGTCTCCCAACCGTCGCGCCGCTCGAGCAGTAGTTCACCCGGCCGATTGATCACGACTTCGGTAACGGTTTCATCGGCCAAATGCCCTGCTATTGGCTGCAGGTGCAGGTCAAGCGTCGAGGCGTCCGGACCCAGAGGTAGATTCTCGGCTTTCATGATTTATCTCGTCCTTTCCAGCTGGTAGACGTCGCGGAAGTCGACATCGCCTGCCAGGTAGATTAAGACTTGTGCGGAGTGCGGCTTGGTGATCGTAGGCGGAATGTTGACGGTACTTTTCAGCACTTCGGACATGACATCTTTCGGCCCTGTGATAGGCGGGAAGGAAACTGTCGTGTTGTTATTTCCGCGCTGTCGGGTGGCGATGAGGTACGGCCCAATGTCGGTAATCAGACTTATGGCGATCGCGGCCCCGAACCTGTCCCAGAAATGGTTATCAACCTGGCCCGGAATTCCCGGACGTCCGAGAAAATCCGCAGCGTCGGAGGTAAGAGGGACCATCACGTGCTGGGGCGTCTCACAGCGCTGCCAGATAATGCCTACTCGTCGCTGGCCCTGCGTAATGCCGCCGCCCTGCTTGCCCGTGCAGATTGTGCCGCGGTCCATTAGTGATACCTTGTTGTCGGCACCCGTCGCATCCTCGCCGGTAATGCATGTGACTGTGCCAGCGAGCGTCGTGTCGATCGCCGGCAATACCGTGCACGGGATTAGCTTCCCGCGAGTCATCATGAGGGTCGGATCGGGTAGCATGTAAGCGCGTGAATCAGCGACGTTGGCCGACGGGGAACCACTGCGACCGGCAGGATGTGATAACGCGTGCGACGTGGCGTCGCCCAACGGACCACCCGCCTCGACGGCCGCGGCGTGATCGCCCGTTACTACGCCAGCGGCGGCAGCGCTCACATTGCCGTCAAGATTGAAGCGAACTTCGCGTTTCAGACGACGCTCGCGCACAAGCTCACCCAAACTTTTGACCGGTGGCTGGCCAGAGGCAACACCAATACCGCCCCCCGCCTCGCCGGGCTGGCGCAGGGGCGGCGGTTTGTCGGGCGCATCATTCCCAAGGGCCGGCGTCTCTGTTTCAGGTCTGGAATCGGGCATAGTCAGCGGCGGAAGGCCGGCAGTAGCCACGGTACGTGTAAGGTCCTTTCGTGGTGCCTTCTCCTCTTTGAACTTGTCGTACACGCTCGCGTAATACTTGTACAGGAAGACCGCTGCTAACACGCATGCCGCGCACGCGACCATCCAGTTGATGATCTTGTTCTGCCGCGTAAGGCCTTTATTGACTGAACTGAGCTCACGCTCTCCCTCGATGCTGTCTTCTTCGTCGGGATCCGGCTCCTGGTACCGGGGCTTGAACAGGGACTTGAGCAGGTTCATTTGCCAGTTCCTTTCAAAATTCGTTTCACTTGAGGCGATGCTGTGTTGGTGCTGGGGCGCGGGGCGGTCGGATCATAGCCGTCGTTGAACACGCAGGCGACCTCCTTCCCGGTTTGCAGTACAAGTTTGCGGCGCACGCCCTGCACCTGCACGACGTCGTCCTTGACGTTGATGTTCTCGATCCTTTTTACGGTGCCGTCGTCATTCGATTCGTAAATTCCTGGAATGCTAGACCGGGCACGGAAGCGCAGGAAAGTCGTTCGCCCGTCATCCCATGCCTCGATAGGTGCCAGATCGCTCGTCCCTTGGACCGAGTAGCGGTGGTTGGTAACTGGAGAGGCGGCCTCCAGCAAATTGCGGACCTGGTCTGCTTCTTTGGCTGCCGTCTCTGCAGCTTGCGCGGCGCCTGGGTAGCGGAAATAGACGGTCATGAACGCAACTTCACCCTTCGCCTTCTTGGCTAGCTTTAAGTCGAAGCTATAGGAGCGCTTGTTGGTCACGACGTGCAGGTTTGCGTCGGCAACTTCTGCTGCGGGCTTGAGGAACACGCCGTCGCGCGCCTTCCGGGTAGCGGCGCCCCATGCCTCGACGTCGCCACCTGTCATGTCCACGATTTTCTCGTCCTGGTCGAAGACAATCTGGGTAAGCAGGCCAACGCGCGTATAGATCGTTACTACGTCATGCGGATCGTAGGTAGCGAAGCGGATTCGCGCGTCTTTGCGCCCAGCCTCTGGCAGTTGTGCGCCTTGGGCGCCAGCGACCATAGACAGTGCTACTAGCGCAAAACGAAGTCTTTTGTTCATGGCGCCACTCCCTGGGCATTACTTGGAGCGACCAGGGCCATTTGGGACGTCCGTGTTTGGTGGGACGCTTGCCGTGCGGGCGCAGGTGAGGGGCTCGGCTTGGTAGCTGTAAGATCACGATCGGCGGCGTAGTCGGTGACTTCCATCCCAAGGTCGTTGACACGGCGATCGCGCTCGTTCGTAGGCTGATTCACCCAACGGAACGAGAGATTGGCGACCCACGTGGTTGGCGCGCCGTCCTCAACGCCGTTCAGCGTTTCCGTCCGTGTGAAGCTGGCCCGACCGCCGATTGCCGCGCCCAACCCGTTACGCAGGACCGTGATCGCACCGACTTTGGCGCGTACCTTGCGCTCCTTTTTAAATTTGTTCGGCGGGGATTCCGGGTTGGATTTGTCCCACTTCCGCGCCCACTCGGCCTGCAGCTGGGGGCTGAGGAAGGCTGCGCAGTGGTAGTAGTGCGTATCGGCCTGTTCGTAGCTGTAACCTTCGCAGGCGGTTACGAGAGTCTCGATATTACGGCGGATCGTAGCCTCTTCTGGGGCCATCTGAAACTCGGCCAGGGAGATCAGCGGCTGCACTACCCCTCCGGCTTTGTCAACCACTAGGACCTCAGGCGGAGGGGCTGGCCGCATCGACGTCTGGACTGCGCTCCATGCGATGCCAAATGCAGCCACTGTTAAGCCACCGAACACACCGGCTATGCGCCAGGCGACGCGACGCGAGCGCTCGTTGCTAACGGCGTACCGGTCGGCCTCGTCAGCAGCGAGGTCTAGCAACTGCTGCACGTCAGCGTGGGTTTCGATCAGCTCACGTATGGCGGCCATCTGCTTGATCAGCTTGTCGGCTTCGGGTTGCTTTCTCATCGAATTCTCCCTATGCGGCGATGCCGCAGCTTGGATAAACCATCTCGGCGCGAGCTGGGGTATTGATCGGACGACGGTCTTTACCGTCACAGACCTGGAGGGTGCTCACACATCCGGCTAGGGTGCTGGCCATGGCCAACAGAATCATTAGTCTGCGCATGGTCTTCCTCACGGTTCGTAGGTAAGGTATAGCGTCTCCGGTTCGCTTTTGGCTGGACGGGACGGCTCATAGTTAAGCGACGAGGCCGGCGCCTTCGTCTTCGCCGGCTGGATGGTGTTGCGCTTGCGGCCCTGATACGAGTTCCACGCACTGCGAGCGATCTTCTTGCCAGTCCGGCCCAGCGGCTTACTGGCCTGGGCACCGAGTCTTGCACCGCTCTTGCCGAGCTTGACACCGCCGCTTCGGAGCAGCCCCGCGGTAAGTCGTCCCATACCGAACGAGGACAAGGACACCCCGCCCGCTAGTCCAGCCGCCATCGTGAGTACCGATGCAAGCGCCAGAAGCGAAACGAGACCCATCGCGATGAATGGGAATACCTGCGCGACCTCGGTGGTCGACGTCATGCTAGCGGCGCCGCTGCCAGCGTTCGCGAACAGCTTCATGATCAGCAGGTTGACCATCACGACCAGCAGCGGAATAAGGAAGTAGTTGGCCAACTGGCGGATCCAGGAATTGAAGAACCCCGCTGTCGCCTGGAATAGCAGACCAAGGAAGAACAGGGAGCCAAGTCCGATAATCACGGTCAGCGCGACTTTCGATAGCGCCATCAGGAAGAAGGCGTAAGCGGTGACAACGATGGTCACAAACCATACAAACAGCGCCACAAAGTACATGCCCATATCGCCGTCGAGCACACCTGCCTTCGCCCAGAAGCGCGCGCCGAGATCGAAACCATGTGCGAGCATCGCATCAAGACCGTTCACCACGCCGTTCGGTCCGCCCGACCTTGCTAGCCCGGTCACGAACTCATCTGGACCGCGCAAGAAAGTATTCGTGATGAGGATGTTGTAATTCGCGAGATTGAAGCCGATCCCGAACACGACACACACGGTAATGACGCGGTTGATGAACTCGTTGGCAGGCTCTTTGATCAGACCGCGATACTGTGCGAACCCCCACAGGGCCACGTACAGCGTCAACATGGTGAATGCGAATGGACCGATTACACGCGCGACTGCGGCAACGTTCTCTCCGACGTAGCTTTCGCAAACGGCATTAATGTAGTTGAGGCTGTCTGTGTAGAGACTGATCGGCGCAGCCATGATTGCGCTCCTTAGGGAACGATTCGCGGCATGCCGGAAGCGTTGCCGGCAGAAGCGACGCGGTCTGCGCGCTGCACATTGATGCAGTTCGGGTCGTGCGCGGTGCGGCCAGGATCGTTGCTGCACACCGCACTGACTCGCTGCCGCAACTCGGGCTGCGCCACATACTCTTCGACGGTGTAGATCCGATCTGCTGGCACTAGGGACACCTCGCGCTTGCAGCCGGCCATGGCGAATATGAGCAGAAGAAAAACTGGGACAAGGCGTTTCATGGCGTTCTCCTGGTAGGGATGGAAGCGGTTCCGTTACAGCTCCGGCATAGGGAACTTTGGAATTGCGGTCCCGGCCGATGCCGCACGCATCTGGCTGATCATCAGGCGTTGCGCGCGGTCTTGCGCTGTGGCGGCGCTCGCGGCGGCTTCGAGCTGGTTCTGGTCCTTTAGCAATGCGGCGTGCTCGATGGCGATCCGGTTGGCCAGGTCGTAGGCGGCTTTCGGGTCCTCGGTCTTTGCCAGGGTGGCAGTCAGGACCTGCAGGCGCGATTGCCGGGCGGCCGCGTCGTTAAATGCCGTTTGCGCCATCGCCTGGTTCGCGGCCGACAGATCTTGTGCCTGAGCGAGGAATTGCTGAAGCTGCTGGGACATCTGTGCGGCCTGCTGCGGAGTCAATACCGCCTGAGATTGGCGGATCTGCTGCGCCAGCGATGACAGGTTCCTCATCGACTGGGTCCAGTCCGGCGGCAAGGCAGAGGACATCGGCGGCAGCACCCCTGCCATCCCCCGATTGCCAGTGAAGGCCTTGTACTGGTTCGTCATGTGCTCGATCTGGGTACGCATTTGTTGATACTGCTCGGCCCACGCGGCCACTTGCTTGATCGCCTGTAGGGTGTTGATGGGGTCATTTACGATCCACTGCGCACTGGCTTGGAACGATGTTCCGGACAGGACAAGGGCTGCGACGATAGTGCGGATTTTCATGATGCCTTCCTTTCCTCGTTGAAGTGGGGAACCCAGACATCCGGATCTTCGCCGTACTGCGCAATGAGCCGGTCCATCAAAGCAAGATTGGTGGTGCGCGCCGACAGCACGGCCATGTCGTCGTCCATCCCATCCAGGGGGAGCCTGACCACAGTCGAGTGCCGTCCCTGCTTGAGCAGGAACATGCCGCAGCCCTCGGGCAGGTCGGTTTTGATCAGCTTGAATTCGCGCTCCGACAGGCCGAGGTATTCCCGATACTCCCTGCGGTCGGCCTGGGGATTAGGGAATAGGATCAACGTAGGACACTGCTCGATCAGCGTGCGGGAGATCTCCAGCCGGAGCGCATCGCTGGGCGACTGGGTATCGAGGACCACGAAGCCATTTAACTTCCGCACGGTCTTGAGCGCCTTCTTGAAATAGGCGGCGTAATGCGAGTCACCCAGTGGCTTCCAGAATTCGGCGACAAACAAGCCGAAACGACGCCCGTCGACAAGCCGCGAGGCCAGGTGTAGCAGGTGCATGTTGATTGGCGTACGCAGCTCTGGGTCGTCCAGGTACGCAGTGGTGTCGAATGCCGTTATGGGTGCGGTCCCTAGCTCGGTAGCGATCGTGGGCATTGGATTGTCGAATACCCATGCCATCGGCCCATCTGCTCGTCCTGCTTCGCGCGAGTAGCACCAGCGCGCCAACCGATCGTAAATATCTCCTTTCGGAAGGAAGTCCAGCACGCGGCCAAGACGTCTTACTTCACGCGGCTGCATATGGAGCACTGCATCGATTGCCTTGTCGACGTCCTTCCCCTCTTGAACGGTCAGTGGCTTTGTATCGATTTCAAATCCAGCCTCGGTGACAACTGGGCGGCTCATCAGTTTGCGCACAAGGACCTGTAGATGTCGCCGGGTTTCCGGCTCGTCTGGGTCAAGTGCGAACGGAGCGAGCCCGGTCGGTTCGTCAAGTCGTAGCGAATAGACCTTGCCACGCATGCGACGTACTGCGATTTCGGTATCCCGATCGGTCGAAAACAGAACCGAGGTCATACCGAATTTCTGCATCATCGTCAGCGTGAAGGTGACGGTCGCGGTCTTGCCGGATCCAGTCGGTCCCATTACAAGGGTGTTGGCCACGTCCTTCTTGTTGCCGCCGTTTTTCGCCTTCGGGTCCGACGCATGCAGGCTGAAATAGTGAGGTGTGCCGGCAGCTGTTACCAGCATGGTTATCGCGGGCCCCCAGTGGTTTCCGCTTCGGCGCCCGGTCGGGAAGTTATGAAGGGGGATGAATCCGCACAAGTTCCGGCTATTGATCGGCGAGAGCCGCGGTCGCATGCCAAAGTTTGCGGGCAGCTGCGCCCAGTAAGCTGCTTCCACGACCAAGTCTTCCCGTGCTGGCCTGATGCCGGCTTCAATCAACGCGCTGCGGGTATCAGCGACGTTCTCCTGCAAATCACTCAGGGAATTGGCCTTTACCATCACTGTGTAATGCTGTCCACCGATGACGGTTCGACGCGCCACCAGATCATCGGCAAGGTCGGGAATTTCATCAATCTGCGACTGCGCAGCATCGCCGACGTTCTCCATGCGTCGCCCCTTAAGCTGCATCTTGAGCAATGCTGCATCCTTGGCATGAAATTCAAACGACTGTGTAATGACCAGTTCGAACGGGAGTGTCAGCAAGTCATCGAGAAACAACGGGTTTGTCTCGGACGGATACCCCTCAATGCCCAACATTGCGCCGAAATGGGTTCCTGCAGGATTGAGAACCTTCACCGATTCGTCACCAAAAACGGGACGCATGCCCCCGATAAGATGCTTCAGCGGAATCGGAGCGTAGGGCACCCGTTCCCACTTGCCAGTCAGAAGGTAATTGAAGAATTCGGCGGGCCCGGAGAACAGCACGCCATTGCGTTCATAGAGTTCAAGGCACTCGGCCTCGTAATAGCCCAATGCGGCGACCAAATCGGCTACTATCCGCTCCAACTCCGCAACCTGTTTCAGTCTGGCTCTCCTGATCTCCTCCGGACTGCGCATAGCAAACAGGGCGGCCAGCACGCTCTCCGTCCGGCTTCCATATGGGCGTAGAACGACAGTGATATACAGCTCGTTTGCCATGAGGCGCTCAGCCCCGACCTTGGCCATAAATCGTTCGTTCAGCTCTCGCGCGTAACCCGGGGGGAAGTCTCCTTCGGGGTACTGGTTTTCCTCCCGCCGCACAATGTGCTGCCAGAGCGTGACGCGCGGATCTGCAAGGCTCATTACGATCCGATTCAAGCGGTCGTGCCGGTTGTTGATGACATCATCATCGGCGCACTCGAAAGCGGCCCCGGCCAGACGTAGCACGCAAAGGCACTCGCCAGCCGTGGTATCGACGATGCTTCGCGTCAGATGTCCTTTGTAAGGTATGTTCTTAGCCGCTGGCGTTTCCCGCCGCGCGGCTCTTTCTCGTCTCTCGGAAGTATTCACGCTAGTTCCTCCTTGTCAGGCGGCGCTTGATGCGCCACCGTTTAAAGAAACCGAAACGTTCCCTGAATGTGAGCGGACTGTAAGAGGCCGCAGACCAGTACCAGCGCGACGCGATGAGTGTTCCTAAGGTTGTTCTCGCCCACAACGCCAGGAGCTCGAACGTGCGCGGATCTTTCAACGTAATGAGATAGAAGACGCCGTGGACGGGAATGCACATCAGAATCCAAAGCAGGTTTTCGGTCAAAGCCAACGCTTCGACCGATACCAGCAAGTTGAGCATCGCGGCCCCATAAGGCACGCCCAGGACAGTCGAGGGCCGGGTAAGTCCGACCGCAAGGGTATCGACGTTGACGCCGTCCTCGTTGTCCATATCAGGCCCCCATCCAGCCGCGGAACATCGTCACGACTTGGTCGCGGCCGAAGAACAGGCCGGTGCCAACGATGGCGCCGATGAACCATCCCCAATTCACACGTCCAGTCCATGCAAGGAGTCCAACCACCGCGACAGCGAGCGGAATGATCGGGGTCAGGATTTGAACTACCCAATTGGTAGCCTGAGTGCCGGCGCCCGTGAACTGGGCGAACGCGGGTGCTGCCTGCAGAACGCACAATGCAGTGATCAGCACCAAACTAACTGAGCGGTTGACGGTAGTACGCATGATGATTCCCTCCTAAGGGGTGGTTGGAAAATTGGACGGTGCTTCGGAGTCTGGAGCGCGGTTGTAGGGGTTCCAAAATGCAGCTGCACCGATAGATGCTCGAGCATGCGTAGTGGCAACCGATTGCCTGGCTTTGGCAACGACATGCACGGGCTTAGGTGGCTCACGCTGGTCGACGGTGGCGAGTTCTCGCTGGAGCGCCTTGATGTTCTCGAGGCGACGATGTACTTCGGCGGCTCGATCACTAGTTGCCGCTGCAGCAAACGCGGTCTGCGCATGCGCAAGCGCTTGATGTTCAGCGGTCAATTCCGTGCGAAGAATCAGGTGTCGGTCCCTGTCGCGTGCTTGTTGCTCTTCTTTACTAATCGTCAGCTTCGAGGTCTGCGCTAACGCACATGTGGAATATGCATTTAGTAAAAAAATGGCAATAAGGAATCTGGCCATAACACATCCTTTATTTGAAGAAATTCCAAAGCACGAGATAAATGGTCAGAACGAGCAATTCGCAGGAGAAACAAGTATTACTGTTTACACAACCCCTAGAAGTTAACCATTCCGGCTTCTTCTAGACTTTGAGTAAACGCATATTTCGACCGTTGACTTAACACTAAAGTTAGTTAGCGCCGAGCTGCGCAATACGGTGCGCGATGGAGCCGAATCATGAGAAACAAAAAAAGATTAACGGCAACAGAATTCGGATCGATCAAGCTCCATCTAGGAAATTTTGAAAAGAAGAACGTTGACGCGCTTCGTCGCATATTGGTCGACGGTGCAATGCAGAAAGATATTGCGACTGAATTGGGAACGAGCAAGGAAGCTGTAAGCGCCATGGTTGGACGCGCTTGGAAAATCCATTTGCAGCATGGCCGAAGGCCAGAGGGATGGAGAACTGTAGAAGTAACGCTTCCGAAGGAATACGCTGACGTTATCGAACAACTTGCCAACATCCTGCATACGAGGATCAAAAATGAAAAAATTTGAGGCTGCAAGTCAAAAAGGTGGCGTTGGCAAAACAAACACTAACTGCAACTTTGCGTTTTTCCTTTCCGATTGCGGTGAAGGGACTGTGCTAATTAACGGTGATGAACAAGAAGATGCCAATGACACGATGGCTGAGTTCCAGCTGCCAGGCCTGTACACTCATCATCTGTTTGGTCGAGATCCGCTTGTCATCCCTCCTATTACGAACAAATTATCTTTGATTCCTTCACATAGAGAACAGTTACGTGAAATTGAAGAATCCTCTGTCGATGACTTGGAGTTACTAGACAATTTGAGAGCTCGATTAGAAGAGTTGTCCTCATACTTTGCCTACGCTGTCTTCGACACGGCAGGCGCAAACAGCCGTATTGCTAACGCATTCTTAATCGCAAGCGACTTTGTGACAGTTCCAACGAAAATTGACGAACATAGCATTCGAGAATCAATTGAAACAATCGGTCGGATTGGCGGAATAAGGTCGCACCCTGATCCGCGGGTGCGTAATGAGGATCTTGTTTTCCTAGGGCTTCTCGTCAACGAATACGATCCGCGTCAGCCTTATCAAGTTAGACAATTGGATAATCTATTAAAGACGCATGCCGAGTTAATGGTGCCCTACCCCATCACCGACCGCCAAGCTTATCGCGAAGCTATCAGCGCTCGGGTTCCGGTCTGGCGTTTAAAAAGCGATGACGGTCATCACATCAAGACAGCTGCAAGAGAAGCTGGCAAAGAGATTCATGCGGTTTTCTCATATTTCAAGAGATTAATGGATGCGCCGAAGGAGATGTGATGAGAGCTCTAACAAAGCTGAATCAAGTCGGCCTCGCCAACCACAATACTAGTGGCACTCCACCTGAAATGTCTTTGGAAAGGATCATTCGTGACCCAGCCAACCCCCGCCCTCCCCTACATTTGCGATCACCAGAGGAACAACAAAAGCAGCTTGAACTAAATGCGAGTGTTAAAAAACGTGGAGTGAAATCTCCAATCTCACTACGTCCTCACCCGTCCATGCCCAACATGTGGGTGATCAACCATGGGCATTGTCGTTATGACGCTGCAGAAGCAGTAGGCCTCACCACAATTCCCTACTTCGTCGATCCAAATTTCGATAGTTACGATCAGGTAGTGGAGAACTTACATCGCTGTGACCTGTCGATCTGGGCAATTGCAGCGTTCATCAAGCGCAAGCTGGATGAAGGGGACTCTAAATCGCAGATTGCGGAGGGGCTCGGGAAGGGCAGCCAGAACTTTGTGACCGAGCATCTGGCGCTTGTGGACGCTCCCAGCTGCGTCCATCAAGCCTATGCAAATGCCGTCAGATCTCCGCGGACCCTGTACGACTTACGCCGCGCACACGACGAGTTTCCTGAGCAGGTCGAGGAATGGTGCAACAGCGGAGCGAGGGTGACGCGTGATGCCATCAAAGAGCTGTTGGATGGACTACGTCATGACGTAGTCGGGGGTTCCTCTTCAAGCAAAGAGGTGTCTTCTCTACAGCCTCGTTCCATGACGCAAACCCAGGGCGAACCCGACACGGCTGACCAGGACGACCCAGGGCCCACACTAGAGGACGCCAAGAGCTTATTACGTCATGACGTAATTCCCGCAGCGCAGACCCAAAAAATTCCGGCCTCGGTCTTAAAACCGCCTCGTCAGACCAAAAGCCCTGGTGCTGCTCCCAAATCGTCGACGACGCTCGATCTAGTTCAGCCTTCGGCCACTCCTGCAGACATCGTGGTTAGGTATCGAGGTAGAAGGGGCAGAGTCGTGGCTGGCAGCACGGTCAAGATTCTTGTTGAGGGAGACGTTCAGCCACTGGAGGTACCGCTGGGCGATCTCGTGTTCGAGTTCGGCAGTAACGGCGGCGCGGTTGCGGAAAGCGACGAATCGAATAAGGGAGGCTCGGTGTGAACAATACTGCCATGAAGATAGCCCGACGCATGGGCCGAAGTGTTTGGAAAGCGCTTCGGTTTGTTCTCTACATCTTCTTACTCGTACTCGGCAGAATACTGCTCCCCATCTCCAGTTTCGCAGTCACCATTGGGATAGTCGTCTTCTTGTTCTGCCTGATTCTTCGCCCAGACCTTTCGATACCTATGTGGGCCGGCGCCGGTCTCGCTGTTACCGCCACCGCCGTTTCTGTGTTCTACGAAGCGGCCTTACGCGCGGTGGCGCCTGCCGACGTTGTGATTGTCAGCGATGCCTAAGACGTACGCCCACAGTCCCGGAGGGACGAGGACCCAATTGTTAAGCTCGAAGAGGTTAACAATTTAAGACGACAGTCTATCCTGCCAAATCTCAAAACCACAGGCAAGGCAAAACCGTTAAATATCGACTGAAGCATCTTACGGAGCCGAAGTAGAACCGCAACCGCCATTTTGCTTGGGAGAAGCGTCATGCCAGTGATAGGTGCGAGAGTTACCACTGATGTAAAAGTCGCGTTCGACTCGATAGCTAACGCGAGAGACAACACATGCTCATCTCTCGCAGCGAAACTGATCACAGACTTCGTTAATGAAGAAAAGCAGCTGGGCAAGCAAGCCGACCAACAAACCCTTCTTTCGTTATCGGCTCCCTTCATCGATAGTCACGAAGCAAAAAGCGAACAAGTCTCTGTTCGCTTGGAACCCTACTATTTCGCTGAACTTAACCGCATGGCCGCCGAGCGATTTTGGCGCCGAGGGACCTATCTTGGCAATCTTTTACGCGCTCACGTGGACAGACGCCCGGTGTTGTGTGATCTCGAGGTTAATGCCGTCCGACAGGTCGCGCGGCAGCTTGCAGATATGGGACGCAACCTTAATCAGATAGCCAGGAAGCTCAACACCTCGGTTGAACACGCGCATCTGGTGGCATCCATCGATTTCGAACTAATCAAAATGCTTGTCGAGTTGGAGACCAATGCAGTTCGCGCTTTGATGAAGGCGAACGTGCGCGGCTGGGGGGTGAGCGATGTCGAAGCATGAGATCCTGGATCCGAACCGCCCGGGGCGCCGCTCCGGGATCAAGCGTCTGGTGTACCGGCCGCAGAAAGACGGTCCCTATGGTAGCAAAGAAACTGGTCGCATTACGTGGCGTGAAAATCGTGACTGGTCGACTATCAAAGAGCAGTTACGCTTAACAGTCAGACGGGCACCTGAAGTCGTCATCAACGTTAAGGGCAGTCGCCGTGGCAAGGACGATGACCACGCAGCGATTAAAAGCGTCCTGCGCTACATGATGTACATCTCTCGCAACGGCCGGCTACCCACAGTCAACGAACGGGGCGATCAGTTGAATGGCCGCGAAGCAATCAAGGACACGCACGTATCCTGGGACTTGGATATGCAGCGCATGCGTAGTGCCAAAGATGCGCCCCTCCATCCATCGTTCAACATCATCTTTTCAATGCCGGCCAAGACTGACCCAGACAAGATGCTGGATGCCGTCCAGGCCTTCGCACGCGAACGCTTCCAAGGCCATCAGTATGTGATGACAATACATACCCACGAAACCGATCCGGCTGACGCCCCACCGGAACATCCACATGTGCATCTGATACTTCGGGCTGAGGATGAAGACGGCCGGCGTATTCATATTCGAAAGACAGATCTGCGAAATTGGCGGGAGGGCTTCGCCAGCCAGCTGAGAGCCCGCGGGATTGAGGCCAACGCGACATCACGCGCTGAACGCGGCCGATCCTTTAAATCTATAGGCGGCGCCGAGTGGCATATTCAGCAACGATATGAAAAAGGGCTACGTAATGGAAGCAACCCCGAGCCACCGAAAGCCAAAACGGCGCGCTTTCTTGAGGCTTCGCTAGAGCTGCAAGCGGGCCGAATCGAACCAAAGCCATGGGAAATCGCCATGGCCGCCCGGCGGCGCGATGTTCTGCGTGAACTGAAACAAAACGCAGCCAGGTTACGTCAGGAAGGAGACATCGAACTGGCTAACCAGGTCGACGGGTTCATACGGAACATGCCTCCGGTGGAATCTGAACGACGCCAGATTCAGCGTGCCCTGATTGAACAAGTCCAAAAGCGCCTGCAAGATCATGCTCAAGATAAGCAGGAAGACGTACGAAGGGAAGTCGCGAAGTCCCGATAGAGATGGATTGGAATAGAAATAGGAATAGGTCTAAATGACCTGACTGACCTCAATGGTAGCTAGGTCGAAACGACCTACTATATGCAAGAGCCCAGCAATATCAGCAGGGCATACTGACAGGAGGACTTCATGGACATGTTCGCGTTGACACCAGTTCAACCGAATCCTGCGATCGTACCGATCAAGATTCTCGAATTGGCTCCGGAAGGATGGCGCGCTTGTGTGGAAAGAGTTGCGGAAGGGTTTACCGAAGTGATCGGAGACCACGCCTACTGTCTGAACTGCGGGAATACAGTTCAGGGCGCTCAGGGCCACAATGCGACATGTCTCACGATGGTCGCAAGGCGGATCCTTGTGAACGAGCCGTATCTGCACGCGCAGAGAAACACGTCAGTATCGTTACGGGGCGTGGACATCGATGCGGCTGACAAAAGTGGACCAGCCCCCATCTCCATCCCGGTATTTCTGCCGCTAACGACAGCGCTTTCAGGGTGAAAGAACGTTGCCTAATGGCCGGTCCTGCGCGTGCCGGCCTATGTCTACACACCAGCGAGTTGTGATGAACGCGACTAAATAAGAAGTCCTGGTGGACAACACTTTGACAGATACACACCGGGCGAAGGCCGCGTCATCACAAGTTTCGCATCCAAAGAGTTGCCCGTCATTGTTTGCTCCTTGGGACGCATTGCATGCCGCAGTTGGCAAGCTCGGCATCCTGATACTTTCAACGTTTCTGATACTAGCGTTATCTCCGTTCAACAATGTCATATTCTTTCGCATTTGAAAGCGAGAATCGATGAGTACACCCACGCGATTTCATCTTGCACCGGAAACCCTTCGCCTCTATACCGATCCGGCATACCGCTCACCTGCTCCCGAAGAAGTGCGAGTAGTCATACAAATTCTCGGCCTTACAGGCGACCAAGTGGCAGGCCTTGTCGGAGTCAAGAATAGTCGTGCCGTACGACGCTGGATGGCACCATTAAGCTCAAAAACGTATGCTCAGATCGACTATTCCACCTGGCGACTGCTGCTGCTCGAAGCGGGCTTGGTCCGATTGCGGAAGCGGAGGATACAAGTTGATAAGTCGTTGAGCAGTGCTAAAGCCCTTAGGTCTAGTAGACCTACGATGGAGTTGGATCCGGCAAGCACGAAACCAAGCTTGGCAGTACTTGGATAGCGAGATAGCGTATCGATCATTGGAGAGATTGTGGCCCAGCTTATTTCAATTGAGAGGTTGGAAGCGACCATTAACAGCCTTCGTCACCTGCTCCCCCCGGTAAACGGCGTTCTGTCAAAAGAACTGCGACTATTAGCCGAAATTTACGGGAATATGATTTACATGCGTTCGCGGTCCATCGATCTTGACCAGCTTCCCGACAACGTCAGGCCCATGGCTGTCACCCTCTTGGAAGCGGCCACCGAACGCAAAAACGACTCTTCGTACGATCCAAATACGGCAACTTGCGACGTTTGCCAGTAAGGAGGAGAACATCGTGGGGTTACCAAGCGTCTTTCGGAAGCTTAAGAACGAAACGCTGGATAAATCGAAAACCGATCTTCTGTTGGCTGGCTTTATTGCAGGTCGCCATGCTAATCAAAAAATGGCATCGGCACTTGCCAAAGCTAAAAGGAGTGGAGCTACCGATCAGAAACTAGCCAATGACATTGCAAAATGGTATCTCAGGCATTTCAGGCGCAAGACACTACAATCAACTGACAGCTTGACACGTGAAAAAGCAAAGCTATACATAGGCATTGATGAAAGCAATGCTGAAGAGCATGCGTCTTTTCGCGACGTCGAAATCCCGAAATATTTTCAGAAGAAGTTAGCGGAATGGAATACTGAACGCGAACTCCGGGATCGCGACGCTATCGATTTACTCGCTAGGATAAGACTAATTCGGAATCGTATTTTTGCATCGCGAACGTTCCCGTCCTTCTTAAGAGCTATCATCTTTGAGAGAGACAATTATACATGCCAAGTGTGCCTGCGAAGTCGGGACGTGCTGAAGGCAGCAGGGCTGCATCTAGAGTGTGATCATATTGTGGCGTGGGAAGATGACGGCAAGACTACCTACGACAATGGGCAGACGATTTGCAGCGACTGTAATAAGGCCAAACATCATTCAAAACACTACCTCGGCCTGATTATGCATCTCAACCGCCCAACAAGTTAAGTGCCTATGCGGACAACGGTCAAACGGTCAGTGACAGCAACACCGGCACCACGACCGCGAGATTTGATTCCTCGACATGCAATGTTGATGGCCCGTACGCGCAGCAGCGCCAGTCAAACTGTATTCTATGAGCGTAAACAAATGGCTGGTTGAGACAGCGCACCAAACAAAGTGATCAATAAGATAACTTTATAAACAGTGCATGCGCTAACGGTGCAAAAATCCTTTCTGTAAGGAGAGGCCTGTTGACCACGACTGGTGATTTAACATGCAAACGGAATTCATGCTGTTGGCGATCTACAATAAGCCGCGGATCAGTCTTCGAGAAGTTTGCGAAGCAATCGGGATGTCAATGAAGACTGCTTATAATCAACGGTCTGCGAATACCTTTCCAATCCGTATGTCAGGTGATCCGCTACACGCTGATATACGTGACGTAGCAGCGTACCTTGACTCACTCAGGGCTCCAATCGAGACAACTTGAATCACTGCCACCGTTTCTCGCTTGAGCAATGCTAAGCCCTACACCGCGTCGGCTACAATCGGCGCCACCTTGAAGCACGCCGTCGAAAGTGCATGGCAGCGCCCCGGCCGCCCGCAATCGACTGGTCCGATGGCAAATGCGGTGGCCACCGTAGAATTCAGCGCAGCAGAGGATCGACGATGAAAGGGTTCCTCACGAACTGTGGCAATAGTTGTACTGGTTTTGGAGACAGCCAGGCGCAGCGACCGCTTGGTTGGGATGAGTGAAAGCGCGGCCTACCTGCTTTTGCCAGCCTTGCCACGCTTCCTTCTGCCGCGCATATTGCCTTCTTTCGTCCGACTTTTGCGACCGCGATATCGTTGAACCTCGCCGTAAGCTATGAACCCGGCCGCGGCGATGCCGAAGATAGCACCAACAAGTACCATCAGATCGAGCATTTCGCCCGTGACAACGAAGTTCATGCAATGCTTCCCCTTAAGCGTAGCGCATTACCGATCACAGAAACCGAACTCAGGCTCATGGCCAGCGCGGCGATCATCGGCGATAGTAGCTGCCCGGTAAAGGGCTTGGATTCAACCGGTCGACGCAACAAGTTGGCTGAATCGTTCAGCGGGTGTTTGGTATTCTAAAGTCTTCCTTGGCCGTTCGTTCAATTTGCGGGCTACCTCGTTAAGCTGGGCCTGCGAGTACTCGGAGATATCGATGCCTTTGGGGAAATACTGGCGCAGCAGTCCGTTGGTATTTTCATTGCTACCACGCTGCCAAGGGCTGTGCGGATCGCAAAAGTAGACATCGATGTCGGTTGCCATCGTAAAGCGTTTGTGGTCGGCCATCTCCTTGCCACGATCCCAAGTCAGTGATTGATAGAGCTCTTGGGGTAGCTGACGAGCGTTATCAATCAATGCGTTGATTACTGTTTCGGTATCTTTGCTCGCGACTTTTACCAGCATCACGTAACGAGTATGGCGCTCGACGAGGGTGGCGATCTGGCTGTTTCGGTCTCCAAACATCAGGTCTCCTTCCCAATGGCCCGGTACAGCTCGGTCCTCCACCATGGCAGGGCGTTCGCTGATCGATACCGTATCCCTGATCCTGCCGTGGTTATCTTTCTTTTGCGTATGATGACGCGATCGGCGCATGACCCGGGTTCGCCGAAGATGCTCCAGCAGCTCCTTCTTCAGCGCACCACGGGCTTGAATGAAGAGGCTGCGATAAATCGTTTCATGCGACACCTGGTAATCCTCGTTGCCTGGAAACGTATGCTTGAGCCACCCGGCAATTTGCTCTGGCGACCACTGTAGTTGGAGTTTACTAGCCACAACGCGCGCCAACACGGGATTGTCCACCAACTTGCAGCACTTGGGACGATGGGCTCGCTTCCAGGCAGCGGCGTCGGCACAACCAGCTCGATAGCTCGTCTTGCCACCATTGCGACTGATCTCGCGGCTGATAGTAGAAGGTGCTCGTCCAAGTGATTGAGCAATCCGACGGATGGGTTGACCAGTGGCTAGCGAGCGCGATATTTCTTCCCGCTCAGCCAAGGTCAAAGCCAATCTTGAGCGCTGCCTTTGTGCAGGCCGGATGCCGCCAGACTCGGCAAGAATTCGCTGTATCGACGAGTGGTTTCGATCGAACAGCTGGGCAATTTGCTGAAGTGATTCACCCTTCTTCCAGCGCTCCCACATGAGCGCCTTCTGGGCTTCCGTATAATAAATCCTCGGTTTTTGCTTCATCTGCAACACTCCTTCTGCTTACGCAGAGTTTAGTGTGTTGCGTCGACCGGTTGAATCCAAGACCCAAAGCAGACCTTATGCACGATGTCGAGACAACAAAGCTTCAGCTAGTTCTGCACCTCTACCGGAAGCATGAGCCGCCGACGGAGGTCTTCCCTCGTACTAAAAGCGTATCGAAAAAATGAACTGACCTCATTGCGCGGACTCTAAACGCAGTTGAGATGGAAACAAAAATAACGTCTTGCCCGTCGCCTGAAGAGTATTAATCCACATTCGACATAGATCAAAGCTATTCGAATCGTTGCATCGCCTTGCGCGAGGTTGTTGAACGACTTCCCAAGGCGAGGCATTGATCCGCAATGGGTGGACAGCCGGTCCTACCAGAGTTAGTAGCTCCATCGGACACGCTAGCATCGGGCTGACCCGACGGTCGGTCTGTTGTACGTATTCGAGCTCTGTATGTAACGCCGGCGTACAGCATTCGTACCAGCACACTCACAGGTATTTCTAGTTTAAGCCGGCGCCGACATCCGCTGGACTTTCGAAAGCCGCCGTGTACGCACCCCGTATCCCCTTTAGTGCCACAGATCGTCGTTGAACTCGCGTTGAACGCTGCCATACACAGCGCTGTGATGTCTGGCCTGCTCACCACCGTAATGTCGGAACTGTTGGCCGCTGCGGACCTGCATGCCCGACTGTTGGCGCGTCCAGCGTGACCTCGCGGCGCGCACGTTTTCTATGCTGCGCCATCCGGAGCGCTACCGTAGTCGTGCCACCGCGACGTTCGAAAACGTAATTCGTGCACGTGAAATCACGGCAGGCTGCTGCTCTAGCGGGCAGACGAAAAAATAAATGCGCTGAAATGGAATAAAGCAGCTGCAGATCCGTTCACCCAAGTAGGAACAGCTCGTTCTATCACATCCACCCAGGGAGCCCACCATGAAAACTGCACCTCTTGCCCTTCTACTTGCCATCACTGCTGGTGTCACACATCCGGCCTTCGCAGGACCGGCCCTCGACGCCGCCCAGGCACATATTGCGGCAGTCGGCGCCAGCGAGCGTGCCGCCATCGTGCGCGACTACGCCGACGACGCGCGCTTGACCTGGGTAGGCGGCCCGCTGGACGGCACCTATACCGGCCCCGTAGCCATCGGCGCGGTTTGGGACAAGTTCGGCGCTGCGGCCGGGCCGGCCCGCGTGACCGTCATGGGCATCGACGAAACGGCCAACCCGAAGGGCGCCACAGTGGTTGCCACCGTACGCTTCGACGGGAAAATCCAGGTCAAGGTACGCTACGTGCTGACCTACCGCGACGGCAAGCTTGTGAACGAAACCTGGCAGGTCGATCCCAAACCGGCCGCCAACTGATCCACGAAACGATGCGAACCTTGCCACCTGACGCCGGCGAGCAGCTCCTAGCCTGTATCCCGAGGCTGCGGCGCTATGCCCGCGCCTTGGCCGGGGATCGCGCCGACGCCGACGACCTGGTGCAGGACACGGTGGAACGTGGCTGGGCCCAGCTCGCTGCGTGGCAGCCGGGCAGCGACATGCGGGCCTGGCTGTTCTCGATCATGCATAACGTGCGTATCGATCAGGGGCGGCGGCGCAAAGTGCCAACCGAGCCGTTGGACGACGAGACACCCCAGACCGCTGGGCCGGAACGCGCCTCTGCCGGCCTCGAGCTGCGCGACCTGGGCGCCGCGTTGCGCCTGCTGCCGGAGGAGCATAGGGAGATTCTGCTGCTGGTTGGACTCGAAGAAATGCGCTATGAGGACGTGGCGCTGACCTTGGGCCTCCCGGTCGGGACCGTTATGTCGCGGCTGTCGCGCGCCCGCGAGAAACTGCGTGTATTGATGGAAGGCCGCGCCCCCGTCGTTGGCCTGAAAGTCGTCAAATGAGTATCTTCCCCATTACTGAAGCCGACCTGCACTCCTATGTCGATGGCCGCCTCCCTTCTGCCCGCATGGCCGAAGTCGAAGCCTATCTTGCAGCGCACCCGGATGAAGCAGATCGGCTGCAAGTCTACGCGGCCCAGAACGCAGCCCTGCACGCCCTGTTCGATCCAGTGCTCGAGGAAATCGTGCCGTCGCGCGTTAGTGCGCCAGTGCGCCTTGGGTGGCAGTGGCGGTGGCAAAACCTGGCCGCGGGGCTGGCTATCGCCGTGCTCGGCGGCGGCGCGGGCTGGGGACTGCGCGGCGCAGCCGACCACGACCCGCGGCTCGCGTCCGATTACACCCGTCCCGCCTTCAGCCAGCCAGCCAGGGGATTGGCGCATCAGGCCGCTGTTGCTCATGTGGTGTACAGCCCCGACGTGCGTCGCCCGGTTGAAATCGGCGCAGAACAGGAAGATCAGTTGGTCGCATGGCTATCGAAACGGCTTGGCAGCAAGATTCATCCACCGCGTCTCGGCAAGCTGGGCTACGAGCTCATCGGCGGACGCCTGCTGCCTGGTACCAGCGGCCCGGTGGCCCAGTTTATGTACCATGACCGCACTGGCCAGCGCCTCACGCTGTATGTTTCTAACGAGCAGGCGCACAACCGCGATACGGGCTTCCGTTTTGCTGCAGAAGGTCCCGTCAACGTCTTCTACTGGATCGACGGCAAATTTGGCTATGCGCTCTCTGCCGGCATCGACAAGGGAGAACTAGCGCGGGTGGCAAGCGCCGTCTACGAACAACTGGAGACACCCGTATGAAATTCTCGCAACTGTTTACCGCAGTACTCTGGAGCACTGCGGCGGCGGCTCAGGGCCAGCCAGCGCCACTTCACAATCATGGTGGGAGCGCACCACCTTACTTCGTCGCCAGTAGCGACAGGCCCTACGCGGCGCTGGCGGGCGACGCCATGGCGATTATGGACCAGGGCATGCGGCGCGCGAATACCAATGGGGTTCCAGAGCACGACTTCGTCACGATGATGATTCCGCATCACCAAGGCGCCATCGACATGGCCAAAGCCATCCTGGTGCATAGCAAAGATCCAGGACTTCGTAACCTGGCCCAAGGAATTATTGTCGAACAGCAAAACGAAATCAAGATCATGCAGGCCTGGCTACAACGCTACCAGGCCTCCCGTAGCAAGCCGCAAAAGACCTCCACCGAAAAGGACTCACATGTACACCAATGAAATCCGCCGAGCGAGCACAAGCGCCTCAATTGCTATTGCCCTCGCTTCTCTCGTCGCGCTGGCAACGCCCGCCTACGCGCTTCCCGGCCCCCAGGATCGTGTCTACACCGCGGACCAGAACAGCAATACTGTCTCGGTCATAGACCCGTCCACGAATACCCTGCTGGGCCAGATCCGCTTGGGCAACCAGCGCCCCGACGTGCTCTCGCCACTGTATAAGGGCGAGATCAACGTGCACGGGCTGGGCTTCTCGCCTGACCACAAGACACTGCTCGTCGTGTCCAATGGCTCCAATTCAGTCACCTTCATCGATACCGCGACCAACAAGGTCAAGGGCGTGACCTACATCGGCCGCTCGCCGCACGAGGGCTTCTTCACGGCCGACGGGCGTGAGGTCTGGGTCGTGGTGCGCGGCGAAGACTACATCTCGGTGATCGACCCAGCCACGTTCAAGGAAAAGCGCCGTATCCAAACAACTGGCGGACCCGGGATGGTGCTGTTCCATCCGAACGGTAAGCTCGCGTTCGTAGTGTCGAGCTTCAACCCGACCGTCGACGTCATCGACGTCAAGTCGCACAAGGTCGTCAAGCGCATTCCGGTGACGAGCCCGTTCTCACCCTTCCTGCAGTTCACTCCGGACAACAAAGAAGTCTGGATGACCCATAAGGACGTCGGCAAGGTCACCCGCATTGACACCGCTACGCTTGCTGTCAAAGGCGTGATCGACACCGGCTTCATCACCAATCACCTGGCCTTCGTCAAGACCGACAGCGGCACGCATGCCTATGTAACGGTGGGCGGCGAAAACGTCGTTAAGGTCTTCACTACCGGCAACGCGCCGGCACTGGTGGCGAGCATCCCCACTGGCGCTCTGCCTCACGGAATCTGGAGCTCAGATGATAGTAGCCGTCTCTACGTCGGCCTCGAGAATGGCGACGCCGTCGAGGTCATCGACAGCGCTAGTAACAAGGTCATCGCGCGCGTGCCGGTTGGACAAGCGCCACAGGCACTGGTCTATGTTTCGAAGGCAGCACCCGACGGGGGGGGCAAGGCCAACCTCAGTCCGCGCGCGAATAGCGAGCCACTCAACATCGCGCTCAAGCCGGCCAACGGGGATGCGGCAGGATCGGTCGTGGCACGCAACTTGGGCGTTACCGATGCGCTAGAGGTAACGCTGCACAAGCTCAAGCCGGAAACTGTGTACAAGGTGTACGCCAGCGGCCAGGCGACGCCGGTAGCCAGTTTTAGGACAAATCCGAAAGGCATGGCCAATGGCACGGCCATCGGACCAATGCGCGAAGTCGTCGGAAACCTTTCCGCCAAGCAGGGAACGGCCAGCCGCATTCTAGTCATGGAAGGCGATGTGCCCGCAGATCCGGGCAAAGCGGTGCTGATGAGCATGCAATAAGCCGGCAAGCTTAAGTTTCTAAGCAGCCAGAGCCTGAGTCCTGTATTGAACAGGACTCAAACCTTTTAGTTTGAGTTTGATTCGGTCGTGATTATAGTAATGAATGTAATTAACGGGGCGTCGCGTAACGCATCTACGCTATCGAATTTCTCGAGGTGAAACAACTCGGACTTGAGCACGGCGAAGAAGCTCTCCATGGCCGCGTCGTCAAGACAGTTCCCCTTGCGGGACATGCTTTGGACAAGTTGGCGCTCTCGAAGTTGGAGCTAAAGGGCTGGCATCCGGTAATGCCATCGCTGATCCGAATGCAGCAGTGGTTTCTCATCAGGTGCAAGCTTGTTCAGCGCTTTTTTTAGCATTGAGTCCACTAGTTCAAAAGCAGGACGTCTGCCTATTTCGAAAGCGACGATCTCGCCGTTGTACAGGTCAGCAAACCAGCCGTAGGGAACAACTGCCTTAGTTCTTGCACTGCTTGCGCTTCTTCTTTAGCGCTTGCTTTGGTTAGGCTTGAACTAAGGCTTGTAACTTTTTTAGGTATGCCAGCTCCATTCGCAGCTGATCTACCTCGGCCACCAACTCTTCGCGGCTGCGCTGATATTTGTTTGGTGGAGTATCTACATTTGGCACTACGATTGCCATAGAATTTTGTGTTCCCCTCCGGCGTAAGGTCAGCGCCTCGATGCCTCCCGCTTGATACGCACGCTCCCAAATGCCAACGGACGAATGACCGCTTATGGCCTTGGATTCAACCGGTCGACGCAACAAGTTGGCTGAATCGTTCAGCGGGTGTTTGGTATTCTAAAGTCTTCCTTGGCCGTTCGTTCAATTTGCGGGCTACCTCGTTAAGCTGGGCCTGCGAGTACTCGGAGATATCGATGCCTTTGGGGAAATACTGGCGCAGCAGTCCGTTGGTATTTTCATTGCTACCACGCTGCCAAGGGCTGTGCGGATCGCAAAAGTAGACATCGATGTCGGTTGCCATCGTAAAGCGTTTGTGGTCGGCCATCTCCTTGCCACGATCCCAAGTCAGTGATTGATAGAGCTCTTGGGGTAGCTGACGAGCGTTATCAATCAATGCGTTGATTACTGTTTCGGTATCTTTGCTCGCGACTTTTACCAGCATCACGTAACGAGTATGGCGCTCGACGAGGGTGGCGATCTGGCTGTTTCGGTCTCCAAACATCAGGTCTCCTTCCCAATGGCCCGGTACAGCTCGGTCCTCCACCATGGCAGGGCGTTCGCTGATCGATACCGTATCCCTGATCCTGCCGTGGTTATCTTTCTTTTGCGTATGATGACGCGATCGGCGCATGACCCGGGTTCGCCGAAGATGCTCCAGCAGCTCCTTCTTCAGCGCACCACGGGCTTGAATGAAGAGGCTGCGATAAATCGTTTCATGCGACACCTGGTAATCCTCGTTGCCTGGAAACGTATGCTTGAGCCACCCGGCAATTTGCTCTGGCGACCACTGTAGTTGGAGTTTACTAGCCACAACGCGCGCCAACACGGGATTGTCCACCAACTTGCAGCACTTGGGACGATGGGCTCGCTTCCAGGCAGCGGCGTCGGCACAACCAGCTCGATAGCTCGTCTTGCCACCATTGCGACTGATCTCGCGGCTGATAGTAGAAGGTGCTCGTCCAAGTGATTGAGCAATCCGACGGATGGGTTGACCAGTGGCTAGCGAGCGCGATATTTCTTCCCGCTCAGCCAAGGTCAAAGCCAATCTTGAGCGCTGCCTTTGTGCAGGCCGGATGCCGCCAGACTCGGCAAGAATTCGCTGTATCGACGAGTGGTTTCGATCGAACAGCTGGGCAATTTGCTGAAGTGATTCACCCTTCTTCCAGCGCTCCCACATGAGCGCCTTCTGGGCTTCCGTATAATAAATCCTCGGTTTTTGCTTCATCTGCAACACTCCTTCTGCTTACGCAGAGTTTAGTGTGTTGCGTCGACCGGTTGAATCCAAGGGATAAAGCAGACCTGCGGCCAGCGGAATTCCCATGGCGTTGTAAACGAAGGCAAAGCCGAGATTCTGCCTCATGTTGCGTACAGTCTCCAGCGAAAGAAGTCGCGAACGCGCAATTGCACGCAAGTCGCCCTTGATGAGCGTGACGTGCGCCGAATTGATCGCGACGTCAGTCCCGGTACCCATTGCAATGCCGACGTCCGCTTTCGCCAGCGCCGGGGCATCGTTAATGCCATCGCCGGCCATTGCCACTACCTTGCCCTGTTGCTGCAGCCGTTCGACCAGGGCCAGTTTATCCTGGGGCTTGACCTCTCCATAGACGTCGGAAATCCCGAGCTTCGACGCGACCGCCTTCGCCGTGGTCACGCCATCTCCGGTCGCCATCACCACCGTCATGCCGGCATCGCGCAGCGTCGCCAGCGCTTCCGGCGTCGTCGCCTTGACTGGATCAGACACCGCGATCAGGCCAACGAGCTTTCCTTGAAGTGCCAAGTACATGACGCTTGCACCGACTTGTCGAAGCTCTTCTGCCGCCTTCTGTAATGGCGTCCAGTCGACCTTTTCGGTATCCATGAGCGCCGTATTGCCCAGTGCAACCCGCTCGCCCTGCACTGTGCCACGCACGCCGATCCCGCTAGACGATTCGAAGGTTTCAGGCTTGTGCAGCGACAGATTCCGCCTGCGCGCTTCCGCGACGATGGCATGTGCCAGCGGATGCTCGCTCCCCTGGTCGATACTTGCCGCGATCCGTAGAACATCCTCTTCCTCGAACCCGGGCGCAGCGATCGCCCGGTCGAACGCAGGTTTTCCTTCCGTGAGCGTGCCGGTCTTGTCAACGATGATCGTATCGACCTTGCGCATCGCTTCGATCGCCGCGGCATCGCGGAACAGCACGCCCTGGGTGGCGGCGCGGCCGGTCGCGGCCATGATCGACATCGGCGTCGCCAGGCCCAATGCACACGGGCAGGCGATGATCAGGACCGCAACGGCGTTCACGAAACCGTAGACCCAGCTGGGCTCGGGCCCGAACAGTCCCCAACCGATCAAGGTAAGCAGCGCGACAGCCACGACGACGGTGACGAAATAGCCGGCGACCACGTCGGCTAGGCGCTGCATGGGCGCCCGCGAACGTTGGGCCTGCGCGACCATCTGCACGATCTGGGACAGCATGGTCTGCGACCCCACCCGTTCGGAGCGAATGACAAGACTGCCGCTCGTATTGATGGTTGCGCCGATGACCTTGTCTCCCCGCCGCTTCGTCACCGGCAGCGGCTCGCCAGTGAGCATGGCTTCGTCCACCGCGCTTTCGCCCTCCAAGACCACCCCGTCGACCGGCACCTTCTCGCCAGGCCTCACCCGCAGCGAATCGCCGATATGGACGTGCGAAAGCTCAATGTCTTCTTCCGTGCCGTCGGCGCGAATCCGTCTGGCCGTTTTGGGTGCAAGGCTGAGCAAGGATTTGATCGCCGCCGAGGTCTGTGAGCGTGCCCGTAGCTCGAGGATCTGACCGAGCAGGGTCAGCGAAACGATGACTGCAGCGGCTTCGTAGTAGACGCCGATACGGCCGTGCATCGCGAAGTTCGACGGAAACAGGCCCGGGAACACGGTCGCCACCAGGCTGTAGCCATACGCCGCGGCGACCCCGATACTGATCAAGGTCCACATATTGGGGCTGCGATTCTTGAACGACTGCGCACCACGGACAAAGAAGGGCCACCCAGCCCACAGGACGACAGGCGTGCTGAGGACGAGTTCGATCCAGCTCTGGTAAGCAAGACCACCGCTAAAGATCCGGTGTCCTGCCATCGCCAGGATGGTGACGACGACCGTCAGCGGCAGCGTCCACCGGAAACGACGGCGGAAGTCGTCCAATTCCGGATTCTCTTCATCCTCCAGCGACGGCAGCATCGGCTCCAGGGACATTCCGCATATCGGACAATTGCCCGGGGTGGCTTGCTGGATTTCCGGATGCATCGGGCAGGTGTAGATCGTCCCTGGCGGCGCCTCGGGCATAGCCGCCGGGGCGCTTTTCTCCGTATAGCTGGTGGGACTGGCGCGAAACTTGTCCATGCACTTCACGCTGCAGAAGTGATAGAGGACTCCGTCGTGCTCGACGCGCCGATCCGGCCGGTCAGCAACGCTCATGCCGCATACGGGATCGGTATAGGGCTTATCGGACGCAGCAGTCGGATGATGCTGGGATGCGCCGGCAATACCTCTGTCGCGGGCGGCGTCGACGGCGTGATGCCCGTGCGCGTGGTGGCATTCGTGGCCCTTCTGCTGGTGACCGGCGTGATCATGCACTTCATGTTTCATGGCAGCTCCAGAAAAAAACGATTGTCCTCGCGCAGCCCCGCTTGTCGCAAGCGGTGCGCGACCTGTGATGTCTATCCGTTTTCCTTGGCGTGATTCAGGGAATACCGCGGGATCTCGACCGTAAGATCTATCTCCGCGACGATGGCCTGGCACGACAACCGGGATAAGTGCTCCACGCCCCAAGCCCGGTCAAGCATGTCTTCCTCATCCTCGCTCGCTTGGGCGAGGGACGAGAATCCCTCCCTTACGATGACGTGACACGTCGTGCAGGCACCAACCTTGCCGCATGCGTGCTCGATGTCGACGTCATTTTCCAGCAGCGCGTCGCAAATGCTGGTGCCGGGAGCGGCCTCGATCGACGCGCCGCCGGGCGCGCATTCCGGATGCGATAGTACGGTAATTCTAGGCATGCGCCAACTCCTTTCCGGCACCTGGACTGCGGTACCGGCAGAACAGACAGCGTGGCGTCTCGTCCGAATCGGAGAGCGCACTCTCTGCCTGCTTCGCACGCGCGAAGTCGTGCAAGGCTGTACTGGGCATTGCGGCCATGCGCTCGTCTGAACTGTGGGCCTCGCGGCGGGTGGACTCATACATAAATTGCCTCCGAAAAGTGGACTAGTCCACTGTAAACCTTCCAATGATGGAAAGGTCAAGCGGAATTTCCGCTGAACGAAGGCGCAGGTAGCGGCATGCCTGCCAGGTTGAAGCGGCTTCGCAGCCGCTTCAACCCATCTCCGGTCAGAACTCGTTGTCCTTCCGCTTGTCACCTGTCATCGGTACAAAGCCGCAGTCCGAGTAGCGCTTACACAGCATCTCCCGCATGTCGTTGATGCCGTTTTTCTGGACGACCACGATGTTTTCGCAGTAGCGCCGCAACCCGTCATGGTTCAGGTCGCTCTTGACCGTGCAGTGCAGGCTCGGCGCAAGCGCACCCAGGTGATGGTTGCTGAAGGACCTCAGGAAGACCTGGTTGAACTGCGTCCCGGCCGGCGTCGCCTCGAGCATGGCAATCATGCGTCGGCCGTCCGCCGTGAGCTGTGGCTGATAATGGATGCCGTACCACTCCCTCAGGAATCGCTGGGCACGGCCGATCTCCTCGCGCTGCTCACGGTTTCCCATACGCGCCATGGACTTGATCTCGTCGTCGCTCGCCTTTGCCGGGGTCGCGTTGAAGCCTGGCGTCGGTGACGTCCCCTCCTGGGGGGCTACGACCTGCGCGTCACGGGTCAGGTCCGTACCGGCAGCCAGTTCGGTCATCCGCAGGGCGGAATAGTGGTGATTGATAATGAAGACGAGGTAATTCTTTTCAAACTGTGCGGTCGCTCCCCTGCCCGGTCCGTCGGCGTGGGCCACGCCGATGGCAGGCACGAGCAAGCTCAGGCCCAGTCCGAGATTGCGCACCAGCGCGCGGAGGTTGCGGACAACGGAAGAACGGTCGGAATGATTGGTTGCGGTGTTCATGTTGGCTCCTTTAGACACAATAGAACGATTCATTTAGCCGAGGCGAAGGCAAGCCCTCGCCGGCGCCGTACTGCGCAGGCGGCGATGCCTGCCCCCACTAGGAACATCGCGTATGCCGATGGTTCCGGCACAGCAAGGACAACATTGTTTGCGGTCGCCCAGTAGACATTTCCTTGCTCGCCAATGGTGCGCAGCGCTACCTCGGTCAAGGGGCGGGTCGACAGGAATCCGAGGAACGAGGTGGGTGCCGATCCATCCAGGGTGTAGCTTGCGATACTTGATCCGTCCATCGCCGTGAGCTCGATCGTTCGTCCGGGTACATAGCCGCCATAGGCATCGGTCGCGAAGAAGCTCCCGCCAAAGCCGAACACCCCGGGTGAAAACGCGTTGAAGCGCACGGCATCGGCGGCTAGCGTCGGCGCCAGATAGACGTCGCCTTCATTCATCGCTGGAAAGAAACCACCTTCTCCCGGTCCCGCACTGACCCGATACCCGTATGCACCCGCGGTACGTGAGAGCTCGGCATCCAGTTCAGAGGCTGGAAGGTCGTCGAAACGGTCGGTTCCGGACGCCGACACTGCCGACAGGAACATTGCCTCGTCGGTAAAAATAGTGATGTCGGCACGTACCGGCACCACGACAGACAATAGGAGAGCCGCCAGCAGAGCTGGCTTGGGCAATGCATTATTGCTTTTCATGTTCTACCTCATTGCTCAGTTGTTCATGCGAACGCCACCGTGCCCGCGCAGAGAAACGCGGACCTGCAGCTTCGAAGGAGAGATCAAATACCTTGCGGCCTCGTATCGTTTGCGAACGGCAACGCGAGGACGGCACGATGCAATGCGTCAAGAGCGCGGAGGCGGATCGAGGACGGGGGGGATGAAACTGGAAAAGGCGGCCTGGAAGGAATGCGACCGCTCGGAAGAAGTGGAAGGTGCGCCCAGCGGTGTGGATGAGGGGATAGGCGCGTAGGGAAGGTTAAAGTGCGAGCAACAGAGCGACTTCGATTTGTAACAGCTTCCATCGCTGCTTTCTGGCACGCCGGAGCGCATTTGCGGGCAATCATCCTTATGGGCCCGGGCATCTGTCTTCACGACCTGCAGTTCAGCCTTCAAGTTGTGGCATGTGACAGCCGCGGTCGCGTACCCATGGTACCCGACCAACAGACACAGCAAACACCAGGCTATCTTTCGGAAGGCGGCAGTCATGCCAAAAACTGTAGCATTTGCTTTGATGTACCGCTGTCCGATACGGAGTGACAAGCTTTCTTTGCGGAGAAGACCTGACGAGGCGATCGCGGCACCGGCGTCTAACCCTTACACCGGTGCCGTGGCCCGGCCCCTACTTGCCCGATGCCTGGTGTTTCGACAGCCATTGGTCGAGTTTTTTGATTTCCTTAGTCTGGTCGGAAATCACCTTCTTGGCCATTGCCTGCATCTGCGGATCCTTGCCATTCTTGAGCTGGGCCTTTGCCATGTCGATGCCGGCCTGGTGGTGCGAACGCATCATCATGGCGAAGTCGTGATCGTGATCACCGGTCATCTGCATGCTCGACATCTTCTGGTGCATGGCCTCCATCGACTGCATCATCTCGTGACCAGGCATGCCCTGGTGCTGCCCCGCCTGGCCAGACGCGGCGCCATGCTGTGCGTGCTGCCCCGACTGCGCAAACGCGTTCACTGACACACCAGAAACAAGTGCAAGCGCACCGGCCATGAGAGCAATACGGGCCCGGATTTTCTTCATGTTCGTCTCCTCGAACGAAATTGATCACCGTGCGACGCCGAAAAAACGCAGCACGTCCATTCGCGATTCTGGATGAAGTCCGATGAGGCATGCTGTGCGCTAACGCACCCTGTCAGTACATCTCGTCGACTAGCCGTGCCTGCCGCCCTGACTTTGGTCAGCCTTAAGGGCTGCTCCAGCCAAAAATGTCGTGCTATACTCACGGCAACTATGAACCGCGCAATTAAGACATTTCTGGTTTGGCTCCTGCTGGCCGTGCTTCCTCTGCACGCGCTTGCGGCCAATCGTATGTCCTGCGGCCCGGTTCACCAGCAGTCCAGCCAGACTTCGATTAATCTGGAAATGCAGTCCCACGAGCACATGGCCGATGCGCACGCTCATGACGGTGGCGAGCATGCAAGCCAATCGGACGACTCCCTGGTCGGCGCCGATTTGACAGACTCCAAGCCAGGCAAGAAACCGCACTCCACCTGCAGTGCATGCTCCGCGTTCTGCCTGGGCGCCGTTGCGCCACCCTCCACTCACTTCGCTGTCCCGGCTTTCGACGGCTCCGACGCAGTCGTCGTTGCGCCTGCGGCATTTGCCGTTGGCTTCATCCAGGACGGCCCCCGACGCCCTCCGCGGCACCAATCCGCTTAATCGTAACAAGAGGTGACCCGCTGCCCTTTGGCGGCGCCGTCATCGCTCTTGAGCAATCGTGCGTGCCCGTGCACGCCCTGTTACCGATTTTGAGGATTGTCCATGACCTCCAAGCTTTTGGCCGCCGCTATTGGCGTCCTGCTGGTCCTGCCGATGTACGCGCACGCCCAGCAATCCCGTCCGCTGCCAGACCCTGCAGACCCCGCCGTGGCGGTGCCACCGACCGTGTACGAATCGGTCATTCCCAGTCGTTCGCCTGCACCGCAGGACGGCCAGACGACGCCCGATAAATCCTGGCGCGCCGCAAACGATGCTGTTGCGGGAGTGCCGAGCCACGCGGGGCATGGTGCTCACGGCGGTGAGCAGAACCACCACGGCCACAACGCGGCGCCGGCTCCGTCCGCGCCCGCCACGCCAGCGAAGCCGGCCAATCCGGCGCCTGTGGATCACAGCAAACATCATTAAGCCGAACAGATAATGACAACAAAGCTTTCTATTCCTGCACTGCGCGCCGTTGCGGCGGGCGCCATGCTCCTTGCGTTGACCGGTTGCGCAACGTTTTCCAAGGACGGCGGCCTGGACGCTGTTTCGGCCTTGACCGCCGAGCGCACCGGCCAGGACATTCGCCTGCCAAAGGCAAATGCCGATGGCGCGGCCATCCAGGACGAGCTGAATCAGCTGCTGAAACAGCCGCTCACCGCCGACAGGGCGGTCCGTGCCGCCCTGCTCAACAACCGTGGCCTCCGTGCCTCGCTCGCCGAACTGGGTGTCGCCGAGGCCGACCTGGTGCAAGCCGGCCGCATGGCCAACCCCGGTTTCAGCTTTGGCCGCATGTCCGGTGGCGGCGAGACCGAGATCGAGCGCAGCGTCATGTTCGACCTCGTCGGGCTCGTCACCATCCCGATCCGCCGCGATATCGAGTCGCGTCGCTTCGAGGGCGCCAAGCTGGCCGCGGCAACCGAAGCGGTCCGGTTGGCGGCAGACACCCGCAAGGCCTACTTCAATGCCGTCGCGGCAGTGCAGTCGGCGCGCTACGCGGAACAAGTCCGCGAGGCAGCCGGCGCGAGCGCCGAGCTTGCGCAACGCATGGCCAAGGTCGGACACCTGAGTGCCCTCGACCAGGCTCGCGAGCAGGCATTCGCAAGCGAAGCCTCGACCCAGCTGGCGCGCGCACGCCACAACGCGACGGCGGCGCGCGAGCAGCTGGCGCGGCTGATGGGGGTGTGGGGCGAGAACACGGCCTTCCGGCTTCCGGACAGGCTGCCGGACCTGCCGGAGGCCCCGCGTGAGGCGGGCAGTATCGAGTCGCTCGCCATGCAGCAGCGCCTCGATGTGCGCCTGGCAAAGCTCGGCACCGAGTCGACCGCGCGCGCCCTGGGTCTGACGAAGGCAACCGGCGTCATCAACGTGCTCGAGGCTGGCTACGTCAACTCGAGCAAGTCCGGTTCGCCGCGGGAGAACGGTTACGAGATTGAGCTAGCTTTGCCGATCTTCGATTGGGGAGGCGCACGTGTCGCGAAAGCCGAAGCGCTGTACATGCAATCGGTCCACCGCACGGCCGACACCGCCATTAGCGCTCGCTCCCAGGTCCGTGAAGCCTACTCCGCTTACCGCACGACCTATGACGTCGCCAGGCAGCATCGGGACGAGCTGGTCCCGCTGCGGAAGAAGATCTCCGAGGAGTCCCTGCTTCGCTACAACGGCATGCTCATGAGCGTGTTCGAACTGCTGGCCGACGCGCGCGCACAGATTGCGGGCGTGAATGCGGCCATCGATGCCCAACGTGACTTCTGGATCGCCGAAACGGATCTGCAGGCCGCCATCACCGGCACTGGCGGTTCGTCGATCTCCATGGCTTCCACCGCCGCGGCAACCGAAGCCGCCGCGGGACATTAAACAAGGATTGAATCAGCAATGAGTTCTCGTCGAGATTTCTTCACTGGCGCAGCCGCCCTCGTGGGCGCAGGACTGGTCAGCCGCGCTGGTGCGGCCACCCTCCCGGAAGCGCCGATCATGAGCAGCGCCGCAACGCAGCCGCCACCTCCGCCGCCCAACGGCCGTCCCTACAACCCGGTCGTTACACTGAACGGCTGGTCTCTCCCCTGGCGCATGAACAACGGCGTCAAGGAGTTCCACCTGATCGCCGAACCCGTGGTGCGCGAGATCGCGCCCGGCATGAAGGCGAACCTGTGGGGCTACAACGGCCAAAGCCCGGGCCCGACCATCGAAGTGGTCGAAGGCGACCGCGTGCGCATTTTCGTGACCAACAAGCTGCCAGAGCACACCAGCATCCACTGGCATGGCCAGCGCCTGCCCAACGGCATGGACGGCGTCACCGGCCTGAACCAGCCCGGGATCCAGCCGGGCAAGACCTTCGTGTACGAGTTCGTCGCTCGCCGCCCCGGTACCTTCATGTACCACCCGCATGCCGACGAGATGGTGCAGATGGCGATGGGCATGATGGGCTTCTGGGTCACGCACCCAAAGAACCCGGCCCATCACAAGGTCGATCGCGATTTCGTCTTCCTGCTGAACGCCTATGACATCGAGCCGGGCAGCTATACGCCCCGCGTCAACGAGATGCTCGACTTTAACATCTGGACCTTCAACAGCCGCGCCTTCCCGGGCATCGACACCATGAACGTGCGCCAGGGCGACCGCGTGCGCATCCGCGCCGGCAACCTGACGATGACGAATCACCCAATCCACCTGCATGGCCACGAATTCGAGGTCACCGGCACCGATGGCGGCTGGACCCGTCCGGAGTCGCGCTGGCCGGAGGTGACGACCGATATCGCCGTAGGCCAGATGCGCGCCATCGAGTTCATCGCGGACGAGCCGGGGGACTGGGCCTTCCACTGCCACAAGTCGCACCACACCATGAACGCGATGGGACATGACGTGCCGAACCTGATCGGCGTCGACCATCGGGGCGTGGCCGAGAAAATCACGAAGCTCGTTCCCGACTACATGGTCATGGGTGAGAAAGGCGGCTCGATGGGCGACATGGAGATGCCGCTGCCGGAAAACACGCTGCCGATGATGACCGGCCAGGGACCGTTCGGTGGCGTCGAGATGGGCGGCATGTTCACGGTGCTCAAGGTCCGCAAGGATCAGAAGCCGGGCGACTACAAGGATCCGGGCTGGTACAAGCACCCCGCCGGCACGGTGGCGTACGAATGGAAAGGCGAGCCGCCAGCGGCGGTACGCAACCAGAGTGGGGGCGGCCAGTCCATGCCCGCCACGAAGCCTGCAGACATCGAGGTAACTGTTCGTAAGCCGACTGGCCACCAGGGCCATCACTAACTAGAGTATGACCCAACCAGAGTACCAAAGGAGTCTCTCATGAAACGATTATTACGTCAGACCGCACTCGCCGCTGCGTTGTGCACACCTTTGTTTGCGATGGCGGCCGCCCCGGTCGTCGAGGTATTCAAGAGCGAATCCTGCGGCTGCTGCGCGGCCTGGGTGGATCATCTGAAGGCCAACGGCTTCGTTACCAAGGTGTCGAACGTCGCCAACCCGTCGGACTACCGCGAACGGGGTGGTATCCCCAACGAGCTGGGCTCGTGCCATACCGCGATGGTGCGAGGCTATGCGATCGAAGGGCACGTGCCGGCGGACGACATCAAGCGGTTGCTGGCCGAAAGGCCAAAGGCAAAGGGACTGGCAGTACCCGCGATGCCGCTCGGCTCCCCCGGCATGGAAGGTCCGCGCAAGGACCCGTTCGACGTCGTGCTGGTGCAGGCCAATGGCAAGACCAAAGTTTTCAAACACTACAACTGAACCAACCCAACGAAAGGAACGACGATGAACGCATTCTCGAAACTGACCCTGGCTATCGTCATGAGCGCCGCAAGCTCTGTCGCATTCGCGCAGGACTCCCACGCAGGCCATGGCGCGGCGCATGCGGGCCACGAAGCGCCGGCATCGGCGGAGCTGACGGATGGCGAAGTGAAGAAGATCGACAAAGAGGCCGGCAAGATCACCTTGCGCCACGGCGAAATCAAGAACCTCAACATGGGCGCGATGACCATGGTCCTGCGCGTGAAGGACGCGAGTATGCTCGACCAGGTCAAGGTGGGCGACAACGTCAAGTTCGCAGCCGACCGGGTGAACGGCGCCGTGACCATCGTACAGATGCAGAAAGCGCAGTAAGCACAACCTGTCCCATCACCTGGCCCTGCGCACAGTGCGCAGGATATTAAGGAGAAAGAAATGAACATCAAGAACCTCGTTCTTGCCGCAGCCGCAGCCGTGGCGACGATCGCAGCTCCAGCTGCCCTCGCCCACGCAAAACTGTTGGCCTCATCCCCCCAGGCCAACAGCGTCGTGAGCACCGCACCGGCCGAGGTGCGCCTGCAGTTCAATGAGCCCCTGGAACTGCCCTTCAGCAAGGTCAAACTGGTCGACGAGAAAGGGGCGGTCGTGGAGCCGTCGAAGATCGCTGCCGACCCTGCCGACGCGAAGGCGCTGATCGCCACCACGCCGGGGCTGCACGCGGGGGCCTACCGCGTGCAATGGACCACAGTCACCCGCGATGGACACAAGGTCAAGGGCGAATTCTCGTTCCAGGTGAAGTAATTGGAGTCGGATTTCGCGTCCGCGCAGCGCGCCGTCACCGCTTTTCTGAACCTGTCGCTGGCCGTACTGGTCGGGGCCAGCGCCGCAACGCTCTGGTTGCGCACCAGGACCTCCCCGTGGGCGCGCGCCATGCTGCCGCGCCTGCGGACGGCCCTGCTGGCGGGAACTGGCACGGCGATACTGGCCTATGTCGCCATTCTCTGGATCGAGGCGGCGTCGATGGCCGAAGTCCCGCTTGCCGAAGCATGGCCCGCAGTGCGGTCACTCATCACCGGGACACACTTCGGGCTCGCGTGGATGATCGGCGCTGCCGCGCTTGTCGTGGCGGGGGCGGCCTCCGCCGCTGGCGCGCGCTTCCAGGCAGCCGCAGCGACATCCGCAGTCCGTATCGGGGCGATCGGCGTGCTGCTCTACAGCCGCAGCATGGTCAGCCACGCCGGCGCTGCTGGCGACTTCACCTGGGCCGTCGCAGCCGATTGGGTCCACCTGGTGTTGATCAGTATCTGGGTGGGAGAAGTGATCGTGGCGGGCTTGATCACCTTGCGAGTCCTGCCTGACGCCGCATCAGGGAGCCGGGCCGACTGCGCACTCTATGTCGACGCCCTCTCGCGCAGCGCGACCGTCGCCCTGGTCGGCATTTTCGCGACCGGTGCGATCAGCACCTGGCGCGTGCTGGAAAGCCCTGCGGACCTGTTCGGCAATCCTTACGGAACGACCTTGCTCATCAAGGTCGGGCTGGTATTGTGCGCGGCGGCGCTTGGTGGGTTCAACCGCTTCGTTGTCATGCCTGCCTTGCTGCGCTCCCTGCAACAGCAAGGGCAAGAGGCGCGCGCTGCCGGCGGCCTGTTTGCACGCGTGCTGCAGGTCGAGGCAATCGTCCTTGTCGCGGTGCTCATCGCAGCAGCCTTCCTGACCTCAACTTCGCCACCTATGGCGTCCTAAACAATAACTATATCCAAGGAGTACACGTGTTCAAGAAATCACTGGCAGTTATTATCCTGGCCACCGGCTTGTTCGGTATCCATGCAAGCAGCTTTGCAGCGTCGCCCAAGGAGACCCTTGCGGCTTTCCATGAAGCGCTTGTCAGCGGCGACAAGACGAAGGCGCTCGCGCAGCTGTCTCCCGAGATTGCGATCTATGAAGCCGGCTACGTGGAACGCTCGCGCGACGAATATGCGAGTCATCACCTCGGCGGCGACATGCAGTTCGCCAAGAGCTCGACCCGGAAAGTACTGAAGCAGACCGAACGCATCGATGGCAACACTGCGGTCGTTTGGGAAGAAACGGAGACGACCGGAACCTCGCGCGGCCAACCGGTGCACGTGTTCGGCACAGGCACCGCCGTCCTCGAGAAGAAGGGCGACGATTGGTTGATCGTGCACGTGCATTGGTCCTCGCGCAAGGCGAAGTGACATTGGGAAGGCGGGCGTTGGCTGCCCGCCTTTCTGCCCGACCTCACTGGGTCGGGCGGCCACCGCATCAGAAAATGTAGCCTGATCCGACAGTACTGATCCCTGCGATAAACGCCGGCTCTTCGTTGAACATGAAGTCGGACTGGCGCAGGTCGACCTTGTAGACTCCCTGCAGCAGTACCGAGCCGTCCGCGGAACCATCGCCATCGGTATCCCATGAGATGAGCGCGCCGGCGTCGACGTCCCGTACCGATACCTGCTCCGGCAGGATGTCGATGAACGCGATGTGATCGAAGGCGCCCTGCGCCGCCCCCCTGGCTTCGAAGTCGAGCACGATATCGTGGCCGCTGTCGGGCATCACCATGAACGCATCGGCGCCTGTGCCGCCGCGGATGGTATCGTTGCCCATGCCGCCTTCGATCATGTCGTGGCCGGCACCGGCGTCGATCGTGTCGTCCCCTTCCGCCCCCATCACCTCGTCTTCCTCGTCGCCGCCGGCAAGCCGATCGTTGCCCATGCCGCCATCAAGGCGGTCCGAGCCCGCGCCGCCGTCCAGCTGGTCGTTACCGGCGTCTCCCTGGAGGATGTCGTTGCCGCCGTTACCGAACAGCCGGTCGTTGCCGTCGCGACCGAACAGCTGGTCCCAGCTCGCACCGCCATCGAACCGGTCGGCGCCGTCCGTGCCGACCTTGACGGTATAGTGTTCGTCACCAGTGAAGTCGAAGCCTACCGGCGTGTCGCGCCGGAGCATGGCGTCGGCGATACGGTCGAACGCCGGGTTCGCACGGTCCGAGCCTGCGATCGCCGGACCTTCCTGGCTCATGGTCGCTCGCTCGGGCGTTGGCCCATTGGCGGGGCGCGAGGATGGCGGAAGCTCGGGAGAATCGGCGAACATGAAGTCGTCCTGCGACAGCTCGGCCTTCGTCACCCCGTTGAGCAGCACCGAGCCGCCCTTCCAGCTGATCCTGACGCCTTCGACCGTATCGGCGAAGGACAGGTCGCCCCAACGCAGGCCACTGATCGCCAGGTGGTCGAACATGCCTGGGCCAGCCGTGAAATCCCGGATCACGTCGTTGCCGCTGTCGGGAGAGATCATGAAGGCGTCGGCGCCACGGCCGCCGATCAGGATGTCGTCGCCCGCTCCGCCGTTGAGGTCACCGTGCCCATCGCCCTCGTCGAGGATATCGTTGCCCATGCCGCCCATCAGCCCGTCGGCTTCCGCGCCGCCGAACAGCCGATCGTTGCCCATCCCGCCCACCAGGCGGTCGCCGCCGTCGCCGCCGACCAGCAGGTCGGCCCCGGCATCGCCGAACAGGTTGTCCTGCCCCGCGCCACCACCCAGCGAATCATTGCCGCCCAGCCCCCACAAGTAGTCGCGTGCTTCGCTACCCTGGAATGCATTGGAGGAGCCGGTGCCGACACGGATCGCATAATCGTAGGGTGCTTTGCCGGCGTCGAAATCGAAGGAAATGCCGTCAAACCGGGACTGCTGCGCCGCGACCCGCTCCAGCGCGCGCTCACCTGCGTCCTGCAGGCGCGCTTCCAATCGGTCTCTTGCTGTATTCATATTGTTTGCCATAATCTGTTCTCCTGAGATTGGACTTGCTCGGTGCTAAGGGCCGACGGACGCCGGCCCCCCCTGCTCAGTGGGATGCCGCGTGGGCGCCGGTTGCGGTCCCGGCGCCGGAACCAGACTGGGCCATGCTGCGGCACTCCTGGGCACAGCGGCGGCAAGCCGCGGCGCAGTCCTGGCAATGCTGCGCCTGGTGCTGCGCACACTCGTCCGCACAGGCTTCGCAAATGTCGGCGCACAGCTGGCACACCTGCATGGCGTGCTCGCTCGACCGGCTCATGAGTTGTGCGGCCAGGCGGCACATCGCCGCGCATTCATTGTCCAGCTCGATGCAACGGGCCATCATCTTCGGATCCGGCTCCTGCAGGCAGGCGGCGGCGCAGCTGTCGCAGGCCTGGGCACAGTCGTAGCAAGCCTGGATGCAAGATTGAAACTGATTCTGGTTCATGATCTTTCTCCTTGAAGTTCATTGACAGGTCGCCTCTTCCAGGACGTCGCGCGCCTGTCTGACGCGTCGAATAGCGATCCTGATGCTCCGCGTGGGATCAGAACCAGAAACGGACGCCGGCCACCGCCTGCACCTCGCTCCTGTCTCCTGCCCGCTGCCGCGTGATGTCCGCGGTCCTTCCGAACTGCCTGCTCCAGGTCACGCCGAGATAGGGCGCGAACTTCCGCGTGATCTCATAGCGCAGGCGCAGGCCGGCATTGATGTCCGAGAGCCCGCTTCCGGTCCCGCGCTCGGGGTCGGCGCGACTGTACAGGTTGGCGCCGATCTCGGGTTCGAGGATCAGGCGCGGTGTGAACAGCACCTCGTACTTGGCGTTCAGCCGCGCCGCAAGTCCGCTTCCTGGTCGCCAGTAGGCCGTGGCTTCGGTCTCGAACCAGTACGGCGCCAGGCCCTGCACACCGAAGGCGAGCCAGTCCCGGCTCTTGCCCTCGCCGCTGTCGTGCCGGATGCCAAGCTGGGTACTCCAGAAGGTCGCGAATGCCCGGTCCCATAGCAGCTCGGTACGCGCCGCTTCCAGCGTTCCGCCCCGCCGCTCCCCCTCGAACTTGACCCACGCCTTGTTGTAGTCGTTGCCGTACCACGCCTCGAGCTCGACATTCTGCCCGCGCTCGCCATCGCCCTTGGCTGCCTCGGCCTTGTCCACCAAGACTTTCCAGAACGGCGCGTTATCGTTCATCTCGTGGTTGCCAAGGTGCGCAAACTGTGTGCCTTCGTTATAGGCGCTGGGGTCGCGCGCATCAGCCGGCGGGGGGCCACCCTGCATCCGGCCCATCTGCATGCCATGTCCTCCGCTGGACTGGCCCGTTTGCGCCATTCCCGCGCGGGTGGACGTGGCCGGCGCTGCATCTGTGGCCGGGTGGCCCATCGCCGCATGATCCATGGCGGGCGCCTGTACCGCTCCGGCCTGTCCCTGGCGGGCAGGTTGTGGCTGAACAGGCATGGTATGCCCTGCCTGAGCGCCATGTCCCTGGTGCTGGCTGTCTTGCCCGGATTGGACCGCCGGCGGCGGGGCAGGATGATCGTGTGTGGAAGCACCTTGTAGGGGCGCGCTCGGTGCGGGAACAGGACTGCCGTGTCCCATCGCAGCATGATCCCCGGGGTGCGCCTGCCCGGATACCGCCGGTGCGTGCGATGCCGCTGGCTGTGCAGGCATGGCGTGCCCGGCATGGCCACTATGTTGTTCCTGTGGCTGGTCCTTCTGCCCGGACTGGACGGATTGCTGCTTGCCTGGCTCGTTGGAGCGCTTTGCCTTGGCCTGTTTCGGGCTGGCATCCCTCTGTGGCCGCGCCTGCGTTTCTTGAGACGCGGTGCTGCTTGTGGATGCGGGGCTGCCATGCCCCATCGCTGCATGATCGACGGCGGGCTGCCCGGGAGCGGGCGCCTCGCTGGACTGGCCGCGTCCTTCCGAGTCCGGAATGGCTTGTGCCGCGGCGTTTTGCGACAGCAGCAAGACAAGTACCAATGCGCAGGGAATCGGTCGCTTCGACTGGTTTTTCATGATACGACGACCTCCCTGAACATGCCGGCTTCCATGTGATAGATGAGATGACAGTGGAACGCCCAATGCCCGGGTGCGTCGGCGGTCACGCGGAAGCTGACGCGTTGGGCTGGTTGCACGTTGATGGTGTGCTTGCGGACCTGGAACTGGCCCGATTCCGATTCAAGCTCGCTCCACATGCCGTGCAGGTGGATCGGGTGATTCATCATTGTGTCGTTGACCAGGACGACCCGCAGGCGCTCCCCATACCTAAAGCGGATGGGCAGGGACTCCGAGAATTTCTGGCCGTCGAACGACCACATGAAGCGCTCCATGTTCCCCGTCAGGTGCAGCTCGATCTCTCGGGACGGTTCGCGCGGATCGATAGGGCCGCCAATGGTCCGCAGGTCGGCATAGGTCAGCACCCGGCGCCCGTTGTCGCGCAGGTTAACGCCGGGGTCGTCCAAGTTCGTCCTGGGCATGTCGACGTGCATGTCGACGCCTGGACCGTATTCGGTGCGTGCGTGGGTCACCTTAGGCGGCTGCACCGGGGTGGCTGCTGGCGACGCCATCTGTGCATGGCCTGCGTGCGCAGCTTCCGCCGGCATTGTCTGCTGTGCCTGGCCCTGCGCCATCGAATGCATGCTGTGCGCCGCTGCGCCTGCTGTGGCTGGTGCCGCGGCGCGATTCATGGCCGGCATCGCTGCACCATGCGCACCATGCGCGCCTCCCATGGCCATGGCCCCCATCATGTCGACCATCGTGAGCCACTTTGCTTCATCGATGTCTGGCACCGGGGCCTGCATGCCAGGACGTGGAGCCAGCGTCGCGCGTACCGATCCCGAGCGCCCGATCGATTGGGCGAAGATCGTATAAGCCCGGTCTTCGGCAGGCTCGACAATCACATCGTAGGTTTCGGCAACCGATATGCGGAATTCGTCCACTGCAACCGGTTCCACATCCTGTCCGTCCGCAGAGACCACCGTCATTTTCAATCCAGGAATGCGGACGTCAAAAATCGTGGTGGCGGCCCCGTTGATGAACCGAAGCCGCACTTTCTCGCCTGGCCGGAAAATCCCCGTCCAGTTCTTCTCCGCGGTGGCGCCGTTGATCAGGAAGCGCAGCGCGCCGCTGATGTTCCTGCTGGCCGTCACATCGCTGAAGTCGGTCGGCATCATGCGCATCTGGTTCCACATCTTGCGCTTGTCGACGGCGGCCGCGAATCCCATGCGCTGGATGTCCTGCACAAACTCGCCAAAGGTCGGCTGCTTGTTGTTGAAGAAGTCGCTCATCTTCTTCAGGTTGGCCATCACACGTTCAGGCTTTTCATCGGTCCAGTCCGAAAGCATGACAACATAATCCCGGTCAGCCCGGACCCGGTCTGCCCCCTTGGGAAGGATGACGATCGGGCCGTACAGCCCGGTTTGCTCCTGGAATCCCGAATGGCTGTGATACCAGTAGGTTCCCGTCTGCTTCACCTCGAACCGGTAGGTAAAGGTCTGGCCCGGGGCAATCCCGGAGAAACTCAGCCCGGGTACGCCATCCATGTCTGCCGGCAGCAAGATGCCATGCCAGTGAATAGAGCTGACCGTTGGCAAGCGGTTCGTGACTCGGATCGTGACGGTGTCGCCTTCGTTCCAGTACAGCGTCGGTGCCGGCACTTGGCCATTGACGGCGGTGGCGATCCGCTCGGCGCCGGTGTAGTTGACGGGCGTGGGCCCGATGACGAGATCGAACTCGGTGCCACGCAGGCTTCGCCGGTCCGCTTGCTGTGCAAATAGCAGACGCGGGCTCAATCCTGCCAGGCCTGCTGCGGCGCCGAGTCCCTGCAGAAAACGGCGGCGCCAGTTGCTTGTGCAACTGTCGCCTATTTCAAAGGCATTCATGTAACTCTCCAGTCAAAAAGGGAAAACCTGTTTTCGAGCGGGACGATGGAATCCGCCCCGCATCATCTGCCCGCCTCGCCAATCGTTGGCCGCGCACAGCAGGACCGCCGCGCAATCGCACGAGCTCACAATGTCGGCTACGATGCCACCGCACACGCGGCGGCACGACAGCGAAGGCCAGCAGGTGCTGGGCAAGCAGGTTGAAGTCGTAGTTGCGCCTCGGAGATGCGCTGCTCCGCATCACGACAAGGGGGATGAGCTAGCGCGAGGAGGTCGTTCAAGACGGGCTGGGAATTGCCCGGTGAAGGAAGAAACGGAGGGTGAACGCAGCGTTTCCGCAGGTTCTTGCGCTGCAGTCATGGCAATGAAAGGCGGCGGAGCATAGCTGCCGATACAGCATCCGGAACACTTTCCGCAGCTCGAACTCTTATGGCCACCCATGTTCGCACAGGCACCATCGGGATCGGTCGCCTTTGCCGCCGCCGTAGCAGCGTCAGCGTGTGTTTTTTTGCCAGACAGATCGGCGCCTATTCCATGCTCTTCGTGTGCCAACGAGCGAGCGGTGTCCACTGCCAGAGCATGATGCGCCATGCCGCACTGATACCTCGTCACCCCCGCGATGCTCTGTATCGGCAGGGTAACGAACAGCAGGCACAAAAGAAATGTCCGTAGGCTTTGGCGCATGTGATGAATTTAACATGTCCCGTTTCATGTAATGCGCACGTTTCCCTTCGGCAGTAGCTGTCATTGCTAGTGCGGCGCAACCAAGTGGTATCAAGCGGTCTCGCTACCCCGCATTAACTGCTCGCTCATCTGCTTCGTGAACCACCCAGATTTTGTAGGGGCTTCATTTGAGAAAACGGAGCTAGGAAGGAGCAATCGAAGCATTCCCCGATGTCATCGGGTACTTTGCCCATGGTCAGTGAAGCGAGCAGCAAGTGCGAATTGCGGTGGCGGCGACCACGCCGATTATGGCCAAGATCGGCTGCGCGCCTGAAACGTTGCGCCTTCAGGTACGCCAGCAGGAGCGTGGGACGGGCCAGCGTCCGCCTTCACGAAAGCCGGGGCGGCTCACTGGCTCGCTACCTGGGACGCCGGGTATCCGGCAGAGCTAATCTTGTTGACAATTGCTTCCGGGCTCGCCGTACTCTCGACATGAACCAAGCGGTCTTTCAGCAGCACCTCCACTTTTGCGTTCGGATCCAAGGCCTGCACTGCACGCGTAACCCGGGCGGCGCAACCGCCGCAGGACATTTTTTCTACCTTGAGCTCGTACATATCGTACCTCCTGTTTGTTTGCTCTATACGTACTTTAGACCTTCCCATCATGGGAAGGTCAAGCACTACCTGCAACGATGTCCCAGGCGGACATGCCTGACAACCACGCAGTCATTGCCGCCAAACGAACAGACCGCTACACTTGTCTTTCCAGAAAGATATTTATAGCGTATGTGCTCTTCTACACTGGCGGTTGCCAACAATGGGGTCGCCGACTTGATCCACCAATACAAGCAGGATGCCGAGTCGGTCTACAACACCTGGTTCATCGGTAGCGAGGACCGCATGAAAGCCTTCCGCTCGATCCGGCGCGGCGTTATCGACACCGTCCAGGCAATTTCGAAAGGCAGCTTCGGAAACGATTTCCGCGGTTCGCCACTCGAGGATGTACTCTGCGCGATCACCGAGCAGAAACAGATGTTCGAAGGGGCCGCCCATCCCTTCTATTGGAAACCGAAGCTGCGCATCCCCGACATCTACGAGAGCGAAGCGAACCAGCGCAGGTTCGGCAGCTTCCTGTCAGCCTGCCTGAATGCCACGCGAGAGGAACAACTGCTTGCCGAGATGAGCCGTCTGGCCGAAGCCGGCATCAAGGGGCTGGGCCCGGCGGCGGCCACGATTCTTTACTTTCTCCATCCCACTCTGATCCCGCCTTTCAACACCGCGATCATCAACGGCTTTAATGCGCTGTTTGGAACGAAGCTCAAACTGGGCTGCTGGCACAGCTACCTAGCCATGCGGGAAGCGATCGTCGAGGTCAACAATCAGCACAGGCAGCTATTGTCGAAGGATCTCGGTGCGTTCGCAGGACTCCTGTTCGAAATCGGTACGGGACGAATCGCCACCGCGGGCAATGCAGACGCGACCCTGGCTGCGCTCCAAGAAAAAGCCGCCAAGGCTAACAAGCGCCGGCACGAACAGGTGCTGGCGGATCAGGCCGGCGTATCCGAGCACACACGCATGCAGCACCTGCTGATCCGCCTGGGCCGCGCACTGAAGTATCGCGTCCACGTCGCGCGTAATGACCGGCATCATTCCTTTGCGGGTGAGGCATTCGTCCTGGCGACGACCGATAAGCTGCCGGACATCGGCGCCCAGGATGAAGTCATGAATACGATCGGCTTGATCGACGTGTTGTGGCTGAGCGAGGACGGCGAGCACATCGTGTGCGCCTTCGAAATCGAAAAGAGTACCTCGATTTACTCGGGCATCCTGAGGATGAAGGACCTGGCCCAGTCCTTGCCGGAGCAGGCATGTCATTACTACATCGTTGCCCCGGATACCCGCGAACAGGAAGTGATCGCCCAGCTCAGCCGGCCATCATTCAAACAGGAAGCTGGCGATGTGCCGGTCATGTACATTCCCTTCGGCCTGCTTGCCCAGCATTGCGAAGCCCTGTGCATGTTTGGCAGCGACCTGCATGTACTGCGCAAGATCGCGCGAGGCAAGGCCATCATTTGACCGCCAGGCGGACCTGTCCATGGTGAGTATATGGGATCGTTCTCGGGATAAATTTGAACCGCTGACCCAATAACAGTGCATTGAGGTCCCAGTTCAACGCTCCTCGCCTGCTTGGTGCTCATGCGCACGGGGCTTGCCCTCAGGCGAAGGCTTCATGTCGTCTGTTTTGGCGTGTCCTTTCATGGGACCTTCAGCAGCATCGTGCATCTCTCCAGAAGGTGCTCCCGCATGAGAATGGCCACTGCTGCTTTGGACCAGCGCTTCGTAGCTTTCTTTGTTCAGGTCCGGCAATTTCTGGAGCAAAGAGACCAGGTTCCAGATGTCGGCATCGTTCATGCTCTTTCCCCACGCAGGCATCCCAGATGCCTTGATGCCGTGCTTGATGCTCCAGAACGCTCGTGATGGCTCGACCCGGGTGTTCGACAGGTTCGGCGGTGCAGGATATAAACCGCGACTGAGTTCGGTTTCTCCCATCCCAGGCGACAGGTGGCACTGCGCGCACATCGCGTCGTAGTTGCCAGCCCCCTTAACGAGGGACGCACGATTTGCAAGGTCGGGCACCTTGACGTTCGCTGCCCGTGCACGGACGGACTGTTCACGCACAAAATTGATTGCCGCATACACTGGACGCGAGTGAGGCGCATCAGCTGCAACATTGAAGGCGCCGGACCAGGCGATTGCAAAGGCTGCGAACAGAAGAATTGCTGCTATCGCGACAGTAATGGCAGCGGTCTGTTTAACGACTGGTTTCATTTTGTGCCTCCTTTCACTGTTTGACAACTAAGCACCCGGGGAATCAGCCACGCCCGCGACGTCGGCACATCCGCCGGCTTCTGGCCGCGCCTGGCGGCCGATTCTCGAACCTGGCCAGGCGCCTATTCAGGGATGTCTTGTGGGCTGGGTGTTTTGCTGCACGTCTCAACAGGAGGGCGCCCCGATAGTGGTCTCGAGCATGGCCAACGTCAGGACTCCAAGTGTTGCCGCAGCCGTACTGCATTAGAAGCCTTTGACGCGGTAAAGACCGTACGTTGACGCACTCGTGCGCGGCTCCGTGGCGGTCGACGTCCGAATTGTGGGCATGGGAGCTCCTAAGGTCTCATGCAGGGCAACGCAGGAAGTGCTTGGCTGATTCATCGCTAAAAAGCTTGATGCCAGTCAATGTTTTTGGCATGCGCCGAGCGAGCGTACACCATAGCATTCACCAAGTACACGCAGCCGCGCTACGAAGGCGCGGGCGGTGCGTCAGGGAGAAGGCAGATGAAATACATCGTTCTACGCATAAATGTTGACAGCGGTCCTCTGAAAACTGGCAAAGGCCGCATTGAACCTCTTGAGGCGCTTGACGTTGGTATCGTTAAGCTCGGCATCGAGGATATCGCGTCGACAGCCTACGCCAGCTTCTTGCGCGACCCTGGCGTATCGGCCGTTGCCCCATTGATGCCGGTAAAACTGATCGTACCGCTGGCGCCCTCGGCCACGGGAACCGATGCGAATTGGGGTTTGCAAGCCATCGCTGCAGATACGAGTCCCTTCTCCGGTCGTGGCGCCCGTATCGCAGTCCTCGATACCGGCATCGATGCGACCCATGCTGCGTTCGCAGGCGTCGAGCTGACCCAGGTGGACTTCACCGGCGACGGAAACGGTGATGGCAACGGGCACGGTACGCATTGTGCGGGCACGATCCTCGGGCGCGACGTGGACGGCAAGCGGGTCGGCGTTGCACGCGGTGTGCAGCAGGCATTGATTGGAAAAGTCCTGGATTCGGCCGGTCAGGGGGACTCCGCCCAGCTGTTTCAAGCCCTGATGTGGGCAATGCAAAATGGGGCGCATATCGTCTCGATGTCACTGGGGTTCGATTTCCCCGGCATGGTCGCGCGTCTAGCGAATCAGGAGGGGTGGCCAGTCGATCTGGCCACCTCGAGTGCGCTTGAAGCTTACCGGGCGAACCTGCGCATGTTCGATGCCATTATGGAACTCTACAACGCGCAAGCCGCATTTGGCTCGTCCCCACTCGTCGTCGCCGCTGCCGGCAACGAAAGCCGCCGCGACCTCGACGCCAGCTACCGTCTCGCGGCTTCGTTGCCGTCTGCCGCCACGCACGTGATCTCGGTCGCCGCGGTTGGCCAGGCACTGGACCGGTTTTCCGTGGCGCCGTTCTCGAATTCGATGGCGACGATTGCGGCGCCAGGTGTGGACATTCGCTCAGCCCAACTTGGCGGAGGATTGGCCGCGCTGAGCGGGACCAGCATGGCCTGCCCGCACGTCGCGGGCGCATGCGCATTGTGGTGCGAAGCAATCCAGACGCGTGGGCAAACGCCCACTTCGCTCCTGGTACAGTCGCAACTGATGAGCACAGCCAAACCGGACGTGTTCGCCAGCGACACGGACGAGCAGGATGTCGGCGCCGGCCTGGTACAGTGTCCGCTCGCCTAGTCCTGGGGCATATCCCGTAATTCCTCCCGAGGTCACGTGCGCGGGTCGTGGAGGAAGGCAAAATGAGGCGTTCCGGCGGTCGACGACACGGAGCACAAGGAATAGCCCGAGCGATCTTCGTCCTTCAGATCTTGAAATCGTCGTAGGCGATGTTCGCCTCCCCGACTCCAAGACTGCGCAACATTGCCAGGGTACTCGACAGCATCGCCGGCGGGCCGCAAACGTAGAACTCGAGCGAGGCGATGTTCGGGTGCGTACGCAGCAGACCCTCCAGCGCGGCTTCGTGTACCAGTCCTGCGGGCGCGCCGTTTACTGCCTCCTCCGACAGCACCAGGTGCCAGCGGAAGTTCGGGTGTTTCGCTGCGAATGCCTGCATCTCGTCCACATACGGCGCATCGCGCCGGCTGCGCGCCCCGTACCAGAAGTGCAGCGGCTCGGTGGCACCCTTTGTCAGGAGCTCATGGATCATGGCGCGCAATGGCGCCATCCCGGCGCCGCCGCCAATGAACACTTTCTCACGCGCCCCGGGCTTCAGTGCGAAATCGCCGAATGGTCCGCTGAAGCGAACTTCGTCACCGACCTTGAGCGTGTACATGTAGCCTGATCCCCTGCCCGGTTGTTTCCCAGGCATGAAGCGGACCAGGAAAGTCAACTGCGAGCCGGCACATTCCACCGGTACCGATATCGAATACGACCGTCGAACGGGCGTCTCATTCGCAAGCGTCGACAGCACAACTGCGGCACGCCAGTCCTCCTGGTGCTCCTCGGGGACATCCAGCTGGCTGGCCTCGCGTGCGTACGCGGGCACGTGGATCTGGACATAGGCGCCCGGCCGGCATTCCATTTGGTCCTGCGGGCGCACTGTGATCTCCCGCAGGAACGGCGTCACCGGCTTGACGCTGGTGACCACCCCTATGCGTTCGGCAGACGACGCAAGGGTGTTCCCGACGTCGACGTCGAGACTGCGCGTTACAGGAAGGTTACAGGCCAACCTGTACCCGGCCGCGAGCTTCTGCGGCGACAGCAGTGCGCGGTCCGCGCTCGTAGGTTCAGGCGCCTGTCCAACGCATCGTACTTCACACAAACCGCAGCTTTGGCCGCCGCCGCAGTTCGACGGCAACTGCAGGCCCGAGCGGGCGAGCGCCTGGAACACGGTATCGCCCTGAACCGCCTCGACCGCGCGATGCATCGTGCCATGAGCGTCGACCAGGTTGACGGTACGGCGCCGCCGCCAGCGGCTTGGAACGAATTCCGCGAGCCGCACGCTGGCGAACAGCAGCCAGACACCGCTCAAGGCCATCCACAGTCCGCCGATCGCACTGGAGACAAGCAAGGGATTGTTGAAATTGGTCCTTTCGCTGTAGTCCATGATGTGGAGCATCCAGAACAGGTCGAACAGGCGCCAGGTGCTGTTCCTGTGTTCGAGCACCGTTCCCGACAGGCTGGAGACATAGACCGAGGTCTCGTCGGCGTCGTCGAAGTCGACGCGCCAGACGGGCTCCTTGTGTTTGCGGGCCTCGAGTGTGAAGTTCAGCAGGCGCGGCACTCCGGCTTTCCCGCTTCCGGAATAGGACGCACGCGCGATCTCCCCTGCCAGGCTGGCGTCCACCGCCACCGCATTGCCGTCCGCTGCGCTGACCATCCAGCTGCGCTTGTCGTTCTGCAGCCGGTACACGGGCCGGTCGAGCACCCAGCCGGAAGTGATCGCCATGACGTTTTCCCGGCTGGCCGCAAGCACCGCGTCCGTGCTGAGCACATCCTTGGGCCACGCGGGCGGCGCCGGTGGCCTGGTGCGGAACTCACGTCCCTGCACCTTGTTCGCGTCGAGCAGGCTCATGACGACGCCGCTCGACATCCACAGCAGGAACTGGATCGCCAGGATCACCCCCACCCACTTGTGCAAACGTCTCATCCAATGGCTCATGCCTGCTTCCTCCGGTTGAAGCTGTAGAAGAGCAGCCATGCGCCGCTGATGGCGAACAGCAGGCCAGTAATCGACGCCGTGCGCAGCAGCGTGTTGTTCACGTTCTCGCGTTCCTCGTAGTCCATGATGTGGAACATCCAAAGGAAATCGAACCATCGCCAGAGTTCATGACGCCGGGCCACCAGGTCGCCGGTATACGGGGAAAAGTAAAGCGTCGTCTGTCCGGGCTCGTCGTAGTGGACGGCCCACAGCGGCACCGGGCGCGCTCCGACCTCCTGGGGCGCCTTGGTCACCCATTCGACGCCCTTGATACTGCCCTCGCCCACGTAGGCCGCATCGGCCAGGGCGATGATCTGGTCGCGATCGAGCGGGCTGATCTTCTCGCCGCTGACGGCGTCCACCAGGCTCGTTTGCTTGCCCTGCTTGACTTCATAGACTTCCTTGCCGAGCAGGTTTTTCATGCGGACGGCCGTAATGCCCGGGTAGGCTTCGTGCAGGCTAGCCTGGCTGATACGGGCGGCGGACGGGTTAAGCCTTTCGGTCGGGACGTGGGCCAGGTGGTCGCCGTGGACGACTTCGAGCGGAACCACGACCATGTACAGGCCGCTGATCATCCAGAGCAGCGCCTGCACCCCGATGACGAGCCCGATCCATTTGTGGGCGCGTCGCACCCAGAAAGCTAATTGCATAGTTGTTGTAATAGATAGGTTACCCGGTCAGCCCGGGCGAGCCGGAGCGAAGCATACACGCTCGCGGGCCGCCCGGCATCATTGAATGGCTAGAACTTGTAGCCCAGGCGAACGTGCCAGCGGCGCCCCAGCAGGTCGTAGGTCATCGTATCGGTGTTCCCGTCCGTCCAGCTCTGGATATACGGGGCACGCTTGTCGAACAGGTTGTCGACCCCGAACGAGACCGCCATCGCCTTGTTGAACGCATACTTCACGCTGGCGTTGTGGTAGGCGATGCTCGGTGCGTGCGAACCGATGTCTTCCGGTGCGGCATTGATGTCCTCGGCCTTACCGATGTACTGGACCGTATAGGAACCCGACCACGGTCCGCTGGACGAGGTCAGGGACGCCGTCGACCGCCACTTGGCATAGCTTCCGCGTCCGCCCGTGATCTTGCCGGCGTACTCGATGACCTCGCCGCCAGGGAATGGCGTCACGTCGAAGCGGTTGAGGCGGGAGACGTCGGCCGTGAGCGACGAGGCCCATCCGAACAGGCTGAAGTCATACATGGCGCCGAAATCCAGGCCGGCGACCTTCTGCTGCGCGGCGTTCTCCGGCTGGGACGACAAGAAATTGATCTCGCCGGTGCGCGGATCGCGGGTGAAGCTCGAAGGCCGGCAGAAGATGTGCGACAGTCCCGGCGAGTTGTAGCAGACCGACAGCTTGGTCGAGCCCGGAACCGTTTCGATGGCATTGTCGATCTTGATGTTGAAGTAGTCGAGGGTCAGCGTCAGCGCCCGGGACGGGGTCCATACCATCCCGACCGTAAAGGTGTCCGCCTCTTCCGGCTCCAGGTTCTGATTGCCGCCACCAGTCGTCAGGATCGACGGACCGAACTGCCTATAGCCGACCGGGACGCCGGACGCCTGGCAGTTCTTGTAGACCGCCGAATTCGGATCGAGAGTATTCCAGTTGTTGCACGGGTCGGTCGTTGTCAGGTTGCCTTCGGAGACGCCGCCGAACAGTTCCGGGACGTTCGGGACGCGGAAGGCCGTGGAACGGTTCGCGCGCATCTTGAGCGAAGGAATCACCTGCCAGTCCAGGCCCAGCTTGTAGGTTCCCTGTGAGCCGAACAGGCTGTAGTCGGAATATCGGGCGGCGGCATTCATGGTCAGCGACTGCACCAGTGGCAGCTTGGCCAGCAAGGGTACGGACAGTTCGGCGAATACTTCACGCGCGCTGTACTCGCCGGCGATAGGATCCATGGCGTTAGTATTGGCAGCGCCGGACACGATCAGGCTGTCCGGATCGCGCCACCCCTGCTCGCGGCGGTATTCGAAGCCGGAAGCAAAGCCCACCGGCCCCGCCGGCAGCGAGAACAGCTCGCCGCTGACGCTGGCGTTGAAACTCTTCTGGTCATTGCCGCCGTGGTCGCGGGTCGTGAAGTGGATGTACTCCAGTACCGCCGGGCTCAGATTGCCATAACCGAGGTAGTTGCCGCAGGGAGCGGCGGTTGGGGTCTTGCCGCAGGTCGCAGCATTTAGGGTCGCGTCCACGCGGTCCAGGTTGATGATGTTCGTCATCCCGTCCACGCCCGTGTTCCGGCCCCAATTGAGGGATGCCGACCAGTCCCACTTCTCTCCAAGCGCTCCTTTCAGGCCAGCGACGATGCGAAAGGTATTCGTTTCCTGGAAAAAGTGACGCGGGCCGACCTCCGCGATCCGGCGGCGCTCCAGCGTGAGGTTCTGGCCGGTCGGGTTGGTCGGGTGGCTGGCAGCGATCTCGATCGGGCGGTAGACGCCTATCGCTCCTGGCGTAGCCAGCTGCCTGGACTTGCGGTTCGTGAACATGAGTTCGGTGAACATGTCGACACTGTCGGTCAGGCGCGCATTGCCGAAGGCGCTGACGCCGACTCGCTTGATCGGGTTGACCGCGTTCAGGAAGGGGTTGCTGTTATAGGCGTGCTTGGCCGCGCTGTAGGTTTCGAAGCCGCGCGGATTTCCGTTTGGATCCTGGTTGAAGTTGACCCGGCGGCCGTCGGCCAAACGGGCGCGGCCGCCGATGGTCGACGAGCTGCCGGAGCAGACCAGTTCGCCGTCGTCCTCGAACAGCGAGCACGGCGCGCGCGACGCGAGGTTCACCTCGCCGCTTTCCGAATAGTTCAGCGACGCCATGAGCGAACCGCGCTCACCACGGCTACCCCAAACCAGGTCGGCGGATTTCTCGTCCCCGTCGCCGCGCTCGGTCCTGCCGAACCGGACCGCTGCCTCGACGCCATCGAAGGCCTTCTTGGTGATGATGTTGACGACGCCAGCGACGGCATCAGCGCCGTAGATGGCCGACGCACCGTCCTTCAGCACCTCGATCCGTTCGATCATCGCCACCGGAATCATATTCAGGTCGACGGAGCTGTTGGCGCCGGTACCGCCGGACACCACACGGCGTCCGTTCAGAAGCACCAAGGTGCGGTCGATGCCGAGGCCGCGCAGGTTCACCTGCGTCGTGCCATAGCCATTACTGGTCCAATACGCACTGGTCTGGTTCCCTGCCGTGCCTGCGGAAGACGGCAGCCGCTGGAGCAGCGTCTCGACTGAAATCGCGCCGGAACGCTGGATGGTGTCGGCGTCGATGACGGTCACGGGACCGACGCCGGTCAGTTGTTCCTGCCGCAGGTTGATCCGGCTACCGGTGATCTGGACGCGCTCCATCGCGCTCGCCTGGGTGTTGTCGCTAGTAGCGGGCTGTTGCGCGTGAGCGCTCTGCTGCAGGACCAGCAGTGCAAGCGCGGCTGTCGTTCTTGGGACATATTTGTGAACCATTTACCCTCCGGGGCTATTGTTTTAGAAGCTAAAGGACCGTGACGCCTGCCGCTGCGATTCACGGCATATGGTGGAGAAAGCACATCGGGGACCCGCTTGTCTATACAACATTCAGCATTTTCAATTTACCCCCATTTCTTCTTTTTGGCAATAAAGATCAACTTTGTCGCATTTTTGCCTTATAAAATTTTGAGGCGAGCGATTCCACCGCCCAAAACACGACTCGGCGTCGAACGGCTTGCGGGGTTCACCGCAAGCCTGCGTTAACTACTGACCGCTCAGACCACGATCACGCGGCCGCCATCTGGCGGCACTCCGCAGCGCATCTGCGGCAGGCCGCAGCGCACTCCTGGCAGTGCTGCATGGGATGCTTGCCGCACTCTTCCGCACACATGTCGCACAGCGCGGCGCAGGCCTGGCAAACCAGCTTCGCCGCCTCGCCCCCGCGCGCCATCACTGCGGCGGCGACGCGGCATAGCTGTGCGCAGTCGATATCGAGCGCGATACAGCGCGCCATCGTCTTAACGTCGTCCTCCTGCAGGCAGGCGGCGGCGCACATGTCGCAAGCGTCGGCGCAGTCGTTGCACGCCTCGATACATGATTCGTGTTGCTGGTTCATGGTGTTCTCCCAAAAAAGATGATTGATCTCGGTCTCGCTTCAGGACTATCCCTATTCCACGGCGCTAGCGTCCGCCACGCCGCATTGTCTGATCAGAACCACAGGCGCACGCCCGCTACCGCCTGCACTTCGCTGGGGTCGCCACCCCGCATGCGCGTGAAATCGGCGGTTTCTCCAAACTGTCGGTTCCAGGTGACGCCGATGTAAGGCGCGAACTTGCGCGTGACCTCGTAGCGCAGCCGCAGGCCCACGCTGAGATCGGAGACGCCGTTGCCCGTCCCGTGTTCGGGATCCGCGCGGCTGTACAGGTTCGCGCTCAGCTCGGGCTCGAGGATCAGGCGGGGCGTGAACAGGATTTCGTATTTCGCGTTAAGGCGTGCAGCGAAGCCGCTTCCCGAACGCCAGTACGCGGTGGCCTCGGTCTCGAACCAGTACGGCGCCAGGCCCTGGACGCCCACGGCCAGCCAGTCCTTTCCTCCACCGTCGCCGCCGTCGTGCCTCACGCCCAGCTGGGTACTCCAGAACGGCGCAAATGCCCGGTCCCACAGTAGCTCGGTGCGGGACGATTCGAGGGAACCACCCCGCCGCTCTCCCTCGACCTTGACCCAGGCCTTGTTGTAGTCATTGCCGTACCAGGCCTCGGCCTCGAGGTTCTGACCGTGTTCGCCATCGCCCCTCGCCGCTTCCAGCTTGTCGACCAGTACCTTCCCGAACGGAGCGTTGTCGTTCATTTCGTGATTCCCGAAGTTCGCGTGCCGGGTTCCCTCGTTATAAGCGTTCGGATCGCGGGCGTCGGGCGGAGGGGCGCCTCCCTGCATGGGCCCCATTTGCATGGCATGGCCCGCCATGCCGCCACCCGTCCCGGCCGCGTGTTCCTGGCGAGCGCTTCCTGCTGCGGGGGCGGCACCGTGTCCCATGGCTGCGTGATCCATGCCGGGCGCGGCCGTGGATGTCGGCTGGGCCGGTGGCTTCGTGGGAGCGGCTGGTTGTGCCGCGTGGCTCGAATGGCCGGTTGCGTGACCCTGGTGTTGCGCCGCCGGCGCCGGCGGGGCCTCCTTGGGTGGCTCTGCCGTGTTGCCATGCCCGGCATGGCCAGCATGCCCAGCTGCCGGTGCATTCGACGGGGCCGGGTCGGTCGGTGCCTGTTGCGACGTCTTCTTGCCGGCCGGCGCGGGCGTACCGTGTCCCATTTTGGAGTGGTCCATGGTCGACATGTCGTGGCTGCCGGTCGACTGCGGCGGCTGGGTTGGAGCTGTCGTCTGCGCTGCGGCGTTCGCTGCAAGCAGGCACGCCAGCACGAGCGCGCGAGGCGCAGGTTTAATCGATGGATTTTTCATGATACGACCACCTCCCTGAACATCCCGGCTTCCATGTGGTACAGCAGATGGCAGTGGTAAGCCCAATGGCCTGGCGCATCGGCCGTGACCCGGTAGGTGATCCTTTGGGCCGGCTGTACATTGATCGTGTGCTTGCGGACCTGGAATTTCCCGTCGGGCGATTCCAGTTCGCTCCACATGCCGTGCAAGTGGATCGGATGATTCATCATCGTGTCATTCAAGAGCACGATGCGCAGACGCTCCCCGAAGCGGAAGCGGATCGGCAAGGATTCGGAGAACTTCTGGCCATCGAACGACCACATGAAGCGTTCCATGTTGCCGGTGAGGTGAAGCTCGATCTCCCGGCTCGGTTCCCGTGGATCGACCGGCCCGCCGATCGTGCGCAGGTCGGCATACGTCAGGACACGTCGGCCGTTGTCGCGCAGGTTGACGCCGGGGTCGTCGAGGTTGGTGCGCGGCATATCGACGTGCATGTCGACGCCCGGCCCGTATTCGGTGCGCGCATGCGTCACCTTCGGCGGATGGCCTGCGGTCGGCGCGGCGGCCGTAGGCATCTGGGCATGCGCGGCATGCGGGTCGGTTTGCGTTGCCATCGGCATGTCGTGCCCCTGATGCGCGGCACCTGCCGTCGCTGCCGGTGGCGATGCGCCCGCCTGCTGTGCATGTCCACCCATCGCATGGCCGCCCGTGGCGGAGCCATGCATGCCTGACATGGCCATTGCACCCATCATGTCGGTCATGCTGAGCCACTGGGCCTCGTCCATGTCCGGTACGGGAGCCTGCATTCCCGTCCGCGGTGCGAGCGTGGCCCGGACGAAACCGGAGCGTCCGATCGACTGCGCGAAGATCGTGTACGCCTGGTCCTCTCCCGGTTCGACGGTGACGTCATAGGTTTCGGCGACCGAAATCCGGAATTCGTCGACAGTGACGGGTTCCACGTCCTGTCCGTCTGCGGAGACGACAGTCATTTTCAAACCCGGGATGCGCACGTCGAAGATGGTCGTCGCGGCGCCGTTGATGAAGCGAAGGCGGACTCGTTCACCAGGGCGGAACAGGCCGGTCCAGTTCATCTCCGCGGTGGCGCCGTTGATGAGGTAACGCAGTGCCCCGCTGATATTCCGGCTGGCCGTCACATCGCTGAAGTCGGTCGGCATCATACGCATCTGGTTCCACATCTTGCGCTTTTCCACGGCGGCGGCGAATCCCAAGCTCCGCACGTCGCTGACGAACTCGCCGAAGGTGGGCTGTTTGTTGTTGAAGAAGTCGCTCATCTTCTTCAGGTTGGCCAGCACCCGCTCCGGCTTCTCGTCCGTCCAGTCCGACAACATGACGACATAGTCGCGATCGGCCTGGACGCGCTCCCCGGCTTTTGGCAGGACGACGATCGGGCCGTACAAGCCGAGCTGTTCCTGGAACGCGGAATGGCTGTGGTACCAGTACGTACCGCTCTGCTTGACCTCGAACCGGTAGGTGAAGGTTTGTCCGGGCTCGATCCCGGCAAAGCTCAGTCCCGGCACGCCATCCATGTCGGCCGGCAGGAGGATGCCGTGCCAATGGATCGAACTGACCGTCGGCAGACGGTTGGTAACCCGGATCGTGACCGTATCGCCCTCGTTCCAGTAAAGCAGGGGCGCCGGCACCTGGCCATTGACCGCGGTGGCGATACGATCCGCTCCAGTGAAATTGACGGGCATCGGCCCGATCTCGAGATCGAAACTGGTGCCGCGTAGATTGCGCCTGTCCCGCGCGGCAAACAGCGCGCCTGGGCTGAAACCCGCGAGGCCTATCGCTGCCCCCAACCCTTGCAGGAAACGGCGCCGCCAGCTGCTTGTACAGGCGTCAGTAACTTCTGAACGTTTCATATGGTTCTCCGATTCGAAATGCGACTTCTAGCGCAGGAATCTGCGCGATTCGGCCCCAAACGTTCCCCATGCCGGTGACCAGGGACGCGGACACGCCTGCCCCGCGGCGGATAGCCACCGGGACACGACTCGGTTATTTGATCTGATTTGTTTGAACGCGTGCCCGGTCAGGATGACTCCTTCGTGCAGGCGCGAGCGCGGACACGGGCGGGTCTCCCGGTAATCAGGAACGCATCGCCGGCGCTAGCCGTGAAGGATTACGCCGCGATTGACGCGGCAGTGCGTGGGGGGCGCTCGATCCGGGCGGGAACATGCCCGGTGAACGAAGGTAAGGAAAATTGCAGGGCAGTACTGACCGCCTCCTCGACCGCAGTCACGGCCATGACAGGCGGCGGCGCATAGGCGCCAATGGAGCAGCTTGCACAGGTGCCGCAGCCGGATCGCGCGTGCGTACCATCGTCGCCGCAGTCTTCATCGACCCTCTGCACCGGCGCGCCGACATGATCGTGCCCGCCATCGTGCCCCTCGCCGGTCACCGTCGCTTCCATCTGCATGCCACCGGCATGATCGCCGTGGGCGGTCAAGGAATGATGCGCCATGCCGCACTCGAACCTCGCGACTCCCGCAATGCTCTGCAAAGGGAGGGAGACGATGAGTAGGCATAAGAAAAATGATCGGAGCCTGGCGCGCATATGGTCAATGTAGCATGCTCCCGGGGTAGCGTGCACACAATTTAGGGCGCCGCACGTAATCGTGCAGCGTAGCGCGGCGCCGTCGCCCGTCCCATATGCAGCTCGGCTACAACATCCGCCGTGCACGCAGTTTTGAGGACTGGTCTGCTGCTCGCTGTGCATTCGGATAGTCACGCGACACAGTGGTAGATTCACCACTCAACAGCGGAGCCGGACGCTGCCGGAGCCAGCGGCTATAGAGGAGAGTGAATGACAAGTTGGGCTCGCTGCGATGCCCGCAAAGTCGGCCGACAGATTAGAATCGCTGAATTCGAACGTTGAGCCAACTATGAGTCAAGTAGACGCAACAGAAATTGCAAACCGCCTGATTACGTATGCCGTCCCTGGATTTATTGCGCCGAAGGGGCGCCGGTTTCCTAGGACTGCTGAGGGCATCGCTATTCCGCCAGAGTCCGTCCAGGACTACTATGCCGCCGTTCGAGAGCTTTTCCAGGTCGATAAGACCGTCGCTACGACGTACTCTGTAATTACGTTTGAAAAACGGGTCATCAAGTTTATAGCCCCGTTTGTCATCGCGTCGCAAAAGGTAGACAAGCGAACCGTGTCTGCGTTTCTGCGGGAGCTGGCGAACGCGCCGTACATCACTCATGATGTGTTTCGCCCAATCCATCGCATTACGAAATCCGCCGACTCCGGGCCGATCGTACTGGGAAACTACACGCTCTATAACACGGTCACCGATGCGTCCGCTCTCGATGAAGCGTTGAGGGGAATAATGGACGAGACCTTGCTGGACACGAGCGATCAGTATCTCATTCGTTGCAGCGTAGAGGCCCGTGATGAAATGATCGCCTTGGAGTTGGCCGACGCGCGGTTTGAACAGTTTGAGAACGCAATCTACTGCATGTTGGGTCCTCAGAGCGGTTTCGCTCCAACCATATTCAGTTCGCCCGAGCCGATCGCAAAAAAAACGATCGTCATGAGCAAGGCAACTTGGTCCTCCTCGATTGGAAGCGAGTCCTTGGCGAAGGACCTTGACGTGGACGATACCTATTTTCGTGACTCCGATGCCGGATTTGACAGAATCTGGGCAAGCCTAGGCGCACCGTCGAACGGCAAGCTCATGCAAAAAATCTTGCTTGCGGTCGACTGGGTGGGCCAGTCCATTGCCGAGAAAGTATCTTCGAGCGCCTTCATCAAGGCAGCTATCGCACTCGAGGTCCTGTTTACGCCTGAGAAAGGCAACTTCGCCCCTTCGATCGTCTTCCAGATTACCGAGAACGTGACACTGTTGCTCGGGGAGGACGAAGCTTCACGCACCCAGCTCGAACGCGAGTTCAAACGCCTGTACGAGATACGCTCGAATATCGCGCACGCCGGGAAAACCGACATCGAACGAGCCGACCTGGTCTCTATCCAAGAAATGGCTCGTCGAGTCATATTCAAGCTGTTAACGGCACCCTCCATCAAAGATTGTGCCACGCCCGACGAACTAAGCAAGGTGCTGAAAAAACTTAAGTACAGCTGCCCTGCCATTACCTAGAAGGCCTCAGCAGTGGTATGGCCGTATTATGATTAAAGCTCTACATCCCGATGCAGAGGCTCGCACGCGTCATCGAATATAGTTAAAATGGCACGGACCGCCGTTACTACCAAACCCATGCGACGCTCCTTCCCGGCACTGTTCCGATACTTTGCGCTTCTCCTCGTCATGACGCTCATGACGTCGGGCATGGCGATGGCATCGTACGTATGTCCGGAGATAGTCGGCAAGCAGGTGCCCATGCAGATGATGGATGGAGAGCCTTGCGCCGGCATGGACACGGAGCGCCCCGTCCATTGCGCCGAGTTCTCGGCCGACACCAAGGCTTCGGTCGACCACCATAACCCGGCTCCCGCACTGAGCCTCCTGTCTCCCGCCGGCCTCGTTCGTATCCTTGCACCCGTCTCGGCGCTGGCGATCGCCCTGCCCTGGCTCGGCGACCTCCCCGAGCCGGATGCTGACCCGCCCTACCTGCGAACCCTGCGCATCCGAATCTGACCACCTCCCGTCTGGCATGTGCCCGGCCAGTTGCCGGCGCTCGTTTTCACTCGCGGAGGATGTATGTATTCTTATCTCATATCACGTCATGGCATGCCGGCCAAGCCCGCACGCCTTGGCCACGCTCTCCTCGTGGCCCTGTCCCTACTCGTTTCCAGGGGCGTAACTGCTGCCCCCGATGGGCTCACCTTGAACGAAGCCCTGACGCTCGCAACGTCTGCCTCGGCGTCCGCAAAAGCGGCGCGCGCCTCGGTCACGGCGAGCGAGCATGCTGCCGTGCGCGCGGACCAGCTACCCGATCCCACCCTGAAGCTGGGCATCGACAACCTGCCCGTATCCGGTCCCGACCGCTTCCGTCCCAACGCCGACTTCATGACGATGCGCCGGATCGGTATCGAGCAGCAATGGGTTTCCCGCGACAAGCGGCAGGCCAGGACGGAGCTGGCGCGCCGTTCGGTCGAGGCCGCTGAAGCGGCGCATCTCGACAGGGTCACAAACATCCGGGTCGAGACCGGGAAGGCCTGGCTGACTGTGCTGTACAAGCAGCGCGCGCTCGGTCTGGCGAAGTCGATCGCGCGCGAGATGGAAAGCGATGTGTTTGCCGTCCAGGCGGCGCACCGCGGGGCCAAAGCCTCGGCCAGCGACGTCCTGCAAGCCAAGGCCGAACTGCTGCTCGCTGGCGACGGCGTTGATGCGGCCGAGCAGGACCTGCAGGCGGCGCTAGTCGCGCTGCGCCGCTGGACGCGGACCGACACCCGGGCCGTTTCCGATGAGGCGCCGGCCCTCGATACAGCGGCTCCCCGCTTCGCCATGCCGAACCTGGAAAGGCTACACCCGGCCGTCCTCGGCGCACGCCGCGCCGTCGATCTGGCCGATGCTGATACGAGCGCCGTCGTACACGAGAGCCGGCCCGACTGGTCGTTCGAAGCCGGCTTCGCCCAGCGCGGCGGTCCGTATTCGAACATGATCTCGCTCGGCGTCAGCATCCCCCTGACCATCCACCGGGCGCAGCGCCAGGACCGCGAGATCGCGGAGAAGGCCGAACTCGGCACCGCGGCAAGGCTCGAGTACGAGGAAGCGCTGCTCGAGACCCGTTCGTCGATCGAAGCCCAGTTGGGGCAGCTCGACAGCCTGAAGCGCCGCATCGCACGGCTCGAGAAGGAGCTGCTGCCGACTGCGGCCCGGCAGGTCGAGACCGCGCTGGCCGACTATCGCGGCGGAACTGGAACGCTGACCGCAGTATTCAAGGCCAGGCAGGCCGACCTCGAACGCAGGCTGCAGGTCAATGCACTCGGGCTAGAGGCGGCACTGATCTGGGCGGGTCTGGAGCTGCGCCTGATCCCGCAGGAGCTGGCAGGCGCCGGGAGGGACGGCAAATGAAGCACTCCCTAGCAACGAAGATGCTGGTCCTCGCCGGCGCAGCTGGACTGATCGGCTATGGCGGCTACTGGCTGGGCGCCAACAGGAATGCCGATGCCCCGGCGGCCGCTTCGGCGCCGGCACCAGGCAAGCGGGTCCTGTACTGGCACGACCCGATGGTTCCCGGCAAACGTTTCGACAAGCCCGGCAAGAGCCCGTTCATGGACATGCAGCTGGTCCCGGTGTATGCGGACGAGGAGAATACCACCGGGGTGAGAATCTCACCGTCCCTCCAGCAGAACCTCGGCATCCGTTTCGCGACCGTGCGGCGCGAGGAAGTGGCTGACTCGCTCGATCTGGTCGGCACCACCCAGTTCGACGCCAGCCGCGAGGAGGTCGTCCAGAGCCGTACCGCAGGCTACATCGACAGGCTCCATGTTCGCGCACCGCTGCAGCAGGTCAGGCGTGGCCAGTCGCTCGCCTCGGTCTTCGCTCCGGAATGGATTGCGCCCCAGGAGGAATACCTCGCCCTCAAGCGCGGAGGCGACGCAGCGCTTGCGGCCGCCGCACGCCAGCGGATGCGCGCGCTCTCGATCCCCGACACCCTGGTCGCGGAGCTGGAGCGTACCGGGCGGGTGCAGACACACCAGAAATTGGCCTCCCCCGTTTCCGGGATCGTAAGCGAGCTCGGGGTGCGCGAAGGCGCCCAGGTTACGCCGGGCATGACGATCGCCAAGGTGGTCGGCATGCAGACCGTCTGGCTGCTTGCCGAGGTGCCGGAAGCCCTGATCGGCTCCACGCGAACGGGCATGCGGGTAAGCGCGACGGTCGAGGGCAACGCCCGGCGCACCTATGAAGGCAAGGTGCGGGAAATCCTGCCGGGCGTGAATGCCGCGACGCGGACGGCCCAGGCCCGTATCGAACTGGAGAACCGTGACGCCTCGCTGATGCCAGGCATGCTGATGCGCGTCCGGCTCAGCGCTGCGGCGGGGCAGCCGCGCCTGATGGTGCCAACCGAGGCCGTGATCGCGTCCGGTACGCGCTCCGTCGTCCTGGTGGTCCAGGGCGACAGCCTGCGTCCTGTGGTTGTCACCACCGGACGGGAGATCGGCGACGCCACCGAAATCCTGAGCGGCCTGGACGAAGGCCAGAAGGTCGTCGCCTCCGGCCAATTCCTGATCGATTCCGAAGCGAACCTGAAATCGATTCTGCCAAAGTTTTCGGACGAGGCCCCAGCGGCGGCAGCCGGTGACGGCGCGGGCCAGGCGCCTGCGGTTGACCGCATGGAGGCCATGAAGAAGCCGGCCGACGCCCCTGCCCAGCCGGAAAAGCCAGGCAAAGCGGCGGCAATTGTACATACCGCGGTCGGCAAGGTGGAGCAGGTGGCGGATGATGCCATCACGCTGTCGCACGGACCGGTCCCCAGCCTGAAATGGCCGCCCATGACCATGGATTTCATGAAGCCCGCACCCGATGCGTTCAAGGAAATCAAGGCCGGCCAGACCGTGGAATTCGACTTCGTCGAGGTGGAGGACGGCTACATGCTGAAGCGGGTCGTGCCGGCCAAGGGGGGCAAGCAATGATCGCGCGCATCATCCGCGCCGCGATCGGCGCCCGAATCTGGGTCCTGCTTGCCGCCGCCTTGCTGGCGGCATGGGGCGTCCACTCGCTGCGCACGACCTCGCTCGACGCCCTGCCCGACCTTTCCGACACCCAGGTCATCATCCGCGCCCAGTATCCGGGCAAGGCGCCGCAACTGGTCGAAGACCAGGTCACGTATCCCTTGACCACCGCCCTGCTGTCGGTGCCGGGGGCGACGTCGGTGCGCGGTTATTCCTTCTTCGGCGACTCCTTCGTCTATGTGCTGTTCGACGACGCGACCGACCTGTACTGGGCCCGTTCTCGCGTGAGCGAATACCTCAACCAGGTGCAGAACCGCCTTCCCGCCGGTGTGCGGGCCGAGCTGGGGCCCGACGGTACCGGCGTGGGCTGGGTATTCGAGTATGCACTGGTCGACCGCTCCGGGCGGCACGACCTGAGCCAGCTGCGCGCCCTCAACGACTGGTTCCTGAAGTTCGAACTCAAGACGGTGCGCGACGTCGCGGAAGTCGCCAGCATCGGCGGCATGGTCCGGCAGTACCAGGTCGTGCTCGACCCCGACCGATTGCGCGCATTTGGCATGTCGCACGCCCAGGTGCTTGATGCGATCGGCAAGGCCAACCAGGAGTCGGGGGGCTCGGTCGTCGAGATCGCGGAGACGGAATACATGGTCCGCTCGCATGGCTACCTGCGCAACCTGGAAGACTTCCGCAACATCGTACTGAATGCGAGCGAAACCGGCACGCCGGTCCTGCTGGGGGATGTCGCCAGGGTGCGCCTCGGGCCGGAGATGCGACGCGGGATCGCCGAGCTCAATGGCCAGGGCGAGGTCGCCGGCGGCGTCGTGGTCATGCGCTCCGGGAAGAACGCGCTCGACACCATCGCCGCCGTCAAGGCGCGGCTTGCAACGCTCAAGCACTCGCTGCCGGCGGGTGTCGAGATCGTCACGACCTATGACCGGTCGACGCTGATCTCGGCGTCGGTGGCGAACCTGGGCCGCAAGCTGGCCGAAGAGTTCGTGGTGGTCGCGATCGTATGCGCGGTCTTCCTGTTCCACGTGCGCAGCGCGCTCGTGGCCATCCTCACACTGCCGCTGTGCGTGCTGACGGCATTCATCGTCATGCGCTACCAGGGCGTCAACGCCAACATCATGTCGCTCGGGGGCATTGCGATCGCCGTGGGCGCCGCCACCGATGCGGCGCTCGTCCTGGTCGAGAACGTCCACAAGCACCTCGAAGCCCATGCCGAGGCCAACGCGGGCGCAGCGCCCGACGCCAGGACCCGTTGGGATATCGTCAGCCGGTCTTCGATCGAGGTCGGGCCGGCACTGTTCTTTTCGCTGCTGATCGTGACCCTGTCCTTCATTCCGGTGTTCGCGCTCGAGGCGCAGGAGGGCAAGCTGTTCGCCCCGCTGGCCTACACCAAGACGTACACGCTGGCGGCCGCCGCCGGGCTGGCCATCACCCTGGTCCCCGTGCTGATGGGTTATCTCATCCGGGGCAGGATTCCGAAGGAAGCGGCCAACCCGATCAACCGCCTGCTCATCCATGGCTACCGGCCACTGCTCGATGCCTGCCTGCGGCACCCGAAGGCCACCCTGGGCATCGCCATGATCGCGCTCCTGCTCACGGCGATTCCTGTTTCGCGGCTCGGCGGCGAGTTCCTGCCGCCTTTGAACGAAGGCGACCTCCTGTACATGCCCTCCGCCCTGCCCGGCCTGTCCGCCGCCAAGGCGGGCGAGCTGCTGCAGCAGACCGATCGCCTGATCAAGAGGGTGCCCGAGGTGGCGACAGTCTTCGGCAAGGCCGGCCGCGCAGAGACCGCGACCGATCCGGCGCCGATGGAAATGTTCGAGACCACAATCCAGTTCAAGCCGAAAGACCAGTGGCGGCCCGGCATGACCCCGGAGAAGCTGGTGGAGGAGCTCGACCGCGTCGTCAAGGTGCCCGGACTGTCGAACGTGTGGGTGCCGCCGATCCGCAACCGCATCGACATGCTATCGACCGGCATAAAGACCCCCGTCGGCATCAAGGTCTCTGGACCGGAACTGGCCCAGATCGACAAGGTGGCGACCGCCATCGAAGCCGCCGTCAAGACAGTACCCGGCGTCAGTTCCGCGCTTGCCGAACGGCTTAGCGGCGGCCGCTATATCGACGTCAGCATTGACCGGCTGCGCGCCGCGCGTTACGGGATGAGCGTGGCCGACATCCAGGCGGTCGTGTCGACGGCGATCGGCGGCGACAATGTCGGCGAAGTCGTTGACGGACGCCAGCGCTTCCCGATCAACGTGCGTTACCCGCAGGACTACCGCGATTCCGTGCAGGCGTTGCGCGAGCTGCCGGTCATCACCGCCCGCGGCGCACAGATTCGCCTGGGCGACGTGACGAGCGTCGTCATCACCGATGGTCCACCCATGATTCGGAGCGAGAACGCACGCCTGTCTGGGTGGGTCTATGTCGATGTCCGCGGCGTCGACCTACTCACCGCTGTTCGTGCGATGCAGGAGCGTGTGCGGAAACAGGTCGCGCTGCCTCCAGGGTATGCCATCGGCTGGTCGGGGCAATTCGAATATCTCGAACGGGCTTCCGAACGCCTGATGACCGTCGTTCCCCTCACTTTGCTGGTCATCTTCCTGCTCCTTTACCTGGCATTCCGGTCCATGGCGGAAGCGGTGCTGCTGATGGCGACGGTGCCGTTTGCCCTAGTGGGCGGGTTCTGGCTCGTCTGGCTGCTCGGTCACGCGGTGTCGGTCGCCACGGCGGTAGGATTCATCGCACTGGCAGGACTGGCGGCAGAGTTCGGTGTCGTGATGCAGGTTTACCTGCGCAATGCGCTGCAGAACCGGCTCGATGCCGGCCGTGCGCTGAGCAGCGAACTGGTGTTGGAAGCGATCCGGGAAGGTGCGCTCTTGCGGGTGCGTCCGAAGGCAATGACGGTGGCGGTCATCGTGGCCGGACTGCTGCCCATCATGTTCGGAAGCGCGGCCGGGTCCGAGGTCATGCAGCGCATTGCGGCACCAATGATCGGAGGGATGGTAACGGCGCCGCTGCTCTCGCTGTTTGTGATCCCGGTCGCGTGGCGGCTTCTGCAGGAACGGCGTCTATCTGCTAGGCACGACAGACAAACGTTTTACAATGCGCGGTCCGGATCAGATCGCCTGACTCCGCCCGGATGACCTTGCGTGTCGCGCGACCGGACCGGAGACCTCGCAATTTCAGCGCGTATGCTCCTTGAAAAGTGGCCCGGCTAATTAATCGAAACTGCCTACGGCGGGCTGCGGAGGCCAATGGCACTTGACCTTCAAGTTGCTAGAAGGTGTTAAATGTCAGGCTCCCCAACATCAAAGACAAGTTCAACTATGAAGTACCCCATCTGGCGTTGGTTCGCATCCATTGCAATCTTGTTCAGCCTAGCAATAAGCGCAGCACAGGCGGAGCCCAAATCGACGGAAGCGGAAGCCCGGCAGCTATGGCAGCTGCTCGATTATGTCTCCGTAGACTACGCTGGCGCGGTCCAGAACGGCTCCGTCATCAGCGAGGTTGAATATGGAGAGATGCAGGAATTCTCCACGCGAGCACAAAGCCAGGTGCTGGCATTGCCACCCCATCCCCGGCACGCAGAACTGACCGCCGCCATTTCAAGGTTGAAGGCGGCGGTTGAAAACAAGGAAACGCCGCCGCGTGTCAGCGAGCTTGCCCGAGAAGCCAACCGCTTGCTCCTGCTGGCCTACCCCTTCCCGGTCGCGCCGCGCTCCATGCCCGACCTGGCCCGTGGCGCCGCGCTGTACCAGGCGCAATGCGCTTCATGCCACGGCGCGAACGGCGCCGGCGACGGCGCTCTTGCGGCAACGCTCGACCCGAAGCCGATCGCCTTTACAGATGAGGAAAGGGCTCGCTCCCGTTCTCTCATGGCCCTTTACCAGGTGATCAGCCAGGGTGTCGACGGCACGTCGATGCCGGCGTTTGCCAGCTTGTCCGAGCACGACCGCTGGTCCCTGGCGTTCTTTGTCGGTTCCCTGTCTTTCAAGGACGCCGACATTGAAGCGGGGAAGGCTGCATTCGCACGAGATGAAGCCCCCGGCGTGGCGCTTCCTGACATGACCGCCCTTGTCACGACGAGCGAAGAGGAGCTGGCGAAGGCTATGCCACCAGCCACTGCGCGAGCAGCGCAGGCGTACGCGCGCACTCACCCCGACATTGTCCGGGAACAGCAGGAACGCAAGGGGATCGCCCTTGCGCGCAAGCTGCTGCAAGAGAGCCTGGGCGCTTTGAAGAATGGCCAGCGCGCGGCCGCCACCGATCTTGCCTTGTCGGCCTATCTGGACGGCTTCGAGCCACTCGAGGCGACGCTGGACGCGACCGACCGCCAACTCCTGGTCGATGTCGAGCGAACGATGCAATTGTACCGGGGCGCAGTCGCGCGGGGTGACGTGGAAGGCGCAAGCGGATACGCACAGCAACTGGACGCGTACTTCATACGGGTCGAAAATGTAACAGGCGCCAAAAAGACCGATGCCACGACGGTGTTCGTGGGCGCGCTGACCATTCTCCTGCGCGAAGGCGTCGAGGCCTTGCTGATCGTGATCGCCATGGTTGCGTTCCTGCGCAAAGCAGAACGTCCCCAGGCGCTGCGCTACGTGCATGCGGGCTGGATCTCGGCATTGGCCGGGGGCGCGCTGACCTGGCTGGTAGCCACGTACGTGGTCAGTATCAGTGGCGCCAGCCGTGAGGTGACAGAAGGTCTGTCCTCGCTCTTCGCGGCGGCGGTACTGCTGTCGGTCGGCCTGTGGATGCACCAGAAAAGCCAGGCTGGACAGTGGCAGGCCTACCTGAAGCAGCATCTCACGGCAGCGATGGAAAAGCGCTCGGCATGGGCCATGTTTGCCCTGGCCTTCATCGCGGTGTACCGTGAAGTCTTCGAAACGGTCCTGTTCTATTCAGCGCTTGCAGCCGACGGCAATGGCCCTGCCCTGATGGGAGGATTCGTAACGGGCCTGGTCCTGCTGTCGATTCTTGCCGTCATATTCCTGCGGACGAGCGCACGCATGCCAATCGGCAAGTTCTTTTCATACAGTTCAGTATTGGTCGCCGCTCTGGCAGTTGTCCTGGTCGGCAAGGGGATCGCAGGCCTGCAGGAAGCCGGGTGGTTGATGGCCACGCCAATACAGGGGCCGCGCTTGCCTGTTCTTGGCATCTACCCGACCGTCCAGACCTACATCGCGCAGGCAGCCCTACTTCTTGCGACCGGGCTAGGATTCGGTCTTAATCTTCAAAAAGCGCGCAAATAGCGTCGGGATACGTCCGGCCGGCGGAGCATGTGCGGCCGGGTGCTGGAGATTCTGTTTGTTGCGCCTCCAGCTTGAAAGCCAGGAACTTGGCGGGTTCGGTCGGCGTCGTAATCGGCGCCGACCGGACCTACTCGTTAATCAAGCTGACATGTATGAATGCTTGAATTCAATTTGCATACATCGGGTTCTCCTCCACGTAGATCGTGATATCTGCCGCGCCGGGCAAGAGTTTCGACAGGGGGATCAAGGGCAGACCCAGCGTATCGAATGTCCAGGTGATACTGCGTTCGCCATCGACGATGCGTACCGTTTCGAGCCGGTGTACTCGTACGGACCTGGTCTTGCCTGTTCCAAGCTTGATGACCCGATCAGGTGTGCCTGCCGATTCATAGCCATGTGGCGCCTCGTGGCCGACTCGTGGCTGTACTTGCGAGTTGCCGTCTTTGGCAGCCGGCATGGCTTGCGCGGCCAGAGGCGCTGAACTGCTGGCAAAGACAAAGAATGACAAAGCGAATACATAAGACAGGTTCGGTTTCATTGCTGTTTCCTTTTATATTGAATCAGTAAATCGTATAGATGAGAAAATTGGACTAGCCTGCTGGAGTCCAGCTAGCCCGCGACTTGTACCCGCGCGGGCGACCAATCGCTTTGCCGGGTATTCCACGCACGATACGTACACCCGGAGTCCTGCAATGCCGGGGCGTGATCAATGCAGGTAATCCAGCGAAAACCGCCACCGGAATCAAAGCAGTAAAGTCAGGACGGTTCCCAGCAGCGCGCCACGCCAACCCGTCAAGGGTGGCGCGTATGCTCCGGTCATGCGCTCACCCTTGCCACTGACAAGAACTCGCTACACGCCAAGCAATGCTCAGGAACGTGCTACTTGGGTCGGATCGGACTGTCGAATACCGGGGACTGATACAAGGGCGGGGCAAAGGGAGGGACTGGCAGTGAAATCGGCCGAAGGAAGTCTTCCTTCATGCGCGACGATGTATCGAATTGCGGTAGGTCACATACGGTCGTACAGAGCAGGCCGCAACCTTGCTCGTAAAGACCAGCCATATCCTGCTCATGGATATCGCTGATGTCATTGAGACCGACTGACGAATCAACTGAAGAATACTTGGCAAGTACAACGCAGCCGCCTGCCGCCCAGACTGACTGAAGCGGCAAAAGAGCGATGAGCAGGACGAGGAGGACTTTCTTCATTCAATTTCAATTGCTTGTCAGGCTATTCCGGTCGGATTGTGTGCAGTCCATCCAACCGTTCAAGAACGTAGTGTTGGCATAGACAGGTTGCGTTGTGATGCATTTTATTGCAAAAATATCCACATTCTCGCTTGGGTGCTTCCGCCCAGCTCAATGTTTGTTTAGGCGCTTTGCTGGAAAAACTTCGCCCTGGAACTGCGTCAATGGTGTGGATCAGCGCAAAGACGAACTGTAAAAATATAATTCGGCCAGACGCTCAGACAGGCAGGGCCGGTCGCTGAGGAGATAATCACGTTTTGTCTGGCGTCGAGGCCGCTGAGGGGGAACCGAACAGTGCATGCAAAACGACGACCGCCGCACCAACAGTGATGCCGATATCGGCGATGTTGAATGCTGGCCAGTGGTACGTGCCCGCATATAGGTCAATCCAGTCGACAACGCCCATGCGTGCGGTGCGATCGACCAGGTTTCCAATTGCACCGCCAAGTATCAGCGCCAATGCTGCTCTCTCCGTGGCCGTCGTCGCCGGCTTCCTGATCATTTGAATGATCAATACCGACGCCAGCACGGCCACAACGATGAACAGGTAACGTTGCCACCCGCCCGCCGTGGCGAGAAGGCCAAAAGCTGCTCCCTGGTTGATAACATGGACGATGTTCAACGACGGCAGCAGCTCAACCTGCTGGCCGTAGGCCAGCCGATCCACGACCTGGGCCTTCGTGACCAGGTCGGTGGCGGCGATCAGCCCGGCGCCCAGGACGGCAGAGAGCGGTGAAAGATGTCTGGCCATGGTTCCGTCAAATGCCTTCCGCTACGTTCTCTGCCGGGCGGGCAAAGCGCTGGTACAGCGTCGGCAGCACGAACAGCGTCAGGATCGTGGCCGAGATCAGCCCACCGATGACCACGGTCGCCAGCGGCCGCTGCACCTCGGCCCCGGCGCCTGTCGCCAGTGCCATCGGGACAAAGCCCAGTGATGCGACCAGGGCCGTCATCAGCACCGGCCGCAGCCGCCGCAGCGCGCCTTCGCGAACGGCTTGCGCCCACGGCAATTGTTTTGCCAGGTCGTCGATCGATCCCACCATTACCAGCCCGTTGAGGACGGCAACGCCGGACAGCGCAATGAATCCGACGGCGGCCGAAATCGAGAAGGGTAGCCCACGCAGCCAGAGCGCTGCAATTCCGCCAATCAGGGCCAGGGGCACACCCGTGAAGACGACTGCGGCGGCGCGCCAGGAACCGACCGCCGAATACAGCAATACGACAATGAGCGCGAAGCAGGCCGGTACCACGACGGCCAGGCGCATCCGCGCGCGTTCCAGGTTCTCGAACTGCCCGCCCCAGGTGAGCCATACGCCGGCCGGTACCCGTACGTCCGCATCGATACTCGCGCGCGCCTCGCTGACCACGCCGGCTATGTCACGGCCGCGTACGTTGGCCTGGACGACCACGCGGCGCTTGCCGTTTTCCCGGCTGATCTGGTTCGGTCCCTTGGCCGTCTCGAGTATTGCCACCGACCCCAGCGGAACGAAGCTGCCGCCCGGCGTCAGCACAGGCAGCAGGCGCAAGGCTTCCACATCGTTGCGGGTCTTTTCGCCCAGTTTCACTACGACGTCGAAGCGCCTGTCTCCCTCGTAGATCGACCCTGCCTCGCGTCCGGCGATGGCTGCGGCCAGGGTGTCGTGCACGTCCTGGGCGGTCAGGCCGACCCGTGCCATGGCGTCGCGATCCAGCCGGACATCAAGCAGCGGAAGCCCCTGCACCTGCTCCACGCGGACGTCTTCCGCGCCCTCGACCGCGCGCAGTTTTGCCGCGACCTGTTCGGCGGTGCGGAGCATGGCGTCGAAATTGTCGCCATAGACCTTGACGGCGATGTCGCCACGCACGCCGGCCAACAACTCGTTGAAGCGCATCTGGATCGGTTGAGTAAGCTCGTAGTTCTGGCCTGGAATGCCAGCAACCGCTTTCTCGATCTTTTCAACCAGCTCGGCCTTGCTCATACGAGGTTCCGGCCACTCCGAGCGGTCTTTCACGATGACAAAGGTATCGGTGATGTTCGGCGGCATCGGGTCGGCCGCCAGTTCGGCTGTACCCGTTCTTGAAAACACCAGCTTCACCTCGGGCAGCTTGCCGACCGCCTTCTCCACCGCAAACTGCATGGACTGGCTCTGCTCCAGGGAAGTGCCCGGGATGCGTGCCACCTGGAGCAGTACGTCCTGCTCATCGAGCGTCGGAAGAAATTCCTGTCCAAGCGTCGTGAACAGGCCGAGTGCGCCCGCGAAACCGACCGCGGCCAAAACGCCGGTCAGCTTAGGCCGTGCGAGAGCACGGTCCAGCCACGGTGCGTACGACGAGGACGCGGCCTTGACCAGTTTGTTTTCCTTTTCATCGACATGGCGCGAGAGCCAGAGCGCAATCGCGGCCGGCACAAAGGTGAGCGAGAGGACGAAAGCGAAGACCAGTGCAAGAATCACCGTCACCGCCATCGGTGCGAACATGCGGCCTTCCACCCCCTGGAACGTCAACAGGGGCACGTAGACGAGAATGATGATCGCCTGGCCGTAGACGCTTGGCCGGATCATCTCGCGTGCGGCGGCGGCGACGGTCTCGAGCCGCTCCGCCTTGGTCAATATCCTGCCGGTCGCATGCTGGCGTTCCGCGATCCGGCGCAGCGCGTTTTCCACGATGATGACCGCGCCGTCGACAATCAGGCCGAAGTCCAGGGCGCCCAGGCTCATCAGGTTTGCCGACAGCCCCGCTTCGAGCATGCCCGCAGAGGTCATCAGCATCGTAACCGGGATGACCGCCGCGGCGATCAGTGCCGCGCGCAGGTTCCCGAGGAGTGCGAACAGCACGGCGATCACCAGCAGCGCACCCTCGGTAAGGTTGGTCGCCACGGTCTTGATGGTGGCATCGACCAGCCGCGTGCGGTCAAGCACGGGCCGGATCAGCAGGTCCGGCGGCAAGGAGCGCGCGATCTCTTTCAGGCGGGCATCCACCGCGGCGGCAACCGTCCGGCTGTTCTCCCCGATCCGCATCACGGCGGTACCGACGACGACCTCCTGCCCGCCTTCGGATGCGGATCCGAATCGCACTTCCTGTCCCATGCCGACGGTCGCGACGTGCGAAACCAGTACCGGCGTGCCGCTACGGGTCGTGATGACGGTCTTCGCCAGTTCCTCGGCTGACGTGATGCGCGCGTCGGCCTTGACCGTCAGGGCTTCCCCGTTCTGAACGACCACACCGGCGCCGGCGCTTGTGTTATTGCGCTCGAGCGCTTCGCCCAGCATGGTCAGGCTGATCCCCAGGGCTGCCAACCGCTGCGGATCGGGCGTGACCACGTACTGTTTGACGTAGCCCCCGATGACGTCCACGCCTGCCAGCCCTTCGGTATTCTTGAGCTGGGGTGCGACGATCCAGTCCTGCACCGTTCGCAGGTAAGTGGCTTTTTCGGCAGCACTGCGCAGCACTTCGCCTTCTGGAGTGACATAGCTGCCATCGGCCTGCAGCCCAGCCGCCGGCCCCGCTTTCGGGGCAGGCTTCGAGGCGTATTCGACCGTCCACATGTAGACGTCGCCGAGCCCGGTCGCGATCGGGCCCAGGCTTGCGGTAGCGCCTGGCGGCAGCGAGCGCTCGACGGCGCGCAGCCGTTCAGCCATCTGCTGGCGCGCGAAATAGATGTCCGTACCGTCCTTGAAGACGGTAGTCACCTGCGCAAACCCGTGCCTGGTCAGCGACCGGGTGGATTCCAGGCCAGGTATCCCGGCAAACGCCGTTTCGATCGGATAGGTGATCTGCCGTTCCACGTCGGCCGGCGCAAGCGCAGGTGCAACGACGTTGATCTGCACCTGGGTGTTGGTGATGTCCGGTACTGCGTCGATCGGCAGGCGCGTCAGCGCAAGTGCCCCGAGGATCGACAGGAGGATCGTTGCGATGAGCACATGCCACCGCCGCGCAACGGAAAAGTTGACGATACGAGCAATCATGGTTGGGTGTCCTTCAGGAGCCGTCGAGTGAAGAGATCAGTCATCGTCTCCCGCCTCTCCTTTTCCATGCTCCGCTTTCAGCAGATACGTATTGCTGACCGCAACCTGTTCGTTGCCTTCCAGGCCACCCATCACCTTGACGTAGCCGGCCGCGTTACCGCCGAGGACAACGTGCTTGATCGCGAATCCGTCTTTCTCCCGAACGAATACGCTGGGCCTGTCCTCGACGGTTTGCACAGCCGTCCGTGGAATGGCCAGTTGCGTGCCGACGCCCCCTTCGAGCGCAATCGATGCCCGGACCGTTTCGCCGATACGCCACGCGCCGCGGCCGTTCGACAAGCGTGCAATGGCTCGTACCTGGCGAGTCGCAGGATCGAGGACACGCGAGACATGCGTGATGCGGCCCGTGCCGGTGCGGCCGTCGGTCGACACATCCACCGTCGTGCCCACGGTGACGCGGGCAGCGTCGTCCGGCGAGAGCGAAAGTTCGGCAGCCAGCTCGTTGAGGTCGGCGACCTCGAAAAGATGGGCGTCCGGTGCGACGATGTCGCCCAAGGCGATCTGTCGTGCCGTGACGTTGCCCTTGATGGGCGAGCGCAGCATCAGCCGATTGAGCTGTCCCCCGCTGCTTGCGCCTGCGGCGGCGAGCTGCTGCTCGGCCAGGCGAAGACGGGTGCGTGCTTCTTGCGCGGCATTGCGCGCAATCTCGAACTCCTGCCGCGAGGTGACTTTCTCACCGTACAGCCGCTCTTCGCGTGCAAAATTGGCCTGCGACAGTTCGTACTGCCGCTTGGCGATCTCGACGTCGGCCCTGAGCTGGGCGACGTCACGGCTTTCAATCACGGCAAGCACGTCGCCACGAGCGACCGAATCGCCAAGGTTGCGCCGGATCTCGACCACCCTGCCCCCTACGGCGCTCGAGACGACCGCTGCATGCTTCGGATCCGCCGCGATGACTGCCGGCGCCTCGACGGCCCCGGCGAACGATTGCCGGACCGGCATGACCTCGATTCCTGCCGCTTTGATCTGCTGGTCCGACAGCGCGACAAAGTCTTCCTTGGCTTCGGCCTCGCCGCCTTCTTTCTCCGCAGCTTCGCCCCGCTCTCCGGCCTCGCCCCTGGATTCGCCTTTCTCGGCCTTTTCGGCCTTTTCAGCCTGTTCGCCTTTGGCATTCGCGCTTTGTTCGCCATGTTCGGCAGCTTCTTGACGGCTGGCCGTTTCCGGCTTGGGCGAGCATGCGCTCAAGAGGATCATCGCGGCACACAGGCCCGATCGGAATACCGCTTGCATGGGTCAGTCCTTGTAAATTGGAGAGTTGGAACCTTGTAGCCGAGCCAGACGCGCCCGTGCCGTATGAAGTGCTGCGAGCGCATCGACCGAGCTTTCGCGGGTTTCGGCCAGCGAGCGTTCGGCCTCGATCAATTCGAGTTGCGGGAATTTCCCCTCGGCATAACCGATCCTCGCGATACGGGCCGCCTCTTCTGCCGCTGCCAGTGCGGGGCCGTTGGCGGCGCGTGCAGCCGCCAGTGCGTCGGCCACCTCGACTTCTGCCTGTGCGGTGGACTGTTCGACTTCCAGTACGACGGCGCGGCGCACGGCGGAAGAGCGATCGTATTCCGCCCGAGACCGCGCAAGCGCGGCGCTGCCCTGGTTGAACAATGGCAGCGGGACCGACAGGCCCAGCACCGCCGCCTTGTCGGAAGTTTCGCCATACCGGCGCATGCCGGCGGTAAGCGTGAGGTCCGGTATCCGCTCGCGCCTGGCCGCATCGACACGTGCCTCTGCAGCGGCCAGTTCCGCCTCGGCTGTGGCAATTGCCAGTTGCTGCCGCGCAGGCGGTACCTGCTCGCTGCGTTCGATCCGCTCAAACCAGGCGGACGCTATCGCGAAGGGCATTGGCGCGCCTGTCAGCCGCGCGATCGTTTTCTGCGCCAGCTCGGCGGCGCGCATTGCCTTTCCCAAGCGAACCTCGGAATTAATTCGTAGCACGTCCGACCGTTGCTCTTCTATGGGGGATGCTTTCCCGGCCCGTACCCGCTCGCGTGCCGCATGATGCGCGCGTTCGGCCAGCTCATGACCGGCTTTTGCGATCGCAAGGTAGCGCTCACTGGCGGCAAGGTTAACGAACGCCTCGGTGATCTGGAACGTCAGTTCGGCTTCAGCGGAGCGCGTACCAACGTCGGCAGCAGCGCGCTCGGCCTGGGCCACGCGTAGCCGGGCGCCCCGCTTGCCTCCCAGCTCCAGGGGCATCGACAGCGAAACCGTCTTTTCTCCCCCGCCGAAACCGGAATAGCGACCCGACCCCATCACATTTTCCGCTTCCACGGAAAGTGTCGGATTCGGCCGCAGGCCGGACAGGCGCACATTGGCGTCTGCAGCCCGCAGTGCTGCATCGGCGCTCTGCAGTTGCGGCGCCTGGGCACGGGCTCTGGCAACGGCGTCGGCAAGCGTCAGTACCGTGCCTTCGGCAAAGGCAGGACCCACAGCTGCGCACATGGCCAGCAAGGCTGCGGTGACACAGAAGTTCATCTTGGTGCGCATGATCGAATTTGCTTGACGGATTGGTAAATGAACTTTATAAACCTTGAAGCCACTTTAAGGTCAAGCATATGTCACGCACTTTAACGATAGGCCAGTTGGCCGCCGCGGCGCAGACCCCTGCGCCGACGATTCGCTATTATGAAAAAATCGGCTTGCTCGATTCTCCATCCCGGACCGGCAGTAACTATCGGCTGTACGGCAGCGAGGATGTGGCCCGCCTGAGCTTCGTTCGCCGCGCCCGGGAAATCGGCTTCACGATCGATCAGGTACGAAGCCTGCTGGCCTTTTCCGACAACCTCGATGGCGACTGCTGTGCCGTGACTGCGCTGACCGAGCAGCATCTTGCCGAAGTCGAGCAGAAGATCAGGGACCTCAACTTACTGAAGGAACACCTTTCCCGTCTCCTCATCTCATGCCGGGGCGGTCGGTTTTCCGACTGCAGCATCATCGGCGCCCTCTCACCTCAGCAATAAACTATTTCCCCGGCTGCGCGGCTCTCACGTGGCGAGCACGCTTGACCTTGAAGCGGGTTCAAGCTTTATCCTTCGAAAAAATCTGACCCAAGGCTCATCGTCATGACACAAAACCAAACCGCTGCGGCAGCCCGCCTCGAAACCGAACTGTTTGTCTCCAAGATGGACTGCCCTTCAGAAGAGAATCTGATTCGGATGGCCTTGGGCAAAGTCTCGGGCATCGACAACATTGCCTTCGACCTCAACGCCCGCACCGTGACTGTGCTTCACCATGGGAAAGCGGATGCCCTTTTGGAGGTGCTGCAGCCCTTGCGGCTGGGTGTCGAGTTGCGCGGTTCTCATCCAGCCAAGCCGAAAGTCCACAGCAAACGTATGCTGAGTACCCTCGGGATTCCCAAGATGGACTGCCCTTCAGAGGAGAACATGATCCGCATGGCACTGGCGGATGTCGGCGGAGTTCAGTCCCTGAACTTTGACCTCTCCCAGCGGCAGCTCCACGTTGCGCATACGGGAGAAGTCGATCCCATCCTGCAGAAACTCGGCCCGCTTAAGCTTGGTGCCCATCTGATTGGGTCGCAACCGGATTCGTCCCACGCGGAAGCTGGTAATGACAAGGCCGGCGACGCGTCGGAGGCGAAGACGCTCCGGCTGCTGCTGGCTATCAACGCCATCATGTTCGTGGTCGAGCTGACGTGGGGCCTGATCGCCGAATCAACCGGCCTGGTGGCTGATTCATTGGACATGTTTGCTGATGCTGCTGTCTACGGCCTGGCCCTGTACGCGGTAGGTAGGGCGGCTGCGCTGAAGACGCGTGCAGCGCATTTGGCCGGCTGGCTGCAGCTCGTGCTCGCGCTAGGCGCCCTCAGTGAAGTGGTCCGCCGGGCCTTCTTTGGAAGCGAACCGGAATCGGGCTTGATGATGGGCGTTGGCGCGGTAGCCCTGATTGCAAATGTGGCTTGCCTGGTGTTAATCGCAAAGAAACGCGACCGCGGGGCGCACATGAAGGCAAGTTATATTTTCTCGGCGAATGACGTCATCGCAAACATCGGCGTGATCGCTGCTGGCGCACTCGTCACCTGGACCAGATCGCCTTATCCCGATCTGATTGTCGGCACGGTGATCGGTGTGATCGTTCTTTCGGGCGCCCGTCGCATCCTGCAGCTGAAGTAAGCACGCCACCGACTGAAATGTAGAGGCCCGCTTGACGGCGCATTCGAATACATCGCAATCGACATCGGGACACAAGAGGCCGATATTGACGAGAATATCGGCACTTGCGATGAGATTTACCAAGCATCGCGAAGCTGAGGAAATGATGGAATCGCGCTATTGCCTGCGTGTGGCCATGCTATACTTTTCCCATGACTCGGCGTTTTATTTATGCTTTGCTAACAATCATGATGCTTCAGCTTAGCTGGAGCATCGTGGCCGAGTACTGCGAGCACGAAACCGGCCGCGCCGCACAGCATCTCGGCCACCACGCTTCGTTTGACGATCCCGTTCAAGAAAGCTTGGGCTCCCTTGAACAGCCGTCCAAGTCCAAGGCAGGCACCCTGCACTCGCACTGTACTTCCTGCACCCACACCCCTCTCAACTTCGAGGAACTCCCGGTCGCGGTAGCGGTATCCGAACCACTGCGTATCGCTCCCTCGTCTCCCCTGCTTCGTCTCTCCTCCATTGATACGGCGCCGCCCGAGCGGCCTCAGTGGCTTGCCCTCGCCTGATTCGGCGGCGGCTCGTAGCTCATCCATTTCATCGTCTTTCTGGAACGTCGTCACGACGGTCCTGACGCGGATCGCCGCTGAATAACCTTCGCCTATTGTTTTCGGAGTTTATTCATGCATCCCACACGCATTGTTGCGGGGTCGCTCGTGCTATTGGCATGGGCGCTCCCTGCGGCCGCGCAGCTGGCCGGCGATTCGCCGGGCAAGCAGTCGAGCGCGGCCCCCATCATCCCGGCCGTCGGCCGGACCTTAACGCTCGACCACGCGGTCGATATGGCCCTATCCGCCAACCCGGGCCTTCGAGCCCGGGCCCTCGATGTCACCATCGCCACCGCCGAGCGCCGCCAGGCCGGATCGCTGCCCAACCCGACAGTCTCCTATACGACCGAGGGAACGCAGCGCGGTACCCGTACGCGTACCTTCGAGCTCAGCCAGCTCGTCGAGCTGGGCGGCAAGCGCCGCGCCCGCATCGAGCTGGCCGAACGCGAAAGCCGGCTCGCGGCAGCGGACTTGAGCGTCGCCCGGGCCGATCTGCGTGCCGACCTGACCGCGGCATATTTCAACGCACTGGGCGCCCAGGAACGGGCGGGCCTTGCAAGGACGTCGCTCGACATCGCCTCGAAGGCAAGAGCTGCGGCCGACAAGCGGGTGGCGGCTGGACGGGTGTCGCCGGTCGAGCTCTCGCGCGCCACTGTAGCCGAGTCCACGGCACGCCTCGACCTGGCCCAGGCGGAAGGCGAACTCGCCATCGCGCAGGGCATGCTGGCAGCGTACTGGGGCCAGACCCGGCCGGAAGCGGTCACCCTGGTCGAGCCGACGAACGGGCTTGCCGTCCTGCCCTCCCTTGAAGTCTTGCGCACGCAACTGGCCAACTCACCGCAACTGCAGCGCGCTCGCCTGCAGGTCGAGCGCGAACAGGCGCAGGTCTCGGTCGAGCGCGCACAGCGCATGCCTGACCTCACCCTCGTTGTCGGCCGGCAGAAAGATGAAGAGATGGGACGCTCGCAAACCGTGCTTGGCGTGTCGGTTCCGCTTCCCCTGTTCAACCGGAACCAAGGCAAGTTGCAAGCCTCCCTTAGCCGCGCCGACAAGGCACAGGCAGAAAGGGAGGCGCAGCAGCTGCAACTGGAACAGACCCTGTCCAGTACCTACCAGCGGGCGCAACTGGCGAAGGAACAGGTGCGCACCATGCGGCAGGAAATCCTCCCGGAAGCGCAACGGGTCTTCGATGCTGCCGTCATCGGTTTCGAGGCCGGCAAGTTCAACTTCCTCGATGTCCTCGACGCCCAGCGCACCCTGCTGCAAAGCCGCGCGCAGTACGTCCAGGCACTTTACGACAGCTACCGCCAGGTCGCGGAGCTCGGCCGGTTTACCGATACCGGTCCCGGCGTCACCAATACCAACAGGAATAGTCCATGAAGTTCAATATCGACAAGAAATCGGCGGTTTCCATCGGGGGAGTGATCGCCGTCGGCATCGTGCTCGCGTTGCTGATCGTTTTCTGGAAAGGCGGCGGCATGCCTGCGCAGGAAGGAGGCGAGAACGCGGAGCAAACGGCCGAAGCCAAGCGCGGGGAACACGCCGAGGAAACGGCCGAGGCCAAGCCCGGGGAACCCGGCGGTCATGCCGAGCCGCCCGGCCTCATCGAAATGAGCCCGGAGCAGATCCAGGCTGCAGGCATCGCCACAGCCGCGGCCGGCCCGGCAAGCATCCGCACCGAGCTCGTCCTGCCCGGCGAGGTGCGCTTCAACGAGGACCGCACGGCCCACGTCGTGCCGCGGGTCGCGGGTGTGGCGGAATCCGTGTCCGCCTCGCTCGGCCAGGACGTGAAAAAAGGGGAAGCCCTGGCCGTCATCGCCAGCGCTGAACTGGCCGACCTGCGCAGCTCCTCCCTGGCCGCCGGCAAGCAGCTCGAGCTCGCGCGCATCACCTACGCGCGCGAAAAGAAGTTGTGGGAACAGAAAATATCTGCCGAGCAGGACTATCTGCAGGCCGAACAGGCATACCACGAAGCCCAGATCACGTCGCAGGCGGCTCGCGCGAAGCTAGACGCGATCGGCGCCGGTATGGGGTCCGGCGCGGACAATAGCTATGTCCTGCGGGCGCCGTTCACCGGGGTCGTCGTCGAAAAGCATCTCTCGCAAGGCGAAGCGGTGAAGGAAGATGCCAATGTCTTCCTCGTCTCGGATCTGTCGAGCGTGTGGGTCACCATCGCGGTCACGCCAAAGGACCTGCCTACGGTGCGCGTCGGCCAGGCGGTCACGGTCAGGTCGACGGCCGGAGGGCCGTCGGTAACCGGCAAAGTCAGCTATGTCGGCAACCTCCTCGGCGAACAGACCCGCGCCGCCAATGCACGGGTCGTGATCGACAATCCAGGCCTGGCCTGGCGCCCCGGCCTGTTCGTGAATGTCGGCGTCGTCAGCGGACAGAAGGACGCTGCCGTCGCCGTCGTTACCGACGCCATCCAGACGCTCGATGGGAAGACCGTGGTGTTCGTCAAGACCGGAAAAGGCTTCGAGGCGCGACCGGTGGCGACCGGTGCGAGCGACGGAAAGATGACGGAGATTCTCTCCGGCCTCCCGGCGGGATCGCCTTATGTCACGACCGGCAGCTTCGTCGTGAAGGCCCAGCAAGGCAAAGGCAGTGCCGAGCATGAGCACTGAGCGAGGATCCAGACATGTTTGAACGAATCATTCGCTTCGCCATCGAACACCGATGGCTGGTCATGCTGGCCGTCATCGCGATGTCGGCCGTCGGCATCTACAACTATCAGAAGCTGCCGATCGACGCAGTACCCGACATCACTAACGTCCAGGTGCAGATCAACACCTCGGCGGCCGGCTATTCGCCGCTCGAAGTCGAGCAGCGCGTGACTTTCCCGATCGAGACCGTGATGGCCGGCCTGCCGGGGCTCGAACAAACCCGATCGCTGTCGCGCTATGGCCTGTCTCAGGTGACCGTCATTTTCAAGGACGGCACCGACATCTATTTCGCACGCCAGCTCGTCAACCAGAGGATCCAGGAAGCCAGGGAAAACCTGCCGGCGGGGGTCACGCCGATGATGGGCCCGATTTCTACGGGTCTGGGCGAGATTTACCTGTGGACCGTGGAAAGCGAACCCGGCGCGAAAAAGACCGATGGTACGCCCTACACGCCCACCGACCTGCGCGAGATCCAGGACTGGATCATCAAGCCGCAGCTGCGCCAGGTCCCGGGCGTCACCGAGATCAATTCGATCGGCGGCTTCGCGAAGGAATACCTGATCGCCCCTGATCCCGCCAAGCTGAGTTCCTACCGCTTGTCCCTGTCCGATGTCGTCGACGCGATCGACCGCAACAACGGCAACGTCGGCATGGGATACATCGAGCGCCGCGGCGAGCAGTTCCTGGTCCGGGCCCCGGGCCAGGTGCGCAGCCTGGACGATATCCGCAACACCATCCTCGGCAACGTCGATGGCGTTCCCATTCGTGTGCGCGATGTCGCAACGGTGGGTGTCGGGCGCGAGCTGCGCACGGGCGCGGCAACCGAGAACGGACGGGAGGTGGTGCTCGGCACGGTCTTCATGCTGATCGGCGAGAACAGCCGGGCAGTGTCGCAGGCAGTGGCAAACAAGATGGTCGAGGTGAACCGCTCGCTGCCGAAAGGGGTGGTGGCAATTCCCGTGTACGACCGGACGGCACTGGTGGACAAGGCGATCAATACGGTCAAGAAGAACCTGCTCGAGGGCGCCGTCCTCGTGATCGTGATCCTCTTCCTCTTCCTCGGCAATATCCGGGCGGCCGTCATCACCGCGATGGTCATTCCGCTCGCGATGCTGTTCACCTTCACCGGGATGGTGAGCTACCGGGTCAGCGCCAACCTGATGAGCCTAGGCGCGCTCGACTTCGGCATCATCATCGACGGTGCGGTCGTCATCGTCGAGAACTGCGTGCGGCGCCTCGCGCACGCGCAGGAGCATCGCCGGCGCGAGCTGACTCTTGCCGAACGCTTCCATGAGGTGTTCGCGGCCGCGAAGGAAGCGCGCCGCCCTCTTCTGTTCGGCCAGCTCATCATCATGGTCGTCTACCTGCCGATCTTTGCCCTTTCGGGCGTCGAAGGCAAGATGTTCCATCCGATGGCCTTCGCCGTGGTCGCCGCGCTGCTCGGGGCAATGATCCTGTCGATCACCTTCATTCCCGCCGCGGTCGCTCTGTTCATCGGCAAGCGCGTGACGGAGAAGGAAAATCGCATCATGGTCACGGCCAAGCGCCTCTATGCGCCCTCCCTCGCCAAGGTCCTGCGCAACGGCCCCCTAGTCATCACCAGCGCGATCGTGCTCGTAATGCTCTCGGGCCTGCTGGCCTCCCGGCTGGGAAGCGAGTTCATCCCCAACCTGAACGAAGGCGACCTCGCCTTGCAGTCGATTCGCATTCCCGGCACGAGCCTGAGCCAGTCGGTGGAGATGCAGCAAAAGCTCGAGGCGGGTCTGAAGGCGAAGTTCCCGGAGATCGACCGGATATTTGCGCGCACAGGTACCGCCGAGATCGCGTCCGACCCGATGCCACCCAATATCTCGGACGGCTACGTGATGCTCAAGCCCGAATCGGCGTGGCCGGCGCCGAAAAAGAGTCGCGCCGAGCTGATCGCGGCGATCGAGGAGGAAGCGGAGAGATACGCCGGCAACGCGTACGAGCTGTCGCAACCCATCCAGCTGCGCTTCAACGAGCTGATCTCGGGTGTGCGCAGCGACGTCGCCGTGAAAGTCTTCGGCGACGACATGGCCGTGCTGGAAGCGACCGGCAAGGAAATCGCCGAAGTCCTGCAGCGGGTGCCGGGCGCGGCCGAGGTCAAGGTGGAGCAGACTGGCGGCCTGCCGATGCTGAGCGTGGACATCGACCGCGAGAAGACGGCCAGGTATGGCTTGAACATCGGCGACGTGCAGGAGGCCCTGGCGATCGCCACCGGCGGACGCGAGGCCGGCACCATGTTCGAGGGCGACCGCCGCTTCGACATCGTCGTTCGCCTGCCGGAAGCGATGCGCGCCGATCTCGACGCATTGCGGCAGTTGCCGATTCCTCTTCCGGGCGCGGAAGGCAGTGCCAGGACCTACATTCCGCTGGCCGAAGTCGCGACGCTCAACTTCTCGCCCGGGCCGAACCAGATCAGCCGTGAGAACGGCAAGCGTCGCATCGTCGTCAGCGCGAACGTGCGCGGCAGCGACATCGGCAGCTTTGTCCCAGCGGCCCAGGCCGCCATCGCGGCCAAGGTCAAGGTCCCGCCGGGTTACTGGACCAGCTGGGGCGGCACTTTCCAGCAGCTGGAGTCGGCCACGCAACGCCTGCAGATCGTTGTGCCGCTTGCCCTGTTCATCGTGTTCACGCTGCTGTTCGCGATGTTCGGCAACGTGAAAGATGGATTGCTGGTCTTTACTGGCATCCCCTTCGCGCTGACCGGTGGCGTCATCGCCTTGGCTTTGCGGGGCATCCCGCTGTCGATTTCCGCGGCGGTGGGATTCATCGCCTTGTCCGGCGTGGCTGTCCTGAACGGCCTGGTGATGATCTCCTATATCCGCACCCTGCGTGAAGAAGGCATGGACCTGGAACAGGCGATCACGCAGGGGGCGTTGACACGGTTGCGGCCGGTCTTGATGACCGCCCTGGTCGCCTCGCTGGGCTTCGTACCGATGGCGATCGCCACCGGTACCGGCGCCGAGGTGCAACGGCCGCTTGCGACCGTCGTCATCGGCGGGATCCTCTCCTCGACCGCCTTGACCCTGCTCGTGCTTCCCCTGCTTTATCGGTTCGCCCATCGCAAGGATAACGAGGACGAACCGGTAGTGCCTGCGAAAGTGGTCGTCCAGTAAGCGCATGGGCCGCAGGCGGCGCCTGCGGCCCAACACAGGGAGGGCGATATGTGTCGAGACACTTCGGGCCGGCGCGTCCCGGTGGGGCGCCGGCTCGTCAAGCTGGACATGGTTGCGCAAGGAGTTGCTTTCGCGAGCTGCGCGGCGGGAGGAATCATTGTTGAAAGCGTCATCCTGGTAGCCGCAGCTTCGTATCACGCGGCCACTATTGCGTTTCGGCTGATATCGATCGAAAGGCTGGCAGAGCAACGCAAGCCCAGAGTCGAGGCCGCGTTCTCGGTCGCGCAGATCGCACTGTCCATGTGTTGTCTGGTACTGGTTTTATTTGTTACCGCGATGGGGACACATGGCATCTTCCACAGGGACGCTCCCAATGCCATGGCATTGGCCGGTTTTGCCCTGCCAGGATTGTTTGCCATTGTCACGACGGCAGGACTGGCCTACGAGCTGGCCCGAGCCGGCGAGAACGTCAGCATGGCCGACGCTGCGCTATCGGCGGTACCGACTGCGCTCGCATTCGGTGTCGCCTTTTGCGACTCCGGCATCGCTGCAGGAATGCTGGATGCACTAGCCGGACTTGTTGCCGTACCGGTGTTATGTGTGCGAACCGCGATCAATCTTGGCCGGACGCTGAACTGACCGATTGGAAAGTAACGAATGAAGAGCCACATCGAATGGAGGTGACATGAGACTGCCACAGCAGGTGCCGGAGTCATTGCACGAAAACCTCTTTGAAGTTTTCGGCATTATTGGCCTGGCGATCTTCGGGATGGTAATGGTTTTCCTCGGCTGGCTGAAGTACCGGGATCGGAACAAGCCCCCTGGGAGGAAAGCTCGGAAACGTACAGAGAGAAATGGGAAGCAAAAGTAAGTTCGGGTAGCACACGACAATCACAACTCAAGGGGAGCACAATGGGTTCAGGACACTCTCACGCAGCGCAGCCGGGCCAGAGCGAACGGCCGCTCTGGATCGCGCTTATCCTCACGACGGCCTTTCTTATCGCCGAGATCGTCGGAGGTATTCTCACCAACAGCCTTGCGCTGATTTCGGATGCGGCGCACATGTTTACCGACACTGCGGCGCTGGCGATCTCGCTTGCGGCCATCCGCATCGGCAGGCGGCCGGCCGACAGCGAGCGCACATTCGGCTACTACCGCTTCGAGATCCTGGCGGCGGCGTTCAACGCCATGCTGCTGTTCCTGGTCGCCATCTACATCCTGTATGAGGCCTATGACCGTCTGAACAACCCGCCGGAAATCCAGTCCGGAACCATGCTCCTGGTTGCCGCCCTGGGCCTGGTCGTCAACCTCATCAGCATGAAGTTGCTGTCGAGCGGCAAGGACAGCAGTCTGAACGTCAAGGGCGCTTACCTCGAGGTATGGAGCGACATGCTCGGTTCGATCGGCGTCATCATCGGCGCCCTCGTCATTCGCTACACGGGCTGGGGCTGGGTTGACTCCGCGATCGCCGTCGCGATCGGTTTATGGGTGCTTCCCCGCACCTGGACACTGCTCAAGGCAAGCATGAACGTGCTGCTTGAAGGCGTTCCCGAAGGACTCGGCATCGCCGAAGTGCGGGAAGCGATCGAACGGGTGCCGGGCGTGGCGAGTGTGCATGACCTGCATGTCTGGTCGATCACGAGCGGCAAAGCCAGCTTGACGGCCCACGTGGTGCAGAGTGAAGACGTCACGAACTCGCAAACCCTTTTATTGGGCATCCGCCAGCTCATCGCGAGCAAGTACGATATCCACCACAGCACCATTCAGATCGAGACGAGGCCGTGCGAGCAGGCCGCCGAGGAACATAGCTTTGGCCCTGCCTTGGCCGACGACCATCCCGAGCATGCCGGCCACGATGACCATGAGGAAGAAAAGCGATGATCGACCATATCAGGAGCAATCTCGTTGAAGCGCGTGACGCACTCGATCGCCTCATCAGCGACGATACCCAACTGGGCAATATCCAAGCCGGTGCAAGCTTACTTATACAGGCATTACGAAGCGGGCGCCGCGTTATCTCATGTGGCAACGGCGGTTCGATGTGCGATGCAATGCATCTGGCGGAGGAGCTGTCAGGGCGGTTCCGCGAAGACCGCCCTGCCATGGCCGCGGTGGCCATCAGCGACCCAAGCTACATCAGTTGTGTCGCCAACGACTATGGCTACGAGAAGGTGTTCGCTCGCTTCGTCGAGGGCAATGGCGCCGCCGACGACGTTCTGTTCGCGATCAGCACGAGCGGCAGCAGCCAGTCCGTGATCCTCGCAGCGCAGGCTGCCCATGCGAAAGGCATGAAGGTAATCGGTTTGACCGGGCGCCCCGGCTCGCAACTCGAGAAAAATGCCGATGTCTGCATCTGCACTAGCGCTGGACGGTATGCCGATCGCGTACAGGAGCTCCATATCAAGGTGATCCATATCCTGATCGAGTTGGTGGAGCGCGCATTGTTACCGTCCCAATACCCTACAAGCAAATAGGTCTCGCGAGGATAGACATGATGCGTTCGTTGCGAGCAGCAATAAGGCGGAACAGTCTACGGTACTGGCTTACGCGGCGGACGGTCGGTCATGCATCCGTTAAGCGTAGCCTGCCGGCCTATCGCTTGTTGCGGACTCGGTGCACTATGGCGTCACGCACACCTGGCCCGTTCCGCCACTTTTTGCGCCCTGAAACCGGACCGGATTTTCCTTCTTCCCTTACATCCGTGTTCCGTTAACCTTGAGCAGGCGGAGCCCGTTGAAGACCACGAGCAGGCTCGCGCCCATGTCGGCGAATACGGCCATCCACAAGGTGGCGGAGCCCGCGACAGCCAGGATCAGGAACACTGCCTTGATCAGCAGGGCCGCGATGATATTCTGTTTCAGGATGGCTGCGGTCTGCCTGCTCAAGCGGATGAACTGTGGAATCTTGCGCAGGTCATCATCCATCAGTGCGACGTCGGCCGTTTCGATAGCGGTGTCCGTGCCTGCTGCGCCCATCGCGAACCCAATATCGGCCTTGGCCAGCGCCGGCGCATCATTGATGCCATCTCCCACCATGCCGACGGTGCCAAAGCGCGCGAGCTCGTCATTGACGGCAGCGAGCTTGTCTTCCGGCAGCATGTTGCCCCGTGCATCGTCGATGCCGACCTCTCGCGCGATCGCCATGCCCGTCACCTTATTGTCGCCGGTAAGCATGACCGTCCGGATCCCCAGCTGGTGGAGCTGGGCAATCGCTTCGCGGCTGGTTTCGCGGATGGTATCGGCGACCCCGATGACCAGCAGCGGCGCCGTTTCGTCGCACAGGACGACCGCGGTCTTGCCCTCCCCCTCCAGTTTGGAGAGTACTTGTTCGGTCGCGTCGCTGCAGATGCCGAGCTCCTCGACCAGGCGATGATTGCCCAGGTAGTACCACTTTCCATCGATTCGCCCTTTGGTGCCACGGCCGGTGAGCGCCTCGAACTCGCTCGCGGCTGCCACGCCAAGGCTCCGGGCTTCACTTTGCCAGTGGCGGCTCACAGCGGTCGATACCGGATGGTCGGACCGGTCCGCCAGCGCTGCGGCAAGCTGCAGGTGGCTGAGCGCATCGCCCTGCAGGGGCAACACGTCCGTCACCTCCGGCTTTCCCTGCGTGATCGTGCCGGTCTTGTCGAGCGCGAGAGAGCGCAGTTTGCCGCCCTGCTCGAGGTAGACACCTCCTTTGATGAGAATGCCGGCGCGTGCTGCGGCCGCGAGGCCACTGACGACAGTCACCGGGGTCGAGATCACGAGGGCGCAGGGACAGGCGATCACGAGCAGTACCAGCGCCTTGTAAATCCAGGGCATCCATTCGGCGCCTAGCAGAAGCGGAGGCACGACGGCGACGGCAAGCGCGACGGCGAACACGATCGGCGTGTAGATGCTGGAGAAGCTGTCGACGAACCGCTGTGTAGGTGCGCGGCTGCCCTGCGCATCCTCGACCGCGCGGATGATGCGCGAGAGCGTCGAATTGCTGTGTGCTGCGGTGACGCGATACTCGAAGGACCCGTTTTCGTTGATCGTTCCGGCGAACACCTTGGCGCCGACCGTTTTGGGAACTGGCATGCTCTCGCCCGTGATCGGCGCCTGGTTGACCGAGGAATGCCCTGAGGTCACTTCCCCGTCCAGTGCGATTCGCTCGCCAGGCGCAACACGGGCCAAGGCGCCGATTGCCACCGTGTCGGCGTCCTGATCCTCCCAAGTGCCGTCCGCTAGACGGACACTGACACGGTCCGGCGCCAGGGCCATCAGGCCGTGGATGGCGTTCCTTGCGCGGTCGAGCGAGCGGGCTTCTATCAACTCGGCGATCGCGAAGAGGACCATGACCATCGCCGCTTCGGGCCACTGGCCGATCAGCACGGCGCCGGTCACTGCAATCGACATCAGGACATTGATGTTGAGATTTCGGTTCTTGAGAGCGATCCAGCCCTTCTTGTACACGCCAAACCCCGTCGTCGCGATCGCTAGCAGCGACAGCAGGATGACGGGCAGCGCGTTCTCGACTCCCGTCGTCCACGCAATGATCTCGGCGCCCGCCGCTGCGGCCAGGCCGAGCAGCAGTCCCACGTGCGGCCATTTCCGGGCGGCTGGTTGTGCAGGTTCTGACTTCGCTTGGGCATCCGTCTCGATGAACACGGCGTGCATCCCGACAGACTGTAACGCTTCCTGAATGGCGTTTGCGGGCCCCGCATGCGTAACGCTCAAGCGCCGCTGGACCAGATTAAATTCAAGCTGGCCGACCTGCGGAAGGGTTGACAGCTTGCTACGGATGAGTGCCTCCTCGGTCGGGCAATCCATGTTCTCGATCCGGAACACGCTCCTGCCCTCTGCCGGGCGCGCTGCGCCACCATCGACAACCGGCTCCATGCCGGTCGCACGGACCGCTGCGATGATCGGCGCCGGGTCCTCCAGGGTGTGTTCGATCCGTAGCCGGCGCTGCATGAGGTTGAAGTCCAGCGCTTCGACGCCTGGTACGCGTCCGAGAGCCCCGCGCAGGAGACCCTCTTCGGTCGGACAGTCCATCTGTTCGATTCGAAGGACCAGTCCATTGGTCTGGACGGCCGCCGCGGCTGCCACAGGCTCGCTTGGCGCACTCTTCGCGCAACATGATTTGGTTTGACACCCCGACATCACCGATCCTCGCAAACTGTGTATAGTCTTCATTTAAAACCCTATAGCAAGTACAGAGTCAAGCATTCATCCAGCGATAAACGGAACAGCACATGAAAATCGGGGAATTAGCCGTGCAAACGGGCTGCCTGGTCGAGACGATCAGGTATTACGAGCGGATTGGCCTACTCATGGCGCCTGAAAGATCGTTGAATAACTACCGCGCTTATAATGCACAGCATAGCGAACGGTTGCTGTTCATCCGTCATTGCAGGGCCCTGGATATGACCTTAGACGAAATCAGAATCCTCTTGGATTTCCGTGACCATCCAGATGGGGACTGTATTGGCGTCAATGACGTGTTAGACGAACATATCAGGCACGTAGCAGAGCGTATTGCGTCGCTCACAGCACTCGAGGCACAGCTTCGACATCTGAGGGGGCGTTGCCTGGTAGCTGACACTGCGAGTTCGTGTGCGATCTTGGACGCGCTCGGCGCGGAGTCTTCTTGCGAGCTCGTCCGCGCGCCCCAGTGCAGACAAGGAGGCGGAGGCGCCAGTATTTCAAAGACCGGCTCAGGAAGCGATTGAGGGAATGAGCGAAAACAAACGAATTTGATGGGAAAGTGCATTTTGCGGTAACTCGACGCCAATCGCAACATTACCTAGAGCGTCAACCGTGGCCACAATCTTTCGCGCTAGCACGTCTTTCTCTTCAAAAAGAACAGCACGCATCTGATGGGCTGAAGGCACCGGAGCTCACGTCATAATCAGAGCTGACTCACTCCTGCTGAGTTAGCACTCCTTTAAATCAGTAGTTGTATGCGGTGCACATATCCCACCTGACACCACAGTAGTGCCGGCTAGCCGACTTGGCCATCACCACAGCTATCAAACCTGGCTACGCTGAAAGTTACCCGGCACACAAAGCCAGAGCGGGTGCTGAGCCTGCTTCATGATTAGGTGCGCGCACTTGTATAGAAAATTTGCGCTGATCCTTTGCTACAAAATTGCTATGGCAGAGGACCTGCTCCCTCTGTAAACACCTATTCCTCGGTCCAGTCCATCATGGGGGCGACACTTAAGGTTCGCTTGCGGTATTTCATACAATCCGTAATTCTCTATGCTCAAGTAATGAGGAGCCCCATGCGCTCAACTGGACAGTGCAATCGTTCAGTCGCTTTACGGCTCAACAGAGCATTATAAAGCTTGGCAGCATCCTTCGCGATCGCCCCATGCGCCTGCCGAGCGCATCTGGCTCAGGGCATGGGGATGTGGTCGCGCAACACTTCGCCGCGCTCGAGGGCAGTGATGCTGTCGATGGTGGTGCGCATGATCTGCCCAATCGCTTCCACCGTGAAAAAGGCCTGGTGTCCGGTGACAATCACGTTGGGAAACGACACCAGACGCTGGATCACATCGTCCGTGATGATGGTCGACGACAGGTCCTGGAAGAACAGGCTCGCCTCTTGCTCGTAGACGTCGATCGCGAGACCGCCCAACTGGCCGGTCTTGAGAGCCGCGATAGCGGCCTCGGTGTCGACCAGGCCACCCCGGCTGGTATTGACGAGGATAAGGCCCCGCTTGGCCCGGGCCAGCGAGCCAGCGTTGACAATGTGGTGGGTATCCTCAGTAAGCGGGCAGTGCAGTGACACCACGTCGCTGCAGTCGAGCAGCTCGTCGATGCCGGGATAGCGGCCTCCCTGCGCCTCGAATGCAGGGTTCGGGAACCGGTCATGGCCGATTACCGTGCAGCCGAATCCGTGCATGATTCGCGCGAAGATCGTCCCGATCTTGCCGGTGCCGATCACGCCGACGGTTTTCCCATGCAAGTCGACGCCCATCAGACCATCGAGGTCGAAATTTCCATCGCGCGTGCGCGCGCTGGCCCGCGCGATCTTGCGGTTCACAGCCAACAACAGGCCGACCGCAAACTCGGCCACCGAATGCGGCGAGTAATCCGTCACCCGCACTACCGCAATGCCCAGGCGCTCGGCGGCGGCGACGTCGATGTGGTTGTAGCCGGTCGATCGGGTAGCGACCAGGCGTGTGCCCTGGGCGGCCAGCAGGGCCAGCACTCCCGCATCGACATTGTCGTTAACGAATACGCACACTGCCTCGCAGTCCGCGGCAAGGACTGCCGTGTCGATGTCCAGTCGGTCTTCGATGAAACGCAATTCATGGCCGGCGTCGGCGTTCGCCTTGACTAGCATGATTTTGTCGTAGCGCCGTGCGCTGAATACTGCCGTCTTCATGTTTGCCTCGCAGATGTGGATGTGGCTCGTCGTTTTTTGACCATCGTAATCGGGTTTCTGCTCGGCGCAGTAAAGCTTTGGCACTGCCGCTTTGCCAATAGCGGTTAATTTTCCCAGCCTTCCCCAACAAAAACTGCTTACAACTAACAAGCAAGCCGGTAAAATCGCATATATTCCCGCATAGAAACATTTAGTCACGGCGTCGTGCGGGACGCCGCATGTCCATCCGGAGCTTCCTCCCCCTTTCCATTGCCGCCATGTACGAGGTGAACACATGAACAACATGACCCGCACGGGCGCAGCTAGCGGCCTCGACCAGCAACGGCGCGCGGTGCGCCGCAACCCGAACGACGCGACTGCCCAGGCCCTGCTGGGCCTGGCGCTGCTGAAGGCGCGCGAGCTCGAGGAAGGCGTCGCCTGCCTGCAGCGCGCCCTGCGCCTGGACCGCGGCATGCGCGACCTGCAGGCGGTGCTGGCGCCGGCGCTGCTGGAACTGGAACGTTACGCTGAGGCGGCCGAGGTGTATCGCGCCGCCCTGCGCCACCAGGAGACCCCGGACCTGCACCAGGACCTGGGCATCGCCCTGCTGCGCGCCGGTTCCAGTGAAGAGGCCGAAGCCAGTGCACGCCGCGCGGTCGAGCTGGCACCCGAAACGCCGCGCTTCCTGCTCACCCTGGCCTCGACCCTGCATGCCCAGGGCAAGATCGAGGAAACCGTCGCGGTGCTGGAACAGGCGCTCGCCCTCGATCCGGGCCAGCCGGACGTGCACCTGGACCTGGGCGAGCAGCTGCTGCGCCTGAAGCGCCACGCGGAAGCCGCCGGGCACTACGAGGCCGTGCTGGCGGTCCGGCCCGACCATATCAAGGCACTGGGCGGCCTCGGTGTCTGCCACGACAACCTGAAGCGCCACAAGGAAGCCATCGCCTGCTTCGAAGCGGTGCTGGCGCAGGCGCCGGAAGACGCGCATACCCTGGTCAACCTGTCGAACGCCCTGCGCAATAGCAACGACCTGGGCGCATCGCTGGCGGCGCTGCGGCGCGCCCAGGCGCTCGCGCCCGACGACCAGCCCATGCTGCGCGGGCTGCTGCACACCTGCTTCTCGATCGGCGAATGGGAAGAGGCGTTGCGCCTGGCACGACGGGTGTTCGAGACGCATCCGAGCCCGGAAACCCACAGCGCCTTCCTATTCATCCTGAGCCATTGCACCTTCGACCCGGACGAGCTGACCCGCGAACACGTCGCCTACGGCACCCGCTGGGAGACACCGCTGGCGGCCCTGCGCCAGCCGCATGCCAACCTGCCCGACCCGCAGCGCCCATTGAAGATCGGCTTCGTGTCGGCCGACCTGCGCAACCATGCGGTCGCCTCGTTCATCATGCCGATCTTCGAGGTGCTGAAGGACAGCGCCCAGCTCGCGCTGTTCGCCTACCATAACCATGTGGCGGAAGACCCGGTCAGCGACCGCCTGCGCGCCTGCACCGCGGGCTGGCGCAGCATCGTCGATCTCGATGACGACGCGGTCGAGCGCCTGATCCGCGAGGACGGCATCGACATCTTGATCGACCTCTCGGGCCACTCTGCCATGAACCGCCTGCCGCTGTTCGCGCGCCGGCCGGCGCCGGTACAGGCCACCTGGATCGGCTATGCCGGCACCACCGGGCTGCGCGCCATGGATTACATCCTGTGCGACCAGTTCCTCGTGCCGGAAGGACGCTACGAAGACCAGTTCACGGAACAGATCGTGCGGCTGCCGCTCGGTACCCCCTTCATGCCCGAGCCCGGTGCGCCGCCGGTCAGCCCCCTGCCTGCCCAGCGCAACGGCTACCTGACCTTCGGCAGCTTCCACCGTGCGAGCAAGCTGAGCCGGCACGTGATCGCCCAGTGGGCGAAACTGCTGCATGCGATTCCCGATTCCCGGATGCTTCTCGGCGGCATGCAGGCCGGCATCGACGACGTGGTGATCGCCTGGTTCGAACAGGAAGGCATCGCCCGCGAGCGCCTGCTGCTGCGGCCGCGCGCGCCCCTGTACGATTACCTGAAGCAGCACGACGACGTCGACATCTGCCTCTGCCCCTTCCCGTACGGCGGCTCGACCACCATCGGCCATGCCCTGTGGATGGGCGTACCGACGCTGGCAACCGTCGGCGCGACCAACCCGAGCCACAGCCCGGGGCCTTTCCTGACCCACCTCGGCCTGAACAGCTTCTTCACCGAAGACGAGGAGACCTACGTCAAGCTGGGTGTGTTCCTCTCGCAGAACCTGGGCGCGCTGGCGGCCATGCGTGCAAGCATGCGCGACCGCTTCCTCAAGTCCCTGCTCGGCTATCCGGGCGTGACGGCGGCAGCCATGGAGCTGGGCCTGCGCCAGATGTGGGCGCGCTGGTGCCTTGGGGAGGCGGCGGCCCCGATCCGGGTGCGCCTGTCCGACCTGGTGACGGAAGAACAACAATAGGCCGGCTCAAAAATATTTCCACATGGAACTTAATGAGGCGACCAGACCGGTCGCCTTGTACTGATGAGAGCGAGTGACGCACTCGGAACCGCGGTGCGAACCGCAGTCGATTCGAACCTCAGACCAATCAATCAGGAGCCACCATGCTGAGCCTTCACACCAACAACGCTGCACTGTCCGCACAAAACTCGATCAGCCGCACCCAGAGCTCGCTGTCGACCTCGATGACCCGCCTGTCGACCGGCTACCGCATCAACTCGGCAATGGACGACGCCGCCGGCCTGCAGATCGCTTCGCGCCTGAAAGCCCAGACCTCGGGCATGGCCGTCGCCATGCGCAACACCCAGAACTCGACCTCGATGCTGCAGACCGCCGAAGGCGCGCTGGACGAAGTCGGCAACATGCTGGTCCGCATGAAGGATCTGGCAACCCAGTCGGCCGACGCTTCGTCGACCGCCAAGGACAAGGAAGCCATGCAGTCGGAATTCGACGCACTGGGCCTGGAACTGAAGAACGTCCTGCAGAACACCACCTTCGGCGGCACCAAGCTGCTGGTCGGTACCGCCAACGACGGTACCCTGCGCGCCGGCGCCATGACCTTCCAGATCGGCGCCTCGTCGAGCGAGACCATGAGCGTGAACCTGAGCACCGCGATTTCGCAAGTCGTCAGCGACGTCAGCTCGGCCACCGTCAACTACAGCAGCACCACCACCGGTAGCGAACTGACCGCCGGCACCAACGCCAACACCACCATCGGCAAGCTGGAAACGGCCCTGGCATCGGTCAACAAGGTCCGTTCGGACCTGGGCGCCGCGGCCAACCGCCTCGAGCACGTGTACAACAACCTGTCGAACATCAGCACCAACAGCAAGGCCGCCACCGGCCTGATCATGGACGTCGACTTCGCGAGCGAAAGCGCGAACATGACCTCCAACCAGATGCTGCTGCAAGCTGGTACCGCAATGCTGAAGCAGTCGAACAGCATGTCCTCGATGGTCATGTCGCTCCTGCAGTAATGGCTCTGCTTCCTGGCGCATAGCGCCGGGAACCGCCAAGGGCCAGCCGCACTCCGGCTGGCCTTTTTTACTTTAGACTTCGGATTACCATGTCCAGCCTGCCACTCAGTATGCCGCTGCCCGTCCCCGCCGCACCCAGGCTCGCGGTCGGCCCGGTCACTGCGCCCGTTCCCGCTCCCGCCGTCGCCGCGCCGCTGGGCCAGGGCGCATTCGTCGCCGCCGAGCTGGCCGAGCTGGCGCTGCCCGCCGCGTCCACCCCAGGCGCCGCCACGCCGGCGGCCGGCGCCGCTGCCGCGGAACTGGACAGCCACGCGATGCGGCCCGACCAGGTGGTGATGGCGCGCCAGCTGTCCTTCCAGCGTGGCGATGCCGCCTCGCTGGGAGCAAGCTGGCGTTCGATGGTGCGCAACTACGGCCGCCAGCTGATGGTGAGGGAGCAGCAGGCCCTGGCCGGCCAGCTGCCGCCAGCGGCGCTGGCGGTCCAGCAGCAGGGCAGCGTCCTGCCGCAGCCGCTGCTGCCGGCGCACCTGCGCCATGCGATACCGGACGATGCCTGGCGCTTTACCGTGCATGCGAACGGCGCCCAGGCCCAGCACCTGAGCGTGGTCGCGCAGGAACGCGACGAGCCGCCGGGACGGCGCCGGCGCGGCCGCGCCGCACTGCGCCTCGAGATTGACATGCCGGATGGGACCCGCGTGACGGTGCAGGTGGAACCGGTGCCGGGCGGGGTGTCGCTGGCGCTGCATGCCCCGGACGCCCGCACGCTCGGCCATCTGCGCGAACTCCAGCCGACGCTCGAGGCGGCGGTGCAGCACGCGGGGCTGCAGGTGATGCGCTGGACCTTCAGCGACCGCCTGCCGGCCGCGCCGGCGCATGCGGCGCTCGCCGCCCACCAGGCCGAGTCGGTCCTGACGCCGGCGGTGTTCCGGGCCGTGGCCGAACTGGCTTTGATGTTACCTGCTGCCCGTTAGGATTCGTGCCAGCCGGCCGGCCGCCGTTTAATGGGACGGGCCGGCGCGCCGACCGCGGTGCAATCGGCATCGATGTCCGCCGTCACGACCGCCCCCGCCCCCACCACCGACCAGGCGCCGACCTGCGCGCGCGGAATCACGGCGCTGCCGATGCCCAGCTCCGCCCCTTCGCGCAGCAGCACATTGCCGGCCAGGTGGACGCCGGGCGCCAGCGTGACGAAATCTTCCAGCACGTCGTCGTGCGCCAGCGTGCAGCCGACGTTCACGTGCACGTGCTCGCCCAGCCGGATGTCGGTGGTGAGCATGGCGCCGGCGCAGACTACGCTGCCCGCGCCGAGCTCGACGCCGGCGCCGATCCAGGCGCGCGGGTGCACCAGCACCGGGAAGGAATTGCCGCCCAGCGCGCGGATGCGGCGCACCAGCCGCTTGCGCGCCGCCGGCGCACCGACCGCCACCACCACCGCGGCGTCGGGATTGGCCGCCAGCCAGCCGAGATCACCCAGCACCGGCAGGCCCGCGACCGCCGGCGGCGCGTCGAAGCCGGCATCGGCCAGGAAGCCGACGCAGTCCCACGCCGGCGCTGCTGGTGCCAATGCGGCATTGATGTCGCGGATCAGCTGCAGGATTTCGCGCCCATGCCCGCCCGCGCCGACGATCGCGATGCGCCGGATCATGCGCGCGCGTCTCTTACCAGGCCCACGATCCGCTCGACGTCTTCGTCGCCGAGCGCCGGATAGATCGGCAGGCACAGCACCTGGTCGGCGGCGCGGCTTGCCACCGGCAGGTTTTCCGGCGCCGACGACAGCATGCCGCGGTACATCGGGAAGCTCGAGATCAGGGGATAGAAGTAGCGGCGCGCCACGATGCCGTGTTCCTTGAGCCGGTCGTACAGCGCGTCGCGGCCGAGCGGGTATTCCGGCCCGACCAGGATCGGGAAATACGAATGATTGGTGGTACCCACGTCGGCGGGACGCACGCAGGTGATTCCGTCCACGTCGGCAAACGCGCGGCTGTACTTGCGCGCCACCTCGCGCCGGGCCGCCATCGCGGCGTCGATGCCCTTGAGCTGGAGCAGGCCGAAGGCTGCGTTGATCTCGCTCATCTTGCCGTTGATGCCGGCAGCGACCACCGTGGTCTCGTCGACGAAGCCGAAGTTCTTCAGGCGGTCGATGCGCTGCTTGGTGCGCGCATCCGGGCTGACGATCGCCCCGCCCTCGAAGGTATTGAATACCTTGGTGGCGTGGAAGCTCAGCACCGACAAATCGCCGCAATTCAGGACGCTCGACCCGTTCTTCTGCACCCCGAAGGCATGCGCCGCATCGTAGATGACCTTCAGGTTGTAGTTATCGGCAATGGCCTGGATGGCGTCGGTGTCGCACGGTTCGCCGTAGCAGTGCACCGGCATGATGGCGGTGGTGCGCGGCGTGATCGCCGATTCGATCCTGGCCGGGTCGAGGTTCAGGTTGACCGGGTCGATGTCGACGAACACCGGTGTGATCCCGTTCCACAGCAGCGAGTGCGAGGTCGCCACAAACGAATACGGCGTGGTGATGACTTCGCCGGTGACGCGCAAGGCCTGCAGGGCGGTGAGCAGGGCCAGGGTGCCGTTGGCGAACAGGCTGATATATTCCACACCGAGGTGGCGGCACAGTTCCTCTTCGAGCTGCTGGTGGAACGGTCCGCCGTTGGTCAGCAGGCGCCGGTCCCATATCTGCTGCAGGCAGGCAGTGAACTCTTCCAGCGGCGGCATCTCCGGCTGGGTGACATAGATCGGTTTGTTCATGGAAGCCTCGCTAGGGTGGCAGTGGGATCAGCCGACCGTGCCGACGATCGACACGTCGCGGTTCTCGGGGATCTCGTTGTAGGACAGGACGTGCAGGCCTGGCGCGAACAACCTCGCGTAGCGCGCCAGCAGCGGGCGCACCTGCGGCAGCACCAGCAGCAGCGGCGGCGTGTGCTGCTGCTTCATCTGCTCGCGCGCCACCGGCATGTTGATCTGCAGCTGGGACAGCAGTTGCGGATCGATCGGGTAGTTGTCGAGCGCGACCTTGCCGCCGCCGTTCTGGCGCGCCTGGTTCAGGGAACCGAGCAGCATGTTCTCCAGTTCGGCCGACAGGTTAAACGCCGGCATGTCCTTCTTCTTGCCGAACATGCCGGACACGATCTGGCGCCGCAGCGCGCAGCGCACTTCGGCCGCCAGCAGGATCGGGTCCTTGGTGGTCTCCGAGCTGTCCAGCAGCGTGGTGGCGATCGCCACGATGTCCTTCAGCGACACGCCCTCTCCCAGCAGCACGCGGAACACGCGCAGCAGCTGGGTGTGGGTCAGCGCCTTTTCCAGCGCGCCGGCCAGCTTCGGCGACAGCGCGGTCAGGCGCTCGATGATCGCCGGCACATCTTCGTGGCGGAACAGCTCGTGCAGGTATTCGCGCACCACTTTCGAGGTATGGGTCGCGATCGCGCTCGACACCTCGACCACCTGGTAGCCCAGGCCCAGCGCGTCGGCCTTCTGCTCGGGTGCGATCCAGGTGATCGCCATGCCGTAGGCCGGTTCGATGCCCGGGATGCCATCGAGTTCGCCGTACACGTTGGGCGACGGGATCGCCATCAGGTGGTCCGGCATCACTTCGGCCTCGGCCACGACGACGCCCGACAGGCTGATCGAATACTGCGAAGGGCGCAGCGCCAGGTCGTCGCGCACGCCGATCGCGGGCAGCAGCATGCCCATCTGCTCCGACAGGCTCTGGCGCACGCCCTTGATGCGTTTGCTGAGCGGCTCGCCCTGCGCCTTGTCGATCATGTTCACCAGCTTGTAGCCGACCGCCACCGTCACCGGCTGCACCACGGGCAGCGCCTGCCAGTCGAGGTCGGGCGCGCGTTCGTCGCGCAGCGCGGCCTCGATCGCGGCAACCCCGGCATTGTCGGGCGCCTTGACCTGCTTGGTCAACCGCCAGCCGACATAGCCGACCACGCCGCCGAACACGAAGAAGATAAAGGTCGGCATGCCCGGCACCAGGCCGAGGATGATCATCACGCCGGCCGCCGAGAACAGCACCGCCGGCTGGGCCAGCAGCTGGCCGCCTACCTGCTTTTCGAGGTCGCCGGATTCGCCGATGCGCGTCACCAGGATCGCGGCCGCCGCCGACAGCAGCAGCGCCGGAATCTGCGCCACCAGGCCGTCACCGATGGTGAGCAGCGCATACACTTTGGCGGCTTCACCCAGCGGCAGGTCGTACATCAGCGCGCCGATGGCGGTGCCGCCGACCAGGTTGATGATCAGGATCAGGATCGAGGCGATCGCGTCGCCGCGCACGAACTTCGAGGCGCCGTCCATGGCGCCGTAGAAGTCGGCTTCGGCCGCCACGTCCTTGCGCCGCTGGGTGGCTTTTTCCTGGTTGATCAGGCCCGCGTTCAAGTCGGCGTCGATCGCCATCTGCTTGCCGGGCAGCGCGTCCAGCGTGAAGCGCGCCGACACTTCGGAGATACGTTCCGCGCCCTTGGTCACCACGATGAAGTTGATGATCATCAGGATCACGAACACCACCAGGCCGACCACGAAGTTACCGCCGATGACGACGTTGGCGAAAGACTCGATCACATGGCCGGCAGCGTCCGACCCGGTATGGCCGTTGAGCAGCACCACGCGGGTCGAGGCCACGTTCAGCGCCAGGCGCATCAGGGTGGTGCCGAGGATCACGGTCGGGAACACCGAGAAGTCGAGCGGGCGCTTGGCCGTCACCGACACCAGGATCACGATCAGCGCGAGCACGATGTTGAACGTGAACAGCACGTCCAGCACCGCCGGCGGCAGCGGCAACATGATCATCGCCAGCAGCGCGATCAGGAAGACCGGGCCGGCGAACTTCTGGCGCTTCAGCTCCGAGATGAAGGAATTGAAGGAATTCATGCGGAAACCTCACTCAAATGCGATGGGACGGCCACCTCGTTGGGGAACCGTGGGGGCGCCTGGCGCCGGCCGGCACGGAACGCGTTCAGTTGCAGGACATAGTTCAGGACCTGCGACACGGCCCCGTACAGCTGGGCCGGGATCTGCTGCTGGACCTGGCTGGTGTTGTAGATCGCGCGCGCCAGCGGCGGCAGCGACAGGGTTTCGATCTTGTGCTCGCGCGCCACGCTGCGGATATACAGCGCCATCTCGTCCACGCCCTTGGCCACCACGAACGGGGCTTCGGCGCGGTTGGTGTCGTACTTGAGCGCCACCGCGTAGTGCTCGGGATTGACGATCACGACGTCGGCGGTCGGCACGCTCTTGCGCACGCTGCGCTGGGCCAGCTGGTTCTGCAGCTGGCGGATGCGCTGCTTTACTTCGGGCCGTCCCTCGTTGCCCTTGTGTTCTTCCTTGAGCTCCTGCTTGCTCATGCGCTGGTTTTTGGTGAATAGGAAGGACTGCACCGGCACGTCGACCAGCGCAAACACCACGAACACCGCCACCATCGCCATCAGGCCGTCCAGCATCAGGGAGGTGCCGCCCACCAGCGCGTCGGCGAGCGGCATGCGCTGCAGCTCGACGTAGGCCTTCATCCCCGATCCGGTCACATGCCACAGCACCAGGCCGAGCACCGCCGCCTTGGCGGCGGAAGTCGCAAAGCCGATCCAGTGCTTTTGCGAGAACAGGTTGCCCAGGTTGGTGATCGGGCTCAGGCGGCTGAACTTGGGCGCCATGTTCTTGCCCGAGAAAATCAGGCCGCCCGGCAGCGCGCCGGCGGCGATGATCGCCACCGGCACCGCCAGCAGCGGCAGCACCATCTTCACCAGCAGCATCAAGGCGCCGCTGAACACCACCGACATCGCGTTCTCGATCGCGCCGGCTTCGCCCAGCGGCACGAACACCAGCCGGAACAGCGAACGGAAGGACTCGAGGTAGCCCGGCAGCAGCATGGCAAACAGCTTCAGGCTCACGAGGATGCCGACCGCGGTCGCCAAATCGCGCGAACGGACGACCTGCCCTTCGTCGCGCGCCTTTTTCAGTTTCTGCGCTGAGGGCTTTTCGGTCTTGTCGCCACCGGTGCCGTTATCGGCCATGCGCCATCCTCATCTGCGCCGAGAGCATCTCCAGGATCTGGTTGGTCATCGAGACGTAGTGCTCGGGGATGAAGCGCACCACCTGGATCAGCATCAGGAGTCCAAAGATCGTCACCAGCGAGAAGCCCAGCGAAAACAGGTTCAAACTCGGCGCAACCCGGTTCAGGAAACCGAACCCGATCTGCACCACCATTGTCGAAAACACGATCGGCAGCGCCAGCAACATGGCTGCCGAAAATATCCAGGCCACGTTCAGCGCCACCGCTTCCAGCAGCAGGGGGCCGTAACCGGCGCCGACCGGCCAGGCCTTGAAGCTCTGGCCCACCACGCCCATCAGCACCAGGTGGCCGTCGATGCCGAAGAACACCAGGATCGCTAGCAGTGACAGCAGGCCGGACACCACGTCCGACGCCTGTCCGTTCATCGGGTCGTTCATCTGCGCCATCGAAAAACCGATCTGGCTCGACGCCAGGAAACCGAGCATCGAGATCACGGCCATCGCGAACTGCAGCGCCAGCCCGAGCACGCCGCCGATCACGGCCTGCTCGACCATCGTCACCACCCCGGCCAGCGAGAACGGGTCGGGCATCGCCGCGGCGCTCTGCGTGGTCAGGGGCAGCATCATGAACGACAGCGCCACCGACAGCAGCACGCGGACCGGCACCGGCACCGCGCCCTCGCCCAGCACCGGGGCAGTCGACAGCATGGCCATGATGCGGGCGAACGGCCACCACAGGGCATTCATCAGCGGCAGCAGGAAGCCGACCAGCTCCATCGTTCCAGTCCGTCGCCGTCAGGACGCGAGCGTCGCTGCGCGCTGGAACACCGACACGCAGTAATCCATCAGCGTGGAGGTCATCCAGTGGCCGGCCAGGATCACCGCCGCCAGCGTCACCAAGAGGCGCGGCAGGAAACTCAGGGTCTGTTCATTGATCTGGGTGGCGGCCTGGAACAGCGCCACGATCAGGCCCATGACCAGGCCCGGCACCACCAGCACCAGGACCAGCAGCATCACGACCTGCAGGGCCTCGACCACCAGGTCGACAGCGATATCAGGACTCATTATTCATTCTCTCCGCTAGTAGGCATGGATACTGCCGACCAGCGTATTCACGGTCAGGGTCCAGCCATCCACCAGCACGAACAGCAGCAGCTTGAAGGGCAGCGAGATCACCAGCGGCGACAGCATCATCATGCCCATCGCCATCAGCACCGACGACACCACCAGGTCGATGATCAGGAACGGAATGAACAGCATCGCGCCGATCTGGAACGCGGTCTTCAGTTCGGACAGCACGAAGGCCGCCAGCTTGACGGTGAAGCCGCGCTTTTCGGGCGCCAGGTTGGCCGGCTCGCCGGCCAGGTGCGCGACCTGGGCCAGCGAGGTCTTGCTGGTCTGGGCCAGCATGAAGCGCGTCAGCGGCACCTCGGCGATCTTCAATGCCTGCTCCAGGCCGATCTTGTCCTTGTCGTAGGGGAGGAAAGCGTCGCGCCACACCGCTTCGCCGACCGGCCGCATCACGAGCAGGGTCAGGATCAGGGCGATGCCGGTGATGATCCGGTTCGGCAGGCCCTGTTGCAGGCCGAGAGCCTGGCGCAGCAACGACAGCACGATCACGAAACGGGTGAAGCTGGTCATCATCATGACCATGACGGGCAGCAGCCCGAGCAGGGTCATCAGGACCAGGATCTGCGACTTGACCGTCATCCCCTGGGTCGAGCCCGGGATCACCCCGGGCAGGATGCTCGGACCGGACTGCTGCTGTGCCGCCGCGGGCAGCGCGGCCAGCAGGAGCAGCAGCGCGATAGCGCCGCCCAGGAACGGCGCCGCGCGGCGCAAAGTTGAATCAGGACCCGCGCCGCGGGTACCCACCATCATGACGTCAGGGCGTCCAGGTTCAGGCCGTCGAGGTCGATGACCTTCAGACCGTACTGCTCGCCGGCGACGACGACTTCGGCGCGGCCGATCGGCGCGCCATTGACCTTGATGACCAGCGGCTCGCCGGCCAGGGCGTCGAGCGGCACCACCGAGGACGGGCCGATCGCCATCAGCTCCTGCAGCGAGATGCGGGCCGAGCCCACTTCCAGCGTCAGGGTGACCGGGATGCGGCGCATCATCTGCGGCAGCTGGCGCGCGGCATTCTTGCCGGCCACGGCAGTGGCGGCTTCGACGCCGTCGAGGTCGTCGATGATGACGTCACCAGTCAGTTGCTCGTTCAGGTTCATATCCATTTACTCGGCATCTTCAAAAGAGGTTAGACAGAGTTTTCCCTTGTGCTCGGCCACGGCGGCCGTGAACAGGCGCGATTCGTCGAGCAGCACGTCGGCGCGCCCGACCGACACCGGAATGACGTCGCCCACCTTCAGCTCGAACAGTGCGCCGAGCGTGGTCTCCTTGCTGGCCAGGCGGCCCTCGAGCTTCACGAACAGGCCGGAAGACAGCCCGTCATTGCCGGCGCGCGCGGTGCGCACGCTGCTGCGCTCTTCCTTCAGGCCCTGCAGCACATGCGACATCAATTCCTGGTCCAGGCCGATCCAGCAGTGGCTCTGCTGCCCGCCCTGTGCCGACAGGGTGATGCGAATGACCCAGCCGGCCTTGCCCGGTGCGCTGGCCGCCACCGGCGGCTCCACCACCGCGGCGTCCGCGCCCGGCACCTCGACGCCGACCGCCGCCAGGCCCTCGGCCACGCGCGCATGCAGCTGTTCCACCAGCTGCGCGGTCAGGGTCGCCGCCAGCCGTTCCTCGGTCGCGGTCACGCGTTCCAGGCTCGGGTCACGCGGCGCGCTCGGCGCGGCGCTCGGCGAGGGGTTCTTGCGGCCATAGCGGCCTTCCAGCAGGCTCAACAGCAGGCTGCGTTCGAACGCCACCGCGGCGGTACCCAGCGGGCCCGCCACCGCCAGCCAGCGCAGGCCATCGTCGTCGGGAGCGCGCTCGAACGCCAGGTTCACCAGGCGCCAGGCGCCCCAGTAGCGGCGACCGCCCGGCCCGCCCATCGCCGTGCCCAGGGCATCGGCGAAACGGCGCGCGAACTTCGGCAGCAGGTGCACCGGGCGGCCCAGCAGGCTGGGATCGAGCACCTGGTAATTACCCTGGAACTTTCCAGAAAGGTCGGCCCCGTCCCTGCGCGATCGGTCGAGTGGATTCATCGGCATTGTTTATTGGTCACTAGGAAACGGCGAATGACTTTTTTTCATTCCCCAAGGCAACAATTATACATGGAGATCGTCGGCGAAGACTTTGATATTCGCCTTTGATTTCCTACTTGCCCTACGGTAATATCACTCCTATCGCATCGCAGCAAGCGGCCTCATCCTTGTAGTGACATGGGAGAGACCCAGCAAAAGGGTCAAGAATAAGACGTCCGTTCGTAGACATCGATTTAACAAACCGGGCCCTTGACCAGCTAATTTGTCGGCAAAAGAAGACACAGTTTGTCGCCTCCGCACAACACCCGCAACATACCTTTTCGCACTGGAACGAAGCATGGCCACTGAACTTGCCGGTTTGATCAAAGCTGACCTTGCCGCACTGACAAATGAAGCCAATCGCCTGGCGATCGCCCCGGCGACCGACCTGTCCACCGGCAGTGCATTTAACAATTCGCCAGCTTCGTTCTCGTTTACCCAGACCATGAAGGATGTCATTGCCAGCGTCGATGGCGAAGACCGTGCCGCCGGCGAACGCATGGCCGCGGTCGACGCCGGCAAGAGCGACGACCTGGTCGGCGCCATGCTGGCGAGCCAGCAGGCCAGCCTGTCCTTCTCGATGCTCATGCAAGTACGCAACAAAGTCATGGGCGCCGTCGATGAACTGATCAAACTGCCGGTCTGACCTCTCCCTTATTGCAGAGACACGAAGAGAATATCCAGTGATTTCGACCCTCAAGGCCGCCTTTGGCGGCAAGAAGCTGGCGGTGCCCGACATGCCGCCGGCACTGCGCAACAACCTCACCCTGCTGATCGGCCTGGCCGTGGCCATCACGGCCGCGGTCATGCTGTTCCTGTGGCAGGACCAGTCGAACTACAAGCCGGTGTTCGGCGCGCGCGAAAAAGTCTCCGCCAGCGACATGATGGGCGTGCTCGAAGCCGAGGCCATTCCCTACCGCGTCCATCCGGAGAGCGGCCAGGTGATGGTGCCCTCCGGCGAACTGGGCAAGGTGCGCATGCTGCTGGCCGCCAAGGGCGTGACCGCCCAGCTGCCGGCCGGCCTCGAGCTGATGGACCGCAACGACCCGCTCGGCGTGTCCTCCTTCGTGCAGGACGTGCGCTTCCGCCGCGGCCTCGAAGGCGAACTGTCGCAGAGCATCCTGACCATGGACGCGATCGCCTCGGCGCGCGTGCACCTGGCGATCGCCAAGTCGAGCTCCTTCGTTGCCGGCGCCGGCGACCAGTCCTCGGCATCGGTGGTGGTCGCGGTCAAGCCGGGCCGCTCGCTGTCGAACGAGCAGATCGCCGCCATCGTCAACATGGTGTCGAGCAGCGTGGCGAACCTGTCCCCTGCGCGCGTGTCCCTGGTCGACCAGGCCGGCAATTACCTGTCCTCGCGCGTCGACCTGAGCGACGGCTACGACGGCCAGGCCCAGGGCCAGGGCGAGAACAGCGCGGCCAAGCGCTACACCGACGAGGTGCGCAGCAACGTCAATGAACTGCTGGCGCCGGTGCTGGGTGCGAATAACTTCAAGCTGAGCGTCACCGCCGACGTCGACAACGACAAGGTCGAAGAGACCCAGGAAAAGTACGGCGAAGCCCCGAAGGTCACCAGCGAGGCGATGCGCGAAGAGATGGAGCGCAGCCGCATGGCGCTGGGCGTGCCGGGCACGCTGTCGAACCGTCCGCCGCAGGCCGATCCCGCCGCGGCACAGGCAGATGCGCAAAATCCTGACGCCGCGGCCAAGCCGGACGACGGCAGCGCACGCAAGAACGCCACCACCCGCCAGTACGCCTACGACCGCGCGATCACCCAGATCAAGCGTTCGCGCGGCCGCCTGAAGAAGCTGTCGGTGGCGGTGGTGCTGAACAATGCGACCGCCGCCAACCCGAAGCTCGGCTATACCCCGGCCGAACTGGCGAACATCGAAAAGATCCTGAAGGGCGGCCTCGGCATCGACGCCGCGCGCGGCGACGTGCTGACCGTCTCCAGCCTGAGCTTCCCGGCCGTGCCGGTGGCCCAGGAGTGGTGGCAGGAACGCGACAACGTGGTCGACATGACGAGCTACGGCATGTATGCGCTCGCCGCCCTGCTCGGCTACCTGCTGCTGGCCCGCCCGCTGCTGCGCGCGGTCACCTCGCGCCTGGCGCCGCAGCCGCCTTTGATGCCGGCACCGCCGGCCCTGCCGGGTGCGCCGGGCGGCGCTGCGGCCACCGCGGACGGCGCCGTCGCAGCGCTGCCGGCTGGCAGCCCCGCCGCACTGGCGGCGCCGGGCGCTGCGGCTGCGGGCACCGAAGCCGCCGGCAAGATGCCGGTGGTCCCGCTGCTCGAAAACTACGACCTTCCGCCGGCCGGTTCGGCCGTCGACGTGATGGTCGACCATCTGAAAGTCCTCGCCGGCAAAGAGCCTGAGCGCGTTGCCGAAGTCGTCAAACAATGGGTACAGAAAAAACATGGCCGAACTGAATAACTTCGACGACGGCGACGCCGTCCTCTCCCCGGTCGAGCAGGCCGCCATCGTGCTGCTCTCGATCGGCGAAGAAGGTGCGGCCGCGGTGCTGCGCTGCCTCGAGCGCGAAGAATTGCTGGAGCTGACCCAGGTCATGTCGCGCATGAGCGGCATCAAGGTCGACACCGTGAAGACGGCGGTCCAGAACTTCTTCGACGACTACCGCCAGCAAAGCGGCCTGCACGGCGCCTCGCGCAGCTACCTGAAGCGCTCGCTCGACCTGGCCCTCGGCAGCGACATCGCCAACAGTGTCCTGAACACCATCTACGGCGACGAGATCCGCCCGATGATGGCGCGCCTGCAGTACGCCTCGCCCAAGTGGCTGGCCGAGTTCATTGCGACCGAGCACGTGCAGATGCAGGCGGTGTTCCTCGCCTTCCTGCCGCCTGCCCTCGCCTCGCAGATTCTGGAAGCGCTGCCCGCCGACGGTCGTGAACTCGTGCTGCTGAACATGGCCCACCTGGACGAGATCGAGCGCGACGTGCTGCACGAACTCGAAGAACTGGTGAACCGCTGCCTGTCGGCGCTGGACACGCAAAGCGCCAGTGTGGAAGGCGTGCGCCAGGTCGCCGAGATCCTCAACCGCCTGCAGGACAACCGCGCCGGCATGGTGGAGCTGCTGCGCGCCCACGATCCGGACGTCGTGTCGCAGATCGAGATGTCGATGTACGACTTCTTCATCCTGTCGCGCCAGACCGAACAGGTCATCACCCGCCTGCTCGACGAAGTGCCGCTCGAGCAGTGGGCGATCGCGCTCAAGGGCGCCGAACCGCTGCTGCGCGATGCCATCCTGGGCGCGATGCCGAAGCGCCAGGCGCAAAGCTTCGAAGACCTGATGCGACGTTCGGGCCCGGTTCCGATGTCGCGCATCGAGCAGACCCGCCGCGAGATCATGGCCACCGTCAAGGGCCTGGCCGACGCCGGCGAGATCGACATCGCCCTGTTTGCCGAGGCGACCGCCGAATGAAGCAATTCCGGCCCTATCACTTCCCGCCCCTGTACCAGCTCACCAGCGCCCTGCCGAAGGGTGCGACTGCGGGCAATGGCGCCGGCTCGGCGGAGGAATGGCAGGCCGCGCTGTCCGACGGCTATCGCCAGGGCCAGCGCGAAGGCTATGAGGCCGGCCTGGACCAGGGCCGCGGCGACGGCTTCCCGGTCGGCCAGGCCGAGGGCCTGCAGCGCGGCGTCGAGGAAGGGCGCGCCATGGCGCTCGCCGAATTCGAGCAGCTGTCCAAGCCGGTCGACGCCATGCTGAAAGGTCTCAAGAAGCTCAAGACCGACATGCGCGCGGCCCAGCGAAAAGAAGTCGTGGACCTGGTCGGCAAGATCGCGCGCCAGGTGATCCGCGCCGAACTGGCATTGCAGCCGGTGCAGCTGCTTGCGCTGGTGGAAGAAGCCCTGAGCGTGATGCCGCCTTCGCGCGACACGGTCGAGGTGTTCCTGAATCCGGAGGAACTGCGCCGCGTGCTCGAGCTCGACCCGAAGCGCGCCAAGAAGTGGACCCTGCTGCCTGATCCGGCCCTCGAGCCGGGCGAATGCCGGGTGCGCTCGGGCGACAATGAAGTCGACGCCGGCTGCCAGGGCCGCCTGTCGGCCGTGATGGACCAGGTGCGCGACCAGCTGCTGGATGCGGAGGACGAGGAATGACGGCGCTCGCGGCGCGCCTGCGCGCGGTCGAACTGGGGGCCGTGCCGGTCGCCACCCCGACCGGCCGCCTGGTCGGCGCCCAGGGCCTGCTGCTGGAGAGCGTCGGCTGCCCGCTGCACACTGGCCAGCGCTGCCGCATCGAGACCGTCGATGGCGGCTGGCTGGATGCGCAGGTGGTCGGCTTCAAGGAAAAGGTCTCCTACCTGATGCCGTTCAAGAAGGCCAGCGGCCTGGCGACCGGCGCGCGCGTGCTCCCGGTCGCGGACAAGGCGGAGCTGATGATCGGCCCTTCCTGGATGGGCCGCATGGTCAATGGCATGGGCGAGCCGATCGACGGACTCGGCAAGCTCGGCGGCGACGAGCCGCTGTCCACCACCCCGCCCAAGGTCAACCCATTGCGCAAGGCCCCGGTGGAGGAGCCGCTGGACGTCGGCGTGCGCGCGATTAATTCGATGCTCACGATCGGCAAGGGCCAGCGCGTCGGCCTGATGGCCGGTTCCGGCGTCGGCAAGTCGGTGCTGCTCGGCCTGATCACGCGCCAGACCGTGGCCGACGTGATCGTGGTGGGCCTGATCGGCGAGCGTAATCGCGAGGTGCGCGAATTCGTCGAGAAGTCCTTGGGCCCGGACGGATTAAGGCGCGCTGTGCTGGTGGTGGCGCCGGCCGACGAGTCGCCCCTGATGCGCGTGATGGCCACCGAATTGTGCCACTCGGTGGCAGCCCACTTCCGCGACCGCGGCCAGAACGTGCTGCTGCTGTGCGATTCGCTGACCCGCTACGCGATGGCGCTGCGCGAAGTGGCGCTGTCGCTGGGCGAGCCGCCGGCCACGCGCGGCTATCCGCCTTCGGTGTTCTCGAACCTGCCGCAGCTGGTGGAATCGGCCGGCAACGGCGAGAACCCGAGAGGCAGCATGAGCGCGATCTATACGGTGCTGGCCGAAGGCGACGACCAGCAGGATCCGGTGGTCGATTCGGCGCGCGCGATCCTCGACGGCCACATCGTGCTCACGCGCGAGCTGGCCGAACGCGGCCACTACCCGGCGATCGACGTCGCCCAGTCGATCTCGCGCTGCATGGCGCAGGTGGTCGGCCACGAGCACACGCTCGCCGCCCGCAAGCTGAAGGCGGCGCTGGCCAGGCATGCGCGCGTGCGCGACCTGATCCCGCTCGGCGCCTACGTGCCCGGCGCCGACCCGGAAACCGACAAGGCGGTGCGCTTGCACCCGCACATCGAAGCCTTCCTGTGCCAGGGCACGCGTGAAGAGGCGCCGATGGACGGCTGCGTCGAACATTTGAAAGCGATGATGGCATGAGCACCGGAATGAAAGAGCGCACCATCGCCAGCCTCGGCACCCTGGTGGAACTGCGCAGCCTCGACGTCGACCGCCTGCAGGCCGATCTGAGCACCCAGGAAGCGACACGCGCGCGCTACCAGAACAACCTGGCGCGCCTGGATGGCCTGGCGACCGGCAGCGGCGCCACCGGGGCACTGCCCCCGGCGCTGGCACTGAACTGCGGCGCCTACAAGCAGAACGTGATGGCGATGGCCGACCTGCACCGCACCGACCTGGCCCTGCACGAGGCCAACATGGCGGTCTCGCAGCGCAAGCTGGCCGATGCCTGGACCAAACGCGAGCTGCTGGGCAAGGTGCTCGAACAACATCAAGACGCGCACGCGCGCGAACAGGAACGCGCGCTGCGCAAGCGCGAAGACGACATCGCGACGCAATCGTGGATGGCAAGCCGCCCGACGGCATAACAAGAGCAAGGAGAAGCACATGGCAATCACCGCACCAACCTACGATCCGGTCAACACGGCGAACTCGCTGGCGGACAAATACGTCATGGCGCGCCAGCAGATCCTCGACACCCAGGGCAGGAACGCCGCAGCCACCCTGAAGGGCCTGACCGAACTGAATTCGGCGATCCTGGCCTTCCAGACCAGCCTGTCGACCGTGGCGGGCACCGGCAAGAGCATGTATGCGCAGGCCGCCACCTTCAGCGACACCGCCTACGGCAGCGCCACCGCCGGACCCACCGCGGCGGCCGGTTCCTACTCGTTCTTCGTCAAGCAGCTGGCCACCGCCAGCCAGGTGTCCTACAACGGCCTGACCGAAACCAGCAGCGGCGGCACCCTGGGCATCAAGATGGGCGGCGCCCTCGCCTTCAATGTCGACCTGAACGCGGCCGATACCGACGCCAACGGCACCCTGTCGACCCGCGAACTGGCGGCGGCGATCAACGGCGCCAGCGGCAACACCTCACTGGTGACGGCCTCGATCATCACCACCGGCGCAACCAGCGAACTGGTGCTGACTGCGAAGAACACCGGCGCCAGCACCGCGATCACCCTCGATACCTCGGCGGTGACCGGCCCGGCCAGCATCAAAGCGGCCAACGAGGCGCCCATCGGCGACGCCCGCGTGCGCACCCTGGTGACCGCCCAGGACGCCGAGATCCGCGTCGGTTCCGAGAACGGCACCTCGATCATCCAGGCCACCAACACCTTCACCAACATCGACGGCGTGAAGATGAGCTTCACCAAGGCGCACACCACCGGCAGCGCGCCCTTGAGCATCACGGTCGGCGCCGACAGCGCCGGCACCACCGCCAACGTGCAGGCTTTCGTCGACGCCTACAACAAGCTCAAGTCCGCACTGAACAAGCTGACCGATGCCGGCGACCCGGCCACGGGCGCGGCGTCCGGCGCCTTCGCCCACGACGGCGGCATCCGCGCGCTCAACGACCGCCTGGTCTCGCTGCTGCGTCCGACCACCGCCGGCGACACGCTGGCCTCGTTCGGCATCATCGCGACCAAGGAAGGCACCCTCGAAGTGCGCACCGACCGCCTGCAGAGCCAGCTGGCGCTCAAGCCGACCGGCCTCGATGCCATCATCGGCAGCGCTTCGACGTCGACCCCGACCGGCATCGCCGGCGCGCTCGACAAGTTCCTGAAAGGCTGGAGCAACAGCGCGGACGGCCAGATCAAGAAGCGCAAGGAAGCCACCACCGACAAGCAAGAGCTGCTTGCCGACCGCCAGGCCTTCCTGGACAAGCAGCACGAAGCGGCCTACAACCGCTACCTGAAACAGTTCACGGCGCTGGCCTCGATGCAGGGCGTCATGACCAACAACGTGTCGATGTTCGATGCCCTGTTCGGCAACGACAAAGACTGAACACGCCTACCATACTTACGGAATCGATCATGTCCTATCAGGAAGCCTACGGCAGCTACCACGCCGTCAACCTGGACGCGCAGACCTCGCGCGCCTCGCCGGTCGAGCTGGTGCTGCTGCTCACCGACGGCCTGCTCGACGAGCTGGCGCGCGCCCGCGCCCACATTGCCGCCAAGCGCTTCGAAGCCAAGGCGGCCAGCATCGACAAGTGCGTCGAGATCATCAACGGCCTGTCCAGCTCCCTCGACTTCGAGCAGGGCGGCGAGACCGTCGCCAACCTGGCGCGCATCTACGATTTCTGCGCCAACCACCTGCACGGCGCCGGCATCAAGATGGACCCGGCCATGGTCGATGAAGTGGTGCGCATCCTGACCACGATCCGCCAGGGCTGGAAGGGAGTCCAGGAGCGCAATGGATAGGACGCCTGCCATCGACCGCCTGGGCCAGGTCTTGCTGGATGCCGGCGCGCGCGCCGACTGGGAGCTGCTGGGCCGCGCGGTACGCGAGCTCGGTCCCCGGCTCGAGGCGCTGGCCGGCGGCCGGCCCTGGAGCGCGGCCGAGCTGGCCGCAGCCAGCCGCCTGCGCGCGGCCCACGCGGGCGCCGCACGTGCGCTGGCCGAAGCCAGCGCGCAGCTGCAGGCGCGCATGGAAGACATGCTGGCCAATAAAGAAGGCTGGATGGCCTATGCCCTCGCGGGCGACAACGACACTGGTACGACCCAACCATGAACATCACGATGAATAGCGCCTCCCTGCCCGCGTCAAGCGACGCCGCGGTCAACACCGCGGTCAACACCGCAGCCGCCGGCGAAGGCCTGCCGCTCGATCCGACGCTGGCCGCCGTCCAGCCGGGCGCCCTGCCGCCGCTCGCCTTCCTGCAGTTCATGCAAGTGGATGTCGCGCTGCCGGCCGAGCTCCCGCAACCCGCGCTGGACGCCGCCCCGCTTGATGCCGCCATTGGCGCCGCCCTCCCCGCTGCCGACGCGCAGGAGGAAAACCTTGAGGTCGCCGGCGACAGCGCCTCCCAGCCGCTGCTGGCCGCCATGAGCATGCCGTTGATGCCGGCGATGATGGCGATGCCGGCCGCGCTGTCGGCCACCATGCGCCTGGCCGGCACCCCGGAGCGCCAGGAGCGCGCCGCCGATGCGGCTCCGGTCGCAGCAAGTACAAATACAAGTACAAGTACAAGTACAAGTGCAAGTGCAAGTGCAAGTACAAGTGCAAATGCAAGTGCAAATGCAAGTGCGGACGCGGGCGCGGTCGCGCTGCCGCTCGCTGCCGCCCAGCCGGCGCCCGCTGCGGCCGGCGCCCAGCCGGCACGCGCGAGCGCGAGCTTGCCGTC